>NZ_QUEM01000006.1 GCF_003477995.1 Bacteroides sp. OF04-15BH
GCAGGGTTAAGTATGCGCTAAATTAATTCCGCCAACGGGTTCGGTTAATCCATTCCGCAATGTCCTGCATTACTTCCGGTGCGAGCGTTTCCTCTATCTGATAATATTCGTAAAAAATCCTGGTTTCTCCAAGAGGAAAACCTTTTTTTTCTTGAAAAAGCCATGCACCCAAGTTGCTGGAACTATGGATACATGGCTTTCCTTGTTTTGAATTTATAAACCTAACCACCTATTCTAAAGTATATCACATAAGGCAAGCAGTTGAGCTCCTGCCTGATAGTTGATATCCAGACGGACAACTTCTGAAAGGAATTTCCTTGCCAGTTCCTTGTTTCCCAATCCCAGATATCCGATGCCCATGACCAGATTACAATGAATCAGATTGCGTACATTCAAGTCATCATCCCAAATCAGCAAGTCGGGCAGGGATACGGCAAAGTAATCTATTTTCACTTTGTCGAACAGATGCTTTTCTCCGTGTTTGATGAGTTTGTTGAAGCAGCTGCGTGCTTTTTCCTCTTTTCCCAGTTTGCGCCAGGCCAGTCCCTGGTAGAAAATTTTGTCCGGCTGCTGGTCGTTATAGAAAAAGGCTATGGCCGGTTCGGCAGAACCTTGGGTTGCTTTTTCAAAATACTCCCGGGCCAGCGTTGTTTCTTGAAGGCCCTCGTATGCACAAGCCATCCAATAGTGAATGTCGTTCTCTTCGGCCATCGAAAGCTTGCCTTCGCCCAGATTTTCCGGATATTTCTCTGTTTCTTTCAGCAGGCGCACGGCATCGGCATACCGCTTTTCCTTTAAAGCCTGTTTGGCCAATTCCACGCGGCAGAACACATATTGGCTTGTAATTTTTCCTTCACCGCCTTCCCACGGATGGAATTTGCGGGTGTTGATCAGATCGTATGCCGTCTGATAGTCACCAATCTGGTTGTAGAGTGTGATGCGTTCAATGCACAAATCATCCCGTTGTTCTACAACAGCAGCATGTGCGTTCAGGAAGTCCAGGCGCTGCCGGTGCGGATAACGGAGTTTTTTGTACAGCTGGTCCAGTTCCATCAGGATGCGGGCATCCGATTCATCCAGTTTATAGGCTTTTTCCAGCATGGTCCGTGCTTTTTCCGGATTATTCTGTTTGTTGTAGTAAGCCAGTGACAGATTACGCAGTACTGTCGGGTATGTGTCGTCGAGCGAAGCAGATTTTTCCCAGCAGGCAATGGCTTCGTCATATATGCGGGCTGCGTAATGGAAGTTTCCGAGATAATAGGGAGCCTTGGCCCCTTCCGGATTCAGTTTCATGGCATCCTGAAGCATCAGTACCTCTTCGAGCTTGTTCGGGAAGCAATAGTCCGGGCATACGGTTTCTGCCTTTTGGTAGAGCGAAACAGCCTCGTCTTGTTTTTCCATTCTGGAGGCGAAGTATCCCAGGGCATAATAGACCATTGGATAAGCAGCTTCTTTCTCTTCGGTCAGGAAGGAGAGCAGTTGCGTGGCCTCTTCATACATGCCTGCGGCAGCATAGTCAATGGCATACTCCAGATAACTGTGCACGGAGCCGTGTATCAGAGATTTCATTTCTGCCTTGACGGCCGATGCGGCCTCGGTATTTCCTTGCAGGCTGTTGATGAGATAAGCTTCGAAACGGCAACCCATATTGAACCGGTCCATACTCAGGGATTCCCGAATCAGTGCTTCGGCCTTGTCGTAGGCGCCGGTCTTGCGCAAGAAAGATGTTTTCAGTTGCCGTCCCTTATGATTCAGCCAGTTGCGGAACAAGGAACGGTCTATATGATCGAGTCCGTTGGCATAATCCTTGCGGATCATGTCAATCTGTGCCAGTCCCATATAGCCGGAATCCTGCCATGCCGCGTTCCAGGTTGCCTTGAAGAAAGCATCATACGCTCCATCAATATCCCCTTGCATTTTCTTGCTCCATCCCAGATTATAATACGGTTCTCCGTCGTACGGATTTGGGTTGCGTTCGGTTTGGGTTGCGATGGCACGGTCAAAATACTTCTGCGCTTCGGCAAAGCGTCCGCGGCGCATCAATAACAGACCCACGGCATTGTTGCAGCGGATGTCGCCTTCGTCGCGACTAAGTGCCTCCATATAGTAATCCATAGGGTGATAAGTGGCGTGGCGATATTGTTCCAGATGATGTCCGGTGAGGAACAGTTGCTCCATGCTGGCAATCTTTTTCGGATCGAGCGCGGCTTTAGCCGGTTCCGGAATCGGTCGGATTTCCGGTTTCTCAGCCTGGTAGCTTACCAGAACCTTTCCGTTTTCATCGAGTACCGTCAGTTTCAGTTCTTCCGTTTTCTGTGTGTCACAGGCCACGGTGTTCGTATAAGCATTGTCCGGAGCCACGGCGATATGGTCATCCAGATAAATCTTTCCGTTAATGGCATGAGTGAGCATGACGCGCACTTCGCGGTGTGCTGCGGTGGTATACAGAATCACTTTCATCTGATCCTTGCCGTCGGGAAGGAGATTGATCAGGGCGTCGCGCGTGGCGTTCTTCACCATTCCCACTTTCTGATAAGGCATGAAATACTGCACCCATGATTTCTCTTCATAAGGTTGCAGCCATGCAAAATCGGGCTGGTTGTCGCAATACATACCGGTCATCAGTTCGATATACGGTCCGTCTTCGTCTGTCAGATTGCGGTCCCAGGCCTGTCCGAAGTCCCCGTGCCCCCAGGTCCACTGTTTTTTGCCGGCATTTACGTGATGATCAGCCACATGGAGCAGTCCGGCTTCAATATGTTCCTCATATCCGCCCACAAAGTCAAACTTGGAATTTATGGCCATATAAGACGTAGGAACAGGAATGTTTTTATATCTGGAAATGTCCACTCCGGCAGAATAGTCCACCTTATAATATTCTCCTGTAGCAATCGGGAAGCTGGATACGGCCCGTTTTCCATGATCGAACACGGCATTGACATCAGGCGGGAATACCGAATAATAATCCTTGTTCACCACCACTGCCGGATTGGCCCACCACAGGAAAGTCTGCGGGAACGGAGTGCGGTTGTAAACCTTTGCTTTGATTTCGATATATGCTTTTCCGGGATAGAGCGTGAATCCGGCCATACCTTTGGTGCGGAACATGCGTTCCACTTCGCTGCACCAGATGGTTTTGCTTCCGTCGGGGAATTCTTCTATGGTGCAGTCGGTAGGCAGATAAGTGCTCGGACGGTGATGTTGCGGCCAGTTAAACTCGATACCTCCGGAAATCCAGGGACCGGTGAGTCCCACCAGAGCCGGTTTGATGACCTGGTTATAATAAACAAAGTGGCGCTTTTTTACTTTGTCGTAGGCCATCTGGATACGTCCGCCCAGTTCCGGGAGAATCATGACCTTGATATATTCATTCTCTATAAAGAAAGCTCTCCAGGGATGGTCGTGTTTTTCATCTTCTATTTTTTCAACTACGGGATAAGGATATACCGAACCGGTGCTGCCCTGATAAACCCGTTTTTCAAGAAAAACCGGATTCTTTTCCTCTTTTCCAATACCATAAGTAGGCAGCATGACGATTTCCTCCCAAGCTCTTACCTCGGAGGTGTGTACCGTACTTTGAATCAGATATTCGGTTATTTTTTCCATGATTGGGTAAAATGTTAATGGGTTATTTTATAAGTTCCTTTTCTATATTTTCCAGTGATTTGCCTTTGGTTTCCGGAATTCTTCGGAGCACGAAGATGAATCCGAAGAAACAGATTGCCGCATAGAGCATGAAGGTGCCGCCTGTGCCCAGTCCGGAATTCAGGAACGGGAAGGTGTAGGTAAGCAGGAATGAGGCTATCCATAAGGCTGCGGTGCAGACCGCCATAGCCACGCCGCGCACTTTATTCGGGAATATTTCCGAGAGCAGAACCCAAGTGATCGGTCCGAGCGACATGGCATAGAATCCGATGGCCAGAACAACAAATACAATCATGATGAAGCCCTTGAACTCAAAGAAATAGCTCAGTCCGAGCAGGGTATAGATACCGGCCAGCCCCAGGGAGCCGATGAGCATCAGGGTTTTTCGTCCCAGACGTTCCACCGTATAGATGGCAACGAAGGTAAATATCAGGTTGGCAATTCCTGTCACCACGATATTCATCAGAACATCCGAGATGCCATATCCTGCGGCCTGGAATATTTCCTGTGCGTAGTTGAAGATCACGTTCGTGCCGCTCCATTGCTGGAACATGGCGATGACGATACCGATGACCAGCACGTTTCTCATTTTAGAGGAGAAGAGCAGAGACAAGGCTCCCTTTTCGGACTGTGCGGAGGTATTCGCCTTTGCGTAGCTTTCCAGTTCGGATTTGGCATATTCCGTGCCTCCTATTGAGGTCAGAACCTTCTGTGCCTGTTCATTCTGTCCGGCGCCGACCAGCCAGCGAGGACTTTCGGGGATGAACATCGACAGCAGGAAAAAGATTCCCGAGGGGATACATACAGCCCAAAACATCCATCTCCAGCCGCTCTGTCCGTTCCATGAATTTAAAATATCGGCAGCCGTTGCTTCAGCGGCAACCGGTTCGGCTATGAGCATATTGACAATCTGTGCCCCCAAAATGCCGATGACTATGGTGAGCTGGTTCAGGGTGACCAGTTTGCCGCGGATGTGTGTTGGGGCAACCTCGGCGATATACATGGGTGAAAGGTCGGCCGCCAGTCCGATGGCAATGCCTCCGACCAGCCGGGCCAGAATAAATGTCGGAATGTTATTTGAAGCCCCTGTTCCCCAGGAAGAGACGAAAAAAACGAATGCCGAGAAGATAAGCAGCTTCTTGCGTCCGTATTTGTCGGCCAGAAATCCGGCCATTGTCGCTCCCAGAAGGCATCCCAGCAGGGCGATGCTCATGGCCAGTGCCTGCATGCCTTCATTGCCGGAGATATCGAAAAAGGCTTCATAAAATGGTTTTGCGCCACCGATAACCACCCAGTCATATCCAAAAAGCAGTCCTCCCATGGCGGATACCAGGCAGATAAAATAGATAAATATCTGATTGAACTTTTCCATGATAAAAATATTTAGGTTAATTCTTTGTTTCCGTTTCTCTTAATTTAAGGTCTTATGCTCATCCGGTTTTGCCAGATTGATACCGTTTTATACGGTCCGTCGGTTCGTTCCTGAAAGCAAAATAACAAAAATGCCCTGTCGCGTAAAATGTAATAAACAACTATAATGATGTAGAATTATATGATGCTATTGATTTTTGTTACTTTCCGTAAGCCTTCCTGTTTTCTGCTTTTGACATTCTGTCATTTTGCTTTTGATACTTCTGGAGAATCCGGTTTTTCTGACCTAAAGGACGGTTGGCTGGAAAATCGCCAGTCTCAGGAATGGCTTTTGGAAATAAAATGTTGATTGGTAGAATTTTATATGGAAAATAAGTATTTTCCCAAGCTTTCATTTAGCCGAAAAGAAGGCAAGAAAATAGGGATTTTTACCGTTTCTTGAAAACACTTTGATGTTTTGGGAGAGTTACCGTGATGCTTTTCGGCAACCACTGTGGTGTTTTCTGATGCTCACCGCATCTTCATGCTTTGAGGTTTGCGTCCTTCTTTTGCATAAATGCTGCATATATACTGTTTTTATGCTTGTTTTGTATGCATATATATGCAAGAATCTCTCTAGAATGATATGATGGTTTAAAAGGTCTGTTTCGTGAAAATGATTCTTATCAAGCAAATGGAAACTGAAAGCTTTGTATGGTTTCCATTTTGTTATGGTCAGTCCTGTACTTTAAATCAGCCTCTTTTCAGATGAAAAAAAGGCGTATACTCTCTTTTTAGGTATACTTTAGTATACTTTTCCTCAAAAACTGCCCTCAATTTTTTGGGGTGTCCTATGAATTGTTTACATTTAGGAGCATCATTTGTATGAAAGCGAGCAACTTATGTTGTTCGCCATGTTTCATCTTTAAAAGATACAGCCATGAAGAAAACAAGTCTGATGCTGCTTTTGCTTGCCGGTAGTTTCTGTCTGCCAGCTGCAGCTGAAAATAAGCAAGATGCCTGCAAGATACTGGATTTAAAGAGAGTTTCTTCGCAATTGAATCTCAATCCACAGTCAAAAGAAAAACAAATGGCTTTTCTGGAGGCTTTCCCGAATTCATGGGAAGAGTTTATAGCCGTTTACCATCATTATGATCCTTTGACCGGCTCGTATGACCGGCTGTATCAACAGGCGCCGAAGCATATCGAATCTTTGAAGTCTTTGGATCAGGTGGACGATGCGCGGCTGATACCACATTTGGTGGATCTGACTTACGGCAGTAGTTGGGATGCTGATGCTCCCAATTACTTGCAGGAGGTATTGCACGAACTGATGGCCGGGAAAAAGGACGCTTTCTTTGCGGAACTGTCTAAAAGAAGCAAGGCGGCACAGTTTGATTTCTGGGCTTTTTATTGGTCAAGCCCGGCAAAGAACGGAACGGACTCTCCTTATGAAAAAGAAAAGAAAGCACTTGAGTCTGCCATGAAAGACAAGTATCCGCAGATCGTGCGTGCCCTGTCACTGGCCTATGAATATTATTATGGGGAGGCCATGCCTCTTTAAAGGATATATGTTTTTTGAAGCAACTCCGGAAGCCGTTTGAAGATTTTTCGGGGTTGCTTTTACTTTACGCAACATGATGAAAAAGACAGTTCTTTTATTTGGGTTACTGAATTTTATACCGGCTTTGAGTAGTATCACTTTGGGAAATCCAAAACTTTCCAAAGACACTTTGTTCTTTCAGAACGATACGATTTCCCAGACTCTGATTTGGGAGAAAGTAAATGATCTGAAAATATCATTCTGGTTGTCTTCAAAAGATGCGCACCAGCAGAAAGCGTGTATCTTTCAAGGAGAAGCGGAGCGGCCGGATGGTTGGGACTTAGGTGATGAAACTGATATGGATGCGGATGGAAGCATTTATCCGGCTTCAGAATATTGGTATCACGGAAAAGATGTGGAGTTTTCCGTAAGAATCAGCCATGATCTTCAGAAAGCACGGATCTATTCCTTGAAAAACCCCTCCTTGCCGTTTATCTATACCTTGCGCAAGAAGTCTGCGCCGGCTTGTCCTCCTGCTTCGGCCTTAACGCTCTACGAATCTGTCCGGAACGTAGCTTATCAGCATTACAAATCCGGCTTTGAACCGTGGAAGGGCAAGGAGTTTTCCTTAGATCTGTTTGGCAAGGGAGGAATCAATGAGACGAATGTAGCAAGCGGTTTCGATACGCTGTTTTTGCCCAAGATGATTGATGAGGATTACGAAGGTGCCACTATCGTGCACCTGAAAGGTTCAGTCATTCCTTACAAAAATCTGGATGTAGCCTTTTTCCGTATAGATTGTGAACTGAACCACAAGGGCTGGAATTTTACGGACTACGTGATGGCCACTTATACTCCAACCGGTTTCCCGCTGGATTATCGGGTATTGGGACGCAAAGGCGTCGTCCCTTATATGGGTGGTGTATCTGATTTCCGTATGAAAGGCAACCTGGACAGCATGGTCTTTGTGTCCGATCAGGCTTCTTGTCTGAATGAACAGCAGTTGGCTGACTTTGGAAATCAGGATTTTGAAGTGCGCCGCATGCGTTATGAGATCCGTGGCGACGGCCAGATTACCGGCGTACAGACTCAGAAAGTCTGGAAGGAAATAAAGGAACGCGATGCGGAGGACGTGTCTGTTTCCTTTGCCGATTATCTGTCTCTGTTCCGTCCTTTCGGTGATCGGGACGATGTGAAGAATCTGTTTTCTTTAGAGAGCCGGAAGAAAGCATCTGCAGCAGAAGGCGGACTTTCTTCGGCCTCGGAGGAGCCGTTGAGTGTGGGTTACGTCCGTCGCTTCATTCCCGACGGAATAGACCCGACCTGTGAGAAACGAACCATTGGGTGGTATCCATTATATACTTTCCGTGCCGGTAAATATGTGGTTTGTTCCCTATACAAGTTCGGTGACGTGCCGAAATCCTATAATTATCCGAATCGGGAAGGTCTTTTGGTGGTCTATACTCCCGAAGGTAAGATTGTAGATGCCTGTCCTTTGGCACGTGAAGGAGATTTATGGTCGTATTATATTCTCCAAGGTGCCGTCCGTCCTTTCTGTCTGCAAGTACGTCAGGATTTTCGTACCGTTCTAGAAAGTTCATATAATAGCGTGTGGAGTGAATATACCTTGGATCAGGACGGACACATTCAGGTTCGTCTGATTCGGGCAGATTAGCGGATGCGCTTTATGAGAATATGATTTGATCCGTATCATTATAATGACTATTTTATTGGTTTAAGCTCTGTTTTTTTAGAAAGAACAGAGCTTTTTTGTGTAAAAATTACGATATTTGCTTGAAAAGCCGCACGAGCATAATATAGACATAGAATGAAAGAAAATTATACGATACCTTTGCTGCCTCTGAACTTTGATTTGGAATCAAAGATTGTTTTAAAGCAGTTGAACAAATCACATAGACGGCTCGCGGAATTGAAAGGAATAGCCCGAACAATTCCTAACGAACGAATCCTTATCAGTACATTGACACTACAGGAAGCAAAAGACAGTTCTGAGCTAGAGAACATAGTGACTACACAAGATGATCTTTATAAAGCCGGGCTTAATCTTCAACAGAATATAATTAATGCGTCTGCAAAGGAAGTGCTTGACTATCGTGAAGCGATAGAAAAGGGATTTTCTCTGGTTCGGGAGAACAAACTGCTGACCAATAATGTCATCAAGCAAATTCAGTTAGAATTGGAACAAAACAGTGCCGGTTTTCGGACGGTGCCAGGTACGAAACTAAAAAGGAATGACGGTGAAGTGGTATACACTCCTCCTCAGGATGGTAATCAGATTCTGAGTTATATGCAGAATCTGGAGAGGTTCATCAATGATGAGGACATGAGTGACTTAGACCCCTTGATAAAAATGGCTATTATCCATCATCAGTTTGAGAGTATTCATCCTTTTTATGATGGGAATGGACGGACCGGAAGAATCATTAATGTGTTGTATCTGGTGATATCCGGTTTATTGGATTTGCCGATATTGTATTTAAGCAGATACATAACCCATCATAAGGCTGAATATTATTATCTGATTCAGGCAATTCGTGAAAAAGGAGAGGACAATGCAGTGGAGTGGGAGAACTGGATTCTGTTTATTTTAAAAGGAGTTGAGGAAACCGCCATAGAAACAATAAGGCTTGTAAAAGGAATATCAGACTTGATGAATCAATATAAAGCGATATTAAGGCCTTTGTTCGAAAAACAATATAAGCATGAATTGCTGAATAATCTTTTTTTTCATCCCTATACGAAGATAGAATATATGGAAAGGGATATGATGGTTGAGCGACGGACGGCTTCCAAGTATTTGGATAAAATCGTCAAAGCCGGATTATTGCATAAAGAGAAAATCGGTAATTCCAATTATTATATCAATATCGGACTGGTCCATCTGTTTATGAATCATTCCGAATCGGCAAGTGAAACACCGACCATTGAATCCATAAGGGAATAGAATGTACATAAAATCATATTTTCATGCACATAGCCTAAGAGGTGTGTACATGAAAATGCTCTTTTGTGCACATACTTTGGTCTGTTTGCATATTGGAAATATAAAGTAAGGTGAATAATAACATAATGATCAATTCAAATTTATAGAAATCAATGATACGTACTTTTCATGCCAAGATAGATCCGGTCCTGTTGATCGGATGCCTGTTGCCCAGCACCGTGCTGGCCGTTGTCTTCTTTTGGATCAAGCAGCCCATTCCAGCACTGGTTTTCCTGGTGCTGATGGTTTTGATTGTAGAACGACTGATTCACACCTCGTATGTACTGACCGATGACGGTGTGCTGTGGATAGACAAGGGCCGTTTTGTCCGCAAAAAGGCCGTGCGTCTGGAAGAGATTGATCGGGTAGAGCTGTTTCAGTTGCGCTCCTTCTTTCTGATACGTCGCCGCGATGCCGTGATGCTGACACTGAAGGACGGTTCCCAACTGGTGGTCAATCCTTTTCCGGCCGAAGAGTTCTGTCATGTCTTACTGAAAAGGATGGGAAAATGAAACAGCACGTAAACCGATATCTGTTCCGTCTGTTCGGAATGCTGTGGTTGCTTGCCGTCTGTCCGCTTTCTGCGGTAGCGGCCGATGAGGAAACCGAAGAGCAGGAATGGCGCGAGGAACTGTGTCAGGAACTGGACCGCCTTTGTGCCTCTTCCTTGTTTGAGACTACCCAGCTGGGACTGTGCGTTTACGACCTTACGGCCGACACGATGCTGTATACTGTAAATGCCCGCCAGCGCATGCGTCCGGCTTCGACCATGAAACTGCTGACTTCCATTACTGCCCTGTCGGTGCTGGGAGGTTCGCATACGTTTCAGACCACGTTGTATCACACCGGAGCCGTAAATAACCGGGTGCTGCAAGGCGACCTTTATGTGGTGGGAGGCTTCGACCCCCGTTTCGGTAAGGATGACTTATATGCTTTTGCCGAGGAAGTCAAGTTGCTGGGTGTGGATTCCATAGCCGGAACCCTCTATGCCGATGTCAGTTTCAAGGACACGCTCCGTTGGGGCGAAGGCTGGTGCTGGGATGATGAGGCCGAGCGCCTGACTCCGTTGCTCTATCAGGGGAAAGACTGCTTTATGGAACAGTTTGTGCGTGCCCTCGGCGAGCAGGGTATTGCTTCGGCTGGTGTGACCGGACAGGCCGTATGTCCGGCTGATGCCTTTTATATCACCAAGCGGGCGCATGCCATAGATCAGATTCTGATGCCCATGATGAAGGAAAGCGACAATCTCTATGCCGAATCCATGTTCTACCAGCTGGCGGCCCGAAGTGGTGTGCCCTATGCTTCTGCCCGTCAGGCAGTAAACTATATCCGTACCTTGATCCGTGAATTGGGGTATGATGCCGACCTGTATCGCATTGCCGACGGTAGCGGCCTTTCCCTGTATACTTATCTCACTCCGGAGCTTGAGGTAGCTTTCCTGCGCTATGCCTATCAGCATAATCCTATTTTTACGCATCTGTATACCTCGCTCCCCATAGCCGGTCGCGACGGTACGTTGAAATCGCGCATGAAGCGAGGAAAAGCCTATAAGAACGTACGTGCCAAGACGGGTTCTGTTAGTGCCGTGGCTTCTTTGGCCGGATATGCGCAGGCTTCGAACGACCACATGCTGGCATTTTGTATCATCAACCAGGGGTTGGTCAAGCTCAAGTCGGGCCGCGACTTTCAGGATGCTGTATGCGAGGCGCTTTGCCGATGAAAACCATTCGGATGTTCTTTTGAAGAAAGAAAAAAGTAGCCGGAGCAGTCTGTTTTTCATTTTCTATTTCTTATATTTGTGAAATATAGGACACGGTTCGCCAAAGTCAAATTCTGAAAACATGTTTTGGACTTGACTTTGCGCTTGCCTTTTACTATATTTGTAAACGACAACTTTTAAAAAGAATAGGCTATGAAGTACAAATTATTGGTTCTCGATGTGGATGGAACCTTGCTGAACAAGGCAGGCGAAATCACGAAACGCACCCTGACCACTCTGCGCAAAGTACAGCAGATGGGAGTACGCATCATGTTGGCATCGGGCAGACCGACGTATGGTTTGTTACCGTTGGCCAAAATGTTGGAACTGGGCACTTACGAAGGCTATATCCTCTCTTATAACGGCGGGCAGATTATCAGTGCCCAGAACGGAGAGGTTCTGTTTGAGCGCCGCATTAACCCCGAAATGTTGCCTTATCTGGAAAAAAAGGCCAAGAAGAACGGGTTCTCTATTTTTACTTATAACGAAAACCGCATCATAACGAATAATGCCAGTGACCCTCATATTGTGGATGAAGCTTTCATCAATGATATGGAGATTCAGCAGGACGAGGAATTTTCGCTTGCCGTGGACTATCCGCCTTGCAAGGTGGTATTGGTGAGCGATGACGAGGAGTCGCTCGTGAGCCTGGAACACCATTGGAAGCGTCGCCTGAACGGTGTGCTCGATGTGTTCCGTACCGAGGATTTCTTCCTGGAAGTGGTCGGTTGTGGTATTGACAAGGCGAGTGCCTTGGCTGCTTTCATGGATAAGGCAGGTATCCGTACTGAAGAAGTGATTGCCATCGGTAATGGAGTGGCCGACGTGACGATGTTGCAGATGGCCGGACTGGGTATCGCAATGGGAAACGCTCCCGACTCCGTGAAACGATGTGTGGATTACGCCACCTTATCCAACGAAGAGGACGGTGTGGCTGTAGCTGTGGAAAAAGCCATTATTTCAGAAGTTCACTTATCAGAGATTCCGCTTGATGCCTTGAACGAACAGGCCAAGTCGACGCTGATGGGTAATCTGGGCATTCAGTATACCTTTGCATCACCCGAGCGGGTGGAGGCCACGATGCCGGTAGATCACCGCAACCGTCAGCCGTTTGGTATTCTGCATGGCGGAGCGACACTGGCTCTGGCTGAGACCGTTGCCGGACTGGGTTCCATGATTGCCGCCAAACCCGATGAATTTGTCGTGGGAATGCAGGTCAGCGGAAACCATATCTCTTCTGCTCATGAAGGAGATACCGTGCGGGCCGTGGCGACAAGTGTGCATCTGGGCCGTTCGTCTCACGTTTGGAATGTGGATGTATTTACTTCTACCGGCAAATTGGTTTCTTCCGTGCGGGTGGTCAACAGTGTGATGAAAAGAAAATGATTGAAGAAAACGAAAAAGAATGGAGTAATATAGAAAGGTGGCTGGCGCAGGGCGCTTCCTTTGCCCTGTACCGCATGCCTCAGGATGATGTCTGTCACGGACTGATGCAAAACGGGGCTGTGGAGCAGCTGGAAAATATTTCCCTACTGAATGGAAAAGCCGGATTTGTGTTTGCCCCCTTTCGAATAGATTTCCAAAATCCTTTATTATTATTGAAACCTGAGGAGCGGATCTGCTTCTCTCTGAAAGCCGAACAAGACTTCGACCGGACGATTACTGAGGAAGTATCTCCGTTATCGGAGTCTTATTCGGCTTGCTTTGCATCGTTTCTGCAGGAGCTCTGTGAAGGCGAATGCCGAAAACTGGTCCTTTCGCGTCGAGCCCGTATCGGGCGGGAGGAAGGATTTTCCGTGCTGCGCGCTTTCCGGGCGGCCTGTTGCCGTTTTGAGTTCTCTTATGTGTATTTGTTCTACACCCCCGAAACCGGTTTCTGGTTGGGCTGCACACCCGAGATTCTTCTCTCTGGCGGGCAGGGAGCTTATCATACGGTGGCACTGGCCGGAACACAGAGTCTGCAACAGGGCAAGCTGCCGCAACAGTGGGATGACAAGAACCGTGCGGAGCAGAATTATGTGACCGAATATATTCTGTCGCAATTGGCCCGAAAGGGAATCTGTGCCGAAAAGAACGGTCCTTATCCGGTACGTGCCGGAGCATTGGCGCATCTGAAAACCGATGTGCACTTTGCGTTGGCAGCAGGTGAGGGACTGGGTGATTTGCTGAAACTGCTGCATCCCACACCGGCCGTGTGCGGAGTGCCCAAGGAAAAGGCCTTTCAGTTCATCCTGGAGCATGAAACGACTCCCCGTACCTATTACACCGGCTTTTTGGGCTGGCTGGATCCGCAGGGACAGACCGATCTGTATGTGAATCTGCGCTGTATGCAGATGCTGCCGGATGCGTTTGTGCTTTATGCCGGAGGGGGAATCCTTTCTTCTTCGCAGGTGGAAGATGAATGGCAGGAAACAGAAAAGAAGATGGGAACGATGCGCTTTGTGGTGCATCATGGTTATGCAAAATAATTTATGTACTCAGAAAAAAAGAATATCCTACAGTTAGTGTCTCTGCTCGAACTGCATGGGGTGCGCACGGTAGTGCTTTGCCCTGGAAGCAGGAACACGCCGCTGATTCATACTTTTGTCACTCATAAAGCCTTTGAGTGCTTTTCGGTGACCGATGAGCGGAGCGCGGGTTTTGTGGCGCTTGGTCTGGCTCAGGAGCGGAACACTCCGGTGGTGGTTTGCTGTACCTCGGGCACCGCTTTGTTGAATATCCATCCTGCCGTGTGCGAGGCCTTTTATCAGCATCTTCCGCTGATTGTGGTTTCGGCCGACCGTCCGCAGGCCTGGATCGGACAGATGGACGGACAGACGCTGCCGCAACCGGGCGTGTTTGGTCCGTTGGTAAAGAAAAGTGTGCATCTGCCCGAAATCCTTTCCGAAGAAGACGAATGGTATTGCAACCGCATGGTGAACGAAGCGATATTGGAATGCACGCATCGCGAGTGCGGACCGGTACAGATTAATATCGCTCTGTCGGAGCCTTTGTTTCAATATGGAGCAACTGCCATGCCTGAAGTACGCTGCATCCGTCGGGTAGAAGCAGAACGGGTTTCCGATTTGACCACTGCATTTCGTACAGCCGAGCGCCGCATGCTGATTTGCGGACAGCTTACTCCGGCTCAGGCTGCCCGTCTGCAACCTTTGTTGCAGCAGTTTGACGGTGTGGTGCTCTCGGAACATCTGAGCAATTTGCATCTGAAGGACGAGAAAAGCAGTCTGCGCTATTTTGACGCTGCTCTCTCTACTTTGGGGGAGGCACAACAGAAGGAGTTTGCGCCCGATCTGCTGATTACAATGGGCGGACACATTGTGTCCAAACGGTTGAAGAAGATGTTGCGTAAATATCTGCCTCGTGAGCACTGGCATATTACACCTCAGGGCGAAGTGGTGGATCTGTTCTGTGCGCTGACTCATGTGGTGGAAATGAAGCCCGAGGACTTTCTTTGTGCCGTTTCTACAACTGCAAGTGATGAAACCTCCGCTTTCCTGAAGCAATGGGCCGACCTATGTCGGGTGTCGCAACCGGCTCCGGAAACTTTTTCCAGTCTGATGGCCGTGGGCCACTTATTGGGAGCTTTGCCCAAATCCTCCTGTCTGCATCTGGCCAACAGTTCGGCCGTGCGTCTGGCCGCTCTGTATCCGATTGCATCCGGCATCTGGGTGTTCTGCAACCGGGGTACCAGCGGAATAGAAGGGTCTCTGTCTACGGCCATCGGTTACGCTTCGGTTTCCAAGGAGCTGAACTTCGTACTGATTGGGGATTTGAGCTTCTTCTATGATATGAATGCTCTTTGGAACGGAGCCATTCGTTCGAACCTGCGCATTCTGTTGCTCAACAATCAGGGAGGTGGTATATTCCATACTTTGCCCGGTATGGATCTGGAGAGTCCGTCGTGCCGGTATGTCGAAGCTGTGCACGGAGCTACGGCCCGTGGTTGGGTCAAGGACTGCGGACTGGTTTATTTCAAGGCCGAAACCCGGGAGCAGCTGGCAGAAGGCATCCGTCTGCTTACGGACCCGCATCTGGATGCTCCGGTGCTTGTAGAGGTCTTTACGGATATTGAGCACGATACAGAGGCGTTTAAAGCCTTTTTTGATTCACTGAAAAATTAAAAACAAAATAGATTATGGCAAATAGAGAATGGAAAGTCTTGAAGACTTATGAAGACATTATTTTTGATTTCTATAACGGAATAGCCCGTATCACCATCAACCGTCCGCAGGTGCGTAACGCTTTCACACCGCTTACTACGGCCGAAATCAGTGATGCTTTGCTGGAGTGCCGTGAGCGTCAGGACGTGCGTGTAGTGGTTCTTACGGGAGCCGGTGACAAAGCCTTCTGCTCGGGAGGAGATATGCATGTAAAAGGTCGCGGTGGATACGTAGGTCGTGACGGTGTTCCTCGCCTGAACGTGCTTGATGTTCAGAAGCAGATCCGTTCGCTGCCGAAGCCGGTTATTGCCGCTGTAAACGGTTTTGCCATTGGTGGTGGTCACGTGCTTCATGTAGTGTGCGACCTGACGATTGCTTCCGACAATGCCATCTTCGGACAGACCGGTCCGCGTGTGGGTAGTTTCGATGCCGGATTCGGTTCTTCTTATCTGGCCCGTGTGGTAGGACAGAAGAAGGCGCGCGAAATCTGGTTCCTTTGTCGCAAATACAATGCTCAGGAGGCATTGGAAATGGGATTGGTCAATAAGGTCGTGCCGTTCGATCAGCTGGAAGACGAATATGTGGCCTGGAGCGAAGAGATGATGACGTTGAGTCCGCTGGCTTTGCGTATGATCAAGGCCGGATTGAATGCCGAACTCGATGGACAAGCCGGTATTCAGGAATTGGCCGGTGATGCCACCATGCTGTACTATATGACCGATGAGGCTCAGGAGGGTGGACGCGCCTTTTTGGAGAAGCGCAAGCCTAACTGGGACGATTGTCCGCAGATGCCGTAAGAGTATATACGATAATTTCGTAATAAACACATCAAAAATATGGAAAAACTTACCGTACAAGAAGAAGATGCTATGGTGCTGATCTGGCAGCACGCTCCTTGCGTGGTGCGCGATGTGCTGGCTTTTTATCCCGAACCGCGGCCTCCATACACCACTTTGGCCTCTGTTTTCAAGAATCTGGAGCGTAAAGGATATATCGAAGCCCGCAAAGTGGGTATCGTTTACGAATACACTCCTTTGTTGAGTATGCGCGAATATAAAAGTGCGTTTCTCGAAGACTGGGTACAGACTTATTGTGAGGGTTCTTACAAGCAACTGCTTGCTTTTCTGGTAAACGACCAGCGCCTGTCGCGCAAGGAACTGAAGGAGACCTATAAAATGATGGAGAAAGATGGTAAGAAATCGTAATGTTGCATCTGTACTCTCTGTGAAATACGCTTTTAAGGTTTGCCTGCTTTTCTTGTTGCTTTTCGGTGGTGGTTTTTCCGGATTATGTGCTCAGACCTCGGTAAAGGCAGAGCTTCAGTTGGAAAAGATGGATCAGGCTCCGGAATATAAAGGAGGAGAGCAACAGTTTGTAGAGTTTCTGCAAAAGGAGATTCATTATCCCGCAGATGCCCGTGCGTATGGAGTGGAAACTCAGGTTACGGTTCATTTCATCATTGATGAGTCTGGAAAAGTTCAGAATCCCGAAGCCAAGGTAGACCGTTTGAAACTGCATAAGCAACATACCGAGGTGGACGGTTATACCGGAGCTACTCAAAAGCAAGAATCTGAGCGCTGGTGGGCTCAAATCCGTAAAGAAATCGGTAGTCAGATGGAGCACGAAGTGTTGCGTGCTCTGTATAAAACCCGGAAATGGAAGCCCGGCAAGAAAGATGGAAAGAAAGTTGCGGTAAAGGCTGTCTTGAAGGTTTCTTTTCTCTATGCGGAAAACGGTAAAGAATAGATCTACTTATTTAGAAATTAGGAACTCAGAATATGAGTTCCTAATTTTATTTTTATCCCTTTGAAACAAGATTTTTCTTTGACAAAACAACCTTGTTTTCTATAAAAAGCCTTCGTTTAATCTATACCTTTGCAAAGCAGAGAATAAGAATTGAACAATTGTTTGTGAAGTAAGAATCTTTAATAAAAACCCAAAATGATGAAAGTAAGTTTAGTTTCAAAGTGGACCATGGTCCTGTGTTGTTTATTGATGCTTAGTGCTTGTTCCTTGTTTGAAAAAGAGGAGGAGGCAACAGAAGGGTCAATTTACGGAATGATAACGGATGCCGTTGATAACAAACCTATTGTAGGAGCACAAGTACAGATTACACCGACGGGTAGAACCGTTACGACAGGTTCTGACGGTAGTTATACAATAACTGATCTTCCTGTTGGTTCCTATAAGATGCAGGTTTCTGCTGTGGGATATGTCAGAGACTCAAGAAATATTGAAGTTATAGCTGGTCAGCAGGCTTCTGGTGATATGACTTTGCAGAGAACATCGGTAAATACGAAAATAGGAATAGATAAAAGTGAATTGAATTTTACTTCTGATAATCAGGAACAGATTCTGAATATTAGTAATCTGGGTAATATCGGAGCATTAAATTGGAAATTTAATAGTATTCCCGAATGGCTTGTTGTTTCTGAAACATCAGGATCTATTGCAATAGGAAAAACTAAAGCTGTAGTAGTGGCAGTTGATTATACAAAGATTACTCAGAGCATCTCTACGTATCTGATCTTGAGTAGTGATGATGAGTCTGTATCTATTAAGATAAATGTGAGCAAATCTGGTTCTTCTGAAGGTGGAAATGATGGTGGCTCTGATACAGATGGAGATGGCAATGATTCTGGTGATGGTTCTGGCAACGACGGAAATGATCCTATTTATGGAAGTGAAGAAACGGGCTTCTGCGGACCTATTTCATTTGATTCCAATTATAAGGTAGACTTTGTAAGTTGTAAAAGAAACTTAAACGAGGTTTTAATTCAATTGAAAGTGACCAGTATCGGGGCAGATCGTACTTTTAGATATTATCCTTCAATTCCTATTGCTTATGATGATATGGGATTTGATTATCGTCCAAAAGTAAAAGTGGGTAGTGATAATAGCTATTATGAAGGTTATTATACTTCTTTTACCTTTCCGAAGGATATTCCTTTGAACATGTATATTAAGGTTGAGGATCTTAATGAGGAAAGTACAAAATTCCCACGTATGATTCTGAAGTTTAACGATGAAGTTGTAATGACCCTGGAGAATCTTATTTGGGCTAAATAAAATAAATCTATAAGATTAATAGGTAAAAGTATTTGTTTTAAGCCACACTCTTAAAAGTCTAAAAGTCTTTGAGAGTGTGGCTTTTTATTTTTAAAAAGATTATCTTTTTCCAGTTTCTTTGATACTTTCTTCAAATCCTTCGATGGTATCCAGGAAGGAAATACCCATTTGGGCTGCTTTTTGATTATCAATCATCAGATTGCGAGGATGCTCCGGAAAGCGCTCCTCATCGGCCAGAATCCAGGAAGATGGCTCAGGCAGTTGCATCAGTTCGGCAAAACGGATGAAAGTTTCATAACTGTTCCGGCCATTCATGCTGCCAAAGTTATAGGCTCCTCCGGGAATATCGAGGCAAGCCTCCATGTTGCGTACTACCTCCCACACGTTGGTTATGCCCCGGTATTCGCGTACCGCTGCCTTTAGTTTTTCTCCTTTCTGGAAGGTCTGAAGCAGGTTTACTGGCAGGTTCCGGTTCAGTTTCCACGGGCTGTCCGGCAAGTCATACATCCACGTGAGCCGCAGTCCCACCGCTTCCGGAAGGATTTCTGTAATGCGCTTCTCGGCTTCCAGCTTGTCACGTCCGTAAACGCTCTGTGGGTTCACTTCATCAGTTTCTTTCCAAGGTTGCAGTCCCACATTTCCGTTATATACCTGATCCGAACTCATATAAACCAGTTGGGTCTGCTGTTCCCGACAGGCCAGAGCGATATGCACGCTGCCTAACGTATTTACCAGATAGGATTCTTCGGGATGGTTTTGAGAATAGCCCGTATCAGAGATGGCGGCTGTGTGGAACACAATGTCCGGACGTACCTCCCGGAACAGATTCTGTACGGCATCCTCCCGGCAGATGTCCAGATCCTGATGTCCCACGGCGATGACGTCATATTTTTCTTTATAGTGAGCGCACAGGCGTTGTCCGAGAAAGCCGTTGCAGCCCGTAATAAGCAGTTTTTTCATATTCGTTTATTTTTTTGAGAGTGAGGGATTCTGATTCATTTGTTTCTTCTGATAGGCTTCCATCTCCTTTCGGCTTCGGCTTACAGTAACCAGATATACTCCGCCGAAGATCAGGCAGATGGCCAAAGCCTTTGTCAGGTTAAAGGAGTCCATGCCCCAGCTTATAGCTACGATGCAGGCCACGATGGGCTGGATATAGTTATACATGCCGGCTACAGTAGGACGCAGGTTCTTCTGTCCGATTACCGTGAGCAGATAACTGCCGAAAGTGGCACCGATCACGATAAAGGCCAGCCCCAGAACCTCCATCAGTCCCAATCCCGTCCATTGCGTCTGTATCAGATCTCCGGCTGAGAACGGCAGTGTGCAGATAAAGGCGTAGGTAAACATCCACTTCATGATGGTGACGAGGGAATATTTGCTCACAAAATCCTTGTAGAGAACAATGTAGAGCGCATAGCAGAACTGTGCGGTGAGCACTAACAGATCGCCCCAGATGGCTGTATCCTTGCTAGGGCCTGCTGTGCCCGACTGACTGCTTCCCAATATCAGGAGCAAGGCGCCCGAAGCACCTGCCGCGATACCGAGCACTTTCTTTCCGGTGATCGGTTCCTTCAGAATGAAAGCCGCCAGAATCATGGCCCACAGCGGCATGCTGGTAGTAATGATCGAAGCGTCTGCCGGCGAGGTCAGGCTTACACCGAAGATGAAGCATCCCTGGTTCAGGATAATGGCCAGCAGGGCGGCAAAGAACAGATGCACCATGTCCTTATGATGTACATGCTCCGGCTTTTGGAAGAAGGAGGTAATCCAGAACAGAATCATGGCACCGCCGATGCGCAGATCGGTTACTACAAGGGGAGTGACGGCTCCCGTCAGCATAATGACTTTGGATATGGGCGACATCAGTCCCCACATGATATTGGCTCCCAGCATGGATGCGTGGCCTTTCCAATGTATTTCTTTCATTTTCTTTTTGTATTATGGAATTTGCTCTTTCGTTAAGCCTCGTTTTTTATCGGGCAGTATGTTTTCTCATAGATGCAATGCAGCAGATGCCGTCCGGTTTCTGTCCGGAAGATCTTCTCTCGTATGATTTCAAGATGCTCTTTGGGAATCCGGTCTTCGTCGATATTGACCAGAAAGTCGGCCTCAATCAGAATCTGGTGATCTGCTTCAGTGATGTTCTTGAAGGTATGATGATGTCCTACCAGCCAGCAGACGCGTTCGATTTGTGCCGGAGTATATTCGCCAATCTGTTCCAGTAGTTTTCGGGCTTCGGCCGGCCCCTCTTGTTCCTGATGCTTTCCGTCGCTCGAACCATATTTCTGTTCGGAGATGTGAATGCCGATATCGTGTACAATGGCCGCTGATTCCAAAATAAAGAGATCTTCTTCGTCCATTTTTTCCAGAGTGCCGATAGTTGCTGCCAGATTGTGCACTTTCAGCAGATGCTGGATGCGTTGTACGTCGCCGGCATCATATTCAATCATGGCACGGAGCAGTTTTGCGTGTTGTCGTTTCATGTGTTCTTTGTTTGTTTCAGTCTTGTCAGACAAAATTACGGTTTTCAGGAATAAAACGGTGTGTAAATAGCAGAAAATACATTGCTGGAAGTCAAAAAGCCTAATTCTTGTTTTATCTGTTGTCTTTTTCAGACTCCTTGGCCGAAATCTTTGTAATTTTGCAGTATCATTTTTCAGATGAACAGAATTATGGAGAGTTTACATTTTGAGATTTGTCCGCATGTGTTGCATTTCAAGCGTCCGGCGGGCACCTCGCGCGGTGTCTATACCACGCGTAAAAGCTGGTTTCTGCATCTTACAGATCCGGCCAATCCGGAGAAGGAGGCATGGGGAGAATGTGCTCCGCTGCCGAACTTGAGTTGCGATGATATTGAGGATTATGAGCGCGTTCTGGCCGATTTCTGTCAGGATGTGGCGCAGAAGGGATATATTGACTGTCCGCTTTGGCGGAATTACCCTTCCATGGTGTTTGGCATGGAGACAGCCTTGCAGCACTGGAAAACCGGTTCGTTGGCTTTCTGGAATACCCCTTTCTCACGTGGCGAACAGGGTATTCAGATTAATGGACTGATTTGGATGGGCGACTATGATTATATGTACGAACAGATTCTGAAGAAGATGGAGCTGGGCTTCCGTTGCATCAAGCTCAAGATCGGTGCCATAGACTTTGAACAGGAACTGGATTTGCTGCGCTTTATCCGTTCGCGTTTTCCGGTAGGAACCATCGAATTGCGTGTAGATGCCAACGGAGCCTTCAAGCCCGAAGATGCTTTGGACAAACTGAATCGGTTGGCTGAAATCGGTCTGCATTCCATTGAGCAACCGATACGTGCCGGACAACGCGGTGAAATGGCGCGCCTGACAGCCGAAAGCCGTCTGCCCATCGCTTTTGACGAGGAACTGATCGGTATCAACGACCGTGCGGAGAAAGCCCGCCTGCTGGACGAAACCAAACCGGCTTATATTGTGCTCAAACCTTCCCTGCACGGAGGAATGGAAGGCTCTAAGGAATGGATTGAAGAGGCCGAGAAACGCAATATCGGATGGTGGATCACTTCTGCTTTGGAATCCAATGTGGGATTGAATGCCATCGGTCAGTGGTGTGCCACTCTGAATACCACTCTTCCTCAGGGACTGGGCACCGGCCAGCTTTTCGTAGACAACGTGGATATTCCGCTCGAAGTACGTCAGGATGCCCTTTGGTTTTCCGCTCCGGAGCAGGCTAAAAAGAAAATTGTACTGAAATGATGGACCGGAGCTTTCAGTGTGACATTCGCAAACAGGTGTTGCGTGTGTCCGACCGTTGCTTTGATACCACCTCGCTGTCGGAACTTCTGGAACTGAAGAATCAGGCTCCCGAAGGGATATATCGCGATTTATATACCTTCTTGTATGCCTGGTTTTCAGAGGGGGAAACCATGAAGGTGCAGACTTCCGGTTCTACGGGAGTGCCTAAAGTGATGGAGGTTTCCAAACGCGCTATGATGAACAGCGCCTGTCGCACTTGTCGCTTTCTGGGGCTTCAGGAGGGAGATTCCCTGTTGCTTTCCATGAATCTGAAGTATATCGGGGCGCAGATGATGGTCGTGCGTGCTTTGGTAGGCGGCTTGCGGGTGCTGCTTCAGGAGCCTTGTGCTCATCCTTTGGCGGCCGTTCGGGAGCGGATAGACTTCCTGTCTATGGTGCCGATGCAGTTGGCTTCATCCTTGCAGCGTGAAGCGGAAAGAAACGTATTGCAGGCCGCTAAGGTGGTCATTGTCGGGGGAGGAGCTGTAGACAGCCTGTTGGAGGAACAGCTTCAGGCATTGTCTTGTCAGGTTTATTCCACTTATGGCATGACTGAAACCCTTTCGCATATTGCCATGCGCCCATTGAACGGTCCGAAGCGTTCTGACCGCTATTATCCCTTGGAGGGAGTTTCTTTGTCCTTGTCCGCACGCAGTACATTGGTTATTGAAGTACCCGATGTGTGTGCCGGGCAACTGGAAACGAACGATTGCGTGAGTCTTTATCCTGATGGTTCGTTTGTGGTAAAGGGACGTGTGGATAATGTGATTAACAGCGGTGGTGTGAAAATACAAATTGAGGAAGACGAGCGCCAGCTTCAGGGACTTCTTTCCTTCCCGTTTGCCATAACATCAGTGCCGGATTCTTTCTATGGGGAAAAGGTCGTTCTGCTGGCAGAGCGTCCGGAACTTTCTGCAAAAGAAACAGATGAGTATCTTGTTTTATTGAAGCAGACACTTCCCCGTTATCATGCCCCTCGTGACATTGTGTTTGTCCCTTTTCTGCCACGTACCGAGAACGGAAAGATAGACCGGAAAGGTTGTCGGGACGCCGCTTTGAGAGGACTGAAAATAAAAAAAGGAGGATGAACATTCATCCTCCTTTTCTATTAGGTTTTATCTGTTTAGTCAACGATACAGATGCTTACGCGGTTCCAGTCTGGGTTGCTGAATACGCTGCCCACACCCTTACCTTCAGTCTTGATGCGGTTCTCGTCAATGTTGTACTGCTTAACCAGAATCTTCTTCACGGCTTCAGCACGTTTCAGAGACAGCTTCTGGTTGAATTCAGCATTTCCTTCCGGAGAAGCATAACCAGAGATGGTAACTTTTGCGTTGCTGTTATCTTTCAGAGCCTGAGCCAACTTCTCGATGTTCGGCATCTGGAGAGCGTCAATAGTGCTCTTTCCCTGACGGAAGGTTACATAATAATCCTTTTCTGCAGCTACGGTTGTAGTTGTTGACTTCTTGTTTCTGCAGTCGTTCAGGTCATTCTGCAACTGGTTGATCTTAGACTGTGCGTTCTCCAGTTCGCCATCCTTAGCGGCAACTTCCTGACGCATGCTAGAGATCATAGCGTTCAGAGCCTCGATTTCATCGCGGTCGCACTCGATAGAGTAATAGTGCTTGTCAGTGCTGTTCTTGAAGTGGTAAACCACACCGGCAGTCAACTCAAAGGCAGCCTGCTTGGCGTTGAAGTTCAGGTGCTCCTGTCCCTTGATGGTCATATCCCATACTACAGCAGGTTTTACTGCGATGGTCCATGCCTTAGAATCACCAATGTTGAAGTTGAAATTCATACCTGCTTTGGCAGATACATGGTTACGATCGTATGGATCACCCTGCTTCCAGTATGGATTAGTGCTGTGTAACCATCCGAAACCACCGACTGCCTCAACTTCGAACAAAGATGGTTTGCCTTTGTAGCGAACGAACAGGTTGTTCAGGTTTACGCGGTTCAATAAACTCAGGTTATACACGTCGAATGCTGTGTAGCTGGCGTTGGTATTGATGCTGGCCATACCTTCCAAGCTCAAACCGTAGATCGGAGAAAGCTGCTTGTCGATAGTAAGACCCATTGTCGGGCGCATACTCTTAAAGAAAGGATGGTTGATCAATGGAGTTACAGTTCCAACATTCAAGCCGATTGACCAGTTGTCACTCAGTTTGTTACCAGATACGTTGTTCTGTGCTTGGGCTTGACCAAGAGCCAATGCGCCCATGAGGAATAGTAAAGATCTTTTCATAACAATATAAGTTTAGTTTGATTAAATGATTTAGTTGTTAGTGCAAATATACGTTCATTCTCTGTAAATTGTTCTTTTGTACTTCTTAATTTCAGCTTATATAACAAAAAGAGTATCTTTCCTTTTTTCTTTAATTAATTTATCAAACTCTTTTTGTTCTGTTAAGGTAAAAATACGTACAAAATAGATATATCTTATAAAATAAGCCTCAGGAAGATGATGAACGGTTCCTCCTGAGGCTGTATTTATATAATTTTTTTATACTAAATGGCTGATCAGAGTTTCACGATCTCCATAGAGCAGATCGATTACCGGAATCTCTACCATAGTGTAGCAACCAGGTTTCTGCTTCATTGAGGCACGAGCTACACAAACCAGTACCTGAGCGGTCAGAGCCGGATTGTTGATACGCATGTTGAACTCGAACAACTGGTTCTGAGTCTTTCCGGAAACACCCTTGCGAGTCAGGTTTACGCCGTGGCCCATATCCAGAAGATCGTCAACACAAGGAACCTGAATCACGTGAGTCTCGTCGTTTACAAAGTAAGCGTCAGCCTTGATAGCTGCTGCAACCTTTTCATATTCGTACCCTTCTTCTACCTCGATATATACCATACGGCGGTGAATGCCGGTTCCGGTCGGGATAGTCATTGACAAAGCAGCCTTGACACCTTCAATAGCCTTAACAGCTACAGTGTGTCCCATACTCATACCCGGACCGAAGTTGGTGTAAGTGATACCCTTCGGAGCGATAGCCTCCAACAGAGTACGTACGATAGAATCGCTTCCCGGATCCCATCCGGCAGAGATGATAGATACGGCATTTCCGGCCTGAGCGCTTTCGTTCAGAGAACGGCGCAATGAAGTGATCTGAGTGTGGATGTCGAAGCTGTCCACTGTATTGATACCCATAGCCAGAATTTCCTTGGCATATTCCTCAACCTTACGGGTTGGAGTAGCCAGAATGGCAACATCTACATTCTCTAATTCCTTGATATCTTTTACTACAGGATAGTTAGCCAGTTCTTCCGGTTTGTTTTCTGCACCGTTACGGCGTACGATACCTGCGATTTCAAAGTCTGGTGCGGCTTCCAAAGCCTGCAGGGTGTAGTGGCCGATATTGCCATAACCCACGATGGCTGCTCTGATTTTCTTCATAATCTTTGTTTTATTGATGATTTGTTGATTTGGTTGCAAATATAGAGAATATCCTCAAATATTTATTCCAAAAACATATTGTTTTATCATTTGTTTTTATCTGTTCTTACTTTTTGATATAAATATCCGGTAATCCCTTTTATTTTGCATTATCTATTCTTATTTTTGTGTTATAATGTAATTGTTTGCTTCTTGTTTACTCTTCTTTCTATATTTTTTCTGATTTTAGTCTCCCAAGGCTTACTTATTATATATAAAGAGTGATGGTGTATCTTATAGAAAAAAGGAAAATATGAACAATTCCTGTTGATATATGAATAGGAATATAATAACAGAACACTCTAATTTTGCAGCAGTTAAAAGATAAAGATTATGAGAAAACTGTTATTCATTTTTGCTATGATTGGATGTGTGTCGCAGCAGATTTCGGCACAAGATATTCTCAGTTTGGAAGAATGTATAGAAATAGGTATAGAAAATAATCTTGCCTTACAGACCAAGCGTAATGAAATCCGTAAAGGACAATATGCTTTATCGGAAAATCGGGCCCGTTTGTTACCTGCAATCAATGGCTTTGCCGGTTTTACCGATAACATAAAGCCGCCGGTTTCGGTTACCGACGGATCTTCTTATGGAGTACCATACAATGTAACGAAAACCTTGCCATATAGCGCTAATGCTGGAATTCAGTTGCAATTGCCGCTCTACAACCAGACCCTGTATACCTCTATGGATGTAGCCCGGATTATGGATCAGTTAAATCGTTTAGGCTATGAAAAAGCCCGTGAGGAACTGATGATGGAGATTTCCAAACTCTATTATCTGGGGCAGACCACCAATGAACAGCTGGAAATTCTGAAAAACAATATCGGTCGTTTAGAGGAACTGAAAAACATTACCGAGGCTTTCTATGATAATGGGATGGCAATGGATATTGATGTGAAGCGCGTACGGATTAATCTGGACAATATGAAAGTGCAGTATGACAATGCTCAGGCCATGCTCGTGCAGCAGATGAATCTGTTGAAATACATGATGGATTACCCGATGGAAAAGAACTTTGCCTTGGAGCGGGTACAGGCAGAGAAACTGTCGCATACCGAGTTGACCGGCCTGTCGGAAAACCTCTATGAAATCCAGATGCTGGAATCGCAGAAAACGCTGGCCGAGAAGCAGCGCAAACTGATTCGCAACGGATACATTCCTTCTTTGAGCCTGAGCGGAAATTTGTCTACTTCGGCTTTCACGGATAAGGTGCGCTATTGGTTTCAGGACAACCCTTCGAGCAAATGGTATACCAGTTATGGGGTTGGTGTTTCTCTCCGTGTTCCGATTTTCGACGGACTGGAAAAGCGCAATAAGGTCCGTAAGGCAGAGATGGACATCGAGAATGCCCGTCTGAATCTGGAGAATACCCGCAAGAATTTGCAGACCAAATATCTGAATGCAACCAATGATCTGATGAACAGCGAGCGTAATTTCTTCAAGCAAAAGGATAATTACCTGTTGGCAGAAGATGTGTATGCGGTGACCATTGACCGATACAAGGAAGGTATTGCTTCAATGACCGAAGTGTTGCAGGATGAGATGAGAATGAGTGAGGCTCAGAACAATTACATTACGGCCCATTATAATTATCAGCTGAACAATCTGGTATTACTCAAGCTCACTGGAAATATCGAATCTTTAATCAAATAACCAATTATAAAGAAAAAGAAATATGGAAAAGAATTTGGATAGACAGGATAAGGATATGCGTCAGGAAAAAGTTCAGAAACTCAAGAAAATGCGTCGCTGGCAGATTGTAGCCAGTGTGCTGGGAGTAGCCGTGCTGGGTGTAGGTATCTGGCAAACCGTCAGTCTCTTCTTGGATTATAAACACACCGAAGTGAGCAATGACGCTCAGGTGGAGCAGTATATTTCTCCCATCAATATGCGGGCTTCCGGATATATCAAGAAAATTTGTTTTACGGAGCATCAGGAGGTTCACAAGGGAGATACCCTGCTCATTTTGGATGACCGTGAGTATAAAATCCGGGTGATGGAGGCCGAGGCCGCCCTGAAAGATGCTCAGGCCGGGGCTACGGTAATCGATGCGTCGCTTGAAACCACCGAGAACAATGCCTCTGTGTTTGAAGCATCTTTGGCCGAAGTGGAAGTGCGTCTGGCTAAGTTGGAAAAGGATCGCCAGCGTTACCAGAACCTGGTAGCCCGTAATGCGGCCACTCCCATTCAGTTGGAACAAATTGAAACGGAGTATGCCGCTACCTTAAAGAAGAAGGAAGCCATCCAGCGTCAGCAGTGTGCTGCACGTTCCGGAGTGAAGGAAGTATCCCGTCGCCGCATGAATACCGAAGCTGCAATCCAGCGTGCCGAAGCCGCTCTGGAAATGGCCCGACTGAATCTTTCCTATACTGTGGTGGTGGCTCCTTGCGACGGAAAACTGGGTCGTCGTGCCATCGAGGAGGGGCAGATGGTCAATGCCGGACAGACCATTACCAATATCATCCCCGATACACAGAAGTGGATTATTGCCAACTATAAGGAAAAGCAAATCGAGAACCTGCATGTAGGTCAGGAAGTGGAAATAACGGTCGATGCTCTTAAAGACAAAACCTTCAAAGGGCGCATTACCGCCATTTCGGGAGCTACCGGTTCGAAATACTCACTCGTTCCTACGGACAATTCTGCCGGAAACTTTGTCAAGATACAGCAGAGAATCCCCGTACGTATTGATTTTGAAGGTCTGGCTGCCGAGGATCATGAGCGTCTGGCTGCCGGAATGATGGTTGTTGTCAAAGCTAAACTGTAAGAACTATGCCTTCCTGTCCTAAAAACTATCCGTTTTACAACTGGGTTCCCAAGCCTTTGGGCATACTCATCCTATTGTTTCTTTTCCTGCCCATCCTGACGGTAGGAGGCACCTATTCGGTGAACAGCGGTGAGATGATGAGCGGGCTGGGTATCATTTCGGAGCACATTCAGTTTGCTACCTTTGCCACTTCGGTGGGAATGGCCGCTTTCGCTCCTTTCTTTTATCAGCTGGTGTGCATCCGTAGGGAGAAGATGATGTGTCTGGTCGGTTTCTCGCTGATGTATGTACTGAGCCTGGTCTGTGCCAAGACCGACAGCATCTTTCTGCTGGCTCTGTGCAGTGTTATCATGGGATTCTTCCGTATGGTGTTGATGATGGTCAATCTCTTCACGCTCATCAAATATGCTTTCGGTATGGAAGCCACCCGTAACATTACCCCCGGTTTTGAACCTACCTCCGAAGAAGGGTGGGACAAGCTGGATGTGGAGAAGAGCAACAGCCAGCCTATGATCTATCTGTTCTTTATGATTTTGGGGCAGATGGGTACCTGGCTCACCGCATGGCTGGCTTATGAATATGAGTGGCAACATGTGTATTATTACATGATGGGAATGCTGTTGGTTTCTATTCTGCTGATATTCGTTACGATGCCCTATCACAGCTATGTGGGACCGCGCTTTCCGATCACCTTCCGCAAGTTTGGCAATGTTGTCGTGTTTTGTACCTTCTGGATGTCGGTTGTGTATATTCTGATTTACGGAAAAGTGCTCGACTGGTATTCCGATTCCACCATCTGGTGGGCCACGGGGATTGCGTTCGTCAGCGCTTTGGTGTTCATCTATATGGATGTTTACCGTAAATCGCCCTATTTCCTTTGGGATATCTTCAAGTTGCGTAATATCCGCATCGGAGTGATTCTTTATCTGTTACTGATGATCCTCAACTCCAGTTCGCTGTTTGTCAATGTGTTTACCGGTATCGGTATGAAGATAGACAACTGGCAGAACGCTTCTTTGGGCAACTGGTGTATGCTGGGTTATGCGTTGGGAATAGTCGTTATCCTGCTGATGCGCAATAAAGGTGTTCATTTTAAATATCTTTTTGCCACAGGATTCCTGTTCCTCGGTCTGTCTTCTCTGTTCATGTATTTTGAAGTGCAGAATGCCGGTATGCTGGAGCGCATGAAATATCCCATTATTATCCGTTCCATCGGTATGGTCATTCTCTATGCCCTGACGGCCGTATATGCCAATCAGCGTATGCCTTTCAAATATCTGTCTACGTGGATCTGTATCATGCTCACTGTGCGTATGGTGCTGGGACCGGCCGTAGGTACCTCACTTTATACCAACGTGCTTCAGAACCGGCAGCAGTATTATATCACTTCCTATGCCGAGAACAATGATCTCATCAGTCCTGAGGCTTCCGCCCAGTTCCGTCAGACGGTGTATGGAGCCAAGATGCAGGGACGGAGCGAGGAAGAGGGACAAATCATGGCCAGTATGACTGCTAAAGGCAAAGTACAGGTGCAGGCTACGATTTCTGCCGTGAAGGAGATGGCCGGATGGACTTTCTATGCTTGTGTTTTTTCTATGATATTTGTGCTGGTGATACGTTATCCTAAACGAAAATTGCTAACTTAGCGGATCGAAACGGTTATTACCGGAAAAGGAACCCGCATGAGTACTGCACAAGAACGACTGAATCAATTAAATGAAGCTCTTATGAGCAAGATGTATATTTGCAGTTCCGGTGGGGAGGTGAGTTCCTTCCCGCCGCTGTTGAAAGTGCCTTATCAGGTGAACGGTATCGGGCTTGTGGTGTGTCAGCAGGGTAGTTTCCGTTTCACGCTTAACCGCGACAGCTATTCGGCTCATGCCGGAGAAACTCTGTTTATTCCTGAACATTCGCTGATCAAGATTACTCAGGAGTCGGAAGACCTGGAAGTGTTCATTCTGATCTATGATATCGAACCGATACGTGATCTGATGGGAAATCTGGTGCTTTCCATGTATCCTTATTCTTTGCTTTCTACCGAGCCCTGCCATGTGTGGAATACCGGGGAGGAAGAGGAGGTGACCCGCTATATGGGACTGCTCGACAGTACGCTGACCCGAGGAGAGGATCTCTTTGCGCAGAACGAGCGCAAACTGTTGCTTATTTCGCTTACTTACCGCCTGTGCTCCATTTACAGCCGTAAGATGATGATGCAGAAGGGAGCCATCGGGCGTAAACACGAGCTCTTTATGAAGCTGGTTCATCTCATCGAGAAGCATTATATGGAAGAGCGCGGTGTGGAGTTTTATGCCGATAAGCTCTGTCTGTCGCCCAAGTATGTTTCGGCCCTGTCCAAGTCGTTGAGCGGATATACCGCTCAGGAGCTGGTGTTCAAGGCTATTGTGCGCCGGAGCATTTTTCTGTTGCTCAATACGCGAAAGAGCATCCAGGAGATTTCGGATGAGCTGCACTTTCCGAACGCGTCCTATTTCGGGACCTTTTTCAAGAAGCATATCGGGGTATCGCCGCAGCAGTACCGTGCGGTGTATGAACAGGAGTCAGAGGGGTGAGTGTCGGATGAATATGTAGTGTCACTATGAATTTATACAATATCTATGGAAATGAATAAGAAAGAAAAATATGAGGCTTTGCTGCCCAGACTGGAAGCCTTGATGGAGGGCGAACAGGACTGGACGGCCGCTATGGCCAATTTTGCGGCCGAGGTTCATGAAACATTCGGTTTCTTCTGGACCGGTTTTTACCGGGTAACCGGAGGACTCCTCCTTTTGGGACCGTTCCAAGGTCCGGTGGCCTGCACGCGCATCAAGTACGGTCGTGGCGTTTGTGGTACGGCCTGGAAGGAAAAGGTCACTCAGGTGGTGCCCGACGTGCATCTGTTTCCGGGGCATATAGCCTGTTCTTCGTTATCGGAAAGCGAGATTGTGGTGCCTGTTTTTGATGACCGGAATGAAGTGGTGGCCGTGCTGGATATTGACAGTCGTGAAAAGAATACTTTTGATGAAACGGACCGCGTGTATCTGGAGCGCGCCGTGAAGTTCCTTCCGTGGGCTTCTTCGGAGGCCGTCAGAGAGCGGGATTAAGAAATACTGTCTTCTCGGTAATGCATTACTTCCCCGTCGGTAATCGATTACTGACGGGGAAGTAATTTAGGAATACGGGTAACAAAAAAAGAGGTATCCACGGATACCTCTTTTTTGTTGTTGGACTACCAAGATTCGAACTTGGACAAACAGAACCAAAACCTGTTGTGCTACCATTACACCATAGTCCAATCCTATTCGCCTTCTTTTGGAAAGCGCTGCAAAGATAGGAATATAAATCCTATCCTGCAAGCGTTTTTATTCTTTTATTTGCAAATAATCAGGAAATAATTCTTCTTTCCACGCTGTACCAGCAAATATTTGTCATCGAGCAAATCAGCTGTTGTTACCTCCTGATCGAAGGCTGCCAATTTCTCCTTGTTCAGTGATACGCCGCCGCCTTGAGTCAGCTTGCGCATCTCGCCCTTGCTGGCAAAACACTGAGTAGCTTCGGCCATCAGATCTACGGCTTTAATGCCGTTTTCAATGACGCTGCGGCTGATTTCGAACTGAGGCACACCGGCAAATACATCGAGCAGAGTCTTCTCGTCCAGTTTGGTGAGGCTCTCTTTAGTTGCCTTTCCGAACAGGATATTGCTGGCTTCTACGGCCATGTTGTAATCTTCCTCGCTGTGTACCATGATGGTCACTTCCTTGGCCAGACGTTTCTGCAGTACGCGCTGTCCCGGATCCTGGTCGTGCTCAGCGATGAGGGCATCGATTTCCTCTTTATCCAGCACGGTAAAGATTTTGATATAGCGTTTTGCTTCGTCGTCGGCTACGTTCAACCAGAACTGATAGAAGGTGTAAGGTGAAGTATAGTTCTTGTCCAACCAGATATTTCCCTGCTCAGTCTTACCGAACTTCTTGCCGTCGGCCTTGGTGATGAGCGGGCAGGTCAGGGCATAAGCCTCGTTGCCATTGGTTCTGCGGATCAGCTCAGTACCGGTGGTGATATTACCCCACTGGTCGCTACCGCCCAGCTGCAATTTACAGTTCTTGTGCTGGTTCAGATACAGGAAATCGTATCCCTGCAACAACTGGTAAGTAAACTCTGTGAAAGACAAACCGTCGCGGGCCTCACCGTTCAGGCGTTTCTGTACGCTGTCTTTAGCCATCATATAGTTCACGGTGATGTGCTTTCCTACCGTACGTGCGAAGTCCAGGAAAGTAAAGTCCTTCATCCAGTCGTAGTTGTTCACCAGTTCGGCATGGTTTGGTGCGTCACTGTCAAAATCCAGGAACTTGGCCAACTGCTTTTTGATGCAGGCTACATTATGACGCAGAGTCTCCTCGTCCAGCAGGTTTCTCTCCTGGCTTTTTCCAGACGGGTCGCCAATCATACCTGTTGCACCACCTACCAGTGCCAGAGGCTTGTGGCCGCAACGCTGGAAATGTTTCAGCATCATGACGCCACACAAGTGACCGATATGTAAAGAGTCTGCCGTCGGGTCGATACCCAGATAGGCGGTAACTTGTTCTTTGTTCAACAATTCTTCAGTTCCTGGCATGATGGTGTGGATCATGCCTCTCCATGTCAATTCTTCTACAAAGTTCATCGTATGAATCTGCTTATTTATTAATTTGTTTATGATGTGTTTGCACAAAAGTACGACCTTTAGCGCAAACATGCAACTAAAAGCTTTTTAATTTTCAAGGATTTGGCGCCTGGTTTTTGAATTTTAGCAGTTGCCTCAGGTTTTCGGCTTGTTCTTTTTTCAGACTTTCCACATCGGTGGCGCGGATTGCTGCAAGATGCTGATAAATATCGGCTATGGGGATGTCGAATTCGTCAGTTTCGATAAAGAAGCGGTCGGCCGGACAGACCGCTGCGGATTCCGGATTGTAAAGTTTCCCGAAGCTGACATAAAAGCCCAAACGAAGCAGTGCCTGTAATTGTTGAGGCTTGCCGCGGAATCCATGAATCACCCATGGTGCGTGGGGGTGCAGTCGTTTGTGCTGGGCGATAATCGGATCAAAAGCTTTCACACAATGCAGTATCATGGGCATGTTTTGTTGCACGGCCCATTCAGCTTGCGCGCAGAAGACTTCCTCTTGCAGGGACATGGGGTGACTGCTGTTCGGGTCCATACCGCATTCGCCCACAAACAGGGTCTGAGGCTGTCGCCACAGGGATTCCAGTTCCTTGAGGTCATCTTTCCACTGTGGAGTGATGAACCACGGGTGGATGCCACACGCCAGAAAACTGTGTTCAGGGATGCTGTCCGAAAGAGCGGTTGCATCCAGAGAAAAAACATTCCATTCGCCTTGCTGGCGTTCCCGGTGCGAGTGGATGTTGAGAAAAGGATTTTCCGACTTCATGGCACAGGATCATAACCCGATCCGCCCCACGGATGACAGCGCAGTATGCGTCGGATGGCCAGATAAAGTCCTTTAAAGGGGCCGTGCTTGCGGATAGCTTCCAGAGCATATTGCGAGCATGTCGGTGTGAACCGGCAGGAAGGAGGCGTGCAGGGTGAGATTACATTGCGGTAAAATTGGATAGGTACGATCAGGCAGATCGTGAGCAGCTTATTCAGCAGGCTCCACAACCGTTTCAGGATTTCCATATTCTTTGTGGATGTATTCGGCTATGCGGTGCAACAGGCTCCGCATCTTGGATTCTACAACAGAGGTGAGCATCAGCTCGTCAGCTTGCCAGAGGAAAGCTATGGCGATGTGCTTGGGGGCACTGGCATTTGATTCCAATACCTCATAAATCAGGCTTTTGTTTTTCCGGTAGGCTTCGCGGATCTGACGTTTGGCCCGATTCCTTTTTACGGCACGCTTGAAATGCTTTTTCGATACGGAAACCAATACCGATACCAGTTCCTGATCAGTTTCCGTCGGTATGGAGCGGAAAACGGCGCGCAACGGATAGGCGGAAAAAGACTTGCTTCCTCCGTCAAAGAGCGTGTCGATGATGCGCTTGCTGCAAAGACGCTCTTTCTTTTGGAATGAATAGGGATGCTGTTGGGTATTGGTCATGGCTCGATATTGTGAAAAACAGAAATGAACGCACGGAAAGTGTGCGTTCATTCTTCTGATTAGTATTTATTTCTGATTGGTTTCCTTGATGAAAGCGTCCAACGCTGCAGTGATGGATGGGAATTGAGGGCTTGGAGCTTCCATATCCAGACGCAGGCCGGCTTCTTTTACAGCCTTGGCGGTGGTAGGACCGAAGCAGCCGATGGCAATCTTGTCCTGCTTGAAGTCCGGGAAGTTCTTGAGCAGGGATTGTACTCCCGAAGGGCTGAAGAAAATGAGCATGTCATAATCAAACAGTTCTCCTTCCTCGAAATCATTGCTCACTGTGCGATACATCACACCTTCTGTATGTTGCAGTTTCTTGGAGTCAAAGAGCTCTTTCAACTCGTCGTTGTGAACATCCGACAGCGGTACAAAGTACTTTTCTGTTTTGTGCTTGACCATTGCCGGCAGCAGATCGTTGATTTTTCCTGTCGCTCCGAAGAACACCTTGCGTTTTCTGTACTGCACATATTTCTGAATATACAGGGCTACTGTCTCAGTGATGCAGAAATACTTCATGTCTTCCGGTATTGTGATGCGCATTTCCTTGCAGAGTTGGAAGAAATGGTCTATGGCATGACGTGAAGTAAATACCACAGCCGTATGATCCAGAATGGAAATCTTTTGCTGACGGAATTCTTTTGCAGACAAACCTTCTACCTTAATAAAGGGTCTGAAAACAAGTTCTACGTCATATTTAGAAGCAATCTCATAATATGGAGATTTTTCTGAAGACGGTTTTGGTTGCGAAACCAGAATCTTCTTGATCATAATAAATGTCCTAAATTTTTATAACAAAATTATTATTGATAAAAGCCAAAACCCTGCACAATATAAGCAGAGGTGTAATTTCAAGGGCACAAAAGTACACAATTAAATGCAAAAATCCATGTATTTTCGGGAAAAAGATTATATATGTCTCATATAACAAGATAATCCTTGTCAAAAGCACCACAAACCCCAGACAAAACAGCGTATGTATTGTATTCAGGTCAAAATAAACCGTTAATAGCAATATCGGAAAAAGAAACATTCCTTCTGCCGCATAGACAAAAGAATAGGTTTCCTGCCATTTCTTATTTTTTGTTTTGTCAAAAAATATCCAATTCACAAAGTGGTAGGATACCTTCTTGAAGAAGTAGTAAATCACGACCACCAGCAGATTGGACAGCAGAGTCAGGTAGGGCTGTTCCGGACTGATGAAATAGCTGTTCGTAAGCTTGTTGAAGCTGAAGAGCAGCAGGGAAAGCGTCAGTAAGGCGAGACTCACGAAAAAGCTCATGGTGCGTTGCTGGTCGCCAGGTTCATCATTAAACAGGCTGTGGTATTCCCGGGGAGGATTGAATAGTTCTTTGGCTTGTTTCAGCAAAGACTTCTTGCTTTTTGAGAAGGTCACCAGCATGAGCATCAGTACAAGGAGCAGAAGGGCGGTTATGCCGTCGTCTCTCCGTAACTGATAGGGGAGCGGAGTTTCCTGAATACCCAGACGGGCATCGCTTACCTCCGGGTGCATAAAATGATTACCGTCAAAGAATGTTTGGCGGTAATGACTGGTGAGTTCTGATAATGATTTGGATTTTTTTGCCGGAATTCCCGGTATTTCAAGTGTGTCGGGACGAGTGGACCGGATTCGTACTCTTTCCGGAAGATTGGCCTGAATGGCTGAATCCTGTTGTGCCGGTGTTGCATCTGCCGGCAGTGCATCAATGATTCTGGCGGCATTGAATGGAAGTTTTCCCTTGTGCGATACGGCGCTGACTGGCTTTGCGCTGACCGGTTGGGTGGATATGGAGTCGGTCTGTGTCATTATATTGCTGCAAATTTGCGTACTTCTTTGTTCCACATGGGGATTTCCTCAAGTAAGTCCAGCGCCTCTTCCGGCGTATGGGCCACGTGCCAGATGGCCTGATGTTCCGGCCGCATGAAATGCTCTTCTACGGCCTTTTCCAGCATCTGGAGCAACGGATCATAGTATCCGTTGATGTTCAGGATGACAACGGGCTTCAGATATATGCCCAGCTGTTTCCAGGTAATGATTTCAAGCAACTCTTCCAGAGTGCCGCATCCGCCGGGCAAGGCAATGGCTGCGTCGGAAAGGCGCGCCATTGTCTGCTTGCGGGTGTGCATGTCTTCTGTAATGATCAGTTCGGTCAGTCCCGTGTGGTGCCATCCCTGTTCAATCATAAACCGGGGAATGACTCCGGTTACCTGTCCGCCTTCTGCCAGACAGGCGTCGGCACAGGCACACATCAGTCCCAGGCATCCGGCACCGTTTACCAGACGCATTTGCCGTTGGGCCAGCAACTGGCCGAGTTGGCGTGCAGCCTGAAAATAGTCCTCGCTGATTTTTGTACTGGAGGCACTGTAAACACAAACTGATTTAATATGATTCATTACAAGCTAAATTCTTTTTTGATTTGATCAACATAGTCCAGTTTCTCCCAAGTGAACAGTTCCACTTCAACGGTTTTCGGTTCCATGTATCTGCTCTGGAAAGTCTTGGTTACTGTCTGAGGCTTGCGGCCCATATGACCATAAGCGGCAGTTTCCTCATAGATCGGATTGCGCAGTTTCAGTCTTTCTTCGATAGCTTTCGGGCGCAGGTCGAACAATTTTCCAACGACTTTGGCAATCTCGCCGTCGCTCATGTTTACACGGCTCTTGCCATAGGTGTTGACATAGATATTAATCGGTTCAGCCACACCGATGGCATAACTGATCTGTACGAGCATCTCGTCGGCCACTCCGGCTGCTACCATGTTCTTGGCGATATGGCGTGCGGCATAAGCGGCTGAGCGGTCTACCTTTGAAGGGTCCTTGCCTGAGAAGGCACCGCCACCGTGTGCTCCCTTGCCACCGTAAGTGTCTACGATAATCTTGCGTCCGGTCAGACCGGTATCTCCGTGCGGACCACCGATAACAAACTTGCCGGTAGGGTTGACATGATAAGTAATCTGGTCATTGAACAGCTTCAGGATTTCCGGATTGTGAATACCGGCGATTACCCGAGGCATCAGGATTTCAATGACATCCTTGCGGATCTGTGCCAGCATCTGGCGGTCAGCCTCTTCCTCGCTCAGCGTAGCGGACGGCTGGATAAAGTCGTCATGCTGGGTAGAAACGACGATGGTGTCTACTCTTACCGGTTTGCCCTGATCGTCATATTCAATGGTCACCTGGCTCTTGGCATCCGGACGGAGGTAAGTCATTTCCTTGCCTTCCTTGCGGATTTCTGACAGAACAAGCAGAATGTTGTGTGCCAGATCCAATGACAGCGGCATGAAGTTCTCGGTTTCGTTGGTTGCGTATCCGAACATCATTCCCTGATCACCGGCTCCCTGATTCATCGGATCTTCTCTTTCCACACCGCGGTTGATATCTGCGCTCTGCTCATGGATGGCCGACAGCACACCGCAGCTTTCAGCTTCGAATTTGTATTCCGCCTTGGTGTATCCGATGCGCTGGATGGTTTTTCTGGCCACCTCCTGCAAGTCTACATAAGCCTGTGATTTCACTTCGCCGGCAATGATAACCTGTCCTGTTGTGACCATTGTTTCGCAAGCCACTTTTGAGGATGGATCAAAAGCCAACAATTCATCCAAGACAGCGTCCGAAATCTGATCGGCTACTTTGTCAGGATGTCCCTCTGATACTGATTCTGAAGTAAATAAATAACCCATTTTTATAATATTTATAAGATAAAAAACAAGAATGGGGTTTCATTGGGTAGGAATGCGTTCAGCACTAAGATGTCTGTATTTAGCATTTTTTACCGTGGTTGCAAGCCGCCCAAATCTATCCACATTTATAATTATTGCAAAGATAGTGACTTTTCAATCAATACTCATATTTCGGGTATTAATAAACATAAAATCACTGTTTATTTAACATTCTCAACGTCCTTCCCGTTCGTTTAATTGTTGCCAAAGTTCTCTGACAGTGCATGTTAGCAGAGGATGATGCAGGTCGGGTGCTATTTCTACGAGCGGCTTCAGGACAAAGTCTCTTTCGTGCAGCAGTTTGTGCGGAAGTGTCAGCTGTTGCCGACTGCCATCCGGTAATTCAATCACTTGGTCGATGCAACAGTTGCCATAGAAAAGCAAATCGATGTCAATGGGCCGATCCTGATAGGCACCACCGTGGCTTTTTGTTTTCCTGCCCAGCTGTTTTTCGATTTCTTGCGTTATCGCCAGAATCTCGGCCGGTGTTTTAGCTGTTTTCAGATGGACAGCAGCATTTAAGAACGGGTGGTCTGAAACAAATCCCCAGGGGGCTGTTTCATAAAACTCGGATAGGGCGCACACGCGCCCTATCCGAGTTTCCAATCCCTGAACTGCCTTCTGAAGCAATTCTTTTCGGTTTCCCTGATTGCTTCCCAGGCTTAAATATAAGTCAGTCATTAATCATTCAAAATTAACATGGCATCGCCATAAGTTCCGAAACGATAGCCTTCCTTGAGTGCCTGGTTATAAGCCTCCATAACCAGTTCGTAGCCACCATAAGCAGCTGTCAGCATCAGCAGGGTGCTGTAAGGCAGATAGAAGTTAGCTACCATAGAGTCGGCAACACTGAATTCGTAAGGAGGGAAAATGAACTTGTTGGTCCATCCCTGGAACTCCTTCAGATGGCAGTCGGTACCTACGGCAGATTCGATGGTACGCTGCACGGTAGTACCTACGGCACATACCTTGTGGCCGGTATCTTTTGCCTGGTTGACGATGCGGCAAGCCTCGGCACTGACGAACATCTCTTCGCTGTCCATCTTATGTTTGGTAAGGTCCTCCACATCAATTTCACGGAAGTTGCCCAAACCGCAATGCATCGTAACGAAAGCAAAGTCAATGCCCTTGATTTCCATTCTCTTCATCAGCTCGCGTGAGAAGTGCAGACCTGAAGTAGGAGCTGTTACGGCACCTTCGTTCTTGGCAAAGATACACTGGAAGCGTTCCATATCCTCTTTCTCCGTTTCGCGCTTGATGAAACGTGGCAGCGGAGCCTCTCCCAAAGCATAGAGAGCAGCTTTGAACTCATCGTGCGGTCCGTCATAAAGGAAGCGCAGGGTTCTTCCTCTTGAGGTGGTATTGTCGATAACCTCGGCAACCATAGAGTCGTCATCTCCGAAATAGAGTTTGTTTCCGATTCGGATTTTGCGGGCCGGATCTACCAATACATCCCACAGACGTAGTTCCTGATTCAGTTCGCGTAACAAAAATACCTCAATGCGTGCGCCGGTTTTTTCCTTGTTTCCATAGAGACGTGCCGGGAATACCTTGGTATCATTAAAGATGAACACATCTTTGTCGTCGAAGTAATCCAGAATATCCTTGAAGTATTCACGGTGTTCTATGGTTCCGCTCTTTTTGTGAAGCACCATAAGTCTGGACTCATCGCGGTGAAACGTAGGGTATAAGGCGATACGATCTTCGGGAAGTTTAAATTTAAAATCAGATAATTTCATTTCAAATACTCTCCTTAAATATTTTTAGATACACGATTATTTCTCTTCTGGTGTAGCGATTGTCTGCTGGCTGAGCCATTCTGAAAACTCATCCAGTTTCAGGCAATCCTCCACTTTATAGTCACCGATGCGCGTGCGGCGCAGTGCGGTGAGATGTCCTCCGCTGTTCAGGGCCTCGCCGATGTCACGGGCCAGTGCGCGGATGTAAGTACCTTTACTGCATACCACGCGGATTTCGATGTCCGGCAGATTGCAGTTCAACAGTTCAATTTCGTCAATGACCAGAGTTTTGGCTTTCAGTTCCACGGTTTCTCCCTTACGGGCCAGGTCATAGGCCCGGTCTCCGTTCACCTTGCAGGCAGAGAAGGCTGGGGGTACCTGTTCAATGGTTCCGACGAATTTTTTCAGCGTTTCCTCCACTAGTTCACGGGTGATATGCTCTGTGGGGTATGTGGCATCAATTTCTTTTTCCAAATCATACGAAGGGGTGGTTGCTCCCAAACGGATGGTAGCGATGTACTCTTTGGTATGAGCCTGCAGTTCCATGATTTTTTTTGTAGCCTTTCCGGTGCAGATAATCAGCACTCCGGTGGCCAAAGGGTCCAAAGTTCCTGCGTGGCCTACTTTGAGTTTCTTGACCTTCAGTTTCTTGCAAAGCTCATATCTTGCTTTGGCAACCAGACCGAAAGAAGTCCATTCGTAAGGCTTGTCAAAGCAGAGGATTTCCCCCTCTTTGAAGTCATATACTTTAGAATGCATGTGAGATAATGAGGGTAAGGCCTACTAAGGCACAGTAAATGGCAAAATAAATCAGTTTTCCTTTTTTGACGATATTGATCATCCATTTGCAGGCCATGCATCCGGAGATGAAAGCTGCCAAAAATCCGATGCAAAGGGCGCTGATAGACAGATCGCCGATAGCTGCCTCGGCTCCTTCCTTGGCTGCTTTTATCAGATCGAGCAGTGCTTCACCCAAGATAGGCGGAATAACCATCAGGAAAGAGAACTGGGCCAGTGTCTCTTTTTTGTTTCCCAGAATCAGACCGGTGGCAATGGTAGAACCGGAGCGTGACACACCCGGCAGTACGGCAAAGGCCTGAGCAAGTCCGATGATGAAGGCATCCTTCATGGAGATGGTCTCCTTCTGGCGAGGTTTGGCAAAGTAAGAGAAAGTAAGGAGCGAAGCAGTGATCAGCAGGCAGAAACCTACTACCAGCAAGCCGCTTCCGAAAATTTCTTCTACATAATCCTTGAAGAACACACCCACAATACCCACTGGAATCATGGAAATGATGATGTTCAGCACATATTTCTGTTCCTTATTGATTCCTGTAGATCCAATGGGGTGAAACAATCCTTTGAAGATCCATACAATTTCTTTAAAAAGAATTACAAGTGTGCTTAGTACTGTAGCTACGTGAACAGCTACTGTAAATGTCAGATTTGATTCACCATCAACTCCTAAAAGATTTGAGGCGATGGCTAAATGACCACTACTACTTACTGGCAAATATTCTGTCAGTCCTTGCAACAATCCCATTAATAAAGCATCTGTGTTAGTCATTTTTTAGTCGTTGTTTTTAGGTTTATACAAAATTCCGTAAACGATGAACAGGAATCCGAAAAGACAAGTCAGGGGAGCCACCTTAATGCGCTGAGCGCTGAAAATATCCGGATTGAAGGTTGTCTCAGTACTTCCCGGGCCGGACATGAGGATAAAGCCGGCAATCACGATAATCATTCCTATCGCCAGCAAGATGAAGTTCATCTTACCGAATGCAAAGTTTCTTTTGTCCATAATATTGTTTTTTGTTACATTTCATGAAGTTCTCCTGCTTTCATTTTCAGGAATTTATTGACAGAAAAGTATGAGCAGGTCAAAGTCAGCAGGATTCCTGCTAGCAGTACCGCACCGCCCATGATGGCAACCATGTGCAGGGTGATGATATTTTCCAGCACCGGATCGTAATGCACAAACAGGTGAATTCCGGCAATCAGCACTCCATTGGCCAGGATGGCCGAGACCAGTCCGATCCAGAAACTTCGGGCCAGAAATGGCCGGCGGATGAAACTCCAACGCGCTCCGACCAGTTTCATGGTGTGAATCAGGAACCGGTTGGCATAAAGGCTCATCTTTACGGTGCTGTTTATCAGTCCAAATGAGACAAATGTGAGCAGGGCCGCCAGAATCAGCAATACCAGGCTTACCTTTTGCAGGTTCTGGTTCAGGCTGTCAATCAAATCTTTCTGATAAACCACGTTGAGTACGATGGGCTGTGATTTGATGTCGCGTGTAATCCACGACAGACTGTCGGAATTGGCATAGTCGGCTTTCAGATGCACCTCCAGCGAGGGAGAGAACGGGTTGGAGCCCAGAAATTCTTCGGGATCGGTACCCATTTCTTCAATATGTTCTTTCAGAGCCTGCTCTTTGCTGATGTAATCCAGCTGTTTGATGTAGGTCTTCTGTTGCATCTCCCGGGTATAAGTCTGAATGGCGTCCTGTCCTGCTTCGTCAGACAGCAGAACCGAAACCACCAGATCCTCCTTCACGGAGTCTGACAGACGGTGGGCAACCTGCACAAAGAACACAACCAGTCCGAACAGAACCAGTACCAGAGCCGTGCTGATGCACGAGGTAAAGATCTGCATGCCCGATAGGCTTCTTTTTCTTTTGCCTTTTTTCATGGTTACTGACTGTTTAGTTGAGAACAATTCCCTTCAGGGTAGCCGAAGAACTTTCGGTGATCTGCACCTGAATGAAATCGCCGATGCGATGGTTTCCGCGGTCGAACACAACCACTTTATTCTGTTCCGTACGGCCGAACAACTGGTCTTTAGAGCGTTTGCTGACGCCTTCCACCAGCACTTCATAAGTCTTTCCGATGCATTTCCGGTTGCTTTCGGCAGAAAGTTCGTTCTGCAGGGCAATCAGTTCGTTCAGGCGGCGCACTTTGGTATCCTCGTCAATATCGTCCTTGAAATGCTTGGAAGCGTAGGTGCCCGGTCTTTCCGAATATTTGAACATAAAGGCGCTGTCATAGGCGCATTCGCGCATCAGCGAGAGCGATTCCTGATGGTCTTCTTCCGTTTCGGTGCAGTATCCGGCAAAAATGTCGGTGCTGAGACCGCAGTCGGGGATGATGCGACGGATTGCTGCCACGCGCTCCAGATACCATTCACGGGTATATTTGCGGTTCATCAGTTTCAGGATGCGGTTGCTTCCGCTCTGTACCGGCAGATGAATGTTGCGGCATACATTCGGTTCCTCGGCAATGACATGCAAGGTCTCATCACTCATGTCTTTGGGGTGAGAGGTGGTGAAGCGCACACGCATTCCCTGAGCCTCATGGGCTACCATGCGGAGCAGGGTCGGGAAGTTCACTTCCTTTTCGCTGTTTTCATCCTTCCACAGATAAGAGTTCACGTTCTGACCGAGCAGAGTCACTTCCTTGAAGCCTCTGTCCCTCAGGTCGCGCACCTCGTTGAGGATGCTCTCCACATCGCGGCTTCTTTCGCGTCCTCGGGTATAAGGCACGATGCAGTAGTGGCAGAAGTTGTTGCAGCCACGCATGATGCTCACGAATCCTCCAATCTGTTTGCCGCAGATGCGCTGTGGAATCACGTCGCGGTAGGTTTCTGTTGTAGACAGTTCCACATTGATGGCCTTGTGGCCCATTTCCACCTGAGCGATGAGGTCGGGCAGCGACATATAGGCATCCGGTCCCACCACGATATCTACATGATGTTCTTCGATAAGTTTCTCTTTGACACGCTCGGCCATACAGCCCAAGACACCGATAATCAGTTTTCTTCCTTTCTTCTTCTGTGAATGGAAGAACTCCAGGCGGTTGATGATTTTCTGTTCGGCGTTGTCTCTCACGGAGCAGGTATTCAGGAATACGGCATCAGCCTCGTCGAGCGACTCGCATATATCATAGCCTGCCATTTTCATGACTGAGGCCACCACTTCACTGTCGGCCACATTCATCTGGCAACCATAAGTTTCAATAAAGAGTTTTTTCATTGATCAGTTGTATAAATCGAATTTTGACTGCAAAGATAGCCAATTTAAAAGAGACATGCCTATAGATGCCCGCTCTAAAGATTCAAATAATCTTTAGATTGGCGTTAAATAAATATAAATACTTATTTTTCTGCCTTTTATATATTGTGCTTTTGGAAAATTATTCGGAATTTTGTGCACCGAATAAAAAACATTAGATTTTTTCATAGTTAAGGTTTAGTTTAAGGAAAAAGGGAGCTGTGAAGCCCCCTTTTTTTATTTCCATCCGTTGAAGCCTTCTCCGGCTGTTTTTTCATTTTTACTTTATGCAGGTTTGTTGTAAATATTAATTACAAATTGTCTTTTTCTTTATCATAAATCTATCTTTTTTTTCGGGAATGTCTTTTTTGCAGGATTTTTTGTTATTTTTGCATGGATATCTTAAAACCAATTTATTAAACCATGAAACAATTTTTATTATCGACCTTATTGCTTGGGGCATCTTTAGGTATGAGTGTTCCGTCTCAAGCTCAAAAGGTTACCGTATCTCCAATTCCTCAGGAGATTGTTTGGGGAGAGAAGGCTTTCGGGCAAAATATTTCCTTTAAGATGATCGGTGAAGCAACAGCCGATCAGGATGCTGTTGATGTTTTGAAAGGGCATATCCAGACTGCTGCCGACGCTGCCGTTGAATTGATTGTCGGAGAGCGGGGCGATGCTGTTGTTGCAGAATATGAAAGTCTGATTCCTGAAAAGACAGAGGGTTATTATTTGAAAGTGGAGCCCAATAAAGTGATTATTGCCGGAAACGACAGTGTGGGAACCTTTTATGGAGTGCAGTCGTTCCTGCAAATCCTGTCACAGCCGGAGGTCATGCAGGTGGAGATCAAGGACTATCCGGACCTGACCGACCGCGGAGTGATTGAAGGCTTTTATGGAAATCCCTGGAGCAAGCAGGACCGAATCCGTCAGTTCGAGTTCTACGGAGCCAACAAGATGAATGTGTATATTTATGGTCCGAAGGACGATCCATATCATCGTGCCCAGTGGCGTGTGCCTTATCCGACAGAAAAGGGTAAGGAGATTACGGACCTGGCTTTGGCCGCACAGAAAAATAAAGTGCAGTTTGTCTGGGCACTGCATCCGGGTGGCGACATCCAGTGGACTGATGCCGACCGTCAGAAGGTTATCGACAAACTGGAGAGCGTATATGCCCTGGGAGTCCGTGCTTTTGCCATATTCTTTGACGATATCAGTGGCAATGGAGGCAGCGGACAGGGTCAGGCTGAGTTGCTGAACTATGTTACCGACCATTTTATCAAGGCTCATCCGGGGCTTCCTCCTTTGATTCATTGTCCTACAGCCTATAACCGGGCTTATGTGGGCGATGAAAGTTATCTGACTGCCATTGGCCAGATGTATCCCGAAATCCGAATCATGTGGACAGGAAATTCGGTGGTCGATATGATCAATCAGTCTGATTTGGACTGGATTAACCCGCGCATCAACCGAAATGCCTATATCTGGCTGAATTATCCGGTGACAGATTATTGCGACCGTCATTTGCTGATGGGACCGACCTTTGGCAACGACAATACGATTGCTTCTTCATTGGCGGGCTTTACTTCAAATCCGATGGAGTATGCAGAGGCTTCAAAGGTATCTCTCTATAGCATTGCCGATTACAGTTGGAATCTGAGCGATTATGATGCCGATGCTTCATGGGAGCGCTCCATTCCGTATCTGATGCCGAAGTATGCGGAACAGTTCAAGGTGTTCTGTGAGAATAATGTGGATTTGGGCAGTAATGCACACGGATTGCGCCGCACCGAAGGAGAATCCGTTAAGTTCAAGGCTGCCAAAGCCGAATACGACGAGGCAATGAAGGATGGCTATAATGAGGCAGCCGTGCAGAAGATGGCTTTGCAGTTTGACACGCTGGTATGGGCCGCCGATGAGCTGCTCAAGGCCGACACGTTGGCCAAAGAAAACCAGGATGCTTCGGTAAATACCGCTTTGCTGGATGAAATCACCCCATGGCTTCAGGTAATGCGCCTGATGGGACAGCGCGGACAGAACATCATGAAGATGAAGACGATGCTGCAAAAACGCGACAGTGTGGAATTTATCAACCTCTATCTGGATTGCGTCAAGAAGGAGCAGGAGCAGAAGGAAATCCGTTCGCGTAATTTTGCAGGTTCCATCAAATCGCCGAATCCGGTGGTGGCCGATGTCGCTGTGGGACCATTCCTGAAGACAGCCTTGGCCGAATGCATTCAGGAATATAAGAAAGAGTTCAACTACCGCACAGATGTGTTCCCGGCTGTTTTGCTGGAGGACGGAACTTACTACATCAAGTATAACGGACAGTATCTCACCAATCCGAATCCGAACGGTACCGGCGGTTCGCCAAACTATTCTTCAACCATTGATGCGGCCAATCCGCAGAAGCAGGAGTGGATTATCTCTTTGGATTACACCACAGAACGCTATAAGATTGTCAATGCTTATGATCAGCGTTATATCAATGAGTTAGGTAACTTTACAACCAATGCAACGACCAATCCGTATGAGTCAGCATGGCACTCTTACAACATTTACCGTTTCAATGACAAGTATGCCATTCAGAATGCGGGTAGTGCCGGTGACAAATATTGGCAGTCAAGCAGCAGCAAGATTTCTCCGAGCAGCAACAACCAGCTGAAGCCGGAAGTGTTCATCTTTGAGATTGTTCCGGTTGACGAGGCTTTGAGAGAGCAGCATTCGATGATAGAAAGCGGCAGTCAGTATTATATCATCAATGCGGAAAACAAGTATCTTACCAATCAGACTCCGGGTGCAGGCCGTGTGGGCGACCGTCCGGTGTTTGCGGACAAGATGCCTGTGGATGTCCTGAAGAAACAGCTGTGGACCGTAAATCTGGATAACCAGACTAACCGCTACAATATCAAGAGTGCCGCCGATAAGCGCTACGTAAACGAGAAGGGAACCTTTGCCGAGAATGCAAATCTGAATCCTTATGATGCCACTTGGCATACTTATGTTCTGGCCGAGATGGACAGCCTGTTTGCCATTAAGAATGCCGGTTCGGCTGGAGATAAGTTCTGGACAATTTCCGGCAAGAATATCGAAATGGGAGGCACAAGCATCAGCGGAAGCTATCTGTTTAAGTTTGTTCAGGCTGAAAGTCTGCCTTCAGGTATGGGCAGTTTGCAGGAAGATGCTTCTGTAAGCTATCAGCTGAACGGTAACCGCTTGCTCGTCACTGCCAACAGTGCGATAGAATATATCAGCCTGTTCTCACTCGATGGCAAAGTGGTGGCCGAGGTGAAAGGTAAGAACGTATTGGAGTGTAATGGCCGCTTGCATGGCAACTATGTGCTGGCTGTGAAAACAGAAAGCGGCATGAAGATTTTCAAGGTATTGCTGAACTGATTTCTGATTATCTGAAAATATAAAAACACAAACCGTCTGTGGAATGGGAAGTTCCACGGACGGTTTGTGTTTTATGCCCTTTATCCCTTGTTTTTTGTGTTTTCTTCCTTTTGCAAAATGTAAGTCTCCAAGTCATTTTGAGGGCTCTTTTTCCACTTTTTCTTTTATAAGACCTCTGGCTGTGTTGCCGAAAAAGAAAGAAATAGAGTTTAAGGAAAGAATATTTATGCATTTCGCACCGTTTTCCGGAGTATATATATTGGGCATATTGCATGAATATTCATTTTTTCCCTTTTCAATCGGCAGCAGAAAGAAGCATACCGTATCGGAAAAGATTCAAAATGGTCCCGATCATTTGAGAGCATCATCAGCATGAAAGGAACATTTCATCCTGATCAGTTCCGGATGTCTTTGAGAAAGGCGTGCTGAGCCATCCGGTTTTCTTCGGCAGAAAAAGCCGATCCGGTTATTGGTCTTTGTAAATCAGACGATTATTTCTCTTGACCTGTCTGAAACTATTGATTTTGGCCTTCCACCTTTATGTTTCCTGTATATTTTCGAGTCTGAGCGGGGGATATGTGGCAAAGTGTCATTCTGTCAAATCCTGATCAGGGCGATTCATGGCTCGGATATTACGCATCAGTCCCTCGTATTTGGCCCGTTTCACGGCCGATCCCCGAAACAGTTTCCGATAATCCTCAACAGACAACTGTTGCCACTGCTGGCGTGTCATTTGTTTCAATTCTTCCCGAAGATGGAATTCCGTTTCTTGTGTCGGTCGGGCGAAACGGAGATGTGGGCAGGAAGCCTGACAGCGGTCGCAGCCATAGAAGCAGGGTTCCATGTGGGTGGCGGCCCATTGGGGAATTTCATCACGGTTCTCTATGGTGAGGTAACTCAAGCAGCGGCGTGCATCAAATCCCTCCGCAGTCAGTGCCCGGGTGGGGCAGGCATCGAGGCACTTCCGGCAATGACCGCAGCGGTTTTTCTGTGGGCTATCGTAGGAATCAACGGGCAGGGTAAGGAAAATCTCGCCCAAAAAGAACGTACTTCCCGCCTGAGGGATGATGAGCTGGTGGTTGCGTCCGATCCATCCCAGACCGGCTTTCCAGGCCCAATAGCGCTCCAAGACGGGCGCTGTGTCGCAGAATACGCGTCCGGGCAGTATTTCCGCCTGTGCGTCTTCGGGCACCAGATTCAGGATGTAGGCCATCAGACGGCGCAGTTTGTCTTTCATCACCTCGTGATAGTCCTTGCCGTAGGCATACCACGACAGGCAACCTTCCTGTTCGTCCATAAATTCAGAAGGATAATAGTTCAGGGCCACGCAGACAATGCTCCGGGTGCCGGGTACCAGTTCGCGCGGGTCGAAACGCATCGCAGCATGGTTGGCCAGATAGTCCATAGAGCCATAGGCTCCCTGTTGAAGCCAGTCTTCGAAATATCGGCGGTGCTCTTCCGCTACCGGCTCTGCCGGGGCTATCCCACAAGAATAAAAGCCGAGACGCTGGGCCTCGGCTTTTATCTCTGTTGCAGAAAGTATGATTTCTGTTTGTTTCATTGATTCTGATAATAATGTGTCAGTCGAATGTTCGGAATTCATATCCCTGATCCTTGAGCCACTGTATGGACTGGGGCAGTGCTGTGCGCAGCTTGTCTATGCTTTTCAGTGAATCGTGAAAAGTGATAATCGAGCCGTTGCGGGTATATTTGCGCACGTTGCGGAACACATCATCGGCGGTAAGCCATTTGCTGTAGTCGCGTGTGACAAGATCCCACATCACAATCTGATACTTCTTTCTGAGCCGGAAATACTGCGACCAGCGCATCCAGCCGTGGGGTGGACGGAACAGATTGGTCTGCAAGGCCTCGTTGGCCTTGTCTGTATTGGCCAGATAGTTTTTGCTCAGATACTTGAATCCGCCGATATGGTTGTAAGTGTGGTTGCCGATGCGGTGGCCGCGTTCCACAACCATACGGAACACATCGGGGTGTTTGCGCACATTGTCGCCCACCATGAAGAAGGTGGCTTTTATCTGAAAATGATCAAGAATATCCAGCACAAACGGCGTGGCTTCGGGAATGGGTCCGTCATCGAAGGTCAGATAAACGACCTTCTCATGACGGTTCATTCTCCATAAGGCTCGCGGATAAATCCATCTCAGAAATATGGATGGTTGTTCTATGATCATTTCCGTGCGATTAGTACAGACTCACACCGCGGTTGAGACACTGCTCGGCATAGGTGTTCAGAGCGGTGGTGTAGCTGCTGGTTTTTGCGGACTTGATCTGATCCAGTACGCGGCTCACCTCATTCAGAATATAAAGGTGGAAGCTGCATTCGCTGCTTGACTGCATCAGACGGTTGTTGCTCAGGCTCAGATACCAGGACAGGTACTCCTTGGAGTTATCACCCACAGAGGTGAGGATTCTCTCTGCCTCGGCTTTCTTGTTCAAGGCTGCATAGGCCTTGGCCATTTCCACCGAACCGCTCTGGTAGTTATCCGGCACATTGTAGCTTGGCAATTCCTTTTCGGCTTTGTTCAGCACCTGAAGGGCTTTCTGAGGCTTGTTTTCCTTGATGAGCTCCAATGCCAGCTGAGCCAGTACACGACGGTGGGTGTAGCACATACGCATCACGGTTTCATCCAGATAGATGCCCGGAGTGTTGGCACCGCCGAACTTGAACTTGTTCATCACATTATTGTACATGCGCTCTGTGTCTACGCGCTTGCCGGTCTTGTTGGTATTGAACGGAGTGACGCGGTAGGCCAGACCTTCCTGTACGAAGTGGTCGCCCAGATTTCCGTAGTTATCCGATCCCACAGTCATGGCGATGTAGAGCGGACGCTCCCAGTTGGTCTGTGCCAGCATGTCGAGCATCATCAGTTCGCTCTTGTAGATGGCACGTTTGCCTTTGAGCGAGATGCTCATCACGTCTGGAATAGAGTCGCCGGCAACCATCATGCCTGAACGCTTCACGGCTTCCTTGTCGATGGTGATGACCACACTGTCGGTCGGGATGATCTGAAGATCCGGATTGTCGTTCAGCACCCAATGCTTCATGATGTTCTTCAACTCGTACGGATTCTCACCCAGCATCTGTTTCATTTCTTCCGGATTGTCCTTGTACAGGGCAATTACCTGTTCCAATGCATCCGGATGAACCTGAATACCTTCGCGCACACCGCCTACATACTGCAGTCTGCTCCAGCTGATCGGAATAGAAGGTGAGTCGTAGGCCGGACGCTTCATCTGGTCGATGTACCAGTCGGTTTGCAGATAACTCAGGTTGCAGACACGGGCATCGGTGCGGAAGCCTTCGGTTTCCTGCAAGTACCACAATGGGAAGGTATCGTTATCACCGTTGGTGAAGATAATCGGATTGCCTTTCTCGTCGAGCGACTGCAAATAGTTCTTACCGAAATCCGGACAAGTATAACGGCCGCTGCGGTCGTGGTCGTCCCAAGTCTGGCTGGCCATTTGGATAGGAACCATCAGCGCTACCAGTGAGATGACGCTTGCCAGCACGGTTTCGTTGGCCTTGATGTATTTGCTCAACCACTCGGTCAGGGCAGCTACACCCATGCCAATCCAGATGGCAAAGGCATAGAATGAACCGGCGTAAGCATAGTCACGCTCACGAGGCTGCATCGGAGTCTGGTTCAGATAGATCACGATGGCAATACCGGTCATGAAAAACAGGAAGAACACCACCCAGAACTGCTGAACGCCCTTGTCGTTCTTGTAAATCTGCCACAGCAAGCCCAGAATACCCAGAATAAGCGGCAGACAGTAGAACACGTTGTGTCCCTTGTTTTCCTTCAGTTCGGTAGGCAGCTTGCTCTGGTCGCCCAGTCGCATATTGTCCAGGAACGAGATACCGGTAATCCAGTTTCCGTGTTCGGCCTCACCGTTACCCTGAATATCGTTCTGACGACCGGCAAAGTTCCACATAAAGTAGCGCCAGTACATGAAGTTCAGCTGATAGCTGAAGAAGAAGCGCAGGTTTTCCAACTGGGTCGGAACCTTTACGTTCACCATTTCGCCGCAACGATCAAAGAGCTCGGTCTTGCCGTCTACACCGCCCATCCAGCTTTCGTAAGCCTGAGCGTGACGGTCGGAATACATACGCGGGAAGAACATGTTCTGTGCATATACGTATTCCAGATCATGACGTACGATTTCGTAAGCGTCCTTCTCATCCTTGCTGTGTTTCTCCACACGCTGATATACCGGAGCACCTTCCTTGGTTACCGGAACACAGTAGCCTTCGTTGGTGGTCTTGAGCTTCATCTGCGAAGTATAGGCCTGACCGTAGAACAAAGGACGAGAACCATACTGCTCACGGTTCAGATACTGTCCCAGAGTAAACACATCCTCCGGAGAGTTCTGGTCCATCGGCGGGTTGGCGCTCGAACGGATCACAATCAGCGCATAGCTGGAATATCCGATCATGATCATCAGCATGCAAAGCAGCGAGGTGTTCATCACACGGGCGCTGATTACATGCAGGTCTTCCTTCTTATAGTAGAGCACAAAGGCCAGAATTGCCAATACCACGATACCGATTACGAGGCTGCTCCAGCCATAGCCGTAGAACGGAATACCCAGCATGGCTACTGCAAGCAGATAGGCAATGTTCATGCGCTTGCGGCTTATCTGGCGCTGTGTTTCCCAGATTGCCCAAAGCACTACGGCGATGAGGCAGAAAATATACACGATCAAACCTGTGTTGAATGAGAAACCCAGTGTGTTGACAAACAGTAATTCAAACCATCCGCCTACTTTTACGATACCCGGTACGATACCGTAGAGCACGGCAGCAACGAGAACCATAGAACCGATCAGTGCCAACAGGGAACCTTTCAGGTTGGCTTGCGGATTGCGCTTGTAGTACCATACCAATACGAGGGCAGGCACGCACAACAGGTTCAACAGATGCACACCGATAGAGATACCGGTCATGTAGGAGATAAGTACCAGCCAGCGGTCGCTGTGCGGCTCGTCGGCGTGTTCTTCCCATTTCAGAATGAGCCAGAACACCATGGCGGTGAACAATGAAGAGTAGGCATAAACCTCGCCTTCTACAGCACTGAACCAGAAGGTGTCGCTGAAAGTATAGGCCAGAGCACCTACCAGACCGCTACCCTGAATGGTGATGAGCTGCGAGAGCGACATCTCGTTCGGGTTGCTGCATACCAGTTTACGGGTGAGATGTGTGATGCTCCAGAACAGGAACAGGATACATCCGGCACTGAACAGCGCCGACATGATGTTGACCATGCGGGCCACTTGTGTTGGATCACTGGCAAACTGGGTAAACAGGTTTGCGGTTAACATGAAGAACGGGTTGCCGGGAGGATGGCCCACCTCCAGCTTGTAGGCCGAGGTGATGAACTCCGGACAGTCCCAAAAGCTTGCGGTCGGCTCAATCGTGCTGCAATACACGAAAGCGGCGATGGCAAACGTAATCCACCCCATGATGGTGTTTACTGTTTTGAACTGTTTCATTGTTTTCTATTTGATTTTATAAAAATATTTGCTTTGTTGGGCAAAAATACGAACTTTTTTGCGTTTCCTTTTCTATTTAGGTTACTTTAATTCGCAAGGCTTTTTATTTTAACGGTGCGCGTGTTGTTTCAGAACGCGGTGGGGCATGTCGCCGTGTCCCAGCAGGTCGATGGGGCAGCTGGTCTTGGCCTGAAGCCACTCTTCGGTGATTTCTTCCTGCGCATGATAGTCCAGAGTGTGGTTCACACAGGCTATGTTTTTCACATTCTGAACCACGGAACCTACATCATGACTGATGAGGATTATGGCGCTGGTGTGGTTGATCTCGTCCAGCAGTTCGTAAAGCTGGGCTTCAAAGCGCTTGTCAATGTAGGTATTCGGTTCGTCGAGAATCACCACGTCGGGCTCGGAAATGATGGCCCGTCCCAACAGGGCGCGCTGGGCCTGTCCGCCGCTCAGACTTCCTATCGGGCGTTTCTCCATTCCGGTAAGTCCCATGCGTTGAATCATCTCGGCTACCCGTTCCTTTTGTTCTGAGGTCACCCGGTGCCAGATGGAAGCTCCGTTTTCCAGTCCGGAGAGAATGACATCGAACACCGATATGGGGAATTTCTTGTCTATCTGGTTATATTGTGGCAGATAGCCGATGCCGATGTGATGAACAGGCTGGTTGTTCCGATAATACTGAATCGTTCCGCTGTGAATGTCCTTCAGGCCGAGAATGGTCTTGACCAAAGTGGTCTTGCCGCCTCCGTTCGGACCGATAATTCCCAAAAAGTCTTTTTCATATACCGTTAGGGACACCTGCTCCAATACCGTTTTGGAATCGTAGCGCACCTCAACATCGGTCAGTTTAATGATTGGATTCTGTTTCATGGCTCAATGTTTTGGCTATCTGAATCAGTTCGCGGGTACATTCATAATCCAGCGGATTGATTTCAACAATTTGTGTCTGCGTTTCGCGGGCAATGACTTCGGCATTGCGGCGGTCGAATTCCTTTTGCAGGAATACCGTATGGGCATTCTTTTCGCGACAGGTGCGGATCAGCTGTTGCAAATGAGCCGGAGAGGGGGATTTGCCGTCTTCTTCGATGACCAGCTGCTCCAGTCCGTATTCACGGGCAAAATAGCTCAGTGTGGGATGATAGATCAGGAAACTTCTCTTCTCCTTGCCGGAAAGCAATTGGCGGATTTCACGGTCTGTGGCATCCAGACTGTCTTCCAACGCTTTCAGATTCCTGGCAAACACTTCATGGTCTTCCGGATAAGTCTTGCTCAGTCCGGCTGCAATGTTGCGGGCCATGACTTTCAGGTTGGCCGGAGTGGTCCATACATGCGGGTCAACACCTTCGTGAGCATGGTCGCCATGCTGATGGGTGGAGGTGATGTATTTGATGCCCTCCGAAGCACATACGAATGAGGTTTGTGGCGCATTCTTTTCCATACGCTCAAGCCAGGTCTGCTCGAATCCGAGGTGCCCTACATAAAAATAGATCCTGCTGTTACTGAGGCGTACCAACTGCTGCGGGGCGGGTTCATAAGTTTCCGGACTGCTGCCGTTGGGAACAAATGTTTCGATGCGGTAGTCGTCTCCGGCAATTTTTTCCGTAAGGAAGGCCAGAGGGGCAATGGTTACCGTAATGGTTTTGCTTTCGTCTTTAGCCTTCCGGGTGCACGACAGCAGAGTGCCGGCAAGCAGGCAGACAACGAGCGAAACAAACAAAAGATCGTGACGTTTCATTTTGAGAGTTATATTAGTGATACAAAATAAACCAGAATGGCATAGCGGACGGCCTTGCCGATCAGAATGGAGATAAAACTGATATATACGTTGGCGCGCATATAGCCCATGGTTACGGCGATGACACTGCCTAGAATCGGCAGAAAGCATAAAACGCCCATCCAGGCACCTTTCTGCTCCATAAACCGTTGGGTCTTCTCAACCTTTTCTTTTTTTACATGGAGGTATTTCTCAATCCATTCCATCTTTCCCAAACTGCCGATCCAGTAGTTGAACATGCTTCCGGCAACATTTCCCACGGTTCCCCAAATAAACAGGGGCAGCGGTGCCAGTCCGGCCAGTTGCAGTCCGGCCATGACGGCCTCGGAACTGAAGGGAAAAACACTTCCGGCAATGAAGGCTGCGATGAACATGCCCCAGTAACCGTAATCAATCAGAAGATCTGTGATAGTGTTAAAGAACTGATCCATAAACTAGAAAATGCAATGAATAGATAGATAAATATCGAAAGAATAAACAGTAGATTGGTAATCCGATAGGAGGTCAGTGCAAAGAAATGGGCAATGACCGGAGCCGAAGTCAGGGTGAGCAGAGCCATAAACAAGTCAAACTGTTTCGGTTGCACCAACAAAAACAGCAGGATGACCGCCTCAAACAAAATCAGGGTGTAGAACTGCATGCGGGTGCGTATCTTGTCGTTGTAGCTCGTTTTGAGAGCGTGTATGGTGCTGATCAGTCCTATGATCAGGATGAAAAGAAGTGCCGACAAGCGGGTGATGTCAAGCGACAGGTAATCTGTCAGAGCAGGATGGGCAAAGTCTATGAATTTCTGGGCGTACATTCTGAGCGGAGCATAGTCCTGTGTATAAATAAGGTATGCACCATAGAACCAGAATGGGGTGAAGAGTCCCAGCAGACTGGCACAAAAACTTTTGAATGACAGGGAGCGCAGGTAAACGGCCATGCTCCAATAAACAAAAGGTACAAGTCCTAAAAGGATGGGGTGAATCAGGCTGGCTATTCCTAACGAGACAAAGGCATGGTAAATATTTGAGGAACTGTTGCTCTCCTGATAGGAGCGGAACAGAAAGAAATAGCATCCCAATACAAAGAAGGTCACAGCCATCGGGGCTATGGAATCGTGTAAAAAGGTGAAGCAACCCACACCAAACAAAAACGTGGAAGTGGTAAGACGGCTCCGGATACGAAGCAGAGCGTTGGAGTTGTTGAATTCCACCAGAAGATAAGAACAGACGGCGCAACAAAGCCAGCACAGGGCCTTGCTTTGAGACATGGGGCCGACAGCTGCCCAAAGTAGGGTAGCAACAAGAGCGGCGACAGGCAGTGTAAAACTGCTTGTCGCCACTTTATTTTGAAACCTGTTATTTCTCATTATAGGTCTTTTCCAATATCAGAACGGAAGTATTTCTTGTTAAACTGGATTTTCTGAGCCTGAGAGAAGGACTGCTGCAGGGCTTCTTCCTTATTGCTTCCGTAAGAACTTACGGCAATAACGCGTCCGCCGCTGGTTACAATCTGACCGTCTTTAACGGCTGTTCCGGCATGGAACACGATGCTGTTCTCCACCTCGTCGATACCGGTAATCGGGAATCCTTTTTCGTAAGCCTCTGGATAACCGCCGGATACCAGCATCACACACACTGCGCTGCGCTCGTCAAATTCCAGAGTCTTTTCGTCCAGATTGCCTGCTGCTACGCCTTCGAACAGCTCGACAAGGTCGCTCTTGATACGAAGCATCACAGATTCGGTTTCCGGATCTCCCATACGTACATTGTATTCAATAATCATCGGCTCACCGGCTACGTTGATCAAACCGAAGAAGATAAAGCCTTTGTAGTCGATGTTCTCGGCACGGAGTCCCTCAACCGTTGGACGGATGATGCGGTCTTCCACCTTCTTCATCCATTCCGGAGTGGCAAAAGGAACCGGAGAAACACTACCCATACCGCCGGTATTCAGACCGGTGTCGTGCTCGCCAATGCGCTTGTAGTCTTTTGCTTCAGGCAGAATCTTGTAGTTCTTTCCGTCGGTCAGTACGAATACAGAGCATTCAATACCGCTCAGGAACTCTTCGATAACGACAGAAGAAGAAGCGTCGCCGAACATACCGCCCAGCATCTCCTTCAGTTCTTTCTTGGCTTCGTCCAAAGTGTCCAGAATCAGAACACCTTTTCCGGCACACAGACCGTCGGCCTTCAGTACATAAGGGGCCTTCAGTGTTTCGAGGAACTTCAGACCTTCTTCCAACTGATCCGCGCGGAAAGTCTGATAAGCAGCTGTCGGGATGTTGTGGCGCTGCATGAATCCCTTGGCAAAATCCTTGCTGCCTTCCAGTACGGCACCCTGCTTTGACGGACCGATAACCGGAATGTTCTTCAGAGCTTCATCGTTTTTGAAGAAGTCATAAACTCCCTTTACCAGCGGATCTTCCGGACCTACAACCACCATATTGATCTGATTGTCCAGAACAAACTGACGGATACCGGCAAAATCATCGGCTTTGATGTTTACGTTTTCTCCTACTGACGCTGTACCGGCATTTCCCGGAGCGATATATAATTTCTCAATTTTGGGGCTCTGGGCGATTTTCCATGCCAAGGCATGCTCGCGTCCGCCGCTTCCTAACAATAAAAGTTTCATATCGTATGCTGCTTTATGTTTATTTTAAGAAATCATCAAAATACTGGCTGATCCGCTCGTGCAGATGAATCTGGTCACGTCCGAACATGTTGTGCTCGCCGCCCGGATATACAAAGTAATCTACCTGTTTGCCGGCATCAATGCAGGCACGCAGGAAAGACAGACTGTGCTGTGGAACACAAACCGGGTCGTTGTAACCGATGATAATCTGCAATTTACCCTGAAGATTAGGGGCTTTCAGGCGCAGGTTGCTGCCTTTATAGCCTTCCGGATTGGCTTGCGGAGTGTCCATATAACGCTCTCCGTACATCACTTCATAATAGTTCCAGTCGATAACCGGTCCACCGGCTACACCCACCTTGAAGGTTTCCGGATAAGAAAGCATCAGGTTGGTAGTCATGAAACCACCGAACGACCATCCGTGCACACCGATGCGGTTCTGGTCTACGTAAGGCAATGACTTCAGGTAAGCTACACCGCACATCTGGTCTTTCATTTCCTCATCACCGAGATGTCTGAAAGTGACGTTCTCAAACTGGCGTCCGCGATTCTCTGAACCTCTGCTGTCGAGCACAAAGATCAGGTAACCCTTCTGAGCCATGTAAATCTCCCATCCGCGGGCCATGTAGTTACGGCTGGCATCCACCAGATGAGCGTGCGGACCGCCGTAGACATAAACAATGGTCGGGTATTTCTTATTCGGGTCAAAGTTTACCGGTTTTACCATGCGGTAGTACAGATCGGTGCTGTCGTCAGATGCCTTGATATGGCCACCCACGATTTCAGGCTTGTTGAACTCTTTCCAAGGATCTTCTGCCGTGAGCAGGTTGATACCCTTGCCATTCTTGGTGGCATACAGATTGATGCTGCGGGCAACTTTCGGAGAACTGTAAGTATCAATGATATACTGTCCGTCGGCAGACAGATTACCCTGATGCACTCCCTCTGATGTTCCGATTAATGTGCGCTTTTTGTTGGAAACATTGACCGAATTCAAAGTATATTGAATCGGGTTCTGTTCGTTGCTGCGAATCAGAATGCTTTTCTCTTTCTCATTGAATCCCAGCATGTCCAATACCACCCAAGGACCGGATGTCAGCTGTTCTACCTTGACATATTCCTTATAAGTTGCTCCATCGGCCGCATTTTTGAAATTATCGTAAAGCGGTGATTTCAAATCAAACAGGTACAGATGGTTATATCCGTCGCGCTGGCTCTGATAAATGAACTTGTTGCTGTCCCAAGGAAGGAAGACAATCGGATGCTGTGGTTCTACGAATTTAGGATGTTTTTCTTCATAGAGCACTTCTTCCTTTTTACCGTTGGCCGCGTTATAACAAACCAACTGGGCGTGGTTCTGGTCGCGGTTCAATTCGATGACATAAATCTTCTTGTTATCCGGTGACCAGGCGATATTGGTGAAATACCGGTCTGTGGCATCGCCGGTCTGCAACCATACGGTCTGTTCGTTTGCCGGATTGAAGACTCCGATGCTTACTTTGTGGCTCTTTTCGCCGGCCATCGGATATTTGCAAGGGAATGTTGTGGCAATTCGGGTATTAATATCTACCTGAGGATAGTCGGGCACCATGCTCTGGTCCATACGGTAGAATGCCAGCAACTTTCCGTCCGGACTCCAGTAGGTACCCTTGCTGATGCCGAATTCGTCACGGTGCACGCTCTTACCATACACCAGATCGTTGCTGCCGTCTTTGGAAACAGCGATTTCCTTACCCTCGGCAGTGGTTACATACAAGTTGTCGCCAATAGTGAAGGCTTTGTTTTTTGAGACTGGGTTCCAGTCTGTATTCTGGGCCTGGGCATTGTTTTTCTGGCTCCAGATCACTTTCTTTTCCTTGAAATCTACGATGAAATCCTTCTGTGCTGTGCGCAATACAAACTGTTCCTTTTCTGCATATGGGAACGAGATTGCAGTGCATGCGGTAGCCAGTTCCTGATCCTCACCCAGCCACTGCTTTACTTCTTCCAAAGTAAACAGGACAGATTTCTTTCCATCTTTCTTATTAATGACAGAGCATTGCTCTTTAGTTCGTTCGATGCAGTTGTCGCCCCACCACGTCAGATTCATGGATTTGGGTTGCAAATTCCAGAAGTTATTTCCACCCGGAAGCAAGTCTTCTAGGGTGAAACTCTTGTTTTGTCCCATCATGACAGATACTAAAAAGCTCAGAATCAGAAAGAGATTAATCTTCTTCATAACGGTTATACTTGCGGTTCTTATTAAACGATTTGTTTCCTTTATCGAAAGACTTTCCACCGCCACGGTAGCTCTTTTTGCTGCTGCCCCGGTCGAAGCCACGTTCTTCGCTTCTGAATCTGCCGCCCTTTCCGCTCTGACTGTCTCTTTTAAAGCGGAATCCGCTCTGATCATCGTCTTCGTCGATGGCTTTCTTGAACTCGCGGTTAGCCTTGAAACGCTTCTTCTGAGCCATCTGTCGGCGTTCCTCGTCTGTTTTGATCTGTCCGCCGTCGGCACGCATATCCTTATATTTTCCGCTAAAGATCTGATATTTGCGGAACTCGCACTCCAGAGAACCGTTGTAGAGTGGTATCTTGATAGATGGTTTCAGGCCAATCTGTTCGAAACACTCTTCGCGGTAGCTCAGAATCCATGCGTCATAATCCTGGAACTGGTGCTTCAGACGCTCACCGATTGTGCGGTACAGGCCCAATAAGTCAGGAGTAGAGATGCGCTCTCCATAAGGAGGGTTGGTAACCATGATGCATTTCTCCTGTGGGCGGGTAAACTGATGGAAATCCTTCTGGTTGATTTCGATTTCCTTGCTCAATCCGGCAGCCTTGACATTCTTCAACGCAATTTCTACGGCATTGCGGTTGATGTCATATCCATAGATCTTGTGTGTAAACTCTCTTTCTTTGGAGTCATCGTTGTAGATGGCGTCGAAGAGTTCCTGATCAAAGTCGTTCCACTTTTCAAAAGCATACTCTTTGCGGAATACACCCGGAGCAATGTTGCGGGCAATTAGGGCTGCCTCAATGGCAATAGTACCCGATCCGCACATCGGATCAATCAAATCACACCCACCATCCCAGCCGGTCATCATAATCATGGCTGCGGCCAATACCTCGTTCAATGGAGCTTCAACAGACTCCTGGCGGTAACCGCGACGGTGCAAAGACTCGCCGGAGCTGTCCAAAGACAAAGTGCAGTCATCTTCTGCAATATGGATGTGCAACTGCAAATCCGGGTTAGTGATGCTGATGTTCGGACGGCTTCCGGTTTTCTCTCTGAAGTAGTCAACGATAGCGTCCTTTACCTTGTAGGCCACAAATTTGCTATGACGGAATTCTTTAGAGAACACTACGGAATCCACTGCAAAGCTGGTTTCGTTGGTCAGGTACTGACTCCAGTCAATCTTTTTGATGGCATCGTACACCTGATCGGCGGTCTGTGCCTTGAAGTGCTTGATCGGTTTTAAGATTCTGATTGCGGTGCGGAGGGCGAAGTTTGCCTTATACATCAAGGCTTTGTCTCCGGTAAATGACACCATTCTTCTGCCGATCTGGATATTGTTTGCTCCTAAATCGGTAAGTTCTTTTGCCAGAATATTTTCTAACCCCTGAAAGGTTTTCGCAATAAGTTCGAATTCTGCTTCCATTATTTTTTATTCTTCTATGGATGTAGTGAGTGATATGTTTTTTTGATAATAATTACTTTTTCTGTACGAGTCGTGCTCCTTCGGGAACATCTTCGGTAACCCAGATATTTCCGCCTATGGTAGATCCTTTTCCGATGCGTATGCGTCCCAGAATGGTGGCATTGGCATATACCACTACGTCGTCTTCAAGAATCGGATGACGTGGGATACCTTTTATGGGATTACCGTTTTCGTCCAAGGGAAAGCTTTTTGCTCCCAAGGTTACTCCCTGGTAGAGTTTCACATGATTTCCTATGACGCAGGTTGAGCCAATTACGACACCGGTTCCGTGGTCGATGGTAAAGTGGTGACCGATCTGCGCGCCCGGATGAATGTCAATACCTGTTTCGGAATGAGCCATTTCAGAAATGATTCTCGGAATGAGCGGCACTCCCAGAACCAGAAGTTCATGAGCGATACGATAGCTGCTCAGGGCCTTGATGATGGGGTAACAACTGATAATTTCACCATAACTCTCAGCGGCAGGATCGCCGTTATAGGCTGCTTCCACGTCAGTGGCAAGCACACTTCTCAGTTCCGGCATCTTTGCGATAAAAGCGGCAGCTAGTTCGGCTGCTTTTTCCTTACAATGTTTGTTGCAACCGGATTCGTTCTCCTTATTTTGTGCACAACCTTCTTCCGAAGCAAAACAGAGGCCGGCCAGAATCTGATCGGTGAGCAATCCGTAAAGACGTTCCAGATTGACTCCTATGTGATAGGTTATGGTATGGCTGTTTACTGTGGATTTCCCGTAGAAACCGGGAAAGAGAATAGAACGGCACAGCTCGATAATTTCCTTAAGAACCTTTCCAGAGGGTAAAGGGCCGCCGTCTCTATGTTCGTGAAAGACACCCTTTAAAGAACTATAAGTGGACAGTTCTTCTACGGTCTGTGCCAGCAGATGAGTAAATTTGTGCAGACTCATTAAAACTTGTTATGATGTGGTATATTAGTTTAGTTGCAAAGATAGGTAAAGAAAATAAAATATAAAAATATTTTCTCATCTTAAAAGGAAGAAGCCTGTATGTGATGAAATACAGGCTTTCCTTGTTTATTGTTTCGGTGCGGAACTGACCATTTTATAGAGTTTGTCGCTCGGACGAATCTTTCCGGGCACTTTAAAGGATACGCGCATGCCTTTCTTTACCGTGTCTACCGGCTTCAGGTCATAGCGTACTTCCTCCAGAGTGAGGAACATGGCTCCGGTGGTCGGACCGGTGATCAGGAGTTTGTCTCCCACACTCATCTCGGCCGCTTCGATCTGGAACTCGCCTACCTCGATATTTGAGAAGTATTTGATGGCCTTACCTACATATACTTTCTTTTCAGTGGCATCGGAACCGTATGACTTGGTCCATTCTCCCAGGAACTGTCCCTGATAATATCCGTCCCAGAATCCGCGGTTGAACACGCGTTTCAAACGCTCATCCCAGGCATCTTTCTTCTCTTCTGTAAAATTGTTGTCGAGCACACTCTGGATCGCTTCCTGATAACAGCGCACTACGGTGTCTACATACTCTGGTCCGCGGGCGCGGCCTTCGATCTTGAATACCCGTACTCCCGCATTCATCATACGGTCGATGAAACGCACTGTCTTCAAGTCCTTCGGACTCATAATATACTGGTTGTCGATTTCCAGTTCCACATCGCTTTCTTTATCCTTAACGATGTATTGGCGGCGGCAAAGCTGCATGCAGGCACCACGGTTGGCCGAGCGTCCAGTGTTGTTCAGGCTCAGATAGCATTTTCCGCTTACGGCCATGCACAGGGCACCGTGGCAGAACATTTCGATGCGTACCAGTTCTCCGCTCGGGCCGCAGATTTTCTGTTCCTGAATCTGCTGATAGATATAGGAAACCTGGTCCATGTTCAGTTCGCGGGCCAGTACGACCACATCGGCAAACTGTGCATAGAATTTCAGGGCTTCAATATTCGTGATATTCAGCTGAGTAGACAAATGTACTTCCTGACCGACGCTTTGGCAATAAGTCATTACGGCCACATCCGATGCGATTACCGCCGAGATATTGGCTTCTTTGGCGGCATCGATAATCTGATGCATCAGAGGAATGTCTTCGTCGTAGATGATTGTGTTTACTGTCAGATAACTTTTTACTCCGCGCTCGGCACACTCCTGGGCAATTCTTTTCAGGTCGTTTATGGTAAATGTGCTTGCCGAGTGAGCACGCATGTTCAGATTTTCTATTCCAAAATAGATGGAATCGGCACCCGCATTCAAGGCTGCGGCAAAAGATTCAGGCGAACCTACCGGTGCCATTATCTCGAAATCACTTCTTGTCATGTTATGAATCAATTTATTGCTGCAAAGATACTGCCTTTTCTTGATAACTAAGGGATATGTTGCAGAAGTTCTGATAAATATATGTTTTTTTTATGATTCTCGAGTTTACTTTTTCACTCCTTATCCTTAATCCGCTCCTTGTTTTTTCGTATTTTTGCGCTCATTATGAAAATTGGAAATATCGAATTTGGTCCATATCCGGTCTTTTTGGCCCCTATGGAAGATGTGACGGACATCGGTTTCCGTCTGTTGTGCAAGAAGTTTGGAGCAGCCATGGTCTATTCTGAGTTCGTGGCAGCGGATGCTCTGATCCGAATGGTGAACCGAAGTCTGGAAAAGCTGAAGGTCTGTGAGGATGAGCGCCCGGTGGCGATTCAGATTTACGGTAAGGAGGTCGGTCCGATGGTGGAGGCGGCCCGTATTGTGGTGGATCAGGCGCGCCCTGATGTGCTCGATTTGAACTTTGGCTGTCCGGTAAAGCGAGTGGCCGGAAAAGGAGCCGGAGCGGGTATGCTTCAGAATCCCGAAAAGATGCTTGAGATAACTGAAGCTGTTGTGCGTGCGGTAGATATCCCGGTGACGGTAAAGACCCGTCTGGGATGGGATGAAAACAGCAAGATTATTGTCGATCTGGCCGAGCGCCTGCAAGACTGCGGTATTCAGGCACTGACTATTCACGGACGCACCCGCGCCCAAATGTATACTGGTGAAGCCGACTGGAGTCTGATTGGAGAAGTGAAGAAGAATCCCCGCATGCACATTCCGATTATTGGAAACGGTGATATCACTTCGCCCGAGAAAGCGAAGGATTATTTTGAGCGTTACGGAGTGGATGCCGTGATGGTGGGTCGGGCTACTTTCGGCCGTCCCTGGATTTTTAAGGAAATCGTAGATTATTTGTGTCCGCAGCAGGCAGAATCTGCTTCGAACCATATTATAGAGAGTGATTATGAAGTGATGTCGGACGACTGGAAAATCGATGTCTTGAAAGAGCAAGTACTCACCAGCGTGCGTCGTATCGACGAGTATCGGGGCATTTTGCACAGTCGTCGCCATCTGGCGGCATCGCCCATTTTCAAGGGAATTCCCAATTTCCGGGAAACCCGAATTGCCATGTTGCGTGCAGAAACTCTGGACGAGCTTTTCGCCATTCTGGAAACAGCCCGCGAGCAGTTGCGGAATCAGAAAGGCTAGTCCGATTCTTATTCATACAAAAACTCCTTATTATAATAAGGTATTCTGTATACCGGCTTATTATAATAAGGAGTTTTTCTATATTCCGTTATTGGTTTTCTTTGGCCTTGAAAGCCAGCGCATACATTTTCATCTGTTTCAGCATGGCCAGCAGACCATTGCTGCGGGTAGGAGAGAGATGCTCCTTCAGTCCGATGCGTTCAATGAAATACAAGTCTGCATTCAGAATCTCGTCCGGTGTATGATCCGACAACACCCGTACCAACAGCAGCACAATACCCTTTACAATCAGGGCATCGCTTTCGGCCTGGAAAATGATCTTGCCGTCCTTCAGGTCAGCCTGGAGCCATACACGGCTTTGGCAACCGTCAATCAGATTCTGGTCTGTTTTATACTCTTCGGGCAGTGGTTTCTCTTCGCTACCCAGATCAATCAACAGCTGGTATTTGTCCATCCAGTCGTCAAAGTCATTGAATTCCTCAATAACCTCGTCTTGCAGTTCGTTAATGGTTTTCATTATTTCTGTTTTCGTTATATAAAACCTGCAGAACGGTTTGTCCTACAGCTTTCAGTACATTCTTGTCAATATGTTCCATGTCATCCTTAGCTGTATGCCAGGTAGGTCCGAATGATGAAGGGCCGTCGGTAAAGTAAGGCACGATGTCGATGCACGGGATGCCTGCAATCTGATTTACCGGCACATGGTCGTCCACGATATAGCCGCTGAGGCGTTTCAGGAAATAGTTGCCATATCCCAATGCTTCTGCCGTATTCCATACGTTATTGACCACTCCCGGTGCATATTCCTGTGAGTAAGCTTCCTGCGAGAAGGTTGCTCCCTGTCCGCCGACCATATCCAGCAGAATGCCATACATGGCCTTATAACCCTCCTTATGCGGGTTCTGTGACCAGTGCTGCGAGCCCAGACACCAGCTTTGTGAATGATCTTCTGCCGTTTCGGCCCATTGCGGTATGCCCCAGTCTTCAGCATCGAAGCAGATAAAGTCCACACCGATCTGGCTCAGCGGCTGCTGTTGCAACATACGGGCCATTTCGAGCATGACCGCCACTCCGCTGGCTCCGTCGTTGGCAGCCAGAACCGGCTTTTTCCAGTTGGCAGAGTCCGGGTCGTTGTCGCACCACGGGCGGCTGTCCCAATGGGCACAGATCAGTACTCTTTTTTCTGCATCCGGATTTACCGAGGCGATGATGTTACGGCTTTTCAGTACAGTGCCGTCATAACCTTTCAGGTCGGCATACTGGTCGGTGATGGTGGCTCCATAAGCCGCAAACTTCTCGGCAATATAGTTGCCGCAGGCCTTGTGTGCCTCGCTGTTCGGAGTACGCGGACCGAAATCACACTGATCGGCTGTAAACTGATAAGCGCTGTCGGCATTGAATGTCGGGCATTCCGCATTAACCTGAGCCGATTGTTCTGTTTGGGTTGCGGTAGATGTATTCTTTTTACCGCAGCTGCTCAGCAGACAAACGGCAGCAAGCGCCAGGGCGCTCCAATATTTCTTTTCCATATCTTCAGATTATTACTTAAAGTTCTGTACCTGTTGCATCACACGCAGGAAGTTTCCTCCCCATATTTTCCGGATATCCTCTTCGTTGTACCGGTCCAGAATCAGGCGGCGTGTGAAGTTGATCAGTTCGGAAGCCGAGGCACAGCCCGGTATGCCCCCGTCGCCGTCGAAATCGGTACCGATGCCCACGTGGTCCACTCCCATAATGCGGATCATGTGATTCAGGTGCTCCATGGCATCCAGGATAGAGGCTTCGCCTTCCTTTTTCAGGAATCCGTGATAAAGGGTAACCTGTACCACTCCTCCCTTCTGGGCGATGCTTCTCAGCTGGTCATCCGTCAGATTACGCGGCACACCGCACAAGCTTCGGCAGGAAGAGTGCGAGCAGACAATCGGAGTGCGGCTGATTTCCAGTGCATCATAGAAACTCTTTTCCGAAGCGTGCGACAAGTCAACCATGATTCCCAGGCGGTTCATTTCCTGAATCACCTGTTCGCCGAAGGCGCTCACTCCGTGGTGTTCCTCTTCCGGTGCTTTGGCCGAGTCACAGATATCGTTGTTTCCGTTATGGCACAGCGTGATATAAACTACGCCGCGTTGCTTGAAATGTTCCACAAGCCGGATGTCGCGTCCCAATGCATATCCGTTCTCTATACCCAGCATAATGGCCTTTTTTCCCTGATCCTTCAGGCGGAACAGGTCTTCCGGCGTGCGTGCAATCTGCACGGCAGTGCAGTTTTTGGCTGCCATGTCCACAATCTGGTCCAGAATCAGGTCAGCCTTTGCCGTGGCAGCAGCCAGTCCGGCTTCGGTGCGCTCCTCCTGTTTCAGATAAGCCACCATGATGGTTGCATCCAGATGTCCTTCATGCATCTTATGCAGGTCCACCAGAATCTTGGAGTCCCGTTTGTGGAAACTGATATTCTGGTCAAAGAACATCGGCGTGTCGCAGTGGCTGTCCAAAGTCAGAATGCGGCGGTGCATCTGTTTGGCGGTGCTGAAAGAACGCGCTTCGCGTGTAAGCCATTCAAAGAGAGGCATCATGCAATCGTCCTGTTTCAGGATGAAGCATTCCGGATGCCACTGCACTCCCAGGATAGACTTATGCTCGGCCGATTCAATGGCCTCGATGATGCCGTCGGCCGAACGGGCGCATACGGTAAACCGTTCGCCCGGTTCGTTTACTGCCTGATGATGGAAGGAGTTTACCGGCAAAACCTCTGTCTGCATGATGCCATGCAGTAAAGAGCCCGGTTCGATATGGACGAGATGCGAGGCATGGCTACGGTCCAGATTCTGACTGTGCTTGAGCAGCGGTTGTTGCGAAGAGCAAGAACTGTAGATATCCTGATGAACGGTTCCACCAAGAGCTGCGGCAAGCACCTGAATGCCGCGGCAGATGCCCAGCATCGGAATCTGGCGGTCGTAGGCCAGGCGGGCCAGTAACAGTTCCGGAAGGTCGCGTTCTGCGTTAATACCCCCCAGTTCCCGTACCGGTTCTTCATCCAGATACAGCGGATTGATGTCGCCTCCTCCCGAGAACAGCAAGCCGTCCACGTGGTCCAACAGATTGATTAAGGCATCCTTATCGGCAAATGGCGGGATGATTACGGGAGTTGCACCGGCGTGCAGCACCGATTTGAAGTAGCCTTCGGCCAGTTCGCATCCCTTGTCTCCAAAGTTACCGGTGATGCCGATTACCGGCTGTGCTGTATATCCCGGAAAAGACTGGTGCATTCTGTCATAAGTCTGCTGCCAGCAAAAAGCCCCTTCTTTCATTATGCTTCTGTTTATTCGTTTTCTATATCATCAATTCCGATTGGAATTTCTTTCTTGATGCTCTGTTCCAGAGAGATCAGAGTTTCTGTAGCTACCACACCCGGAATTTCCTGCATCTTGTTGTTGAGCAGTTCCATCAGGTGTGAATTGTCGCGTGCATAAAGTTTGGTCAGCATGGTGTACGGACCTGTTGTGAAGTGACATTCCACGATTTCGGGAATCTTCATCAGTTCCTCAACCACTCTTTTGTACATAGACCCCTTTTCGAGTTTGATACCGACATAAGTGCAAGTGCTGTATCCCAAGCTTTTAGGATTCACCTGATAGCCCGAGCCCACAATCACGCCCATGTCGATGAGGCGCTGTACACGCTGGTGTATGGCTGCTCTGGAAACCCCGCATACCGCAGCCACATCCTTGAACGGGATGCGCGCGTTGTTTGATATGATTTCCAGAATTTTCTTGTCCAAAAGATCTATTTTTTCCATAATGTCTTACTGTTATCTGTGTGTTTGATTAGAGATTGTCAAAAAGTAAGCAAATATAAGGATTTATTCAGTACGGTGCCTGCTTTTAACAAAAAAAAGGCATCAAACCTAGGTTGATGCCTTCTTTTTATAAAGCAATATGCTATTTCACAATATCCAGAAGCTCTACGGTGAATATCAGCGCCGAGTAAGGAGGAATCTTTCCTGCCTCGCGTGCGCCATATCCCATTTCCTGCGGGATATAGATTTCCCATTTTGATCCGACCGGCATTTTGGTCAGAATCTCGGTCCATCCCTTGATCACCTGTTTGCAGCCAAATACCGCCGGCTCATTGCGCTTGTAAGAACTGTCGAAGATTGTTCCGTCGATGAGGCGGCCTTCGTAGTGCACCTTTACAGTAGAAGAGTCGGCCGGAATGGCTCCGTTACCCTCCTGTAAGATCTTGTATTGCACTCCGCTAGGCAGTTTCTTCACGCCTTTTTCCTTGGCATTTGCTTTCAGGAATTCTTCTCCGGCTTTTTTATTGGCGCCGAAGCGTTTTTCCATCAGAGCGTTCTGATAGTATTCCATCTGCTTTTTGGCCAGGTCCTGAGCATGATCCAGTGTCATCTTAGTCTCCTGTCCGGCAATGGCAGTTCTGAATCCGTCGATAAACAAGTCACCTTTTACCGTTTTCACAGTATCGTTTCCGGCAATCTGTTTGTCAATTTGCGGGATGATCTGTTCCTCTACCTGCTTGCGGATTTGCAGACCGGCAGTGTAGGCAATAGCCTTTTTAGCCTCTTCGCTGTTCATGTCCGCATCGAAACCTTTCAGGAAGTCGGCCATGTAGCCCATGTCCACTCCCATTCTGTTGGCCAGATAGTTTTTCAGTCCGTCGCTGTTGGCCAGTCCGATGGCATAGCTGAAGGTATCCACCGAGCAAGTATCTACCTTTTCAGCATTCTTCTTGTCCTTTCTTGTCTTGCGTGCATCCATCTGACCGCCAAAGAAGGTCAGCAGAGCCAGCGACAGAATCAGGAATTTAGAATATCTCATCGGTCAATTATTTTGCAGACTCGATATCAATCAGTTCAATAGTGAAAGTCAAAGCAGAGAAAGGTTTGATGTTTCCAGCCTCTCTTGCACCATAAGCCTGATCCTGTGGGATGTAAACGATCCACTTAGAACCAACAGGCATGTGAGTCAGAGCCTCAGTCCATCCTGGGATTACAGCGTTGCAAGAGAAAGTGATCGGATCTGTTTCAGTCTTGTCGAATACAGTACCGTCGATCAGTTTACCCTCGTATTTCACCTTTACGCGAGAAGTGTCAGCTGGGATAGCACCCTTACCTTCGGTAATTACCTCATAGTAAACGCCATTTGCCAGAGCCTTTACACCAGCCTTCTTGGCGATGTTAGCCATATACTCTTCGCTCTTCTTCTTGTTGTCGCCGTATTTCTTTTCCATCTGCTCCTTCTTGATGCTTTCCATCTTCTTGGTAGCCAGTTCCTGAGCCTGCTCTACAGTCATGATGTCAGTCTTGCCGTTTACACCGCTTACGAATCCGGCCATGAAGTTCTTCAGGCTGATAGTCTGGGTAGAATCCTCTCCATAGAGTTCGTAGTTGATGCCCTTCATCATCTGCTGGCTGATCTGCTGTCCGATCTGAACACCGGCAAAGTAAGCCATCTTCTTCTTGTCGTCACCGGCATTTGCACCTTCGTTCAAACCTTTGATGAACTCAGCCATATCGGTAGTGTCGATGCCTACAGTGTTAGCCAAATATGCTTTCAGACCCTGAGTCTGTGCCAGACCGATAGAATAGCTCAAAGAGTCAACGTCTGTTTTCAAGTCTGCTTTAGGAGCTCCAGACTTAGAGCAAGATGCCATGGTTGCAACCAGGGCTGCAGCCATAATAAAACTAGTTTTTTTCATTGTTCTATTTATAATTTAAGTTATTACCTGTTTATGATGGATTAAAGAACCTCGATCAGCTCTACATCGAAAATCAGAGTGCTGTAAGGAGGAATTGAAGCACCGGCACCGCGGGTTCCGTAACCCAGTTCGTAAGGAATGAAGAAACGGTACTTGCTTCCTTCCTTCATCAGCTGCAAACCTTCGGTCCATCCGGCGATCACACCGTTCAGAGGGAAGGTGGCCGGGGTGCCGCGCTGCAAGCTGCTGTCAAAGAGAGAACCGTCAATCAGCATACCTTCGTAGTGACATTTTACCTGGTCAGTAGCTTTAGGGCTCTTTCCGTTACCCTCGCTCAGTACCATATACTGCAAGCCAGAAGCAGTGGTGATGACACCTTCCTTCTCGGCGTTCTTTTTCAGGAACTCGATTCCGGCAGATTTCATCTCTTTTGCCTGCTCTTCCTCTTTCTCTTGGAGATATTTATTGACGATTTGTTGTGCTTCCTTATGAGAAACAGCCAGCTCGTTATTGTTCAGCACATCCTTAATTGCTTGTGCAAAGTCATCTACACAGATATCTTTGGCATTCATACTGCTCAATTGCTGGCCGATACCCAAACCTAATGCATAGCTAATCTTATCCATTTCTTAATTTGTTATATGATTTGTTTTCTGTATTTTTTCACGGCCGCAAAGTTAATAGTTTTCGCTGACTAAATCTTGCATCACCCGTTTATTTTTCTTTTTTTTGTATAAATAACGATAGCTTATTCAAAAACATACAGTTATGAAACTGTTGTGTTTCATAAGAATCCATAACAGCTGACGGCTTCTGATTCATCATGACTTGGTGCGCTGTGTGCGAATTCGCACTAAAAACGTGCGGATGCGCACGCTAATCAATCATGACTGTTTTTGTAATTCGTTTAAAACCAATAGGATATAAATTGGCACGATTTTTGAATGCATGATGGTATAGAGCCGTCAGAGTAATAAACTTAAAAGCCATGATATGATATTACATTATTTGAAGATAGCCGTACGCAGTCAGATGCGATTCAAGATGCAAAATCTGATAGCCATATTAGGTTTGGCCGTGTCGTTGTTTTGTTTCAGTATTTGTCTTTATTGTAGCAGATTCATATTCAGTACCGACAGTTGTTTCCGTAACAAGGACCGGATTATGGAAGTGGGTATGAATAAGGAAGACGGGGGGAGTTATCTTGGAACAAACGGACAACTTGCCGGCTATTTAAGAAATCAGGGTTTAGGTACAGAAACCTTTTGTGTGGTAGTTAATCCCGGGGAACGTACGTATCAGGTAGAAGTGTCGGAAGAAAAGCTTCTGCCCTATACCCTGATGTGTATGGAAACCGATTCGGTTTACCATGAGATTTTTACGCCGGAGATTTTGTTTGGAAGTTGGGAGCAGGCTACGCATGGTCCTAATTCGGTGATTCTTTTTGAGAGTGCGGCGGAGCGTCTCTTTGGAAAAGCCGAGCAGGCTATAGGAAAACATATGATTCTTTCCCACCGTTTGTATCCGTCGCCGGACACTACACCCCGTGATGGAGGAATAAGCTATACCATACAGGCTGTTGCCAAAGATTTGCCTTTGAACAATAGTCTGGGTTTTCTCCGTAAAATGGATGCGTTGGTTATAAACGATACGGAAGGACTGGTAAATATAGACAACAAAGACCTGACAGGCGCCAGTACTTATACTTTGATTCATGACGAAGAAGAATTGTCACGACTTGTGGACGAGGTAAATAGAAGGAAACTTGTCTATCATATCTTTGGTAAAGATGCCAGTATTCGTTTCGAAAAGTTCGGTGCCAGCTTCTGGAAGGATAATGAAGTTCTTTCTATCTGCTATACAACGCTTATTGCCGGAATACTTGTCTTGCTGGTAGGTCTGCTCAATTTCCTGCATTTCATTACGGGCTCTTTCTTTATTAGAGTGAGGGAGTGTCATATCCGCAGAGTCAATGGTGCCGGATTTAAGGATCTGTTTCTCATGTTCTTTGTGCAGATTGGCGTTTCCATTATATTGTCAGCATTCTTTACGTTTCTGCTTATTGAACTTTTGTCGCCTTTCCTTAATCTCGCCTTTGTGAATCTCAGTTTTACCATAGAACCGGATGTACTTATGTGGCAGGTATTTACTTATTTTGTGGGATTGATGGCTTTATGCGTTGTCATATCACTTTTTGTGATCTTCAGGATTCGTAAATCCTATGTAAATCAGAGTCTCGGGATCAGTTCTGCAAGAAGATACGGCCGTCATCGGTTGAGAAACATATCTTTGGGAATCCAGTTGTTTGTAGGCTGGATTTTCATTTCTTTTGCCGTAGCCTTGTATTTACAGTCCGCAAAAACAAGTCATTCTGTTCTCGGAACCTTGTCTCTATCGGATAAGGAACGGATTTTGAGCATTCCTTTTGAATTTCCGTTTCTGGATGTTCCTGCAAAGAGATTTCTTGTAGAAGAAATCCGTAAATGTCCAGGAGTGGAAGATGTCATTACTTCTGATGGCAATGATCTGTACGCTACTACCTATACACCTCTTTACCTTACAGAGGGAAGAGAACAATTTTTTGATGCCAATGTGATGCGTGTTTCACCTGGTTACTTCAAGTTTATGAATCTGAAAATCCAGTCCGGATGCGAGCTGCGAACAGCTGACGAGATGGTTATTGACGAAGTATTGTCGAAACGGATTCACAAGGATTCGCTTGGAACTGTTCTGTATGATTATAGTAAGGAATATAAGTTGGTTGGCATATCCGCTCCGCTCGTCATATCAAATTATCCTGAAGGTCAGTCAAACGGCTTTATGTTTACCTTTTCTGATTATTCCGATGATTTTATGCACTGTTATGTGAAATATAGTGCCGACAGACAGAAGGAAGCCATGCACGCCGTGCAGCATGTGATGCGTAAAGCCATACCAGAGAGTGTAGAAATCAAAATGCGCACCATGATGGATGATATACGTGAAGTTTATGCTGTGGAATTTGAGTTGAGAAACATTGTTCTTTTTATGGCGGTGGTGGCACTGGTTATATCTCTGCTTGGTATCTACTCAGCCATCACTCTCGACACGGAACATCGCCGTAAGGAGATGGCCATCAGAAAGATAAACGGAGCGGGAACATGGCAGATCGTCTTGCTGTTTGCGCGGTTGTATCTTGTATTGGTTTTATCAACGGCTGTTGTGGCGTTCCCGATTGTGGATTTCCTGTTGGGTGAGTTGCGCAGAACGTACCATTCGTTCATAGATACAGGTATCCTGTTTTACGGAGGCATCCTGCTTTTTGTGGTCTTGCTGATTACCTTGGCCGTTTATGTACGAATCCGGGATATATCACGGATAAATCCAGCGGAAATCATCAGGAGCGAATAATTGTTCTGGCGCATTTTTCTGTTTGTTGTTTTTTATTTGTATTTTTGTAGAAAATGGATACAATGTTTCTTACAGCATGAAAAAGATTGTCGTATTGACCGGAGCAGGCATGTCTGCCGAAAGCGGAATCACAACCTTTCGCGATTCCAATGGTTTGTGGGAACAGTTCCGGGTGGAGGATGTGGCTTCGATAGAAGGTTATGAACGCAACCCCCAGCTGGTGCTTCAGTTCTATAACGACCGCCGTCGGCAGCTGGCTGACGTGGAGCCTTGTGCGGGGCACAGACTGCTGGCCGAGATGGAAAGAGATTATCAAATGGTGATTGTGACGCAGAATGTGGATAATCTGCATGAGCGCGCCGGAAGCACGAATGTGATTCATCTGCATGGTGAACTGACGAAAGCCACTTCTTCACGTAATCCGAATGACGCGCGTTGTATTGTGGATATTCCGGTGGACCATGAGATCCGCTGGGGCGATCAGGCCAAGGACGGGTCGCAGTTGCGTCCGTTTATCGTGTGGTTTGGCGAGCCGGTACCGATGATAGAAAAGGCTATAGAGGAAGTGCAGACGGCTGATATATTCGTGATTATCGGAACTTCTCTGAATGTTTATCCGGCGGCCGGACTGATTCATTATGTTTCTCCTTCCGTTCCGGTATATCTGATTGATCCCAAGCCGGTAGAAACTCATGGAGCACGAGGCATTCAGTTTATTCAGAAAGGAGCCTCGGAAGGAGTAGCAGAACTGAAGGGCTTATTAAAGAATCTTAAATCTACTCTGTAATCAGTCCAAATGTGTATTTTATTTATTATACTTGCACCAGAGAATTAAATTAGAATATTGAAAATTAAAATTAAGTGAGATGAAGAAGTATATTTGTACAGTTTGTCAGTGGGTTTATGATCCAGTTGTAGGTGATCCGGATTCAGGTATTGCACCGGGAACTGCATTTGAGGATATTCCAGAAGATTGGGTTTGTCCTTTGTGCGGTGTGGGCAAGGATGACTTCGAGGTTTGCGAGGACTAATCCCCTTACATAAACACAGAAAAAGATAATCAGATGTGCATGACCGGAGTGTGATGCACATCTGTTTTTTTATGGGGTATGGAATCGGGTTCTGATGGCTGAAAAAAATCATCAGGATGATTTTGTAACTTCATTGAGATGAACGGAAAAAATGATCCCGATGAATTTTTTGTGTTATCATGGGATATAAAAAAACCGAACAGGCTCAGTCGTTGAGACGGGTCTGTTCGGTTTTTGAGTAAAAATGAGTCTGTAGAGTTTTATTCTCCCCACACATTAAAATCGCTTTCTTCGTTACCCAGCTGAGTTCCGTTGCTGACTTCATCGTTAAGTCCCAGAGAAGCGCTCAACAGCTGGCTTTCAGCTTCAACCTGCATCAACTCCATCTTGGGAGTCTGATAGATTCTTTTTTTCATAATGTCTATGATGTTTATTTGATAACTTTCTTTCCGTTTACAATATAAATGCCTTTCTTCAGACCGTTAAGTGCCTGATTCTCCAGAACCTGCTTACGTACCAGAATTCCGTCGATAGTATATACATTAACCAGTGCTTGTCCGTTTACAATCTGGTCAATGCCGGTTGTTCCGTCGCCTTCCAGACCAAAGCCTCTTGTGTTCTTGGCAATTTCGGTTGGAAGTGCCAGATAAGCCTTGTGGGCACCATTGGTAAATGCAGCACCGTTTTCGGCAGCCCAATAGAATCCCAGGTTCTCACCGTTGTTGTCGTAGGACAGCTTGTAGAACAAACAGTTTTCGCCTTCAGTAGTGGCTTCGGCAACAGAGCCTTTCAGCAGGTTTTCGGCAGGAGTCTTTGCCTCAGAATCATCTACAATATAAGAATAAGTACCTTCGTTTCCTTTCAACAGAACACCTGTGTTTGCCGGAACAATTTCTCCTTCTTTATATGCGCTCCAGTCTATAGTCAGAGTAGCATTTGCAGTTGACGCATTGGTTACGATACCGATCTCAACACCCGTTGGGACAACGAAGGCATGGTTTGCGTAGTAAGTGCTGTAACCGGCTTCTGTGATGTTCAGGTCGTAAAGACCAAATACTTGGCTGGTGCCTTTGATTCCGTTGTCTGTATCAAAATAGCGTTCTTTAGTACCATAGAAGGAAACTTCCTTACCGATGAAAGAACTGTTATCAACAATATTTACAGCATTTCGTAACGGGCCGGCTCCCAGTTGAACAGGAATGATGTCATCTCCTGTGCCTATCGCCCAATTGGAATTTATGGGTTTTGAAGCAATATTACCACCATTCTCATAAGAGCCTAAAATTGTTCCCGTAAACCATCCTTCTGTGCCAGCATTCAAATATTTGATATCGTTCAGAGTATATGGCTTTTCAAGGCTACCATTTCCCTCCAGAGTAATGAATGTATATGTAGCCTTAGTTACCGAACTTACCAAATCACCTTTGATGGCAACAGCCTTGATTGTTGTTGTTTTGTCAATGGTAATAGGTGAAGAATAAACTTCACCATTGTTCAGACTTGGTTCGGTATCGTCTGTTGTATATTTGATAATAGCACCTTCTTCTGCTGTTATGGTAAGTTCAAATGGATTTTGATAGATACCTTCTTCGGCAGATAATGAAGGTGAAGCTACATTTTCAGTATCCTCTCCATTGGTAAGAATGCGAATTTGAGAAACGGTTGCCTTTATGCAAGGGTTGATTTCTACGATGTTCTGTCCATTAGAACTGCTCCAGTTCATCTTTTCACCATTAGTAAATTCAATGGCTGTAATGAGTTCGTCGTTAGGAGCTGTAATTGTCAATATATTACCGGCATAGGTTCTTAAACCATCTGTCCAGATTCGTGCTGGTACATTGGCTGTACCATTTTCACCGACGAAGTGAAATCCCTGAATTGTAAAATCGCTACTTTCTTTGCCTTGGGCAATAAGTTCGCTTTTTGTAATAATGTATTCTGCTGCAAAAAGCACTTGAGCGCTAAAAAGCATCAGAAAACATGTAAGCGCCTTAAAGGACAATCTCGTTTTCATAATCTCAGAATTTAATATTAAACATTTTATTTCAATACTTTCTTTCCATTAATCAGATAGATACCGGCAGGCAGACCATCCAGCGCACCTCTTTCCTTTACCTGTTTTTTGAGCAGGGTGCCGCTGATTGAGTAAACGTTTACCCGTTTGTTTGTTGCATTTGCAGGCAGCTGAATGCCGGTAGATTTATCCAATGCAAAATAGTTGATGCCGCTTGCAGCAGCTTTCGGTACGGCCAAATAAGCCTTATGTGCTGAATTGGTGAATGCACCGCCGTTTTCTGCACCCCAATAGAAGCCGACAGGCTGGTCCACATCTGTTGACAGTTTGTAGAACAGACAGTCTGTTCCCTCTGTTTCGGCATCAGCAACACTTCCTTTCAACCAGTTGTTTGCAGGCTTTTCCGCATCTGTCTGACTGATTTTGCATACATAGTTTCCGGCTGCACCCTTAATAAGCACACCGGTTTCGCTCGGTACAACAGCTCCACCCTGATAATGCCAGTCTATAGTCACGTAATTGCCGGCAGTTTGTATGCCGTTTACTGTACCGGCCTGAAGGCCTGCCGGCAGATAGAATGGCTGGTCGCTGTAATAAGTGATGTAGCCGTTATGGTCAATCGTCAGGTTTACGGATTGTAATTTATAGAGGTTTACAGCTTTCTGCTGTGATTCGTAGCAGGCAAATCTTGGTGCTCCGGCATTATACTGGATGCTTCTGCTGCTATAGGCACAGTTGATGATCTGAGTACCTTCGTTGGTGATTTCAATATTCCATAAGGCATTTTCGCTGTTCTTGTCGGTTGTTGTGTGCAATTTATTGGCACTGCTGTTCAAAGACAGATAACACTGGGCCGTAGCATCGTAGAACGTATATTGGCCGGCGCTACCTCCCAATACAAAGGTGTAAGGTTGTCCGTTTCCATTTACTTCGGTATGAATCAATCCGTTGTCGAATCCAATCTCTCCATAGCTGCGGATATCTTTACCCTGTGCGCCCATGGCCACACTGAGTTCTTCGCACACGATGAGATATTGTGCCCCCGGAGTGAGGTCGGCTGTTGAGGTTACCGGTGAGAAGGTCCACAAACCGGATACGGAAGGAGTGTCGCCTCCATCATCTGAGATGGTATATGTGGCTGTTGCAGACTGGCTCTTTACACCATCCAACAGGGCATAGGCTGTGATGGTTGTGCTTTCGTTGATGGTCAGGTTAGCCGGATTGTTGACGGTCACCTCGGCACCGCCGTTTAAAGAGTATACAATCCGGGCTCCCGGAGTGCCGGTTGTAATCTGGATATTCGTGCCCTTGTTTACGGTGCCTGATGCCGGTGAGAACACCGGAGTCATCACCTGAGGATCTCCTCCTTGTCCGGAGCCGTCGTAATTTTCGGAATCGAAGATCACATCCATTTTCTCTCCCCAAATGTATTCTTCAAGGCCGGGATAGTCGATGAACGGATTGCGGTTTTTCTGCAATTTATATACTTCGTTGTTGCGGTCAATCTCTTTTTGGCTTACCGGGTCCTCTTCGGCCCAGCGCAACAACATGGTCACCGCCCAGTCGGTATAGGCGGGATATGCGTTTCCGGCCAGCATCGGACTGCTCCATTTGGCTATCTGGTTCTCGTAGCAGGTAGCCATATAGAAATAAGTTCGTGCAAAGTCGCCCTTATATTCGTCTGCCGGTTCAAATACGATACCGTTATAACCGGGAGTAGAAGAGGGGCCTAATTTGCTGAATCCTCCATTGGAAGTATAGGTCGGACTGTCTGTTTCGCCAAAGGGATAGTTGCTGCGACGGCCGTTTACATAGCCGTCTGTAGGATAGAGATGGAACAAGTCTGTGTACATAGGGCGGGCATCATTGAACCAGCTCTTGGGGAAGGAATGTTCGCGATTGTATACATCGCCTTCTTTAGAGTACTGACCAGCCTGATCGGCTCCGAACACAAAGTTGGTGCTCGAAGAATACATGTCCCAAACTTTTCCGTCAGCTCTTTTGTCGGTTGTCTTGAAGGCATTCCAAAGGGCGTCATAACTCAATGCGGTGTGTGCATTGATCACCTTGTAGAGGGCGGTTTTCAAACTGGCGCCACAATAGCCGTCGGCTGCACTGTAGTAGCCGCTTGGAATCTGAGCAAATAATTGAAAGAGTACACTTTGCAGTGTGAGCAATACCAAAAAACGTTTCATTTCTTTTAATTAGGTCTATTGTTGTTGTAAATTTATGAAATATAGAAACATCCTGTATCCTTGCCAAACAGGATTTTTGCCGAATGGTCGTTTTTCCAAGAAAAAACAGATCTTGAAACAGCAATGTAATGCAGATGACAAGAAACGGACTAATTGGGATGTCCTGCCGATTCTATTTTGGCCTCGATGATATTTTGGATGTATTCGCCGATCTTCTCGCATTCGTTGATAATATCCAGATATAAAGTGCCCAGATGGTAAGAGTACTCGTGATTGTTGATATCCACGGCATTCTGGTTGCGCAACTGCTTCTTGAAATTCTTGATTTCCTGATTGATGAAGAAGATGGTGCGTCCCTCGGCCAACGGGCGGCGCATTGAGGTGATGCGCTTCATCTCTTCAAGGGCCTGTTCTGTGAGCAGGAACAGCTGGTGCAGATGGTTCTGCTGCTTGGTGGTGAACTGTTCCTTGCCGTGATACTTATGGCCGATGACCCGCGATATGATATAGCAGGAGTCGGCAATACTTTCAAGTTCGGAAACTTCGCGGAGCATGCAGCGAATCTGATTCTTTGTTTTTGAACTGAGCAGGTCGTTGCTGACTTCGCCCAAATAGTCTGCAATTTCTTCTTCAAGCTCATCACTGGAGCATTCTAGTTTCTTGATCTTCAGATAAATGTCCTGAAATTCCTGATTCTTGTTTACGGTGAGCAGATAGCGCACTTGGGTGAACATACGGTGGGTAAGGTCGGCAAAATTGCTGACCTCCTTCTGGGCTTCCAGAACCGATAACTCCGGAGTGGCTAGCAGTCCGCCTGTGATGTAACGCAGCTCGCCTTCTTCTTCATCGCTCTTGGCCTGAGGAACCAAAGTGGCACTGATACGTTCCAGTGGTTTTACCAGCCAAATGAACAGAAGTACGTTCAGTAAATTAAAACTGGTATGGAAGGCAGCAAGAACATAAGCCGGCATGTTGCGGTCGGCAGAACTCTGTCCGGAAGTCATGGGAGTGGCCTGGTTTAGTAAATCTGTTGTGAAAGGGAAGATTGCAAAGACCCAGGCAATACCCGAAAGGTTGAATATCAGCTGTGCAGCCGCTACACGGCGGGCAGTGATATTGGCCGAATGAGCGGACTTGCAGGTGATGATGGCACGGCCCAGATTCTCGCCCAAAACAAGGGCAATACCCGAAGGAATGGAAAGCAGACCGGTGGAGCAGAGAATCATGCTGCTGGCCATCAAGGCAGCCGAAGACTGGATCAGAAGAATGAGCACCGCACCGATGAGCAGCAGAATCAGATAAGAGAGATAGCCTTCATTAAAGGTACTGAAGAAGGATACTAAAGCAGCATTATGGCTCAGCTCCATGTTGTCTGCAAATTCGCAGAGCAGGCGTAACCCCAGAAACATAAAGCACACACCAAACAACGATTCGCCCAGAGAACGGAAATTGCGGGTGTTGACCAGCCAGATGGCAACACAGAAAAAGACAAAGATGTAGTAGCTGATGGCAAAATTAAATTCTGCTGCCATAAGCCAGGCAATAAGTGTGTTGCCGATGCTCGCACCCATGATGATGGACAGGCCTTGTATGAAAGTAAGCATTCCGGCATGGACAAAACCGATGGTCATGACCGAGGTGGCCGATCCCGATTGAATCACGGCAGTAATAAGAGCTCCCGAAATCAGCGAGGTGAAACGGTTTGTGGTGAGTGTGTCCAAAATGCGGCGCAATTGGTTACCGGCCATTTTCTGAAGGCTTTCGCCCAACAGCTTCATGCCATACATAAGTAATCCCAGGCAACCTAAAAGCTTTAAAAATGCTAAAATCATCATCCCATTCTGTTTTTGTCTGTGCGTAATTTCTTTTTCTCCACAGCATTCTGTACATTTAGCAATGTATGAACCTAATCATGATGAATTATGGAAAGGATGCTGCAAATACGTTGCAAAAATAATAAAAAAAAGGTGGATGTACCCATCGGATGCAATCTTTTGGATGTGTATCATATCTTAAATCTTCAGATGCCTTATGGGCCGGTAAGCGCCAAGGTAAACAATAAGGTGGAGGGGCTGCATTACCGTCTGTTCAATAATAAGGATATTGAGTTCCTGGACGTGAGATCGGCTTCCGGTATGCGAACTTATACACGTTCTCTGTTTTTCCTGCTGGTCAAGGCGGTGGAAGATACCTTCCCGGGATGCCAGTTGCGCATTGCGGCACCGATAGCACGCGGATATTATTGCAAACTGCGCATGGAGCGTGAGGTGACAGCCGAGGATGTGCTCCTGATTCGTGAACGCATGAGGCAGATTGTAAAAGAGGATATTCCGTTTCATAGAATGCAGTGTCCCACGGAGGATGCAATTGATCTCTTCCGGAAAAAGGGAATGCTCAGCAAGGTAAAACTGCTGGAGAGCGTGGGAAGCCTGTATACTCATTACTATAAGTTGGGCGATTCCATTGATTATTTCTATGGCTCTTTGCTGACTCATACCGGAGGCCTGCGGGTCTTTGATCTGATTCCTTACCATGATGGCTGTCTGTTGCGCGTGCCGTCTATGAAAGATCCGGATAAACTGGAGGATATGGTGAACCAACAGAAGTTGTTGGATATTTTCGACGAGCATCACACTTGGCAGGATATTGTGGGAATCAGTACGGTGGGCGATTTTAACCGTGCCTGTATCGACGGACATGCCACGGACTTGATCAACGTGTCGGAGGCTTTGCAAGAAAAGAAGATTGCGCGTATTGCCGATGAAATCAATTCCCGAAAAGGTGTGCGCATTGTGCTTATTGCTGGCCCTTCTTCCAGTGGAAAGACAACTTTCAGCAAGCGTCTGGCCATTCAGCTGATGGCATGCGGACTCAAACCTTATCCGGTGTCTTTGGATGATTATTTCGTGGATCGGGAAAAAACACCGAAGGACGAGAATGGGGAATATGACTTTGAATCACTCTATGCCTTGAATCTGGATCTTTTCAACGCACACATGAAGGAACTGCTGGCCGGTAATGAGATTGTTCTGCCCAAGTATAATTTTCAGGCCGGAAGAAGCGAGACGAGCGGAAAAGTCCTGAAGCTGGAGGATAATATGATTCTGATTCTGGAAGGAATTCATGCGTTGAATCCGGAGCTTCTGCCGCAAATAGAAGAGGCGTGCAAATATAAGATTTATGTATCGGCCATCACCACCATTATGCTGGATGACCACAATTACATTCCGACAACAGATAACCGTTTGCTGCGACGCATCGTGCGTGATTTCAAGTATCGGGGCTGTTCGGCTTTGGATACCATAAGACGGTGGCCCAGTGTTCAGGCCGGTGAGAACAAATGGATTTATCCTTATCAGGAACACGCCGATATCATGTTCAACAGTGCCCTGCTGTTTGAGTTGGCAGTGATTCGGGATCAGGCAATTCCGCTCCTCGAACAAGTGCCGGAAAATGTATCGGAATATTCAGAGGCTTACCGCTTGAGGAAATTCCTGAGATACTTTGTTTCCATGCCTTCCTCACAGATTCCTCCGACGTCTCTGCTGCGTGAATTTTTGGGTGGAAGTTCCTTCCAGTATTGATTTTGCAATCCGATTGTACGGATTTTGTGGTATATTTGCCTTTTTAAGGACAATGATTTTATGAAAAAGCATGATTTGCATTCAGAAAATATCGAAGAGAGAATGTGCTCCCGCGGAGTAAAGCCCACAGCTGTACGCCTTCTGGTTTTTGCCGCCCTGCAAAAGGCGGCCCGTCCGATGTCGGTGGCTGATTTGGAGGAATACCTGCAAACAGTAGACAAATCTACCATATTTCGTGCGCTGACCCTGTTCCTGGAACATCATCTGATCCATGGAATCGAAGATGGCAGCGGGGCTGTGAAATATGAATTATGCCACGGAGAATGGGATTGTTCGGTGCGCGACATGCATCTGCACTTTTTTTGTGAATGTTGCCATCGTACGTTCTGTTTCAAGGATATGCCGATACCCGAAGTGAATTTGCCCGAGGGGTTTGTGATGAATGGAGTGAATTTTGTCATTAAAGGGCTGTGCCCGGAATGTGCGGTAAAATAAAAGGAATCGGATTCTCCGGAGGAGGTTTTTGTACCTCCGGGGAATCCGATTCCTTTTTCTGATATATTTATGGGATGTGCAGATAGCGTACCTGATCCTGCCAACTGGCCTTTTTGTAAATGTATTGCGTCAGGAAATACACCGGGAAGGCGGTGATGAATCCGGTGATGGCGTCAATGACATAATGAGCCTGGATATATACCGTAGCTCCGTAAAGGAGCAAGGATATGGGCAACAGGCAGAATCCCAATCGGCGTGACTCTTTGAATGCCAGAATCAGCAGAATCGTGGTGATGCTGACGTGGGAGCTGGGAAAGGCTGCTGTGGGATATTCACCCATGTCCTGAGCATTTTTCACCAGTCCGAAGAAGAAGCCGTTCGGGTCGCCCGGTGGCGGAAACATGTCGGTGTGGTACTTGAAATAATTACCCATTTCGGGGAATATTCCGATTTTTGCCCATTCATAGCCGATAGCCTGAAAATAATATTGTGGACCGGCCACGGGTATCAGAATGTAGATAATGTAATAGATGAAGAAAGAACACATGATGATGAATGAGGCTTCTTCGTATTTCTGATACTTATAGACAAAATAAAACACCGTGACTACCAGAATCATAGGATAATAAGAAAAATATCCTAAATTGAATGCTTCGCTGAAAATGGCCTGCGGACAGAGCTTGCCGAAAAGCAGCGATGGCTGGCAATGGAACAGACTTTGCTCGATGCGGGCAAAAATATGGTCCATATTGTCGAAATGACAATTGAAACTGTAGGTTTCGGGATACCAGAAGTTCAGCAGGATCATCTGGAAGGTGATTCTCAGAAACTTCAGTGCCTTATAAGGAAAGCGCTTATACAGAAGCAGCAGGATTGTGGTAACCAGTAGAATCATGACACGTCCTTCGATCATGCTCCAGGGATCAGCCATGTCTTTCCATAGTGCGAGGATCAGAATTGTTGTCAGGAAGGAGTAGACAAGACCGAGTTTCTCTATCAGCAGGAACCCCGGTCTGATTTGGTCTGTATCTTCTTTCTCCAGAAATCTTTTCCAGGCATTCATCATAACCATCCCTCCTTTTTATACCAGGCGATGGTTCGTTTGACTCCTTCGGCCAGCAACACACGGGGCTGGTATCCGATTTCTTTTCGGGCCGGTTCGATGTCGCACTGCCAGTTTCTCTGGCACAGAATATGGAATTTGTCTCCGTTCAGGGTGCTGGTCTTGCCGGTGCACTTGCTGATTGATTCGCTGATGCTGCAAATGATTTTCAGAAGGAATATCGGTGCCTTGATGCGGAGCAGCCATTTTATGCCCAGTTCCTTTTGAATGAGATCGCTGAAATCCTGACTGTGATACACCTGTCCGTCGCTGATAAAATAGGCACGTTGCGTAACTCCGGCATTGATGGCACAGAAAATGGCATCGACCAGATCCTGCACATAGACAAATGTAATTTCCTGAGGACGGTAACCGACGGCGAAGTCAGAGTGCTGCTTGATGCTTTGTGCCATCAGGAAATAGTCTTTCTCGCGCGGTCCGTACACTCCGGTAGGGCGGAGAATGACATAGGGAAATCCCGGAATGTTCTTGATGTATTCTTCAGCTTTGAGTTTGCTTTGTCCGTAGGCTGTATTGGGAGAAGGGGTGTCTTCTTCGCGGATCGGCGCATAAATCCACGGCGAGTTGCCCGACTGTTGCACCGGAGTTTCGCGTATGGCTCCGTAAACACTGAGCGAACTGACAAACACAAACTGCTTGGGCACCATATCCAATTTGCGCAAAGTATCTACAAAAATGCGGGTTCCGTCGAAGTTGGTCCTGAAGAAATCTTCCTTATTCAGGCATTTGGTTGCACCGGCAGCATGGACAATATAGTCCCAGTTGCCGTTGGCTGCTTTGTGGGCAGCCAGTTGTGCTTCCAGTTTTTCCGGATTGTTGAAGTCCAGCTCTATGAAATGAATGTGTGGGTCCTTTAGATATTTTTTGCTGCTGGAGTGGCGGATTCCGGCCCAGACCTGATAGCCTTGTTTCAGTCCTTCTTCTACAATGAAGCTGCCGATGAAGCCACTCGCTCCGGTAATTAGTATATTCATGATGTCTTTGTTTGTATTATTTTTCAGATGATGAGCATGCCGGACATTCGTTCGGATAAACACCGTTTACCTTGATGGGCTCGGTATGGATGCCTACATGAGTGTTCGGACCGAATCGCTCCTTCAGTTTGCGTTCCACGGCTGAGGCTTTGCAATGCGCTTCGTACAATGGAATATTTCCGTCCATGCGGATATGCATTTCGATGGCATACTCATTTCCGATTCTTCGAGTCCTCAGATTATGGATTTCGCAGATGTCGGGCACTTGCATGGCTGTGTTGATAATCTCTTCTTCCACGTCGTCGGGAAGAGAGCGTTCCGTCAGTTCGTCCACACTGCTCTTCAGCAGGCTGAGAGATACTTTCATGATGAAGAAACTGACGATGGCAGCGGCCAAGGGATCCAGTATGTGCCATTGATTGCCCAATAATATGGCTCCTCCGATACCCAGTGCGGTACCGATAGAAGAGAAGGCATCGCTTCTGTGGTGCCAGGCGTTGGCGATGACAGCCTGGGAGTTGACTTTCTGTCCCACATATTTGGTCATTTGGAAAGCTAGCTCTTTCAGTACGATGGAGAGGATGGCAGCCCAGAATGCCAGCATGCCAGGAGCTTCAATGTCTCCTCCCTGCAACACGAAGAATATTTTCTGCAGGCTGGTCCACAGAATGCCGATTCCGATGGCAAGCAGCGCCGCTCCGATGATGGCAGTAGCCAAGGTTTCATATTTTCCGTGTCCGTAATCATGCCCTTTGTCTTTGGGCTTGCTGGACATGCGTACAAATACCATCACAATCAGGTCGGTGACGAAATCAGACAGGGAGTGGATGGCATCGGCCACCATAGCCGCACTGTGTCCCCAAATGCCGGCGGCAAATTTAAAAACAACCAGAAACAAGTTGATAGCCCCACCTATCAGGGTAATCTCATAAATGCGTTTTGTTCTATCTTTCTGCATCGTAATTTCTTTTAATCAACCCGAACATTCCGATATATTTTGTTGGTTGTCTGTTGTTTTACCTTATATCCAAATGTTCCGGATTTACAGTTGAACGATATTCAGACATTAATTCTTTTAGGGAGAGCAAAAGTAGGGATTTTAGATGATATGAACAAAAAAAATGTGTGTTGTCCCTTGCAGATGGTTTTCATGTAGGAAAGAAGAAGGAAATAGGCCGTTGTCACTGGTTCTTCGGGGGGAGATTTTATGATTTTTTAGGTAGTATTTCTTTGTAACAAGTTTTTTCTTATTAAAAACAACCTTGCTTTTCTTGTAAGATATTTATTTTTGGTGTACTTTTGTAAAATAATATTAATGAGTAGAATCAAAACAAAAGAACCTATGAAGAAGATGAAGTTTATTTCGTGTCTCGTTTTGCTGATGTTGGCAATTCCACAAACCGGAAACGCACAGTTTTTGAAAAAATTGGGAAAGGCTCTGGAAACAGTAAATCAGACGTTGGAAACTATTAATCAGACGCTTGACCCTGAGAAGAAAACACAGCAGGCCGCAGAAAAAGTTGTTGAAGAGAAAAAGGCAGAAGCTACACAGGCTGTAACCAATGTGGTGAACAATGCAACACAGACCGTGGCCGCCAAAGTGGCTGAATATGTAGCGCCGGAATTTCTGGTACGCATTTCTGGAAATAAGGTGAATGTCCGTAAAACTCCGACTACCAGTGGAGAAGTGGTGACACAGGCCGGAGCCGGAACTTTGTATGAATTTGTGTCAGAACAAGACGGTTGGTTTGAAGTAAAAGTGCCGGGAAGCGCAGAAAACTGTTACGTTTCTGCCACAGTTGCTGCAAAAGTAGCACTGGCTACTGTACCGCGTACCGATAAGGGAATCGTGAAAGCTGCGGGTACAGATTTGATTTATCAGAAAACTGTAAACACATCAAAATACAGTTTGATAACCAATTATACCATTACTCAGGGAAGTCAGGCTGGAGAAGTAGAGGCTTATTATAATGAACATGGTGCTTACGCCGATGGAAGATTTATTCCAGCCGAAGAATATTATATGAAGGGAAAGCAGTTGGGCTGGTGTATCGTCCTTGATCAAATGCAAAACACGTTCAGCGAAGAGTGGGAGAAAATGGAAAGTCCAATTGTGATTTATGCCGCCGATGCAACCGGTCGAAAGGTTGTCATTGCAGGAGAGACATATACTCTGACTCGCGAGAGCTACTAAAGACCTAATTCCAGTTACAAGATATTAAGGAGGAGCATTCCGAAAGTTTCCGAGAAACTTCAGAATGCTCCTCCTTTCTTTTTTCTGGCGGATACGAAACTTCTAGGTGACGGGGGCCGGATGCCTTCTTTTAAAGATACTGAAATTCAAAAATAAAGTACTCCTTTTTGAGTCGTGATATCCATAATTTTGCTTTATTTGCATAAAAGAAAAAATAGGAACAACCTCTAAAAAGAAAGAAACATGGGAAAATCACAGAAAAAAGGAGGCAAGCGCCTCAAGAAGAAAGAACTGGCAAAGATGCTGATTGATCTTTTCCAGAACAACCCGTCGGAGGTTTACGATGTGAAGACAATTTTCCGCCTGCTGAAGCTTGATACCCATCCGGCAAAGATGCTTTGTATGGATGTGCTCGAGGAAATGGCTCTGGATGATTATATCGTAGAAAAGGAAAAACTGAAATATCGCCTGAACACGTTCGGACAGGTGCTCGAAGGTGTTTTCCGTCGCAAGGCGAATGGCAAGAATGCATTCATTCCTGACGGAGGCGGCGAACCGATTCTGGTGGCCGAGCGCAATTCGGCGCATGCCATGGATGGCGACCGCGTGAAGGCCACTTTGCTGGCCCGCCGCAAGCATCATGTGCGCGAGGCGCAGGTGACGGAAATTCTGAAACGCAGCAGCAAGAATTTTGTGGGTACTCTCAAGGTAAGCAAGGATTATGCGTTTCTGCTGACCGAGGACCGTACGCTGGCCAATGATATTTTCATTCCGAAAGGTGCTCTGAAGGGTGGAAAATCCGGTGACAAGGCTGTTGTAACGATTACCGAATGGCCGGATAATGCCAAGAATCCGATAGGAAAGGTTCTTGATATTCTGGGAAAGAGCGGCGAGAACAACACTGAGATGCATGCCATTCTGGCCGAATACGGTTTGCCGTATTCTTATCCGGAAGAAGTGGAGAAGGCGGCCGACCGGATTGATCCGGGAATCACGCCCGAAGAGATTGCCCGCCGTGAGGATATGCGCGGTATCACGACATTTACCATCGACCCGAGAGATGCCAAGGACTTTGACGATGCCTTGTCTATCCGCAGTCTCTCTGATGGTTTGTGGGAGATCGGTGTGCATATTGCCGACGTGTCACACTATGTGCAGGAAGGAAGCATTATCGACAAGGAGGCCGTGAAGCGTGCCACCAGTATCTATCTGGTAGACCGCACCATCCCGATGCTGCCCGAGCGCCTGTGTAACTTTATCTGTTCTTTGCGCCCGAACGAGGAGAAACTGGCTTACAGTGTGATCTTCAAGATGGACGATCAGGCAGAGATCAAGAGCTGGCATCTGGCACATACCGTCATCAAGAGCGACCGCCGCTTTACTTATGAAGAGGTGCAGGATTTGCTGGAAAAGAACCAGGAAGCTTCGCCCGAGGATTATCGTATGCCGGGCGACCATAAGGTGCCGCCATTGGACCCGAATGCCCTGCCTGTGGAGAATTTCAAGGACGAACTGATCACGCTGAACCGTCTGGCCAAGAAATTGCGCAGCAAGCGCTTTGCCAACGGAGCCATTGACTTTGACCGTAATGAGGTGCGCTTTGAGATTGACGAGAAAGGAAAGCCGCTGAGCGTATATTTCAAGGTGGCCAAGGATGCCAACAAACTGGTGGAGGAATTTATGTTGCTGGCCAACCGTACTGTGGCCGAGAGCATCGGAAAGGTGCCTAAAAACAAAACCGCCAAGACATTCCCGTATCGAATCCATGATCTGCCCGATCCGGCCAAGCTGATGAATCTGAGCGAGTTTATCGTGAAATTCGGATATAAGCTGAAAACCAGCGGAACCAAGGCCGAGGTGAGCCGCGGATTGAACAAACTGTTGGAGGAAGTGCGGGGCAAGAAGGAGCAGAATCTGATCGAAACCGTTTCTTTGCGCGCCATGATGAAAGCCCGTTACAGCACCCATAATATCGGTCACTACGGACTGGCTTTTGACTATTACACGCACTTTACTTCGCCTATCCGTCGTTATCCCGACGTGATGGTGCACCGCCTGCTGACCCGTTATGCCGATGGCGGACGGAGTGCCAACCGCGACAAGTACGAGGAACTGTGTGAGCACAGCAGCGAGATGGAGCAGCTGGCAGCCAGTGCCGAGCGTGCAAGCATCAAGTACAAGCAGGTAGAGTTTATGAGCGACAAGTTGGGCGAAGTCTTCGAAGGAACCATCAGTGGCGTAACCGAGTTCGGACTCTATGTAGAGGTCAATGAGAACAAGTGCGAGGGTATGGTGCCTTTGCGCGATCTGGACGATGATTACTATGAGTTTGACGAGAAGAACTACTGCCTGTGGGGCCGCAAATACCACCATCGCTACTCTTTGGGCGATCAGGTGAAGATTCAGGTTGCCCGTGCCAATTTGGATAAAAAGCAGTTGGATTTTGCGTTGGTAAAAGAAAAATAAGGATTTCTTGGATAGAAGTCTGTAATAAATCGGAGGGGGATGTCGGTATGAGGCATCCCCCTCTTCTTGTTTTTTATCGCCTTTGCCGCTGGGTGTTCATTCAGGAACATCCCTCTGTTGGTGCAGGCAGAAGAAAGAAACGGAACTGTATCTTTTTGTTTGACTATATGATTGATTCTCCGCTGTTTATCTACATGAAAAAAGACGGCGCTGATCCATGAAAAAAATCATGCTGATGAACTTTTGAAATCATTACGATGATTTTGGAAAATCATGCTGATGTTTTTTCGGGGAAGTCAGGATGCAAGTCTTCTTTCTTCGTTTTTTTCCGTGCAGGCATAACCCGCGTCTGTCCGGTTTTATGCAGATTCAGATTAACAGAATGTTTATTTTTCTTTGAATTTCTTTTTTCGGAATTGCGCAACGCGAGTGAATTAAAATAGTTATCTTTGCAATTGGATATTAAAGTTTTGACAGATCATACGATATGGCACAGAAAATCATTCAAACGCAATCCCTGCAACAAACACAGACCCTTTCGCCGCAACAAGTGCTTCAGGTGCGCCTGTTGGAAATGCCTGTGTCTGAACTGGAGCAGCGGGTGAAGAATGAAATTATAGAAAACGGAGCGTTGGAAGAAGGCGACCACTTTTCGGAAACAGACGATTCCTACAATGCCGATACTCAGGAGGATGCTTACGAATCTGGCGAAGGAGGCATGGAGGCCTATTCCGATCTGGTGTCCGCGCCCAGCAAGGAACTGAAGGACGCTCTGGGCGATTACCGCAACTCGGACGAGGTGCCCGATTATCTGTTGAAGAACTATCCGCAGAACGATACGATGGAAGCCATTGACTACAGCGACACCATCTCCTTCTACGAACAGATGAAAGAGCAGATGAACGAGTGCGAACTCACCGAAAAGCAGAAAATGCTGATGGAGTATCTCATCGGTTCACTCGAGAACGACGGCCTGCTGAAGAAACCGCTTTCCACTTTGGCCGATGAGCTGGAAGTGTATCACAACGAGCCCACCACGGTGGAAGAACTGGAACAGGTGCTCCGCATCCTGCAGGAATTTGAACCTGCCGGTATCGGTGCCCGCAGCCTGCAGGAATGCTTGCAGATACAGATCCGGCGCGACGAACGCTTTCACACACCGCTCAAACAGAAGGAGTATCGCATCGTAAGTCAGTTTTATGACGAGTTCACCCACAAGCGGTGGGACAAGATTCAGCAGCGCATGAAGCTCACCGATCAGGAAGTGGAGCTGCTTCAGAAGGAAATCCGGAAACTGAATCCGCGTCCCGGCAGCTCTATGGGCGAGGTAGTGGGGCATAACTACCAGCAGGTGGTGCCCGACTTTATTGTGGAGACGGACGACGACGGTACCATTACCATGACACTGAATCAGGGTGATGTGCCGGAACTGAAAATCAGTGATTCGTTTCTCGACATCCTGCGGCAGTATGATCAGGGACGGCAGAAAATGAGCCGCTCTGAAAAGGATGCCTTGCTTTATACCAAACAGAAGATCGAAAAGGCACAGATCTTCATCGACGCCATCCGGCAGCGCCGGCATACGCTGACGGTGACCATGCAGGCCATCATTGACTTGCAGCGCCCCTTCTTCCTCGAAGGAGACGAGATGCTGCTCAAACCCATGATTCTGAAGGATGTGGCTGAGCGCACGGGACTGGACATTTCAACCATATCGCGTGTGAGCAACAGCAAATATGTGCAGACCAATTACGGCATTTATCCGCTCAAATGGTTCTTCAGCGACGGCTATACCACCGAAGACGGTCAGGAGATAGCCACCCGCAAGATACAGAATGCCCTGAAAGAAATCATCGAAAACGAAGACAAGAAAAAACCATTGAGCGATGAAACCCTGACCCAAATGTTGAATCAGAAAGGTTTCCCCATTGCGCGCCGCACGGTGGCCAAATACCGTGAACAGCTGGGAATCCCCGTTGCAAGATTAAGAAAATGAGTGATAAACAGATTATTCTGATAGCCCGGTTCTTTTCCGGACTGTTCCGTCCTTTTTACATGCCATTGATCAGTTTTCTGGCTTTGTTTGTGTTCACCTATCTGAATGTCCTGCCCTTCAGCTATAAGTTGAGCGTGCTGGCGCTGGTCTACTGTCTGACCATCCTGCTGCCCCAACTGCTGATTTTCTCCTATCGGAGCATGAAAGGCTGGCAGGCGGTGCATTTGCGCCGGAGAGAACATCGTGTAGTTCCCTACATCTTGTCCATCTTTTCTTATCTCACCTGCCTGTATGTGCTCAACGAACTGCACATGCCCCGTTACATGGGCGGCATCATCGTTTCGGCCCTGCTGATACAGATTTCGTGTGCCGTGGTGAACATCTGGTGGAAGGTGAGCACCCATTCGGCAGCTATGGGCGGACTGATTGGCGGATTGCTGGCCTTTTCGCTGCTGTTTATGTTCAATCCGGTGTACTGGTTGTGCCTGGCGGTTCTGTTGGCCGGTGTCGTGGGCAGTTGTCGCATGCTGCTGCGTCAGCATTCTTTGGGCCAGGTGCTTGTGGGCACACTCATCGGCATTATCTTTGGCTTTTGGGGAATCCTGTTGCCTTTCCCCAGCATTTTACATTGATTCATTCGTAAACAAACATATTAAAACAAATTTATATGAAACCAGTTGTAAGTATTATTATGGGCAGTACGTCCGATCTTCCGGTGATGGAGAAGGCTGCTAAGTTTTTTGATGAGATGCAGGTTCCTTTTGAGATGAACGCTTTGTCGGCTCACCGCACACCGGACGAGGTGGAGGCCTTTGCCAAAGGCGCGGCTGCACGTGGCGTGAAAGTGATTATCGCCGGTGCCGGTATGGCTGCCGCTCTTCCTGGAGTAATTGCCGCCAGCACTACTTTGCCGGTTATCGGAGTGCCTATCAAGGGAATGCTCGACGGACTGGATGCCATGCTGTCAATCATTCAGATGCCTCCCGGAATCCCGGTGGCTACTGTAGGAGTAAACGGTGCACAGAATGCCGGAATCCTGGCAGTGGAGATGCTGGCACTGGCCGATGAGGCACTGGCTGCCCGTCTGGCCGAATATAAGAACAGCCTGAAGAACAAAATCGTAAAGGCCAATGCCGAACTGGCTGAGGTGAAATATCAGTTTAAGTGTAATTGATTCTATGGACTTGTTTGATTATCAGCGTAGAGAGACCTGCGAGGTGCAGATCGGCAGTACGCCTCTTGGCGGACAGAACCCGATACGGGTGCAGAGCATGACCAATACGGTTACTCTGGACACTGAGGCTTGCGTGGCTCAGACACTCCGCATCGCTCAGGCAGGCGGCGAGTATGTGCGCCTGACTACACAGGGAGTGCGCGAGGCTGAGAATCTGAAGAATATCAATGCCGGAGTGCGTGCTGCAGGATGTAACGTGCCTTTGGTAGCCGACGTGCATTTCAATCCCCGTGTGGCCGATGTGGCTGCGGAATATGCCGAGAAGGTGCGCATCAATCCGGGTAATTACGTGGATTCTGCCCGAACCTTCAAGCAGTTGACTTATACCGACGAGGAATATGCGGCCGAGATCCGTAAGATTGAGGAGCGCTTTGTGCCGTTTCTGGATATCTGCCGTCGGAACCATACTGCTATCCGTATCGGAGTGAACCACGGTTCGCTGAGCGACCGTATCATGAGCCGCTACGGAGACACGCCCGAAGGTATTGTGGAGAGTTGCATGGAGTTCCTGCGTATCTGTGTGAAGCAGGACTTCAAGGATGTGGTAATTTCCATAAAGGCCAGCAACACGGTGGTGATGGTGCAGAGCGTGCGTCTGCTCGTGCAGGTGATGGAGCAGGAGGGAATGAATTTCCCGATCCACTTGGGAGTGACCGAAGCCGGTGACGGCGAGGACGGACGCATCAAGAGTGCTGTGGGAATCGGTGCCTTGCTGGCCGACGGTATCGGCGACACGATCCGTGTGTCTTTGAGTGAGGCGCCCGAGAACGAGATTCCTGTAGCCCGTAAGTTGGTCGATTATGTGGTGCAGCGTCAGGGACATATCATGGTGCCGGGTATAGCCGCCGAGGATTTCAATTACGTACACCCCGTGCGTCGCATCACCCGCGCCGTAGGCAATATCGGTGGCGATCAGGTGCCTGTTGTGGTGGCCGACCGTATGGATTTGCAGGCTGCCGGAACATTGGCTTCCCATCAGTCAGCTCCCGATTTCCTGCCCGACTATATCTATTGCGGACAGAATCTGCCTGAAAAGGAGCATCGTGAGCCGACGGCTTACATCGTGGATGCCGACTGCTGGACCGGCGAGGAGAATACTTATCCTGCCTTCCCGTACAACATGCTGCCGTTCATGGGACAGTGTCCTGCCAAACTGAAATTCCTTTTCCTGAGCTATGCCGCTCTGACCGAGGAGGTGCGTGCCTGCTTGAAATACCATCCTGAGGTGGTGATCATCGCGCAGAGCAATCACAAAAACCGTCTGGCTGAATTCCGTGCCCTGATTCACGAACTGACGCGCAACGGACTGCAGAATCCGGTCATCGTGTTCCAGCACTATGCACACAGTCAGGAAGAGAAAGAAGACTTCCAGATAGAGAGTGCAGTCGATATGGGCGCTCTGCTCTTTGATGGTCTGTGCGACGGAATCTATCTCTACAACAACGGCTCGCTGTCGCATCAGGACATTGATGCCACGGCATTCTCCATTTTGCAGGCTGCCCGTCAGCGCACCAGCAAGACGGAATATATTTCCTGTCCGGGCTGCGGACGTACGCTTTACGACCTGCAGGACACACTGGCCCGTGTGAAAGCCGCCACAGCGCATCTCAAGGGATTGAAGATTGCCGTGATGGGCTGTATCGTAAACGGTCCCGGAGAAATGGCCGATGCCGACTACGGATATGTGGGAGCGGCCCGTGGAAAGGTGAGTCTCTACAAGAAAAAAGAATGTATCGAAAAGAATATTCCGGCCGAAGAAGCGGTGGAAAAACTCCTCCGTCTGATTCGGGAGAACGGCGACGATCCGGAATATAACGCTAATAAAGAAAATCTATAAACAATGGAACAGAAATTATTTGTTTACAATACCCTTTCGCGCAAGAAAGAAGAATTCAAGCCCATCACACCGGGACGCGTCGGCATGTACGTGTGCGGACCGACCGTATATGGCGATGCCCATCTGGGACACGCCCGTCCGGCGATTACTTTTGACGTGTTGTTCCGCTACTTGCAGCATATCGGTTACAAGGTTCGCTATGTGCGCAACATTACGGATGTGGGACATCTGGAGCACGACGCAGATGAGGGCGAGGACAAGATTGCCAAGAAGGCCCGTCTGGAGCAGCTGGAGCCTATGGAGGTGGCTCAGTATTACACCAACCGCTTCCACGATGCCATGGCAGCGCTGAACGTGCTTCCGCCGAGTATCGAGCCGCATGCTACCGGACACATCATCGAGCAGATTCAGCTGGTGAAGGAAATCATCGACAACGGTTATGCTTACGAGAGCGAGGGCAGTGTGTATTTCGATGTACCCAAATATAACAAGGTTTACCGTTACGGCAAACTCTCCGGACGTAATCTGGAAGATGTGATCAATAATTCACGTGAGCTGGACGGAGTCAGTGAGAAGCACAATCAGGTGGACTTTGCCCTTTGGAAGTCTGCCCAGCCGCAGCACATCATGCGCTGGCCGAGTCCGTGGAGCGACGGTTTCCCGGGATGGCACTGTGAGTGTACGGCTATGGGCCGCAAATATCTGGGCAATCACTTCGACATTCACGGAGGAGGTATGGACTTGATCTTCCCGCACCATGAGTGTGAGATTGCACAGGCTGTGGCCAGTCAGGGCAGCGACATGGTGAACTACTGGATGCACAATAACATGATTACCATCAACGGACAGAAGATGGGTAAGAGTCTGGGCAACTTCATTACACTGGCTCAGTTCTTCAGCGGAGAGCACATCAGCCTGGCACAGGCTTATTCGCCGATGACCATCCGTTTCTTTATTCTTCAGGCACACTACCGCAGTACGGTAGATTTCAGCAACGAGGCTCTGCAGGCTAGCGAAAAGGGTCTGTCTCGTCTGATGGAGGGTATGAAGAATCTGAAGCAGATCACTCCGGCAAGCGCTCCGGGCAGTGTGACCATGGATTACGTGAAGGAGATTGAAAACAAGTGTTACGAGGCCATGAACGATGACCTGAACACTCCGATTGTCATCAGCCATCTGTTTGATGTATGCCGTGTGCTCAATACGGTTGTGGACAAGAAAGCCACCATCGACGCTCCGACACTGGAAGCACTGACCAAGGTGTTCCATACCTTTGCTCTGGATATTCTGGGACTGAAGGAAGAAGTGGGCAGCAATAGTGGTCGTGAAGAAGCTTTCGGTAAGGTTGTGGATATGCTGCTGGAGCAGCGCATGATTGCCAAAGCCAACAAAGACTGGGCTACCAGCGACAAGATTCGCGACAGTCTGGCCGAGCTCGGATTCGAAGTGAAAGATACGAAGGACGGTTTCTCCTGGAAACTGAACAAGTAAATATTTTACTGTGCCGCCCCGATGAGCCGAAAGAATCATCGGGGCGTTTTTTATATCTATGATTGAAAAACTGACACTTAATATTTAAAAAAGACCGTAAAATGATTCGCAAAGACAATTCTACCTGGAAAGGATATTTGTGCGGCATTATCGCTGCCGCTACCTATGGCATGAATCCTTTGTTTGCCTTGCCTCTTTATAAAGACGGAATGGACACCGATTCTGTATTGTTTTTCCGTTATCTGTTTGCCAGTATCATTATCGGACTGATGATAAAGGCCCGCGGACGGAACTTCCGGGTGAGCCGGAAGGATGTTACCCCGCTGCTGGTGATGGGTTTCCTTTGTGCCTTTTCATCGCTTGCCCTGTTTGTGAGCTATTCTTATATGGAAGCCGGAATTGCCTCGACCATCCTCTTTGTCTATCCCATCTTTGTGGCAGTGATCATGGCCCTTTTCTTTAAGGAAAGACTGACTCTGCTCACCGTGTTCTGCATTCTGCTTGCTTTGGGTGGTATTGCCTTGCTCTATAAAGGCGAGAACGGTGCTACCTTGAGTACTACCGGCATAGGCTTTGTCATGGCTTCCGCGTTGGCGTATGCCATTTATATCGTAGGGGTGAACCAGTCACGTCTGCGGCAGATGCCTACCGTAAAACTTACGTTTTATGTCATTCTTCTGGGCACCTTCCTGTTTCTGGGACGCCTGTTGTGGAAGGGAGAAATCATTCTTCCCACACAGTGGTATCTGTGGGGAAATATTGTGGCGCTTGCCGCTCTTCCTACTGCCATTTCGTTCATGGCAACGACCAAAGCCATCCAGTATATCGGCTCCACGCCTACGGCCATTCTTGGAGCCCTGGAACCGGTTACGGCCATCTTCTTCGGAGTGCTGGTATTCGGTGAAGTTCTCACGCCGCGTCTGTGTACGGGCATTCTGCTAATTCTGATTGCCGTGACTCTGATTATTGCCGGCGGAAGCTTTTCTGCCGTGTTGCTCCGTTTCAGAAAACTTTTTCCGAAACTCAGACGTAACCGGAACAAGGCATCGTGATTCCCTGCTCGGGATTGGGCGTTGGAGAACTTCCTCTGCTTTGTCTTCTTACAAAATGACACTTTGACCAGAAGGGATGGCGAGATTCCGCTTTTCCGGACAAGGAGCATGGGAGTGGGAAAAAATGGAACTCTCAACGGCTTCATTTCGGGTTATTCTTCACTTTTTCAGATCAGTACGTGCAAAAAACGGAGTCTTCAGACAGTTGAATCTGGAGCGATGAGGCTGCGGAAAACCCGCATTTGGGGCATCCGGACACTTCATGCTGACGGTTGGAGAGAAACATTCTGATGTTTTCAGAAGAACAACACGATACTTTTTCAGAATCTCCGTGGTCATCCGGAAAGGATTACCACGGAGATTTTTGTATATAATCTGCATATATGCGTCTGCCAACCCTTTTTGCATGTATATTTATGCAGAAATATCTCCAGAATGATTTTTTGAAATAAAGGCTTTGTCAGCAGAATCCGGAAAAAACGGATATTCTGAAAGGAGAATCCCGCTTGAAGACGTCACACTGTTCTGCTGCACGGATACAAAAAAAGCATCCCGAAGCTGTCGTCTGTCAGGCGATAGCTTCGGGATGCCTTGAGAATTATTTCCTGTTTCTTACTTCTTGATGATGGAGGACATCGGGTTCTTCACTCCCTTGTATCCGGTCAGGAAAGCCTTGGCCGAACCGAAGTTCAGATACATGTCCAGGCGTACGGGCAAGTGGTTCTCGTCGTCGGTAACGTAGAAGGTGATGACTTCCTTTTCCTTGTTGTCCTTATATTCCACGAATGAGAACACCATGCATCGGTAAGTGACTCCGGTATTTTCCATCTCGAAGTTCTTCTTGCCCCGATAGATCAGTGTCTCCTGTTTCACATCATCACCATCGGCCATCAGGAATTTGATTTTCTGGTTCACCTTATAACCTTCGGTTTTGAAGGAGCGCGCCTTCAGCAGCATGCTGAGCATGTCATACACACACTCGGGACTTCTTTTGTCTTGTACGGTCACCTTATGCTCGGCATTCTTGTAGCGCTGGTGAATCAGAGTGTGCTCGTTCTTATAGTCATACCACACCTCGTCCACCTTGTAGCGTTTGCCCTCCAGGGCTCCCTTGCGGAAGTAGTAGGGCACGATGGAGTGGTCCACGATGCTGACCAGCGTGTCGCGCATCACAAAGAATTTGTCGGCACGCTTGCTGCCTCGGGTAATCAGGTGGCAGCGGTAGGCATCTTTTCCCTTATAGCGCGTGTTGGAAATGTCCATGCTGGCATTTCCCACCTTAATCCAAACGAACTTCCAGTTGAAATACAAATCGTAAGTCAACACTTCGCCGGCCTTGAAAGCCGTGTTCTTTACCGGGCATTGGCCCATGACAGAACTTATGCACAGCAGCATAAGGCTGATCCAGACAAAAGATCTTCTCATAATTTTATCTGTTTATCGGTTATAGTTTTGGTTTCTACGGAGAATCTTTTTCTCCTGATCCGGTTTTTGCTTGGTGATTTCCGGAGCTTTCTGTTTGGTGAGCGGGATGCTGGTCGGATTCCATTCCTGCTCAATCTCCATACGCACTTTCACGGGGATGGGCTTGGGGAAGTAATACATCGGCTCGGGTTGCAGTCCTTCGTCATAGTTTCCGGTGTCCCACACACCGTTGCCATTCACGTCGATGAATGCCCGCACGTAATAAGTTGCCGGTTGCAGATAGAAGAAATCGGCCCGGTTCTTTACGGTTTGTATGGATCGGTAGATGCGTCCCGATGCGTCGAGCAGTTGCACTACGGCCTGTGTGTCGGGAATGGCCAGATGGATGAACAGGGCGCCGAAACTCTCCAGCGGACTGATTTTGACGCTGCATTCCACCTTGTTGCTCTCTGTGCCGAAGATGTCGGTAAAGGCGGCCGTGTCGGCCACAAACTTATATTCCTTTCCCGGTTCCCATTCGGCATAAAGCCGGAAGCTGCGCACCTGTCCCTCTACGGGCAGGAACAGATAAGGTTCGTCCACCCAAAGCGTATCCACTTTCCTTTGGAAGGAGAAAAGCGTGGTGTCCACCCGCTCAATCGGTTGTCCGAAAGTGATGGTTACATTCTGGTTCGGAGCCATGCTGCCGAAGCTGGACAGTTGGGCGGTCATATACGACTTCAGGAAAGGATTCTCTTTCTTGGTGGCCATGCCCTTTTTCCGGAGGCGTTCGTTGTCCTTCTCCCATTTTTCTATTTTCTCCTTCAGTTCCTTTTCAATCCGCTCTCGGCTTTTCTTGGCGGCCAGCTCCTGGGAGTCCGTACGCAGAACGAGCTGTCCCAGAGTGTCGGTGTCGAGATAAGTGAGCGAGAACTTCAGGGTGTCCAGATTGGCTGTCAGAGTATCTTTAATCCAATAAGTCAGCGTGTCCTTGTGCTCGGACGCTTCCAGCAGGAAGGCGGTTTCCGGATTGAAGTTGAATCCCTTGATGACGGGGAGCGTGTCCGATGGTGCCGTGAAATACACGGTAAAGCGGTTGGGCACGGGGCGCTCTATCTTGAGCAAGTGCAAGTCCTGTCCGGCTTCTTTAAAGGCACGCAACACAATGTCGTTGGGGAGAAACTTGGTGTAGGGCACATAACGGATGGAATCAATATGAGTGGAATCGTGCCACACGGTGTCGTTCCGCACGTCCGGAGTGCTGTAAGGCACCACAACGGTGGTGTCGAAAGCAATCTGTTCGCTTTTCTGGTTAAACAGAAAGTCGCCGTCGGCATCCTGCAAGGCAAAGATGTGATAACGTCCGGGAGCAATACCCTTGATGTTGAAGAAGCCGCTTCCATTGGTACGTGCCACGCGCAGAAACGGTTTGGTACGCAGGGCCTTTTCGTCCGTTTCGCGGTGCAGTCCCACAAGGATTCCCTTTATCGGTTCCAGATCCTCGGCATTCAGCACATTTCCAGACACTTCCATCGTGTCAATCTCACTTCCTGTTGAGAAGGAGTAGGTGTACTGTCCCATAGGATTACCCTCGTTGTTGTCCACAATCGCATCGCCAAAGTCGATGGTATAAGTGGTGTTGGGCTGCAAAGAGTCGAACAGCTCGATATCGATTCGCTTGCCTTCCGTACGGATTTCGGGCATCTCCTTTTGTGGCGGAGATACGACAATCTTTTCGGAGGCATTCTCCAGTTTGATATATTCGTCAAAGAGCAAGGAGATGCGCTTCTGCTTGTTGTTGGTGGTTTTGTTGTCCGGATTGCTGCGCACTACCTTGGGCGGCGTTTCGTCGTAGGGACCTCCCTGAGGATTTCCCATGCTGGCGCAGGCGTAAACCAGAATGGTGAGTATGGCGAAGCACAGAGCTTTGGTAATTTTCTTTTTCTGCATTTCTGTAGATTAGTTCAGAGATAAAATTTCTTCGATATAAGTTCGGTTGTTGCTCAGACGGGGCACCTTGTGTTGTCCGCCCAGTTTTCCTTTCTGTTTGAGCCAGTCGTTGAACAGGTCTTTGCGGGCTACGACAATCTCCAGTCGCTGCAGGGTGATGTCCTTGTAGCGTTTGGCCTCATAGTCGGAGTTGATTTCCTGCAAAGAACGGTCCAGAATATCGGTGAAGCGTTCCAGAGAATCCGGCTCGCGGGCGAATTCAATGACCCACTGGTGGCTGCACTTTCCCTGTGCGTTCATAAATATCGGTGCGGCGGTATAGTCCAGAACTTGAGCTCCCGTTTCGCGGCAGGCGACGGCCAGTCCCTTTTCCGCATTGTCCACAATGAGTTCCTCGCCGAAGGCGTTGATAAAGAACTTGGTGCGTCCGCTGATAATAAACTTGTAAGGATTGGTAGAGGTGAATTTCACCGTGTCGCCGATCATGTAGCGCCACAGGCCGCTCGAAGTAGAGATCACCATGGCGTAGTTGCGTCCTGTTTCCACACCCCATAATGGAACGACGGCGGGATTTTCGTTTTCCAGCTCATCCATCGGGATGAATTCATAGAACACACCGTAGTCGAGCATCAGCAGCATGGCCGGATCATTCGGGTCGTTCTGCAATCCGAAGAAGCCTTCGCTAGCATTATAGGTCTCCATATAATGCATCTTGGGCGAGGTAATCAGATGCTTATATTGCTCCCGGTAAGGGGTAAAGGCCACTCCGCCGTGGAAGAAAACTTCCAGATTCGGCCAGACTTCCTCCAGATGCTGCTTGCCGGTGATTTCCATCACGCGGTTCAGCACAGAAAGCATCCATGAGGGCACACCGCTCAGATTCGTTACATTCTGGCCGATGGATTCGCGGGCAATACGGTCGCGCTTGATCTCGAAATCGCTGAGCAGGGCGGTGCTCTTCTTGGGCACGCGGATCATATTGACCAATGGATTGATATTCTCAATGAGAATGGCACTCAGGTCGCCCACCAGACTGTTCGGAAGATTATAGTTCGGTGCATGGCTTCCGCCGAGAATCAGGGCCTTGCCGTCGAAGATGCGGCTTTGAGGATTGTTCTTCAAATAGAGAACAACGGCATCGGTACCTCCTTTATAGTGTGTGTCATGCAATCCGTTTTTACTCACGGGGATAAACTTGCTCTTGTCATTGGTGGTTCCCGATGATTTGGCATACCATTTCACCTGACCGGGCCAAAGCACGTCCTTTTCACCCTGACGCATGCGATCAATAAAGAATTTCAGTTCTTCGTATGTATTGATTGGAGAAGAGGCTGCAAAATCTTCGTAGGTTTTGATACGGTCAAAACCGTGATTTTTGCCCCATTCCGTCTGACTGGCTTTTTGAACAAGAGAGAAAAGAGTTTTCAGCTGGAGTTCTTCTGCCGCGGTAAAGTGCAGATTAAGTTGCCTTTCGCGGGGTTTGAAGACATTTCTTATGATGCTTGTTTTATTCATCTTTGCTTTATTTTTGTATCGCATGAAACATTTATACAAAAATAAAGCAAAGTTCTTAGAATATCTAGGTTTTGACCCGTTTTTATTGATTTTAATAGGAAACTTTGGAAGTCAGGCTTCGAAAGCAGCTCGTTCTGCTGCTTCAATGATTTCTTTCTTCGACAGCTTCCTGTTTCCTTTTTTCATTGAAGTGTCTGGTTCAGAAACGGTTATTGACACCTCGGCTTCTGATGAATGGACAGCTTCTGTAGCAGAATCCGTTAGGGCTGTTTCCGTGGAAGTCTGAGTGCTCTGCTCCGGTTCTGCCTTTTCGGTTACTGGCGACAAGCTTCTTGCATTAAGAATCTTATGTGTGAATCCGGTTTTCTTGAGCATTTCCAAAGTCTCTTTGGCTGCGGTCTGCTGGCTTTCTTTCTTGGAATAGCCTTTGCCTATACCGCACTGAATGCCTTGCAGGAACACCTGTGAAGAGAAAATCGGAGTCCCGTCGCTTTCGCTTCCTTGCTCCAGCAGTTCGAAAGAGATGCCGACCTTGTTCTTTTGAGTCCACTCAATCAGCTTGCTTTTGAAGTTGACTTCTTTATAGGCGATGGAGTCCACACTGATGTATTTATCCAGAATGCGGCGTTGCATGAACTGCATGCAGCAGTCATAGCCCCGGTCCAGATAAATGGCTCCGATGAGTGCTTCAAAGGCATTGCCACACATGTTGCTGTTGTGTGAATTGTTGGAATGGACTGAGTATTTGATGAGTTTGTGCAGCCCGATTTCGATGGCTACCTTGTTCAGTGTTTCCCGCTGTACTATTTTACTGCGTGCATTCGTGAGGAAGCCCTCCTTTTTGCCGTCGAATCGGCGGAAGACAATATCTCCCACAATGGCATCCAGAATAGCATCGCCCAGGAATTCAAGTCGCTCGTTATTGATCCATTTTCCTTGTTCGCTCTTCACGGAAGAGGATTTGTGCAGAAGAGCCTGTTTATAGAAACGGATATCCTTGGGATAAAAGCCAAGGATCTGGTATAAAGAAGAATAAAGCTCCTTTTCTTTTCTAAAAGGGAGCTTCATTCTTTCTATGACATTAATGTGAAACACGATTATTCTGCGTATTTCTTAAAGATTACACATGCATTATGACCTCCAAAGCCAAAAGTGTTGCTCAGAGCGGCACGTACGGTGCGTTTCTGTGCTTTGTTGAAAGTGAAGTTCAGGTTGTAATCGATTTCCGGATCACGATCCTCTTCTTCGTGATTGATGGTTGGAGGAATGATGTCATTCTGTACGGACAAGACGCTGACCATAGCTTCGAGAGCACCGGCAGCACCGAGTAAGTGGCCCGTCATGGACTTGGTTGAACTGATGTTCAGTTTATAAGCATGCTCTTTGAAGAGTGCTTTGATGGCTTTAGCCTCAGAGATATCTCCCACAGGAGTAGATGTTCCGTGAACATTGATGTAGTCAATGTCTTCCGGCTGCATGTGAGCATCATCCAAAGCATTCTGCATCACCAGCATAGCTCCCAAGCCTTCTGGGTGAGAGGCTGTTATATGATATGCATCTGCCGACATTCCGGCACCTACCATTTCGGCGTAAATCTTGGCGCCGCGCGCTTTGGCGTGCTCCAGTTCTTCCAAAATCAGGCAGGCAGCACCTTCGCCCATGATAAATCCGTCACGGCTTGCGCTGAACGGGCGTGATGCACGGGTAGGGTCATCGTTACGGGTTGAAAGTGCCTTCATGGCATTGAAACCGCCGACTCCGGCAGGCCAGATAGCTGCTTCGGCACCACCGCTCAGGATCATGTCGGCCTTGCCCAAACGGATCAGATTGAACGCATCGGCAATGGCGTTGCTTGATGAAGCGCAAGCAGAAGTGGTACAATAGTTCGGTCCTCTGAATCCATATTGGATAGAGATATGACCGGCAGCGATATCTGCAATCATTTTCGGAATGAAGAACGGGTTATATTTCGGACCCATTTCCTTTCCGGTAACAGCATAGTAACCGGCTTCTTCTTCAAAAGTGTGAATACCGCCGATTCCGACACCATAAATAACACCAATACGGTTCTTGTTCACTGTTTCCAGATCAATGCCGGAATCAGTAACAGCCATCTGTGCAGAGGCAATGGCGTATTGGGTATATAAATCCATTTTGCGTGCTTCCTTGCGGTCGATGAAGTCAGTCACCTTGAAGTCTTTCACCTCGCAGGCAAACTGAGTCTTGAACATAGAAGCATCAAAATGAGTAATAGGACCTGCTCCACTTACTCCATTCAGCATGTTCTTCCAAGTTTCCTCGGCAGAATTACCCAATGGGGAAAGGGCTCCAAGTCCTGTTACTACTACTCTTTTTAATTCCATGTATAGTAGGGAATAAAAAAATATTACTGAGCGTTAGCCTCGATGTAAGAGATAGCGTCGCCTACAGTTGCGATCTTCTCAGCCTGATCGTCTGGAATGTTGATTCCGAACTCTTTCTCAAACTCCATGATCAACTCTACTGTATCCAGAGAGTCAGCACCCAGGTCGTTTGTGAAGCTTGCAGTTGCTACTACTTCTGACTCATCAACACCCAACTTATCAACGATAATAGCTTTTACTCTTGATTCGATTTCAGACATAATTTCTAGTTTTAAATTATTAATAATGTTAGTAAAGTCTCATTATTTCGATTGCAAAGGAACTATTTTTTATTCTTTTATGCAAGAAATGAACTAAATAAATTCACTCAAACTGCACATTTAATACTTCTTTGTGCATTTATAAGGCTTTAAAAACTATTTTTCACGCCGTAAAGGATAGTTGCCGCGCAGCTCCTCGAACTCTTCGGGATGCTCTTTCAGCAGTAGGCTGTCTCTCTGAGGGTTGTACAGGCAGAGTGCTCTTTCCCGCGGGGTGCAGTGGGGGGCGGGGCGCAGTTCTTCGGGCAGCTCCGGAGCAGAAATCTCATAGCAGAAGGGGAGACCGAAGAAACGGCAAAGCCCTTCGAGCGCCATGCGTGTTGCATTGGCTTTTCCGTCGGCCGAGTATCCGGCGATGTGCGGTGTGCCGATGAACACACGTTGCAGCAGTTCGCGGTTTATGTGGGGTTCATTTTCCCAGGTGTCGATCACGGCATCGCGTATGCCTTTCTGTTGCAGGACATCCAGCAGTGCTTCGTTGTCAACCACCTCGCCGCGGCTGGTGTTGAACAGGATGCATTCTTTTTTCAGGCCGTTCAGGAACGTGCGGTCGGCCAGATGATAGGTCGGATGCGGTCCGTTCAGTACCAACGGAGTATGGAAGGAGATGATGTCGCATTCCTGTTGCAGCTCCTTCAGAGTAGAGAAATGCATGTCGTTTGCCGTTCCGTTTTCTTCCAGAGGCGGGTCATTATACAGCACACGGACACCGAGCGAGGCGGCAGCCCGGCCTACGGCTTTTCCCACATGACCGGCTCCTACGATTCCCAAGGTGCAGTGGTTCAGGTCGATCAGTCCGTTCTGGTCGAGCAGAAGCAGGCAGGAATGCACATACTGCCCCACGGAATTGGCATTGCAGCCCGGGCAGTTTTTCCAGGTGATGCCTTTTTCTTTCAGATATTCCACGTCCAGATGGTCAAAGCCGATGGTGGCGGTGGCGATGTATTTTACGCGGCTTCCTTCAAGAAGCTGCCGGTTGCAGCGGGTGCGGGTGCGCACAATCAGGGCGTCGGCGTCCCGCACGTCCGGAGCGCTGATCTCACTGCCTTTTATATAAACCACTTCATCCGCAATCTGTTCGATTGCTTCGCGGATAAAGGGTATCTTATTGTCTACGATTACTTTCATAGAAGCAAAGGTACGTACTTTTTGTCTGATTTGTATTGCCTGTTCGGTAAAGTTTGCCTAGATTTGCAAAATAAAAATCAAAAAAACAATTTTATGATGACGTTTACTGAACTCTGTAATTCTATTTTTGTCCGTGTCATTGAGGATTATCACCGGACAAACGATGTCGATACCCCGATTAACAATCCTTATAAGGAGCACACCATTGAGCACGATCTCTATCTGAAAAACTGGATTGACACCGTGCAGTGGCATTTGGAAGACCTCATCCGCGATCCGCAGATTGATCCGGTTGAAGCTTTGGCCCTGAAGAGAAGAATCGATGCCAGCAATCAGGACAGAACCGACCTGGTTGAGTTGATTGACAGTTTCTTCTATACCAAATACAAGGATGTGACCGTACAGGCTGACGCCACCATCAATACAGAGAGTCCGGCATGGGCTGTTGACCGTCTTTCTATCCTCGCTCTGAAGATTTACCACATGAGCGAGCAGGTAGAGCGCAATGATGCTTCGGCCGAGCACGTAGCTATGTGTCAGAAAAAGCTGGATGTGCTGTTGGAGCAGCAGAAAGACCTTTCTTTGGCCATCGACCAGTTGCTGACCGACATTGAGCAGGGAAGAAAATACATGAAGGTATACAAGCAGATGAAGATGTACAACGATCCGGATACCAATCCTGTGTTGTACGGAAAGAAATAATCCCGATTTCTATACCTTATTAATATACACAAAGGAGCCGAACCACAAGACAGGTTCGGCTCCTTTGTTGTTTTTTATACCTCCGCTTCGGGGACGCTGCTCCGCAATCATCGGGACTTTAGAAAATCATCAGGATGATTTTCTAAAGTCATTGGGATGACTGTTGCATTTCATCAGGATTATTTTTTCGGATGAACGGCCGGAAATGCGCATCGTATGTAAATGACTGATAATTATCGAGATGCTTCATTGACTGCTTCCGAAGGTCAGGAAGTATCGGTGTCCGGATTTTTTCAGTTTCGGGAACTCATGGCAAATTCATTTCCGGATGACCACCATAAAAAAATCCGGGTGCGAATCCTTATGCCGATTCGCACCCGGAACGTTTTATTGTCAGATTATAACTGTTGCATGTCATTGAGCTTCTTGTAATAGCCACCTTTGGCCAGAAGTTCTTCGTGTGTGCCGCGCTCTACAATCTCTCCTTCGTGCATCACGCAAATCTCGTCGGCATGACGGATGGTGGACAGACGGTGAGCGATGGCGATGGTCGTACGCGATTTCATCAGGCGCTCCAACGCTTCCTGTACCAAGCGTTCCGATTCGGTATCGAGTGCCGAAGTTGCCTCGTCCAGAATCAGAATCGGCGGATTCTTCAGGATGGCTCTGGCGATGCTCACGCGCTGGCGCTGACCGCCCGACAGACGGCATCCCCGGTCGCCGATATTGGTTTCGTAACCGTTTTCGCTCTCCATGATAAAGTCATGGGCGTTGGCAATCTTGGCAGCCTCGATCACCTGCTCCATAGTGGCGTTCTCCACACCAAAGGCAATGTTGTTGAAGAAGGAATCGTTGAAGAGGATAGCCTCCTGATTGACATTACCGATAATCGAGCGCAGGCCGTGGATGCTGAAATCCTTGATGTCGGTTCCGTTGATGGTGATGCTTCCCGAAGTGACATCGTGGTAGCGGGGCAGAAGGTCTACCAAAGTGGATTTTCCGGAACCCGACTGGCCTACCAGAGCGATGGTCTGTCCTTTCTTGATGGTCAGGTTGATGTGCTTGAGTACCTGTTTGGCCGGTGTATATTGGAAAGAAACATCGCGGAACTCAATCTCCGTCTCCAGATCCTTGATGGGCTGCGGTGTGGTGGTTTCCTTGATCGGGTTTTCTGCGTTCAGAATCTTGTCGATACGCTCGATAGAGGCCAGTCCCTTAGGAATATTGTATCCAGCTTTGGAGAATTCCTTCAGCGGGTTGATGACGCTGTACAGAATCACCAGATAGAAAATAAAGGTAGGAGCGTCGATCGGCGAGTGGTCTGAGAAAATCAGCGTACCGCCAAACCACAGCACCAGAACAATGAGACAGGTGCCGAGGAACTCGCTCACGGGGTGAGCCGAAGCCTGACGGGTAGCCACACGGTTGCAGGCCGTGCGGTATTCGTTGCAGCACTTTTCAAACCGGTCGCTCATCTTCTTTTCGGCGATGAAGGCCTTGATGATGCGCAGTCCGCCGAGGGTTTCCTCCAGCTGAGTCAGCGTGTCGCTCCACAGATTCTGTGCCGTGAGTGAGCGCTGCTTGAGCTTTCGTCCGATGTTACCCATCACCCAACCGATTCCCGGAATGACAATGATGGTAAAGAGCGTCAGCTCCCAGCTGGTAATCAGCATGGTGGCAAAGTAGAAGATGATGAGAATCGGGTTCTTGATGAGCATATCCAGCGAACTGGTGATGGAGTTCTCCACCTCCGACACGTCGCCGCTCATGCGGGCCATGATGTCGCCTTTCCTCTCGTCCGACATGAAGGACAAGGGCAGGCGCACGATTTTGTTATACAGCAGCACACGGATGTCGCGCACCACGTTTGTACGCAAAGGAATCATGATGGCCGAAGAGGCAAAGTAAAAGGTGGTTTTCAGCAGAGTGGCAAAAGCCAGAAACAAGCCGATGAACAATAAGGACAGAGACTCTCCGTAGTTGTGAATCAACACAGTGGTATAATAATACAGATTGTTGATGGCAATATCCTTGATACTCATGTCCGGATTCTCCCAACTGATGAAGTGATACTGTGTGGTGTCCATACCGAACAGCAGATTCAGCAAGGGGAGGAGGGATAAAAAGGAAAATACGTTCAAGGCGGCAGAGAGAAGGTTGAACAAGACCGACCAGGCCATATATTTCTTATAAGGCCAGGCGAATCTTTTCATCACTTGAAGAAATTCTTTCATAAAAAAGCGTTTAATATAGATTTACTTGCGTCCGAAATCGGCTGGAATCTCTCCCCAAATCTCGGTTTTCCATTTTAATATAGGAGTTTGGTAGGAGTTGTTCTTCAGCCAGTTTTCCGCTCTTTGGATCAGATCATGCAAGGGAGCGGTCTTGGCGTTGAGCTCCAGTTTGGTCTTGCACTGCTTCTTGCTGACCCAAAGCATGGCTATTTTACTGTCGGAGTATATGGGCATGGAACTGTTTTTCTGCTTCAGCAGGGCCAGGGCATGCACAATGGCCAGAAATTCGCCGATGTTGTTGGTGCCGTGTACCGGGCCGTAGTGAAACACAACCTCACCGGTTCTCAGATAAACACCTCTGTATTCCATCTTGCCGGGATTACCGCTGCATGCCGCATCTACTGCCAGCGCCTCGGCTATGACTTCCGGAGGCAGCATCATGACAGAATCGTGGCGCTCCACGGCCGTACTGCTCTTTTCGGGAGCGGGAGCCGCCTTCTTTTGGAAATAAAGCTCGGGGGCGGACTGATAGGCCTGCTCGGCTTCTTCTTTACTGTCGAAAGACTTATAAACGGCACCGGCATAACCGTTGATCTGCAGTTTGCAGTCTGTCCAGGAAGTATAGATTCCCGGACAGACTCCATTCCACACTACATAATATTTTTGTTTGCTCATGCTGCAAGGCTTACATTCTTTCCGGCACCTCGATGCCCAGCAAGCTCATGCCCAGCTTGATGACTTTTCCTACATTGGCAGAGAGAGCCAGACGGAAGATCTTCTTGTTCGGATCCTCTTCGCGCAGGATGCTGAAGTCGTGATAGAACTGGTTGTATTCCTTAACCAGCTCGTAGCAGTAGTTGGCAATGCATCCCGGGTTGTAGTCGTTGCCGGCCTGTTTTACAATCAGGGCAAAGTTGGCCAGGTTCTGTACCAGACTGATTTCCTTCTCGCTCAGCTCGGTGTTGTGAGGCAATTCTGCCGGCACAGTCAGACCTGCCTCGGCAGCCTTGCGCAAGATAGAGCGGATACGGGCATAAGTATACTGGATGAACGGACCGGTGTTGCCGTTGAAGTCGATACTTTCTGCCGGGTTGAACAGCATGTTCTTGCGTGCGTCAACCTTCAGGATGAAGTATTTCAAGGCACCCAGACCCACGATGCGGGCAATTTCGTTGGCCTCTTCCTCGCTGATGTCAGTCAGTTTGTTGATCTTGTCCTCAGAAGTACGCTTGGCGGTAGCGATCATTTCGGCTACCAGATCGTCGGCATCTACTACGGTTCCCTCGCGGCTCTTCATCTTTCCGTTTGGCAGTTCCACCATTCCGTAAGAGAAGTGCACCAGACTCTTACCCCAGTCGAAGCCCAGTTTGTCGAGCAGGATAGACAACACCTGGAAGTGATAGTTCTGTTCGTTACCTACCACATAGATCATCTTGTTGATCGGATAATCCTGGAAACGCAGTTTGGCGGTACCGATATCCTGAGTCATATATACAGAAGTACCGTCAGAACGCAGCAACAGCTTCTCGTCCAGTCCTTCCTTGGTCAGGTCAGCCCAAACAGAACCGTCCTCTTTCTTGAAGAAGAAGCCCTTTTCCAGTCCTTCCATCACCTTGTCCTTACCCTCCAGATAAGTGTCAGATTCATAATAAATCTTGTCGAAGCTTACGCCCAATGCTTTGTAAGTCACATCAAAACCGGCATAAACCCAGTCGTTCATCTTCTTCCACAAAGCGCGGATTTCCGGGTCATTGTTTTCCCATTTCACCAGCATTTCGCGAGCCTCTTTAATCAGCGGAGCTTCGTTTTTGGCTTCTTCCTCGCTCATGCCCTGCGCCATCAGTTCCTTGATTTGCTCCTTGTAGTGCTTGTCAAAGGCTACATAATAGTCACCGATCAGGTGGTCGCCCTTGATGCCTGTTGACTCCGGAGTGGCTCCGTTACCGTATTTCAGCCAGGCCAGCATGCTCTTGCAGATGTGGATACCACGGTCGTTCACGATATTGGTCTTGACAACCTTGTTTCCGTTAGCCTCCATGATCTGTGCCAGCGCCCATCCCAAAAGGTTGTTACGCACGTGACCCAGGTGCAATGGCTTGTTGGTGTTTGGTGAAGAATATTCGATCATTACGAGCGGAGACTGCTCAGTTACTGGAGTGAATCCGAACTTTTCCTGTTTATGGATTGAGTTGAGAAGGTCAATCCAGCAGGCAGAAGAAATGGTCAGATTCAGGAATCCCTTGATTACGTTGAAATCGGCTACGACCTCAGAAAGGTTCTCTTTCAGATAAGTACCGATTTCCTGGGCGGTATCTTCCGGCTTCTTTTTGGATACTTTCAAGAATGGGAATACAACGAGGGTGAGATGACCTTCAAATTCTTTTTTGGTGGTTTGCAACTGTATTGTGCTTTCCGGCACTTCCTGTCCGTAAAGCTGCTTGATTCCGGCGGCTACGGCCGATACAATTTTTTTCTCAATTTCCATAAACTAAATAAGTATGATTTTGTTCGCAAAGATACGCAGAAAAAGGGATATAGGAAAGCTACTTGTTTAATTTTTATGGAATGATTGCGGTGAGAATCTAGCTTTTAGCTTGAATTTGTTCCGTAAAAAAAGAAAAGCATCGGAACTTCCCGTCCGATGCTTTCTCTGTTATGTTTACTGAATAGAGTCTGTCAATTCACTTCCGGCCTTGAATTTGATAATCTTCTTTGCCTCGATGGTGATCTGCTCCTTGGTTCTCGGATTGATACCGGTGCGGCTTGGACGCTCGCTGATAGAGAATGTGCCGAAGCCGATAAGAGATACTTTGTCTCCCTGCTTCAAAGCCTCAGAAATTGAGTCCAGGCAAATATCTAATGCTTTTTTTGCTTCAACTTTATTCAAACCTGCACCTTCTGCAATGGCGTTAATTAAATCTGTTTTATTCATGTCTTTATAAATTAAGTAGTTTCTGAATCAATAATGTCGCAAATATAGAGAAACTGCCGTTTAAAACAAATTATTTTCTGAAAAAGTATTTCTTTTTACGAAAAATAAGTCGCAAAGGTGTTTTCCTTGCTCAGGGAATGGAATAAAATATTTATTTTTGCAGCGTATTTATATTTAAGAAGCAATATGATGAATATGCCGCCCATTACCAAAAACTTGATTATAATCAATATTCTTTTTTTTCTGGCGCAACAGATATTGGGCATGCGCTATGATTTGGACTTGAACGATGTGTTGGGTCTGCATTTCTTTCTGGCCTCCGACTTTCATCTCTATCAGTTGGTGACCTACATGTTTATGCATGGCAACTTCCAACATATTCTGTTTAATATGCTGGCCGTGTGGATGTTCGGTCGCGTGATGGAAACCATGTGGGGACCAAAGCGCTTTCTACTCTTCTATCTGATATGCGGAATCGGTGCGGGTCTGACTCAGGAGGTGGTGCAATACTTTTCCTTTATGATGAACGGCCTGGGAAGTCTGCCTTTGGACGGTCTGGTTTCTGTAGACGGTTACACCATGCCGCTGTCTACTTACCTGAATTTCTGGACCACCGTGGGAGCATCCGGAGCAGTCTATGGTATCTTGCTGGCTTTCGGAGTGACCTTCCCGAATGAAAGAATGTTTATTTTCCCACTGCCGGTGCCCATCAAGGCAAAGTATTTCGTAATCGGATATGCTGTTTTGGAACTTTTCCTGGGACTGGGAAACCGCGGCGACGGAGTCGCTCATTTTGCCCACTTGGGAGGAATGATCTTTGCCTGGATTCTGATTATGTACTGGCGCAAAAACGGCGGTGGCAACGGTTATTACGGAGGCTCCTCTTCGTGGGAACAGCTGCGGCAGAAAGTGCAGGATCTTTTCCGGAAGATGTTTTCTGCAAAGCCCCAGATGCATGCTTCACGCGGCAAAATGTCTGAGGATATGGACTATAACGCCCGCAAGAAGCAGCGCTCGGAAGAGATTGACCGGATTCTGGAGAAAGTGAAGCGCGATGGCTATGGAAGCCTTACAGATGAAGAGAAGCGGAAACTGTTTGATGCCAGCCAGCAATAGACCATGTTGACAAAAATCAAAAAAATAGTACTACAGATAATGGCAGGGGCGAATATCACTTCGTCTCTGCTGTTGTTGTTTTCTTGCTGGTCCGTGTATCTGGTTCCGGCAGATTATCCGCGTCTGTCCTTGTTCGGTCTGGCTTTTCCCATATTTCTGGTCATTAACATTCTCTTTCTTTTTTTCTGGCTGATCTTTTATGTCCGCTATAGCCTGATTCCAATCGTGACTCTGTTATTGAGTTTTCCTTACCTGAATGATTATTGTCCGATAAATTGGAAAAAAGATCCTCCCAAGGATGCACTGAAGGTATTGACATATAATGTGGCGGCTTTTGGCGGCACAGAAGAAAGCAAGAAACAGGAAGACAATGAAATTCTTCAGTATATCTTAAAATCGGATGCCGATATCGTTTGTATTCAGGAAGCTACCGGACCGATACGGAGACTGCTGGATGAGAAAATGAAGGAGGCCGGTTATTCGGTGCCGAAGATTGTGAATGAAAACAAGGAACTGATGGAACATGCATATTTTAAGATGCCGATTCTGTCTGTAGAGGCCATAAAATATGACAGTGAGAGTAACGGTAGTGTGGCCTATCACCTGCTGTATGAGGGAGATACCCTGTTGGTCGTTAATAATCATCTGGAGTCGAACCGGTTGACTGTAGAGGACAAAAGTGTGTATAAAAGCATGATTTTTGATCCGGAAAAGGAAAAGATGGAAAACGGAATGCGTCTGCTGATGAGAAAAATGTCGAATGCCTCTGTAATCCGTTCGCCTCAGGTGGACATTGTTACGAAATACATCAAGCGCGACAGAAGCTCTTCGGTGATTGTATGCGGTGATTTCAATGATTCCCCGATATCCTACACTTGTAACCGTTTCGGAAAGGAACTGGTCAGTTCGTTTGTGGAATCTGGCAATGGTCCCGGCTTTTCTTACAATAAGGATCTTTTCTATGTGAGAATCGACCATGTGTTCCATTCCAAGAATCTGAAATCTTATGCGACACAAATAGACAGATCGATAAAAACTTCAGATCATTATCCGCTTATAACATATATTAATAAGGGTAATTTGGACACAAAATACTAAATTAATCTCTTAATTTGCGGACTTAATCTAAAAAAAACTTATATTTGCGGCTTCGTAACTAATATCAGTAAATTAATAATAAAGTAAATAACAATTTAGAAATGCAAAACAAAGGATTTGTAAAAGTGTTTGCTCTACTGCTGACTCTTGTTTGTATTTTCTATTTGTCCTTCTCATTTGTTACTCGCTACCAGATGAACAAGGCAGAGGAAATAACCAAGACTCAGGGTGCGGAAGCAGGCGACCACTACCTGGATTCAGTAATGAACGAGCCGGTGTGGATGGGTACATGGACATTGAAGGAATGTCGTGAGATGGAGATTGGTTTGGGATTGGACCTGAAGGGAGGTATGAACGTAATCCTGGAGGTTTCTGTTCCTGATGTAATTAAGGTTTTGGCTGATCACAAGACAGATCCGGCTTTCCTGCAGGCTGTTGACTATGCCAAGACTGAAGCAGAAAAGAGCCAGAGCGACTTCATCAAGCTGTTTGTAACCAAATACAAAGAGTTGGCTCCGAATTCTAATCTGGCAGAGCTTTTTGCCACTCAGCAGTTGAAAGGAAAGGTTTCTTCAAAGAGTACCGATGCTGAGGTAGAGGCTGTGCTGAGAGAAGAGGTAAAAGCTGCCGTTGACAATTCATACAATGTATTGAGAACCCGTATCGACCGCTTCGGTGTGGTTCAGCCGAATATCCAGACTTTGGAAGGACAGATGGGCCGTATCATGGTGGAAATGCCGGGTATCAAGGAACCAGACCGTGTACGTAAATTGTTGCAGGGTAGTGCTAATCTGGAGTTTTGGGAAACTTATACTACTCAGGAAGCTGTTCCTTATCTGGCTTCTTTGGACAGCCGTCTGGCTGCTGCCGGTCAGACCGATGCTGACACTACTGCACAGGCTGCCGCTCCGGCCGATTCTACTGTTGCCGACAGCGCAAAGACTCAGGCCAAGGCTGTAGATCTGGCAGCTGCTCTGAAGGGTGGCGACAAGGCCCAGGCTAAGGCTGCCGCTTCTACTAGTGAGGCTGATGCCAAACTGCGCAAGGAACATCCGCTGGCTTCTGTACTGCAGCTGGCTCAGGGACCTGCCGGTTGTGTAGTTGGTTATTCTGTATGGCGTGATACCGCTGCCGTAAACGCTTGTCTGGCTTCTCCAGAGGCAAAGGAGATTCTTCCTACTGACATGAAGTTGGTTTGGGGTGTTAAGCCTGTAGGTAAGGGCAGTGCCGGTGATGTATACGAACTGTATGCCATCAAGGTAACTTCACGCAACGGACGTGCTCCGCTCGAAGGAGACGTAATTACTGACGCTAAAGATGATTTCGATCAGTTCGGTCGTCCTTGTGTCAGCATGACCATGAATACAGACGGTGCCCGCCGTTGGGCTGTTCTGACAAAGGCAAACAAGGATCGTTGCATTGCCATTGTTCTGGACGGTTATGTATACAGTGCTCCGAATGTAGAGGGTGAAATCACCGGTGGTGTTTCTTCAATTACCGGTTCCTTCACTATCGAAGATACACGTGACTTGGCCAACGTATTGAAGTCAGGTAAGATGCCGGCTCCGGCACACATCGTTTCTGAGGAAATTGTTGGTCCTACCTTGGGTCAGGAATCTATCAACCAGGGTATCACTTCATTCGTGATTGCCTTCATCCTGTTGATGTTCTACATGTGTTTCATGTATGGCTTCACTCCGGGTATGGTGGCTAACGGTGCCTTGATTCTGAACTTCTTCTTCACTCTGGGTATCCTTACCTCATTCCAGGCAGCGCTGACTATGTCCGGTATTGCCGGTATGGTACTTTCTTTGGGTATGGCTGTGGATGCCAACGTGCTGATCTACGAGCGTACCAAAGAGGAATTGCGCGCAGGAAAGAACGTACGTGCCGCTTTGAAGGACGGTTATTCAAATGCCTTCTCTGCGATCTTCGACTCTAACTTGACATCTATCATTACCGGTGTGATCCTGTTCAACTTCGGTACAGGTCCTATCCGTGGTTTTGCTACCACCTTGATCATCGGTATCCTGGTATCTTTCTTCACTGCCGTGTTCTTAACACGTTTGGTTTACGACCACTTCCTGGAGAAAGACAAGTGGACAAAACTTACTTTCACCACTTCTCTGTCGGCTAAGTTCCTGAAAGATACTCATTACAAGTTCATGAGCGCTTACAAGAAGTCATTCATCGTATTCGGTGTTCTGATTCTGGTCAGCCTCGGTTCATTGGTCGTACGTGGCTTGAGCAAGAGTATCGACTTCACCGGTGGACGTAACTTTGTGGTTCTCTTCGAGAAGCAGGTACAGCCAGAAGATGTAAGAGCCTTGTTGAACGACAAGTTCGGCGATGCTACTACTCAGGTTATCGCTTTGGGTACAGAGGGCAACACCTTGCGTATCTCTACCAACTACCGCATCCAGGAGTCAGGAACCAATGTGGATTCTGAAATCGAGGCCAAGTTGTTCGAGGCCCTGAAGGGTGCCGACCTGCTGGCTAAGGATTTGGATCTGAATACCTTCATCAACCGCGATGAGCGTGCCGGTGGTTCTATCATCAGTTCTCAGAAGGTAGGTCCGGCTGTTGCCGAGGATATCACTTACGGTGCTATCGTTTCTGTGGTATTGGCTTTGGTTGCTATCTTCCTCTACATCCTGTTGCGTTTCCGTAACGTAGCCTTCTCTGTAGGTGCTGTAGTAGCTTTGACTATCGATACCTTCCTGATTATCGGTGCATACTCATTGTGCTGGGGCTGGGTTCCGTTCTCACTGGAGATTGACCAGACCTTCATCGGTGCCATCCTGACGGCTATCGGTTATTCTATCAACGATAAGGTGGTGGTATTCGACCGTATCCGTGAGTTCCTGCATCTGTATCCGACACGCGACAAGCAGGTGCTGTTCAACGACTCATTGAATACTACTTTGACTCGTACCATCAATACTTCACTCACCACTTTGGTGGTATTGCTGTGTATCTTCTTCCTGGGTGGAGAGAGCATCCGCAGCTTTGCCTTCGCCATGATTCTGGGTGTGGTTATCGGTACTTGTTCTTCTATCTTCATGGCAGCTCCGGTTGCCTTCCTGACTATGGGTAAGAAGATTAAGGAGAACGATCAGGTTGCAGCATAATCTGAAAATTCAAGCATATTAAAAAGAGGTTGCGTCCGTGCGGGCGCAACCTCTTTTGTTTTTCTTCGGTGGCTTTGCTGTGTGCCGGGGAAGTCGGGAAACCGGAAACAGACGCTCCCGACGCTTTCAGAAAATCATTTCGATGAAATGAAAAAATCATCCCAATCATTTTAGAAAACCATTGGGATGATTTTTCAGAACTATAGCGGCTGTGCGGACATGTCTTTCAAGCGGCCGGAAAGAGCCTTGCAGGCGAAAGATTAAAGCCGGAATATTCTGAAGGACAGGCAAGCCTGCCGCTCCAAATATTCCAGCTTTAATCTTGAAATTCATCCATCTGCACCCCTGTCAAAAGGGCCGGCAGATGTAAAAAACTTGTTTATCTTCGTTTGGAAATGCAAATAAAGTTCTATCTTTGCATTGTTTTAAGCGCCTCTGTAGTTCAATGGATAGAACTACGGTTTCCTAAACCGTCAATCCGGGTTCGATTCCCGGCGGAGGTACTTTTATATCTTTTCTCCGTATGCCAGATCTCCGGCATCGCCCAATCCCGGTACGATATACATTTTTTCATTCAGCTCATCGTCTATTGCCGCACACCATAGTGTGACATTCTCCTGATTTCCGAGCAGCTCTTGCAGGAATTCCACTCCTTTTTTGCTGGCAATGACGCAGCAAAGATGAATCTGTGCGGGCGTACCTTTGGTTTCAAAGGCTTTGAGTCCCAGCTCCATGCTTCCTCCCGTGGCCAGCATCGGATCGGCGATGACGAGGGTTTTGCCCTCCATGCCCGGAGAAGCAATATATTCGATGTGGATGCCCACATCATGACATTCCTTGTCCTTGTAGTAGCGGTAGGCCGATACAAAGGCATTGTCGGCATGGTCGAACACATTCAGGAATCCCTGGTGGAAAGGCAGTCCGGCGCGGAATATTGTAGCCAGCACAATCGAGTCGTCGTGCGTGCACACCTGAGCCGTGCCCAGTGGAGTCTGCACCTCCTTGGTGGAATAGTTCAGCGTTTTGCTGATTTCGAAAGCCATCATTTCACCGATGCGTTCCAGGTTGCGGCGGAAGCGCGCCCGGTCGTTCTGCACGTGTATGTTTCTCAGCTCCTCGATGTACTTGTTGATCACAGTGGTTTGTTTGCCAAAATCAATAATCTTCATAGATCCTTTTTGTTTTTAAATCGCAGCAAAAATAGCGATTTAAAAGCGCAAATGCAATGTCCGTTTAGCAAATGTAACATTTGTCAAGCGCCTTTCTCTAAATTAATGATAAAAGATACCCTTTTGGAAAAAATAAATCGCGTGTTTGTTTCCCTATGCGGGCAAAAATGCCTACATTTGTATCGCAAAAAGCACTGCATATAATTATCACTAAATAATAACCAATTTTTATTTTTTAGTAAAATGGCAAATATTGATTTGAGTAAGTACGGCATTACTGGTGCCGTTGAAATTTTGCACAATCCGTCTTATGACGTATTGTTCGCAGAGGAGACAAAGGCTGGTTTGGAAGGCTTTGAAAAAGGCCAGGTAACCGAGCTGGGTGCAGTTAACGTAATGACAGGTATCTACACTGGTCGTTCTCCTAAAGATAAGTTCATCGTTAAGGATGCAACTTCTGAGAACACTGTATGGTGGACATCTGAAGAGTATAAGAATGACAACAAGCCTGTTACTACTGAGGCTTGGAAGGTTTTGAAGGACTTGGCAGCAAAAGAGCTTTCTAACAAGCGTTTGTTCGTAGTTGACGCATTCTGCGGCGCTAACGAAGGTACTCGTCTGAAAGTTCGTTTCATCGTTGAGGTTGCTTGGCAGGCTCACTTCGTAACTAACATGTTCATCCGTCCTACAGCTGAGGAGTTGGCTAACTTCGGTGAGCCTGATTTCGTTGTTTACAACGCTTCTAAGGCTAAGGTTGAGAACTACGCTGAGCTGGGCTTGAACTCTGAGACTGCAGTAGTATTCAACTTGACTACTAAGGAGCAGGTTATCCTGAACACTTGGTACGGTGGTGAGATGAAGAAGGGTATGTTCTCTATGATGAACTACTACAACCCATTGCGTGGTATCGCTTCTATGCACTGTTCAGCTAACACTGACAAGGAAGGCAAGAGCTCTGCTATCTTCTTCGGTTTGTCAGGAACTGGTAAGACTACTTTGTCTACCGATCCTAAGCGTCTGTTGATCGGTGATGACGAGCACGGATGGGATAACGAAGGTGTATTCAACTACGAAGGTGGTTGCTACGCTAAGGTTATCAACCTGGACAAGGAGTCTGAGCCAGATATCTACAACGCTATCAAGCGCGACGCTTTGTTGGAGAACGTAACTGTTGCTGCTGACGGTAAGATCGATTTCGCAGATAAGAGCGTAACTGAGAACACTCGTGTTTCTTATCCTATCTACCACATCGAGAACATCGTTAAGCCGGTTTCTAAGGGTCCTCACGCTAAGCAGGTTATCTTCCTGTCAGCTGATGCCTTCGGTGTATTGCCTCCAGTATCTATCCTGAACCCAGAGCAGGCACAGTACTACTTCCTGTCAGGATTTACTGCTAAGTTGGCTGGTACTGAGCGTGGTATCACTGAGCCTACTCCTACATTCTCTGCTTGCTTCGGTGCTGCATTCTTGAGCTTGCACCCAACTAAGTACGCTGAGGAGTTGGTTAAGAAGATGGAAATGACTGGTGCTAAGGCTTACTTGGTGAACACTGGTTGGAACGGAACTGGCAAGCGTATCTCTATCAAGGATACTCGTGGTATCATCGACGCTATCCTGGACGGTTCTATCGAGTCAGCTCCAACTAAGACTATTCCTTACTTCGACTTCGTTGTTCCTACAGAGTTGCCGGGTGTTGATCCTAAGATCTTGGATCCACGTGACACTTACGATTGCGCTTGCAAGTGGGAAGAGAAGGCTAAGGATTTGGCTGGACGCTTCATCAAGAACTTCGCTAAGTTCACTGGCAACGAAGCTGGTAAGGCTTTGGTTGCTGCTGGTCCTAAGTTGTAATTTTTACCAATATAGGATAATTCGGGGGCTGCACGCTGGCGTGCGGCCCTCTTTTTTTATGAAAAAAGATTTTGTTTTCCGAATCGTATTGAGTGCACCTTAAATCGATGAAAAAATTGAAATAAATATTTTAATGCACTCATTTATAGGCTTCGTTGCTGATTTTCATTATCTTTGTGGCCAAATAAAAATCCATTTATTAATTATGAAGAAAATTACCCATTTCTTATTGCTGATGCTGGTCTCTGTGACTATGTGGGCGCAGTATCAGGAACCGGTAAAATTCTCCGTAGAGCAGAAGAAGATTTCTGATTCGGAGATCGAGTTGATTTTTACAGGAACGGTTGATCCGGGCTGGCATGTTTATTCTACAGATATTGCCGATGGAGGTCCTACAGCCGCTACCATTACGTTCGAAACCAAGGAAGGTGTCAAGCCTGCCGGAAAACTGACCCCGAAGGGAAAGGTGCTCACCAAGCACGATGCCCTGTTTGATATGCAGGTGTCTTATATGGAAGGCAAGGCCGTGTTCTCTCAGAAACTGAAGATCACAGCACCTCAGTATAAAGTGAGCGGTTATCTGACTTTCGGCTCATGCAACGACGAAAACTGTATGCCTCCTACCAATGTGGAGTTCAATTATTCCGGTAAGGGAGTTCCGGCCGGCGAAACAAAAGAGGCTGCTGCCGAGAAAAAGGACGCAAAGGCTGAGGAAACTCAGGAGGCGGTTCTTGAGATCGAAGAACATCCGGCTACCGTTGAGGATTCTGTAGCAACAGATACCGCAGCAACTTCTGTAGCGACTCTTCCGGCTGCAGGAGGTGAGCAGGGACAGATTTCTGATTATTGGAAACCGGTAATTCAGGAACTGAACGCTTTCGGTACAGAAGGAACCACTGCTGACCGTTCTTTCTGGTCTATTTTCTTTTTAGGTTTTCTGGGTGGTCTGGTTGCCTTGTTCACTCCTTGTGTATGGCCGATTATCCCGATGACAGTAAGTTTCTTCCTGAAACGCAATAAGGACAAGGCAAAAGGTGTACGCGATGCCGTGACTTACGGAATCAGTATTATTGTGATTTATGTGGCTTTGGGTCTGATTGTGACCGGTATCTTCGGTGCCAGCGCCCTGAACGCCCTGTCTACCAACGCTATTTTCAATATATTCTTCTTCCTGATGCTGGTGGTATTCGCAGCCAGCTTTATGGGAGCTTTTGAAATTACTTTGCCTTCTTCATGGAGTAGTGCCGTAGACAGCAAGGCCGAGTCTACAACCGGTCTGTTGAGCATCTTCCTGATGGCTTTCACCCTGGCTTTGGTTTCTTTCTCCTGCACCGGTCCGATTATCGGATTCCTGCTGGTAGAGGTTTCTACAACCGGAAGCATCATTGCGCCGACCATCGGTATGTTCGGTTTTGCCCTGGCTTTGGCTTTGCCGTTCACCCTGTTTGCTCTGTTCCCAACCTGGCTGAAGCAGATGCCTAAGTCAGGAAACTGGATGAACTGCATCAAGGTTTGTCTGGGATTCCTTGAGCTGGCTTTCGCCTTGAAGTTCCTTTCGGTGGCCGATCTGGCCTACGGCTGGCGCCTGCTCGACCGCGAGACTTTCCTCGCTTTGTGGATTGTGATTTTTGCTCTCCTCGGTTTCTATCTGTTGGGCAAGATCAAGTTCCCGCACGATGAGGACGAAGATGAGGGCAAGGTGGGAGTGACCCGTTTCTTCCTGGCTCTGATTTCTCTGGCTTTCGCCGTGTATATGGTGCCGGGTCTGTGGGGCGCTCCGCTGAAGGCCGTAAGTGCTTTTGCTCCTCCAATGAAGACTCAGGACTTTAATCTCTATACCAACGAGGTTCATGCCCAGTTCACCGACTATGATGCCGGTATGGCTTATGCCAAGCAGCACGGCAAACCGGTGATGGTGGACTTTACCGGTTACGGATGTGTAAACTGCCGTAAGATGGAGCTGTCTGTATGGGTGGATGAGAAAGTGTCTTCACTGATCAACGATGAATATGTATTGATTACCCTTTATGTGGATGACAAGACTCCGTTGCCGGAGAAGGTTACCGTACAGGAAAACGGTGCAGAGCGCATTTTGCGTACCGTAGGTGACAAGTGGAGCTACTTGCAGCGAACTAAGTTTGGTGCCAATGCCCAGCCGTTCTACGTGCTGATTGACAACAACGGTATGCCGCTGAACAAATCTTATTCTTATGACGAGGATGTTGATAAGTATGTAGATTTCCTGCAGACCGGTTTGAATAACTACAAAAAAAATAAATAATGAATTTTAGAAAGCTTTTTACAGCATTCGCCTTTGTTTGTGCCGGAGTTTCTTCGGCTCAAACTGTATCTGCCCCCCTGACTCTGGATCCGGCAGTGCGTTATGGCGTGTTAGAGAATGGATTGACTTATTATATCCGTAAGAACAACTATCCCGAGAAGCAGGCTGAGTTTTATATTGCTCAGAAGGTCGGTTCAATACAGGAGGAAGAAGAGCAGCGCGGACTGGCACACTTCCTGGAGCACATGTGCTTTAATGGGACAGAGCATTTTCCGGGTAACAGTCTGGTGAAATATCTGGAACGCATCGGTGTGAAATTCGGTGAGAACCTCAATGCCTATACTTCCATTGACGAGACGGTATACAACATCAGCAGTGTGCCGGTGACCCAGCCCGGAGCCATTGACTCCTGTCTGCTGATTCTGCACGACTGGAGCAACGCCCTGCTTCTGGAAAATGAAGAGATCGACAAAGAGCGTGGCGTGATTCATGAAGAGTGGCGTATGAGCAGCAGCGCTTCCAAGCGTATGTTCGAACGTTCTCTTCCGAAACTGATTCCCGACAGCCGTTACGGTTTGCGTATGCCTATCGGTTTGATGAGCGTGGTGGACAACTTCGATCCGAAAGTACTGCGCGACTATTATCACCGTTGGTATCGTCCCGATTTGCAGGGTATCATCGTGGTGGGTGATATCAATGTAGACGAGATGGAGCAGAAAATCAAGAAAACCTTCAGTCACATTAAGAAGGCAGTAAATCCGGAACCGCGGGTTTATTTGCAGGTGGCCGACAATGCCCAGCCTATTTCTGTAAGCGAACAGGATCCGGAACAGACACTGACTGTAGTTCAGGTTATGTTCAAGCACAACGTATGGCCCGACAGCCTGAAGAATAAGGTGGAATATTTCCTGGATAAGGTGCAGGGCTCTATGGCACTTTCTATCATCAATGAGCGTTTGGCCGACCTGACCAGCAAGGCTGATGTACCTTTTGCCGGTGCCAGCTGTGGTGACGGTAATTTCCTGGTAGCAAAGACCAAGGGTGCTTTTGATGTGACGATTGTTCCTAAAGACGGTATGCTCGACGAGGCAGTGAAGCAGGTAATGGCCGAGGTTTACCGTGCCGACCGCTATGGCTTTACAGAATCTGAGCTGGAGCGCGTCCGTGCCAACTTCATCAGTTCTTTGGAAAGCATCTATCAGAATAAGGAGAAAATCCAGAACCAGAGTCTGGTCAATGAATATGTGCAGCACTTCCTGAATGGAGAGCCTTCACCGGGTATCGAGGCCGAATATCCTCTCTTCTCTGAGATTTACCGCAGCATTACGCTGGATCAGGTAAATGCCCGTTACAAGCAGTGGGTGGCCAATAATGATACCAATCTGGTGGTTTATACCGTATCTCCACAGAAAGAGGGTGTGGTGAAGCCTACTGCCGAGCACATGCTTCAGTTGGTACAGGAGGCCCGCAGCATTGATCTGGGTGCTTATCAGGATGAAGTGAACGATCGTCCGCTGATTGCTTCTCTGCCTGAGCCAGGCAAGATTGTCAAGGAACGTCCGGAACGCTTCGGATTTACCGAATGGCGCTTGTCAAATGGAGTGAAGGTATGGTTCAAGAAAACTGATTATCAGGCCAACGAGGTGGTGATGCGTGCATTCAGCCCAGGTGGTACTGGCTATTATTCCGGTGATGATTTGATTCAGCTCAATTTCTTCAATGAAGTAATCGGTGCTTCTGGTGTAAGCGGATTCAAGCAGACCGAGCTGGCCAAGAAACTGGCCGGAAAGCAGGTTTCTGTGGCACCTTATCTGAGCGGCCGCCGCGAAGGACTGCAGGGTGGTGCCAATCCGAAGGATCTGAAGACTCTGTTCGAGCTGATTTATCTCAGCTTCCAGGAGCCTTACCGCGATGACGAAGCTGTTGCTTCTGTACTGAATCAGGTGCGCGAGGTACTGCGTAACCGTGAGGCCGACCCGATGCATGCCTTCAATGATTCTGTTTCTGTAGCATTGTATGGCCATCATCCTCGTTTGGTGTTTATCCGTCCGGAAATGGTGGATCAGGTAAACTACGGCCGTATTCTGGAAATTTACAAGGAGCGCTTTGCTGATGCTTCAGACTTTACTTTCGTGTTCTGTGGTAATTTCGACGAAGACTCTCTGCGTGCTTATTCCGAGAAGTATCTGGCTACATTGCCAGCCTTGTATCGCAAGGAGAAGCCGGTAGATACAAAAATGTATAAACTCAAGGGCGAGCATTCTATTGTTTACAGCGAGCCGATGCAGACTCCGCAGTGTCAGGCTGTAAGAGCTTGGTACGGACCGTTGAAGCTGAATCTGAAGAACAAACTGGCTTGTGAGATTCTGGGTCAGGTGCTGAGCATCCGTTACGTGGAGGTAATCCGTGAGGAAATGGGAGCCGCTTATTCATTGGGTGCTTCCAGCCGTGTGAACATGACTACTGCCGACAAACCGGAATATATGTTGCAGATCTTTGCTCCTTTGAAACCGGAACTGAGTGATTCGGCTCTTCAGGTTATGGACGAGGAATTGCATCAGATTGCGGAACACGGTATTGCAGACAGTTATCTGAATAAGGTGAAAGAGTTCTTGTTGAAGAGTGCCCGTGAGCAGTTCAAGCAGAACGGAACCTGGATGGGAGCGCTTTGTACTTATAAGGACTACGGTGTGGATGTTCTTACAGATTATGAGAAGGCTGTAGAGTCAATCACAACCGACGATCTCCGTAAGATGGCTGCCCGTATCTGGAAAGACCATAACAAGGCAACTGTGAAGATTCTGCCTGCAGAATAACAATTGCCTGAAATGATATTTGGTGCCTCGATTGCCTTTTGGGCAGTCGGGGCATTCTTGTTTTGTTCTCCCGTATCGTTTTTGTCTTGTATTGCTTATTTTGTTGCTTCTTTTGCATAGTCTCATCGTGAATTCAGAAATATCTTTGCATACGATAATTATATAAGGTAAAAGATATGTGTTTGAGAAGGTATTTGTTTTTGATGGTAGGAGCCTTTCTGATGCTTCCTGCCGGAGCTCAAAAAGAAACGGATAAAAGTAGAGAGGTCATCAAGGTGGAGATTTCTGAAGGGCAGATAGATGTCATCAGTGGAGTGGTTTATTCACAGATTACTTCTTTGCGTGCCAACCGCCCGTTGAAGATGACTTTGTTGATTCCGAGAACCAAAGAGCCGAAACCTGCCATTGTGTATTATCCCGGTGGCGGATTTACTTCGTCGGATTATGAAAAGTATATCGAAATGCGTATGGCTCTGGCCAAAGCCGGTTTTGTTGTGGCTGCTGCGGAGTACCGTACGGTTCCGAACCAGTATCCGGCTTTGGTTGTAGATGGAAAGGCCGCCGTGCGTTATCTTCGTGCGCATGCCGCTTCGCTGGGTATTGATCCTGCCCGCATCGGAGTCTTGGGGGATTCTGCCGGCGGTTATGTGGCTCAGATGGTAGGAGTGACCGGTAACGACAAGAGTTTGGATCTAGGTGATTTCCTGGATTATCCGTCCGATGTGCAGGCTGTTGCCACGATATACGGAATCAGTAATCTGATGAATATCGGTGCCGGTTTCTCGGAGCAGAGTCAAAAGGTACATGCTTCTCCGGCAGTGACCGAAGCATTGCTGTTGCATGGAGTCGCTTTCCGTAACTTTGAGGGAAGCAGTATTCTGAGTGATTCCGTAAAGGCCATGAAGGCCAGTTCCATGGGGCATATCCGTGAGAATCTGCCCCCGTTCCTGATTATGCACGGTACTGCAGACAATCATGTGTCTCCCCGCCAGAGTGAGCAGCTTTATGAGGCTCTGAAGGTTGCAAACAACGACGTGAAATATGTAGAAGTAGAAGGAGCCGGTCACGGCGACTTGTATTGGTTTCAGAAACCGATTATTGACAGGGTGGTAAACTGGTTTCAGGAAAAACTGAAATAAAGAGGAACTGAAAAAAACAAAATGCCCCGAACCGCATTCATCATCGGTTCGGGGCATTTTTATGATCAATCGTTTGATTAGTCTCTGTTGGCACGCTTGCGCTCGGTATGATCCAGAATGATCTTACGCATACGCATGCTCTTTGGAGTTACCTCCACATATTCATCCTCGCGGATGTATTCCAGTGCTTCTTCCAGAGAGAAGATGGTAGCCGGAATGATACGTGCTTTTTCGTCAGAACCGGAAGCACGCATGTTGGTCAACTGCTTGCTCTTGGTTACGTTTACTACCAAATCATTTTCGTGAATGTGTTCACCTACAATCTGTCCTGCGTAAACCGGATCCTGCGGTTCGATGAAGAATTTACCGCGGTCCTGCAGGTTGTTGATAGCGTAAGCAAAAGCAGTTCCGCTTTCCAATGCAATCATGGCACCGTTGCTACGACGTGAGATTTCACCCTTGTACGGCTGGTATTCCTTGAAGCGGTGTGCCATGATGGCCTCACCCTGGCTGGCTGTCAGCACGTTGGTACGCAGACCGATAATACCGCGTGACGGGATGTTGAACTCGATGTTTACACGGTCGCCCTGAGTTTCCATAGAGGTCATTTCACCTTTACGGCGGGTTACCATATCAATCATCTTGCTGGAGAACTCTTCCGGTACGTTGATAGTCAATTCCTCGATAGGCTCGCAACGCTCACCGTTGATTTCCTTGTAGATAACCTGTGGCTGACCTACCTGCAATTCATAACCCTCACGACGCATGGTCTCGATCAATACAGACAAGTGCAGCACACCGCGTCCGGAAACAACCCAGCGGTCAGTATAACCTTCCTGGAAAGCTACGCGCAGGGCCAGATTCTTTTCCAATTCCTTCTCCAGACGGTCGTTGATATGACGGCTGGTGCAGAACTTACCTTCCTTACCGAAGAACGGAGAGTCGTTGATGGTGAACAACATACTCATGGTCGGTTCATCAATGGTGATGGTTGGCAGTGGTTCCGGATTCTCATAATCGCAGATGGTGTCACCGATCTCGAAATTCTCCAGACCAACGATAGCACAGATGTCACCAGAAGAAACTTCTGCGATTTTCTGGCGTCCCATACCGGTGAAGGTGTGGATTTCCTTGATTTTGGTCTTTTCTTTCTGTCCGTCGCGGTGCACGATGGTGATATTCATACCTTCTTTCAAAGTTCCGCGGTGCACACGTCCCACAGCGATACGGCCTGTATAGTTTGAGTAGTCCAAAGAAGTGATCAGCATCTGTGGAGTTCCTTCCAGCTGTTCCGGTGCCGGGATATGCTCCAGAATCTGATCCAGCAGATACAGGATATTGTCCTGAGGCTGCTGCCAGTCCGGTCCCATCCAGTTGTTCTTGGCAGAACCGTAGATTACCGGGAAGTCCAGCTGCTCTTCGGTTGCGTTCAAATCGCACATCAGGTCGAACACCATTTCATAAACTTCTTCCGGACGGCAGTTTGGTTTGTCAACCTTGTTGATTACCACAATCGGTTTCAAACCGATTTCCAGTGCCTTCTGCAGTACGAAACGAGTCTGAGGCATCGGACCTTCGAAAGCGTCAACCAGCAGGATACAGCCGTCGGCCATATTCAGCACACGCTCCACCTCGCCACCGAAGTCCGAGTGTCCCGGAGTATCAATAATATTGATTTTGGTATCTTTATAGTTAATGGATACGTTTTTGGAGAGGATAGTGATACCGCGTTCGCGCTCCAATTCATTGTTATCCAACATCAATTCACCTGTCTGCTGGTTCTCACGGAACAAGTTTCCGGCCAGCAACATCTTGTCCACGAGGGTAGTCTTACCGTGGTCTACGTGGGCAATAATCGCAATGTTTCTAATATTCTGCATATTCTACCTAAAAATGATGATGCAAAGTTACTACAAAAAAGTGAAATGCGGAAAGATATAGTGATAGAATTGAGTTACAAGGGTTTTGGTTGAAGTGGCGATAATCCGTGAAGCCATTACAATCCCTGCCGAAGCCAAATCCTGACGCCGCTACGTTACTTGTTCGTAACCATGCCCGAAAATGCGACAAACGGGTACGAATAGCGAAACAAGGCTCTAAGGAATAGTGAGTTATCCATAACTCATGCGAAAAATCAGGTTACGGAAAAAGATTGCGCCGTTCCTCCCCGTTTTGCGTACCAACACCGGACTCTTCACCAACTAATTTTGAAACCCAAAAATTAAGGACAATCAAGAGTACATTTTCAGTAATCTACTACCTCAAGCGTCAGGTAGTGAAAAAGGACGGGACAGTTCCCGTCATGGGACGCATCACGGTGGACGGCAGCCAGACACAGTTCAGCTGCAAACTGACTGTCGATCCGAAACTGTGGGACACCAAAGGTGGACGTGTCACGGGCAGAAGCACGGCGGCACTCGAAACGAACCGTATGCTTGACAAGATGCGGGTACGCATCAACAGGCATTATCAGGAAATCATGGAGCGTGACAACTTCGTCACGGCGGAGAAGGTGAAGAACGCCTTTCTCGGACTGGAACACCGCTACCACACGCTGATGCAGGTGTTCCGCCAGCACAACGAGGACTACGAGAAGCAGGTGGAGGCAGGCATGAAAGCCAAAGGCACGCTGCTGAAGTACCGCACCGTTTACAAGCACATGCAAGAGTTCCTCGACATCCGCTACCATGTGAAGGACATCGCCCTAAAAGAGCTTACCCCGGCTTTCATCTCCGACTTCGAGATGTTCCTGCGCACGGACAAGCACTGCTGCACCAATACCGTGTGGCTGTACGTCTGCCCGTTACGGACGATGGTATTCATCGCCATCAACAACGAGTGGCTGACGCGCGACCCGTTCCGCGAGTATGAAATCAAGAAGGAGGAAACAACACGCAGTTTCCTGACCAAAGATGAGATCCGCCTGCTGATGGAGGGGAAACTGAAAAACGCCAAACAGGAATTGTACCGCGACCTCTACCTGTTCTGCGCCTTCACGGGGCTGTCGTTCGCGGATATGCGCAACCTTACGGAAGAGAATATCCGCACCTACTTCGACGAACACGAGTGGATAAACATCAACCGCCAGAAAACGGGCGTGGTGTCCAACATCCGCCTGCTCGACATCGCCAACCGCATAATCGGCAAATACCGGGGACTGTGCGGGGACGGCAGGATATTTCCCGTTCCGCATTATAACACGTGCCTTGCCGGTATCCGTGCCGTCGCCAAGCGTTGCGGCATCACCAAGCATATCACGTGGCATCAGAGCCGCCACACGGCAGCCACGACGATATTCCTCTCCAACGGTGTTCCCATCGAAACGGTCAGCTCCATGCTCGGACACAAGAGCATAAAGACGACGCAGATTTACGCAAAGATAACCAAAGAGAAGCTCAATCAGGACATGGAGAACCTTGCCGCAAGATTGAACGGCGTCGAGGAATTTGCAGGTTGCACCATCTAAAAAGAAAAGCCATGAAACGTGACACAATCATCATCGAGGACAAGGCAGTCAGCGTAACCGGTAACGACGTGTGGATGACCGCCACCGAAATAGCCGGATTGTTCCATACGACCGTCCCGGCAGTGAACGCCGCCATCAGAGCCGTCCGCAAGTCGGACGTGCTGAACGACTACGAGGTGTGCCGCTACATGCAGCTTGAAAACGGGCTGCACGCGGACGTGTACGCCCTTGAAATCATCATCCCGGTCGCTTTCAGGGTGAATACCTACAACACCCACCTGTTCCGCACATGGCTGGTGGGAAAGGCACTCTCACAAGAGAAACGGCAGACATACGTGATGTTCATACAGAACGGAAAAGCCGGGTATTGCTGATTGCACATACCCCATAAGACAAGTAAACGGGTAGCACCACAAAAGGTGTCACCCGTTTACTTTTTCATGAAACCGCCTCACTCCAGCGGCTTGCGGTAGTTCGCTTCCAGTACCCCGCGCAGCCCCGTTTCCGGGTAAAGCACCTTCCCTCCCAAAAGTATGAAGGGCAACACGCGGTTGTTGCGGTATTCCTGCAAGGTGCGCCGGCTCACACGGAGCAGTTCCGACACCTCGCCGTCCGTCAGGTAACGTTCCCCGTCCAGCGGAGGACGGTAGCTTTCCAGAAATGCGGACAGCCATTTCGAGCCTTTGCGCATATCCTGCACCACAGAGGCTATCGGCTCGTCTTCCATCGTAAAAACATCGTTGTTCTCGTTCATCATAACTTCGGATTCAGTGGGTGAATAAATCAAATCATCTGCCGTGCGGATAGAGCGTGCCGACAAGCGGTATCAGCCGCTTCACCTCCTCTGGCTTGTAATAGAACCTGCGGTTTATCTGCGAGTAGCCGATAAGCCGCCTGTCACGCAGCGTCTGCAACGTGCGCGGGCTTATTCTCAACTGCCCGCAGACCTCCTCGCCCGTGAGCCATCTTTCCATGCGCCCCGTGTCGCTTTTGCGCCTCAGGGCGGCGACCTTCTCCGAGAGTGCGCCGAATGCCGCCACCATCATCTCGAAAGTCTTTTTCTCGATAGATACTATTTCCATATTCATGTCATTTAGAGTTTGCCGCAAAGGTAACGAAACGGCATACAAGACGTATCGTTTTCCGCTGAAAGGCTGCCTGTTGCGCCGTTTGACCGGGTTACGGAGCCATCTTCCGCAAAAATCTTACGTGAGTCACGTAGTGAGTTGTTAAAGCCCCTTTTGTTTATTGCCGAATTTTGTCGCAGAAACAAAAAGAAAGGACTGAACATGAAAGTGATAACAATGGAAAGTTCCGCCTACAAGGAGATGATGGCGCAGATTGCGAACATCGCAGGGTACATCCGCGAGGCAAGGGACGAGAAGAAACGGAAGCGGGAAACCGAAGACAAGCTGCTTGACACGGCACAGGCGGCGAAGATGCTCAACGTGAGCAAGCGCACCATGCAGCGTATGCGCACCGACCACCGTATCGAGTATGTGGTGGTACGCGGAAGCTGCCGCTACCGCCTTTCCGAGATACTGCGGCTATTGGAGGACAACACAGTAAGGAACGAGGAAGGGACAATAGACACCCTGTTCCACAACCACACGCTGCGCACGGGCGGCAAACCAAAAGGAAGGAGGACATAGGTCATGGAACTGCTCACACGAAACAACTTCGAGGGCTGGATGCAGAAGCTGATGGAACGGCTCGACCGTCAGGACGAACTGCTGCTGGCGATGAAGGCTGAGGGGAAACAGCCCACTATCACGGAAAGCATCCGCCTTTTCGACAATCAGGATTTGTGCATGTTGCTCCAGATAAGCAAACGCACCCTCCAACGCTACCGCAGCGTAGGCGCATTGCCCTACAAGACGCTGGGCAAGAAGACCTATTACAGCGAGGAGGACGTGCTGACATTCCTTTCCAACCATATCAAGGACTTCAAAAAGGAAGATATAGCCTTCTACAAGGCTCGTATCCATAATTTCTTTCATAAATAACCCATTAAAACATTTTTCAGATGGCAAAGAAAAAAGACGAAAAGGACGTGCTGGTAGTCCGTGACGAGAAGACAGGCGAGATCAGCGTGGTAGCCGGGCTGAACGCGGACGGCACACCCAAGCGCACCCCCGCAAAAGCGGAGAACGCGCAGAGTTTCCTGCAATTCGACCGACATGGCGACGTGCTGGACAACTTCTTCAAGAACTTCTTCCGGCAGTGCAAGGAACCCAGCCGCTTCGGTTTCTACCGCATTGCGGCAGACCAAGCTGAAAATCTCTTAGAGGTGATGAAGCAACTGCTGAAAGACCCCGAAGCGAACAAGGAGCTGCTCGCCCCTCACAAGGTGGACACCTCCGACTATGAGAAGAAGGTGCAGGAAGAGATGGCAGCACAACAGACAGAGAAACAAGAACCTCAAAAACAGGAGAACATGGAACAACGGAAAGAACAGCAACAGGACAAATCCGAACAGATGCAGGGCAAACGTGGCTACCAGCCCATCGACGAGAGTAAAATCAACTGGCAGGAGCTGGAGGACAGATGGGGCGTAAAGCGGGACAACCTTGAAAAGTCCGGCGACCTTACGAAGATGCTCAACTATGGCAAGTCCGACTTGGTAAAGGTCAAACCGACCTTCGGCGGCGAATCATTCGAGCTGGACGCCCGCCTCTCCTTCAAGAAGGACGGTGAGGGAAACATCAGCCTCGTGCCGCACTTCATCCGCAAGGAGCAGAAGCTGGATGAGTACAAGGAACACAAATTCTCCGACAATGACCGGAAGAACCTCCGCGAAACGGGCAATCTCGGTAGGGTCGTGGACATTGTGGACAGGGAAACGGGCGAGATCATCCCCTCCTACATCAGCATCGACCGCAAGACGAATGAAATCACGGACATTCCGGCAAGCAGGGTGCGCATCCCGGAGCGCATCGGCAAGACGGAAATCACCACGCAGGAGCGGGACATGCTCCGCGCCGGACTGCCCGTACGCGACAAGCTCATCGAGCGCAACGACGGCAGAAAGTTCGTCACCACCCTGCAAGTGAACGTGGAGCAGCGCGGCGTGGAGTTCGTGCCGGGAACCGGCAAGTCGCCCCGTACCGCACAGACACAGGAAACCAAAGGCGACACATCGAAAAGTCAGGCGCAGGGCGGGGAAAATGCCGCACAGACCAAGAAGGAGCAACGCCGCAACACGTGGACGAACGAGGACGGCAGCATCCGCCCCATCAGCAAATGGAGCGGCGTGAGCTTCACCGACCAGCAGAAAGCCGACTATGTGGCGGGTAAAGCCGTGAAGCTGGAGAACGTGACCGACAAGCAGGGCTTCCATGCCACGATGTATATCAAGTTCAACCCGGAGAAGGGACGCCCGTACCGCTACGACACGAACCCTGACAATGCACAGCAGGTTGCTCCGTCCAACGAGAGCCGCACGCAGGTGGCGGTGAACAACGATGGCAAGACCAACGAGGCTACAAAGAATCTGAGAGAGCCGTTGCAGAAAGGTCAGACCAACCCGAAGGACGCCCGCCAGCAACAGCAGCAGGAGAAGCCGCAGAAGAAAACGGGCAAGGGCATGAAAATGTAATCCCGTGTCCGCCACTGAATCCAAAATAAAATCCAAAGTATCAACAAAAAAGAAGAAGACATGAAGACAATCATTGCAGAAAAGCCCTCCGTGGCACGTGAAATCGCCCGCATCGTGGGCGCGACAAAGAGAGAGGAAGGATATTTCGAGGGAGGCGGTTATGCCGTGACATGGGCATTCGGACACCTCGTTCAGCTTGCCATGCCCGACGGCTACGGCGTGCGCGGATTTGTCCGTGACAACCTCCCGATTATTCCCGACACATTCACGCTCGTCCCCCGTCAGGTCAGGACGGAGAAAGGTTACAAGCCCGACAGCGGCGTGGTGTCGCAGATAAAAGTCATCAAAAGACTGTTCGACACAAGCGAACATATCATCGTGGCGACCGATGCCGGACGCGAGGGAGAGCTTATCTTCCGCTACCTCTACCACTATACGGGTTGCACCACTCCTTTCGTGCGCCTGTGGATCAGCTCTCTCACCGACAAAGCTATCCGCGAGGGACTGCGGAAACTCGAAGACGGCAGCAAATACGACAACCTCTACCTCGCCGCCAAAGCGCGGAGCGAATCCGACTGGCTCGTGGGCATCAACGGCACACAGGCGTTATCCATCGCCGCCGGACACGGCACGTATTCCGTGGGGCGGGTGCAGACACCAACGTTGGCTATGGTATGTGAACGCTACTGGGAGAACCGCCGCTTTACGTCCGAAGCATTCTGGCAGCTCCATATCGCAACGGACGGTTGCGACGGCGAAGTCGTGAAATTCTCATCCTCCGAGAAATGGAAAGAGAAAGAACCGGCGATGGAACTATATAATAAGGTAAAGGCGGCAGGTTGCGCCACTGTCACGAAAGCCGAGCGCAAGGAGAAGACGGAGGAAACTCCCTTGCTCTACGACCTGACCACGCTCCAGAAAGAAGCCAACGCCAAGCACGGCTTCACGGCGGAACAGACGCTTGAAATCGCGCAGAAACTCTACGAAAAGAAGTTGATAACCTATCCGAGAACGGGAAGCCGCTACATCCCCGAAGACGTGTTTGCCGAAATTCCCAAACTGCTCGCTTTCATCGGCACACAGCCCGAATGGAAAGACAAGGTGCGGGCAAAAGCCGCCCCGACACGCCGCAGCGTGGACGACGGCAAGGTGACAGACCACCATGCCCTGCTCGTCACGGGTGAGAAACCGCTCTTCCTCTCCAAAGAGGACAATACCATCTATCAGATGATTGCCGGGCGCATGGTCGAGGCATTCTCTGAGAAATGCGTCAAGGATGTGACCACTGTCACGGCGGAATGTGCCGGAGTGGAGTTTACCGTAAAAGGCAGCGTCGTGAAGCAAACCGGATGGCGTGCCGTCTATGGCGAGGAAAAAGAGGAAATTACCATCCCCGGCTGGCAGGAAGGCGACACGCTGACACCGAAAGGCTCGTCCATTACCGAAGGAAAGACCAAACCCAAGCCGCTGCATACCGAAGCCACCCTGCTCTCGGCAATGGAAACGGCGGGCAAGGAAATTGAGGACGACGCACTGCGGCAGGCGATGAAGGACTGTGGCATCGGTACTCCCGCCACACGCGCCTCCATCATCGAAACGCTTTTCAAGCGCGGTTACATGGAACGCTGCAAGAAGTCGCTTGTTCCCACCGAAAAAGGACTTGCCCTCAATTCCGTCGTCAAGACGATGCGCATCGCCGATGTTGCCATGACGGGCGAATGGGAAAAGGAGCTGGCGCGTATCGAGCGCGGGGAACTGTCCGACGACACCTTCCGCAAGGAGATAGAGGCGTACACACGTGAGATAACCTCCGAACTGATCTCGTGCGACAAGCTCTTCGGCAGCCGTGACTCCGGCTGCGCGTGTCCCAAGTGTGGCACGGGCAGGATGCGGTTCTACGGCAAGGTGGTACGCTGCGACAACACGGAGTGCGGACTGCCCGTGTTCCGGCTGAAAGCGGGACGCACCCTGTCCGACGATGAAATCAAAGACCTGCTCACCGAAGGGCATACCAAGCTGCTCAAAGGGTTCAAGAGCAAACAGGGCAAGAGTTTCGATGCTGTTGTCGCCTTTGACGGGGAATATAACACGACTTTTGTGTTCCCGGAGGCTAAAAAGGACAAGAAATTTTCAGGACGGAAGAAATAGTATTAACTTTGCCACTTGTTCAGAGTAATGAATTGTTCTTCGATACCGGATTACACTCATACTTTGGATTTAGTGGTGGCACTCGGAGGGATACCGAGTGCCTTTTTCTTCCTTTTTCCAACCGATTATCCCGTTAATTATCAATCCGCTAAATCCAAAGTAATGAACAACAAGAAGAAAAACGAGGGTCAGACCGACTTTTCCTATTACGGTCTGTACCTGCTGGACTATCTCCGCACGAACAAGTTTGAACAGGCTGACGACACCGCTTTCATACGGGAACGGGCCGACCGTGCCGCCGAAACGTATGAGAGGGCACGGCTTGAAGGCTATCCCGCCGATGGTGCGCAGGAACTGGCGATGGACACGCTGCTGCGCGGGCTGCATTATTCCCGTTACGCCATCCTCCGCGAAGTCGTGGAAAACGAGTTTGCCGATGAAGTGCCGGAAGAGAAGCGTGAAGCCTTTGTCCTGAAACTGCTGCCGCTTGTCGGCAACGTGTTCTCCGTCTATGACCTCTCGGATGACAATTTCGCCCTGTCTTCCGATTACGACCTGCTCTACACGGAGCTGACGGGAGCAACCGTCCTTTACTTAGACGAATATGGCGTTTAACCGCAAACAGAAACTGCGGGACAACATCGAGGCGATACGGACGGCATTCATCCTTGACAGGGAAAATAGGACAGCGACAACCGAAGAGCGTGCCATACTTCAAAGGTACTGCGGTTTCGGCGGTCTGAAATGTATCCTCAACCCTGCAAAGGAACTGACGGATGCCGTCCGGTGGGCGAAATCCGACCTCGAACTGTTCGCCCCGACGGTGGAGCTGCACAGGCTTATCCGTGAGAACAGCAAGGACGAAACAGAGTACAAGCGGTTTGTGGATTCGCTGAAAGCGTCCGTGCTGACCGCTTTCTACACCCCCAAAGAGATAACCGACACCATCGCGGACGTGCTGGCAGATTACAGCGTCCGCCCCGCCCGTATGCTCGAACCGTCGGCAGGTGTCGGCGTGTTCGTGGATTCCATGCTGCGGCACAGCCCCAATGCGGATGTGATGGCTTTCGAGAAGGATCTGCTCACGGGTACAATCTTGAGGCATCTCTATCCCGACCAGAAAATGCGCACCTGCGGTTTTGAGAAAATCGAAAGACCGTTCAACAATTATTTCGACTTGGCGGTGTCCAACATTCCGTTCGGTGACATTGCCGTGTTCGACGCGGAGTTTCAGCGGAGCGACTCTTTCGGCAGACGCTCCGCCCAGAAAACCATCCACAACTATTTCTTTCTCAAAGGACTGGATGCCGTGCGTGACGGCGGTATCGTGGCGTTCATCACCTCGCAAGGGGTATTGAATAGCACCAAGACCTCCGTGCGTAACGAGCTGTTCAGTCAGGCCAATCTGGTATCCGCGATACGCCTGCCCAACAACCTGTTCACGGACAACGCGGGCACGGAGGTGGGCAGTGACCTGATTGTCCTGCAAAAGAACCTCAGCAAGAAGGAAATGTCGCAGGACGAGCGGCTGATGACCGTGATACAGACGGACACGAAAACCGCCCTGACCGACAACGCCTATTTCATCCACCACCCGGAACGCATCGTGCATACGATGGCGAAACTTGACACAGACCCCTACGGGAAGCCCGCTATGGTTTATCTGCACGAGGGCAAGGCAGCAGGCATCGCCGGGGATTTGCGCCGTATGCTCGACGAGGATTTCCATTACAGGCTTGCCATGCGCTTGTATTCGGGTTCAATCCGGCAGGCAGGAACGGAAGAAAAAGTTGCCGTTCAAAATAAAGTAGAGCGTCCTGCCATAAAATTGGAAACAGTATCCTCGGCGCAGACGGTGGAAACTCCGACAGAAAAGCCGCAACCCGCAGATGAAAAGCCGGAGATAGAGCCACGTCCGAAATATTCTGACGGTGTGCAGCTATCCTTGCTCGATCTCTGGGGGATGACGGAAGAAGTCAGCCAACAACCGAAAACCGCCAAAAAGAAAAAGGAGGCGAAAAAGGAAAGCTCGGCAAGGCGCGTTCTACCCAAGCCACAGGTGCATGTCACACAAAATGTTACGGCTGTGCCGACGGCTACCACCCCTAAGACTGTAACAGAGAACAAGGAGGCTAAAACGGAGAACACCGCCAAGCCTGCCGACCCGGACGACATCTATGCCACGTTGGACTGGGATACCAATCCTCCCATCAACGGCTTCTACGAGATGATGATGGATTTGACGCCGGAACGCAGGAAGGAACTTCGGGAACTGGCAAGGCAGCATAACGAGAAACAAGCGGCGGCGGAAAAGATGGAAGTGAAAGCCGTGCCGGACACTCCCCGTGAGCAACCACGGCAGGAGGAAACACAGCCGGAAGCAGTCACCGCACCTGCCGTTACAGATACCCCACCGGAAGCGGTGGCGACCTCCCTTTTCCCCGACATCGAAGCGGAGAAGCCGAAGGAAGAAGTCGTGGACCTTTCGCCGCGTGCCTACCACCGCACGCCGGAGATGCACCTGCGCGAAGGGTCGCTGGTGGCTGACAGGGGGCGTCATAACATCGGCTACCTGAAGGACATCACGCCATACGGGGCGACATTCCAGCCGCTCGACCTGAAAGGCTACCAGAAGGAGAAGGCGTTACAGTATGTTTTACTCCGTGACGCCTACGAGCGGCTGTACCGCTATGAATCGAACCTGCATGAAGCAAATGTCCCGTGGCGAGAGCATCTAAACACCTGTTACGATGAGTTTGTCATGCGCTACGGCAACCTCAACGCCAAGCAGAACGTGAAGTTAGTGATGATGGACGCGGGCGGGCGTGACATCCTTTCGCTGGAACGGGCGGAGAACGGGAAGTTTGTCAAGGCGGACATCTTCGAGCGTCCCGTTTCCTTCTCCGTGGAGAGCCATGCCAACGTCGGCTCACCCGAAGAAGCACTGTCCGCGTCGCTCAACAAGTTCGGCACTGTCGATCTCGACTATATGCGGGAGATAACCGACAGTACGGCGGAGGATTTGCTCACAGCCCTGCAAGGGCGCATCTATTACAATCCGCTCGTAACCGGTTACGAGATTAAGGACCGCTTTATTGCCGGAAACGTGATAGAGAAAGCGGAACGCATAGAGGCTTGGATGGGCGAAAACCCCGAAAGTGAACGTATGCCGGAGGTGAAGCAGGCGTTGGAGGCTCTGAAAGATGCCGAACCGCCGCGCATCGCTTTTGAAGACCTTGATTTCAATTTCGGGGAACGCTGGATTCCGACGGGTGTCTATGCCGCCTACATGAGCCGGCTGTTCGACACGGAGGTGAAAATCGCCTACTCTGCAAGCATGGACGAGTTTTCGGTGGCGTGCGGCTACCGCACCATGAAAATCACGGACGAGTTTCTGGTGAAGGGGTATTACCGTAACTATGACGGCATGCACCTTCTGAAACACGCCCTGCACAACACCTGTCCCGACATGATGAAGTCCATCGGCAGGGACGAGCATGGCAACGACATCAAGGTGCGCGACAGCGAGGGAATACAGCTCGCCAACGCCAAGATTGACGAGATACGAAACGGCTTCTCCGAATGGCTCGAAGAGCAGTCGCCACAGTTCAAGGAGCGGCTGACGACGATGTATAACCGCAAGTTCAACTGTTTCGTGCGCCCGAAGTATGACGGCTCGCATCAGACTTTTCCCGACCTCAATCTGAAAGGGCTGGCAAGCCGGGGCATCAGGAGCGTCTATCCCTCGCAGATGGATTGCGTCTGGATGCTGAAACAGAACGGCGGCGGAATTTGTGACCACGAGGTTGGAACCGGCAAGACGCTGATAATGTGCATCGCCGCGCATGAAATGAAGCGTCTGAACTTGGCGCACAAGCCGATGATTATCGGGCTGAAAGCCAATGTTGCGGAGATTGCCGCCACCTATCAAGCGGCATATCCCAACGCGAGGATTCTGTACGCTTCGGAGAAAGACTTTTCGACCGCCAACCGCGTGCGTTTCTTCAACAACATCAAGAACAACGACTACGATTGTGTCATTATGTCGCACGACCAGTTCGGCAAGATACCGCAGTCGCCGGAGTTGCAGCAGCGCATCCTGCAAGCGGAGCTTGACACGGTGGAGGAAAACCTCGAAGTGCTGCGCCAGCAGGGAAAGAACGTATCGCGGGCGATGCTGAAAGGTCTGGAGAAGCGCAAGCATAACCTTGAAGCGAAATTGGAGAAGGTGGAACACGCCATAAAGTCACGCACGGACGACGTGGTGGACTTCAAGCAGATGGGCATCGACCACATTTTCATTGATGAATCGCACCAGTTCAAGAATCTGACTTTCAACACGCGCCACGACCGTGTGGCGGGATTGGGGAACAGCGAGGGAAGCCAGAAGGCACTGAACATGCTCTTTGCTATCCGCACCATACAGGAGCGCACGGGCAAGGACTTGGGGGCGACCTTCCTCTCCGGCACGACTATCAGCAACTCGCTGACTGAGCTGTACCTGCTGTTCAAGTACCTGCGCCCGAAGGAGCTGGAACGGCAGGACATTCGATGTTTTGATGCGTGGTCGGCGATATTTGCCAAGAAGACAACGGATTTTGAGTTCAACGTGACGAACAACGTGGTGCAGAAGGAGCGTTTCCGCTACTTCATCAAAGTGTCGGAGCTTGCCGCCTTCTATAATGAAATCACGGACTACCGCACGGCGGAGGATGTGGGCGTGGACCGTCCCAACAAAAACGAGATACTGCACCACATACCGCCCACGCCGGAGCAGGAGGACTTCATACAGAAGCTGATGCAATTCGCCAAGACGGGCGACGCCACCCTGTTGGGCAGACTGCCGCTTTCGGAAACGGAGGAAAAGGCGAAGATGCTTATCGCCACGGACTATGCCCGGAAGATGGCACTCGACATGCGCATGATAGACCCGCATTACGAAGACCACCCCGACAACAAGGCGAGCCACTGTGCCAAAATAATCGCGGAGTATTATCAAAAATACGACGCGCAGAAAGGCACGCAGTTCGTTTTCTCTGACTTGGGGACTTACCAGCCGGGCGATGGGTGGAACGTCTATTCGGAAATCAAGCGCAAACTGACGGAGGACTACGGCATACCGCCAAGCGAGGTGCGCTTCATTCAGGAGTGCAAGACCGACAAGGCTCGGAAGGCGGTGATAGATGCCATGAACGCCGGGACGGTGCGTGTGCTGTTCGGCTCCACCTCCATGCTCGGAACGGGTGTGAACGCACAGAAACGGTGTGTGGCAATTCATCATCTTGATACGCCGTGGGTGCGACATGAAGTCGCATA
>NZ_QUEM01000060.1:0-6662 GCF_003477995.1 Bacteroides sp. OF04-15BH
CAAGAAGGACGCTGAAGAGCTTAGTTGCGGATTTGAGGATTATCATTTATAAGTTATTAAATCTTTTAATTCTTTGTAGCCTGAGTTTATTCTATCTATAAAATCAAGACCATCTGGTAATACGAACCATGTTGAATGCCCTCTAGATTGAGGACTTCCTATGCATTCTAAAAGCCCGTTCTGCTTCTTTGAATCATCCCACTCGCTATCAGCTATGTTCCACCTGATAGCTAGTTTTATTTCACCATACCATTTTACTATTGCTAAAGAGTATCCTGGATTCTCTTTGCCATCAAAAAGCACTTTTATAACTTCAACCTTTCCTTTAGGTGAAGCTACAATAAGTGGATTTCTATAAATATATGCCATATTATATCTTTTTTTTGCGAATATAATATTTTACAGCTACATACGTACATACATAGGTATATTTTTTTATGAACTTAGGTATTATATATTATGCTTTTTGGCTTTTTCTTATAGAAGTATCTATCATAATATACTCAGCTCAATTTTATATTGTTTATATTCCATTCTCTAATATTAAAATTCTAGCCTGAACCCCTTTTGCTTAAGTTCAAAATACTTCTCCGATTTGAACTTATACATCTTTGGTATTCTAGCCGGTGTATCAGCTTCTCTCACTCCTACTTCTTCCAATAAACCAAGTTTCAACATCTTCTTATAGAAATTCCTTCTGTCGAATTTCACTTCTAGAATTGCTTCATATAGATTTTGAATCTCACTCATAGTAAATACCTCTGGCAGTAAATCAAAACCTATAGGCTTAAAACATATTTCATGTTTAAGGTGAGACAAAGCCTTTCTAAGAATCATCTCATGATCAAATGCTAGTTGTGGTATCTCATTATATGAAAACCAACTTGCTTTAGCTGCATCATCACCACCAATCACTTCTTTCATCCGAACTAAAGCATAATGTGCAATGGTTATAACACGTTCGCGTGGATCCCTATCAACATTTGTAAAAGTATAGAATTGTTCTAAAGGTATATCTTTTAAACTTGTTTCTTCCATTAATTCTCTTTTCGCGGCTTCTTCTGCCGATTCATCTATCCTTAAAAAGCCTCCAGGGAAAGCCCATGCTCCTTTATATGGTTCTACTCCCCTTTGAATCAATAGAACTTTTATGCTGGTACCATCAAATCCAAAAATCACACAATCCACGGTTACTGCAGGATGTGGATATTTATATGAAAATTTATATTCTTCCATTATTATGCGTATTATATACGCAAAGATATATATTCCATATTCAAATATCAAATTTCTGCGTATATTTTACGCATTTTAATATATCTACCTATACATTATATACGATTCATTTTTTTATTCTCTGATGTTTAAAGTTAAGGGAAGATAAGGTTGCAATGTTGCAATCTTATTTTATTTATCTCTATATAAACAGATTGAAATATTTCTTTATTAAATCATTATATTAACCTTTCTATACCTTTGCATCAGTAAAACAAATTCAGTCACATAAAAATTAAGAATTATGAAAAAGATATTTTTTGCTTTCGCACTTTCATGTATAGGTTTTATTTCTACAAATGCTCAGAGTTTATATAATTCAAACTCCTATTTTGGTTCGAGTTCTTCTACCTCTATATCCTCTACAAATAGCTCAGTTCGCTATCAGAAAGGATACACTAGAAAAGACGGAACTTATGTAAATGGTCACATGAAAACAAGAAGCAATAATACCAATCATGACAACTTCTCTACCATAGGAAATTCAAATCCTTATACCGGTTCTACGGGTTCTGTTGCTAAAGACTATTCTGTAGGTGCATATAATTATGGGAGCGGTAAGACCATTCATACTGGTAGTCGCGGTGGACAATATTACATCAACAGCAACGGTAATAAGACTTATGTTCCTAAAAGAAGAACAAGATATTAATCCCTATAGAATTATTTAAATAAGAGGAACTATCATTAACTATATAATGTCATATAAAGTATGGGTACAATAACTAATGATAATGAATTCATAGTCCTTGATATAAACAGTGATAGTAATAATTTTAAGTGTTTAGCAAGTGTCAGCTCTGCCTTGTCTGCAGCCAGATCTGATGTTGAAGTGTTAGATGAAACAATCAATTCAATAAAGGGTTTAAAGCCTGATTGTGATAAAATTGATTATGCTCTAGCTGCAAGTTCAGGAGCTTTATGTGGCATAATAGATATTTTTCTTGTTGGCAAACCTGGTGATACTTTTTTGGGCAATATTACTGATAATTGGTTTGAAAGAAGAACTTGCGATTTCGCTAAAATATGTGGTTGGAAAGGTAATGAACAGAATCCGGTAAGTTCAGCAATAAGCTATCTTGAGAGGTACTTTAAAGTTCCTTATGACCAGAGAGGTTGCGGTGATGCCGGTCAGTTCATATTTGAACTGAATCCTACCAACCACCACTTTAAATCTTTGGCTCATAATCCAAGTTTGCTCGGTCTATTCGTTTCTATACTTGACCAATTTACAAACTCATCTCATTTTATCTTAAACGGAGAACTTATAGAGTTAGTTGATGCCGATGGTAGTTTCAAATTAAGAGGAAACACTCTTATGGGTAAACTCTGGTGCGGTTTTGTCAATTGGTTTGGACACCTAATGTCTGATGTCTGTGGTTCTTCGGGAAGCTCAGGAAGAGGTATGGGTATTCCTTCTCCTTTATGGACATGGATGAATAGTATAATTGCAATCAAGAGTAAGTTAGGTATCCCTGTTGGTGAATTTGATAAAAATTTTAATGAACTGGCTCTTACACTATACAAAGAAGGTTATGATTTCCGTTTTCAGACTACACAATTAATTCCTGTGCTAGTCAATGAACTGATAGTAAGATTATGCTACTCTATTAGACGTGCCATAGGGTATTACAGAGAAACACCAGATGAACAACGCTCCTTTAAAGCCATGTGGAACAGATGTGCTCCTTTTAAAAATCCTACAGTAAAAAGAATGTTAACGGTAGCACACGGAACATTCTGCCTTGTAGATATAGGAGATGCTACAATTAGAGGTTTTGTTACTGGAGCTGGTTCTTTTAATCCTGTCGAATTCTTTTTAAGGCTTAATATTGTTGGACTTGGTAGATTTACTATCTCATTATATGGTGAAACAAAACGTGAAATTAATTACTATAAGGCAAAGAATAAAGCAATATTTGCTGAAAGACAAAAAACTGTTCTTGATTTTTACATATCTGGACTACAACAACTAGAAATCTTGTATGACGATAAAGAATACCTTACTCTAGTTGATGACTTAAGAAACAATGATTACTTAACAGCTTTTACAAAAAGTACATCATTAGCTAAATTAAGAGGTGTTCCAGAGAAAAAAATATTGACAACAAAATCCGATATAGATAACTATTTTAACAACTAAGAATATGAGCAAACAATCAAATTTAGATAAATCAACTGATAGACTTAAAGCATTAATCAGCATTGTAAACAAACTTATTAATGAACTCGGCGTTAGAGATGAAATATTGTATAATACACTTAGTATTATTCAATCTCAGATTGACAAAATTAGAAATGTGCCAAGTGATACACTGCTGACTTATCAGAGAATAAAAGAAGAAAGACTTTCTTGGAAAAAACAGGTGGATAAGATATATGATGATTATGAATCTGCCAAAAAAGCAAATGTTGGATATGCTGCAAGTGGTACTGGATTAGGTGTTGGTGTAGCATTTCTTGGTCCATCTGCAGCTATGGGTATTGCAACAACCTTTGGTGTTGCTTCAACCGGTACAGCTATTTCTGCTTTGAGTGGTGCTGCTGCAACAAATGCAGCATTGGCATGGCTGGGTGGTGGTGCTTTAGCTGCTGGAGGTGGAGGAATGGCTGCTGGTAATGCTCTATTAGCTTTGGCTGGTCCTGTTGGATGGACTATAGCTGGACTTTCATTATTAGGTAGTGGTATATTTTTCTTGAAGTCTCTTAATGAAAAGAAAAAGCTAGAGAATATATTCCTTCTTATTAGTTTACGTGATGAAAAAAAATATCAGATGGCTATAGTTGAACTGAATGAAAGACTTAGTAGAATTGCTGATGAAACAAAAAAACTTCAGGAAGCTATTATTAATATCAGCTCATTTGGTTATGACTATAATAGTATGACAGAAGATCAACAATATGCTTTAGGTTCATACGTAAATCTCATGAACTCCGCGACACAGCTATTGGTTAATCCAATCTTAGGTCTTCAGCCCAACTATACAGATAGTGACTTAAGTGACTTTATTTCGTGGAATGTTTTAGGTAGATCGCTAATTAATAAGTCTGATAAGTATAAAAGCTTAATCGTATATTTGGTAAATCTTTTCTGGGCTATTCAAGTTGATGATTCTGACATGAAACTTTTTATTAATTCATTGAAAAAGAATAAAGATTTCTTGACAGAAATGGGGCTTTCTAAAGACGAACTTGATGAGAAGCTCATAAAATATATTCAGGAGGCAATTAGAAGAAAAAAGAATCAGAAGAAAAATTAAATACTATTTTCATTTGAGTCTCAGTTAAATGATGTATAATAAGTTCTTAATCAATATAATACATGCCAATAAATTAAAAGGACATTACCCAGTTATCCCTTTCATCAAAGATAAATCCCAATCCTGGTTTGCCAGCCGCATTTATTCCTTTTTTCAGGAGAATTTTCTTTATGGCTATCGCCATGAAAATTCACCTGAAAAAGAATGCGGCGGCAAACGGATTAGTATTAAAGGAAAGATTACAGGGATTAACTGCGACCGACATGACGCATAGCCATAAACCAAAGGCGGCTATCCTTATATTCCATATATAGCCTCATAAATACAGTGAAAATCCCCCTTCCTCAAAAACAAAACATAGACTGCTTATCAAAACCCGAAATAAGACAGGGATTTCAGCTTCCTCCGATCTGCATAGTATAGTGGCTTCGCCATGACATCTGATGTCATATAATGCACTTTGATGATAGCCTCTTGTGCTCCACAGCCTTCTATTTTTGTACCAACCACTTAAACTAATGATTATGGAGATAGTGAACATAGAAGCCGGTACATTTATGGAAATGAACAACATATTGTTCAAAATAGAAAAACAATTGAAAGGACTGAACTCTTCCAAGTCTGAATTGAATGAATGGTTGGATAATCAGGAGGTATGTATTCTTATGAATATATCAGACAGGAAGCTATTGTCTCTAAGGCAGAAAGGACTAATCCCCTTCAGTCGTATAGACAGAAAAGTGTATTATAAAAAAGAAGATATTCTAAACTATATGAGGAATAACCTTAAAACACATACAAATAATGGAAATGGGACAACTAGTATTGAGTAAGGACAGTAATGAGGTCAAGAGATTTATTGAAGCCATGGAAGATATATCCAAAATGTTAGATGCAAATTCTTTAATCTACAGACCTATATTGGACGGGAACCGCTATATAACAGAACAAGAGTTATCAAAGGCTCTCAAAATAACAAAAAGAACACTCATTGAATATAGAATGAATGGTAAATTACCCTATTACAAAATAGGAGGAAAAATTCTGTATAAGGAACAGGACATTATAGATATATTGGAAAGAAACAAAGTTTTGGCATTTGAATGACATTTCTTAAATCACTAATAATCGAAAGCTAAACTTTATACAAATAACTTGTAACCACTTTAAATAACTATATAAATATTTGGAGGAATAGAACCGAACACTTACCTTTGTAAAGTCAAAGGATGATTAACGAGAATCTATCGAAAATTGGTGAATTTGGCATATGGCTGATTCAGTGGTTCGGGGATTTTTCCAAAGATATTAAAGTGCTGTAATTTAGGATTTTGAATTTAAATATTCGATTTCTGGTGGCACCACTTTGAAGAAAAGCAAAAGACAGTAAAATCCTGATTTCCAAGCGAAATCGGGATTTTTTGTTTTCCCCCGACACGCAAAAAACGGCAAAATATTACCGTTTGAGGTGGAGCAAAAGGTGGAGATAAAAGGTGGAGCAAAAATCTCCATCAAATTAGAGTCTTTCTCACTGATTTGCAATGTTTTGCGTATCAAGAAAACGTGGTCGGGTTCCTACTTTTATCCAAACTAAAACTGTAGGAAAATGAAAAGAAGTTCATTCAATGTGCTTTTCTTCTTGAAGAAGACCAAGCTGCTGAAAAATGGAGAAGCATCCGTTTGTATGCGTATCACTGTAGATGGTACGCGAGTTGAAAACAACATCCGCAAAAGCATTGCCCCGTCTCTCTGGAGTCAGGCTAAGGAATCCGCCAGAGGCAAAAGCCGCAAGTCATGTGATCTGAATGCCTATATCGAAAATGCGAGAATCAAGTTACATCAGATTTTTTGTGAGCCGGAAGAACAGAACCAGCCTATAACGGCACGTCTGTTACAGGAAATATTTTTCGGACAGGACAAAGAACCGGAAGCGGTACGCACCCTTATCGGTACCATGTAGGAGCACAATGACCAATGCCGTGCCCTGGTCGGGAAAGACTATGCCCTGATTACCGTTCGCCGTTATGAAAGCTGCAAGCGCTATCTTGCCGAACTTATCAGACAGAAATACGGAAAGGATGATCTGCCGCTGGCGGAAGTCAACGGTGAGCTGGTACGTGCCTTTGA
>NZ_QUEM01000060.1:6672-7120 GCF_003477995.1 Bacteroides sp. OF04-15BH
ACGTGCCTTTGAATTTTATTTGAAGACTGAAAAGGAATGTCAGCAGAATACCGTTATCCGTTATATGAAATGTCTGAAGAAGATTACCAATCTGGCACTGGCCAATGAATGGATAGCCAAAGACCCGTTTATCGGTATCAAGTTCCACGAAAAAGAAGTAATCGAGCATTTTGGCTACATTCTCAATGCTTACCCCATTGGCTAAACAAACAGATGTGGCATACGGGTGACGGGCTGTGTGGGTAGTCAGGTTCTTCTTTATCAGACACAGGTCGGAAATCTCTTTCAGGTAGCTGTTCATCTTCTGATTGCAGGGAACAGGCAGCAATACTCCTTTCTTTTTGCAGGCAGGATAATTTGCATATTTTCTCAGGATTTCCAAAGGAATATCCAGCAACGGAATATTGCACATGTTCTTTGTTTTCTGACGTGGCTTCCTGATCCACAG
>NZ_QUEM01000061.1:0-6510 GCF_003477995.1 Bacteroides sp. OF04-15BH
TGCTGACCATTTCTGTCCAGCACGTTCAGCGGAGAGACAGGCTCTCGAACTTATACTTTCACAGAATATCATAAAACTGCAAACAACTGATAATCAAGTGTAAATTACAATATAGAGTAAAACTAAATGTTTCTAAATGTCTTTTGCTATCTCAATAATTGGGTGTATATTTGGGTGTAGAATTTCAAACGCACCCAATTATGAATATCAAACGCAACATCATTTTTGCATTGGAGAGCCGGAAAAAGAACGGTGTGCCAATCGTAGAGAACGTACCCATCCGTATGCGTGTCATCTTTGCCAGCCAACGCATCGAGTTTACAACGGGCTACCGGATTGACGTAGCCAAATGGGATGCAGACAAGCAGCGGGTAAAGAACGGATGTACCAACAAGCTAAAGCAAAGTGCAGCCGAAATCAATACGGACTTGCTGAAATACTATGCCGAAATCCAGAATATTTTCAAAGAATTTGAGGTACAGGAGGTCATGCCAACGACCCAACAGTTGAAGGAAGCTTTCAACATGAGAATGAAAGACACCAGCGAAGAACAGCCGGAAGAAGCCCCTGTCAGCTTTTGGGAGGTGTTCGATGAGTTTGTAAAAGAGTGCGGTAACCAGAATAACTGGACGGCATCCACCTATGAAAAATTTGCAGCAGTGAGGAACCACCTCAAAGAGTTCAAGGAGGATGCAACGTTTAACTATTTCGACGAGTTTGGATTGAACGAATACGTCAACTTCCTACGTGATACCAAGGATATGAGAAACAGCACCATCGGCAAGCAAATGGGATTCCTCAAATGGTTCCTGCGCTGGAGCTTCAAGAAAGGACATCATCAGAACATTGCATACGATACATTCAAACCGAAACTGAAAACCACCTCGAAAAAAGTAATCTTCCTGACTTGGGATGAACTGAACAAGCTGAAAGACTACCAGATACCGCATGACAAACAGTATTTGGAACGTGTCAGGGATGTTTTCTTGTTCTGCTGTTTTACGAGTTTACGATATTCGGATGTTCGCAATCTGAAAAGAAGCGATGTGAAACCCGACCACATTGAAGTTACCACAGTCAAGACAGCGGACAGCCTGATAATCGAACTGAACGACCACAGCAAAGCCATTCTTGAAAAATACAAGGATGTTCATTTCGAGAATCACATGGCATTGCCCGTCATCAGCAATCAGAAGATGAATGATTATCTGAAAGAACTGGGTGAGCTGGCGGAAATCAACGAGCCTGTACGGGAAACCTACTACAAGGGGAATGAACGTATAGATGAAGTCACACCCAAGTACACTTTGTTAAGCACCCATGCCGGAAGAAGGACATTCATCTGCAATGCGCTGGCTCTTGGAATCCCGGCACAGGTGGTCATGAAATGGACGGGCCACAGCGACTACAAGGCTATGAAACCCTACATTGACATAGCGGATGATATTAAGGCAAACGCCATGAACAAATTTAATCAACTATAAAAGTATCAAACAGTTTCATAGATAGTTACCAATGACTATATTTGTAGAAATTATCATCACAATATGAGCAACAAGGAATCCAATATAGAGAAAACGAATTTTGATGCATTCATTCAAGCGGTCGGTTCGGAAATAGAACAGGCACAAGTAAGGCTGATTGTTGCAGCCAATGCACAAATGCTGTTCCATTACTGGAAGGTAGGCAATTACATCCTTTATCACCAGCAGCTGCACGGATGGGGAAGCAAAATCATCAAGCAGTTGGCAAAGGCTATCCGACTGCATTACCCTGAAAAGAAAGGCTATTCGGAACGCAACCTTACCTATATGTGTCAGTTTGCAAAGGCATATCCTTTAAGAGCGTTGCAAAGTTTCATAGAAACGGATGCAAGACTGTCTGTCCCAACCATACAGAGTGTGACCAATGAAGTATTGAAACTGAATGACAAACAATTTACGCAGGAACTTACTGCGCAAATACAATCTATTGATTGTCAATCGTTAGCAATTACGCAGGAGGTTCCTGCGCAATTTGAAGATGTGGGAAAAACCGTTTCTGCCATTTACAGGATGGGAATCAGGGAAATAGAAGAAATTTTCTTGACCTCTCCTATAGCCAAAATAAACTGGACAAGCCAAATGACTATACTTGACAGTTCGCTACCTTTAGGTCTAAGCTACTGGTACACGAAGCAGTCCATAGAAATGGGATGGAGCAGCAATGTATTGAAATTACAGATTGACAGTGATTTGTACAGCCGACAAATCAGCAACAACAAGGTAAACAATTTCACGACCACACTTCCGGCTCCACAAAGCGACCTTGCCAATTACCTACTCAAAGATCCGTACATCTTTGATTTGGCAGGAGCCAAAGAAAAAGCAGACGAAAGGGATATTGAAGAACAGCTGGTGAAACACGTTACCCGCTACCTGTTGGAAATGGGCAACGGTTTTGCCTTCGTTGCCCGGCAGAAGCACTTCCAAGTAGGAAACAGCGATTTCTTTGCCGACCTGATTCTATATTCCATTCCGTTGCACGCATATATTGTCATAGAATTGAAAGCCACTCCTTTCAAGCCGGAATATGCCGGACAACTCAACTTTTACATCAATGTGGTGGATGATAAACTGAGGGGAGAGAATGACAACAAGACTATCGGGTTGTTGCTATGCAAGGGAAAAGACGAAGTTGTGGCACAATACGCATTGACAGGCTACGACCAGCCCATCGGCATCAGCGATTATCAATTGAGCAAAGTGATTCCCGAGAAACTGAAATCAGCGTTGCCCAGCGTGGAAGAAGTGGAAGAAGAACTGGCTTCTTTCCTTGACAAAGACAATAACACTCAAAAATAGTTGCGTCCATGAAAGATGTAATTACAACGCTGATTCCCCGATACGGAGAATTGAACAGAATATACAAAGACTGGTCTGATAATAAAGGTTTCTCTTTTGAAAAGCAGAAATTCATTACCAAGTTCTATCTGGACTACAATGATGTAACGGTTCTTGAAACAGCCATTCTTGAACTGGTATTTCATCTTCCACAGGAGCAATACACACTGATTCTGAACAGCCTGAAAAAGGAAGTATGCGAAAACATAAGTTATTACAAGAAAGGATGTATGCCGGATGAACAGACCGTTTACAATATCTGCTTCCGAGTTTCAGAAATCTATAAAGAAGCCATAGAAGAACAGCAATACAAGACGACCAAGCTCCATGCTCCGCTAAACGAAGCATACCACCGATACGATTCCATAGGTTATCGGGAACACACCGCAGAGGATGAAAAGCGTGCGGAAATGGAATATGAACGGTTCAAGGCTGAATACGAGGAGGAAAAAAACAAGCTGACCGAACTCTACGATCTGCAAAAACAGACCAGAGAGAAAGCCCTGCAATATGCAGAAAGCCGTTTCAATGAAATCTATCGGCTGGGCTGCCACCTCAAAGAGACATTGGCGAAATATGTATTTGATGAAACAAACGAGCCGGAAGAGCCAGCCAAACAAGAACCAAACGCCCCCAACATACAGGAAGAAGTGCTGGGAACGAAACAGACTGAGTATTTCAATATGGAACTGCTTTCGCTCATTCATGTAACCTGCGTGGGAGAACAGTTCGAGAATATTTCCGAACATAATTTCTATACCTGCATGAACCTGCTACCAAGCGACACCAAACCCCAAATCAGACCGAGAGAAAAAATACGTACCTGCTATCTGATATTCCTGATGAGCGAAAAACTGCCCAAACAGGACAGGGAGAATTGGAAGAGGAATATCCTGAAAATATTGGATATTGAGGAAAGCTACTACAAGTCAAAGTACAAAGAGCCTGTTTCCGATTTCCCCAGTGACAGCAACCGGAAATTTGCCAAAGAAATGGACGGTATATTCCGATAATCTGTGATATGCCCTGACATTTTACAAAACAACCACTTTTACCACTCAAATTAAATTTTTGAGTGGTATTTTTATTATCTGATATTCAGATAAATAACAAGATATTCCATTTGTATCAACCACATCCTTACCACTTACAACCCTACCTAATTTTGCATCGTTCGAGAACAGAGATAACAGCCAGTGCGCAGGGCTGATTGTTAAACGACTAAATAGATTGAACGATGAAAAATCTTTAAGAATTATTATCAAAACCCGTCTGGCAGATGACAGGTGAAGAGTTCATATTCCTAAGCAAGCACGCTTCCCGTCAAACGGAAACGCAGCCACAGCCCGTTACAGACACAGAAAGAAAATATGTGTACGGAATACTGGGCATAGCCAAACTGTTCGGGTGCAGCCTACCCACCGCCAACCGTATCAAGAAAAGCGGAAAGATTGACAAGGCAATCACTCAGATAGGACGTAAGATTATCGTGAATGTTGAGCTTGCCCTTGAACTGGCTGGAAAGAAAACAGGAGGACGGAAATAACGGGAGACATGGCTATGGACTATATGAAAGAGACTAAGGAAATATCGGCTGAAGAAGCCATAATCCTTTGGCAAGCCTCACGTTTGAGCTTGTCGAAAAGTTATGAGAAAGCACCTGAAATCCTTAAAGTACATGATTCTGTCATTGGGACATTGGGTAATTTCAGCGCATCCATCGGCAAAGCCAAAAGTAAAAAAACGTTCAATGTATCGGCTATCGTAGCCGCTGCATTGAAGAATGGCACAGTGCTGCGGTATGTAGCTGAACTGCCTGAAGATAAGCGGAAAGTGCTTTATGTTGATACAGAGCAAAGCCCTTACCATTGTCTGAAAGTCATGACGCGCATTTTGCGAATGGCTGGTTTGCCAGATGATAGGGACAATGAGAATCTTGAATTTCTTGCCTTAAGAAAATACACGCCTGAGCAGCGTATCAGGATTGTGGAACAGGCTATTTACAATACACCCGAAATCGGTCTTGTAATTATAGACGGCATACGGGATATGGTGTATGACATCAACAGCCCGGTGAATCAACACGCATCATATCCAAGTTGATGCAGTGGACGGACGACAGGCAGATACATATCCATACGATACTGCATCAGAACAAAGGGGATGAGAACGCAAGAGGGCACATCGGTACGGAGTTGAACAACAAGGCGGAAACCGTATTGCAGGTAGAAAAGGACAAGGGCAACGGTGACATCAGCCATGTTTCAGCCATTCACATCCGGGCAATGGACTTTGAGCCTTTCGCATTCCGTATCAACGACAAAGCCCTTCCCGAACTCATTGAGGGATACAAACCTGAAACAAAGAAGCCGGGAAGACCCGAAGAAGAGAAGTTCGACCCTTACAGGCATATCACCGAGCAGCAGCACCGTATCGCATTGGAAGCCGTTTTCGGGCTGAAAGAGGAATACGGCTACAAGGAACTGGAAGATGCCTTAATCAAGACCTATATGTCAGTGGGTGTAAAGCTGAACCATAAAAAGGCGGTATCGCTCATCACCATGCTTCGCAACAAACGGATGATAGTGCAGGAGACAGGCAGAAAATACACATTCATGCCTGACTTCCACTATTAGCCCATTTCCCTGCAATCACTTCACTTTATTCTCGGGGTGTATATATTAGGAATATAGTGAAGTGCTTGGGGAATGGGACTAAATCACTTCACTTTATTACCGTATCCTATATATACGAGAATTTAGTGAAGTGATTATAGACCGTACTTCCTAAAAAGGTACGGGCAAAAAGAAAAATAAACCAATTCACCAACTACTAAAACAATCATTTTATGGATATACAGACAGCCAAGCAAATCAGAATAGCGGATTATCTGCATAGTTTAGGATATTCTCCCATCAAGCAACAAGGTGTCAATCTGTGGTATAAATCACCGTTAAGGGAAGAAGCCGAAGCCTCGTTCAAGGTAAATACCGAACGTGAACAATGGTATGACTTCGGTTTGGGTAAAGGTGGTGGCATCATAGAACTGGCTGCACACCTGTACGCTACCGACCATGTACCTTACATCTTGAAACGGATAGCAGAGCAGACACCGCACGTGCGCCCGGTATCTTTCTCTTTTGGCAAGCAAAGCTCTTCTGAGCCAAGCTTCCAACAGTTGGAGATTGTTCCGCTGTCATCTCCTGCCCTGCTTGCCTACTTGCAAGGTAGAGGAATTAACATAGAACTGGCGAAAAGAGAATGTAGTGAAGCACGTTTCACTCACAACGGCAAGCGGTACTTTGCCATCGCCTTTCCCAATGGTTCGGGTGGATATGAAATCCGCAACCGCTATTTCAAGGGCTGCATCGCCCCAAAGGAAATCTCCCACATCAGGCAGTCGGGAAAAGCGAGGAACACCTGTTATGTGTTCGAGGGATTTATGGACTACCTCTCCTTTCTGACATTGAGACAAGAGAACTGTCCGAATTATCCGGAGCTGGATGGACAGGATTACATCGTATTGAATTCCGTATCGAATGTGAACAAGGCTCTCTATCCGTTGGGCAATTACGAACGCATCCACTGCTTTTTCGACAACGACCATGCAGGAATGGAAGCACTCCGG
>NZ_QUEM01000061.1:6520-6745 GCF_003477995.1 Bacteroides sp. OF04-15BH
AATGGAAGCACTCCGGCAAATCCGTGAGGAATACGGCAGAGACCGATACATCCGTGACGCTTCTCAGACTTACAGCGGATGCAAGGACTTGAACGAATATTTACAGGAACAGGCTGAAAGAAAAAGGCAAGTTCAATCCGCCAAAGGGGTGCGCAGCCAATCACCGGAGAAGAAGAACGGCTTCCGGTTATAGCCCACTATAACTACACGCTCCGCTTTCGTAGT
>NZ_QUEM01000062.1 GCF_003477995.1 Bacteroides sp. OF04-15BH
TCTTTTTATCTTTGTCTTATCTTTGGTTGGTTCAACGAAGAAACAAAATAAAGATTGAATGAGTTAAACAAGAGATAAAAAAGAGAATATGAAAACAAAAGAAATTCTTGGAATATTTATGCTATTCCTATGTACATTCAGTTTTATAAGCTGCGATGATGATAATGAACAGACAAATGAATTAACCCCCGAAGCACTTTATCAGACTTCATGGCGTGGAACAGGGCATTGTGAGGCTTGGACAGTACAAAATATGGGGGTCGGTATGCAATTTGTAGATACTCGGAAAGGGAAAGTAAATTGGGAAGGTTACGATGAAATTGATATTACTTATACAATAGAAGGGAAATATATCACATTTAATAGCAATGCTTTATATTTGGGTGGAGCCCCTTGGATTATCAAAAGCTATACCCAAAAACATATAACCATTATACAGAATGAAATTAGTCCGGATAAAGAGAAAGTAGCTACAATTGAATTAGAGAAAATAGATTAAACTGAACCATGGGAACATTAAAAGTAATATGAAACTGAAATATATATTGAATGTTATACTATTTGTTTTGGCATTATCTTTTTTGTCTATGTGTATATTTAAGACTACAGAGTTAAGTTTAAAATGTATGCAATTTGCTGTATCTATCTCTTGTATAGGAGCAATGTTTTCTACAAAAAGATATAGATACATATTTGCATCTATTGCTTTAATCATTATAGGAATATCTTTTTCACTTTAAATGTCCATAATAACGATAATGATTTGATTATTGAATGGTATAATAATAGTCCAGTCTACAGATAGCGACTAAAAACGGGGGCAAGGGATGCCCGAATTTGTCCTGCGGAGCTTGAAATTATCCGGGTGCGGTAAATCTCCAACTGTTGGTTGGAGATTTAAAACGGGTACAGACCGAAGTTAATCGCTTGCTTTAAACGAGCCATTTGTGAGCCATTTGTATATATTGTTTTCGGCTTATAATCAGCATTTTACAAAAATCGCATTATACTTGTGAGCCATTTGTGAAGCGTTTGGCAAGCCTTTGATTGAGTTTCCGTTATTCTTCTATTATCAGGTGACACGACAAAAAGAAAACATCTTCGGCAAAATCTTTGTTATGTTTTTGCAGGTGATTACATAATATACTATCTTTGCATATAGAAACAAAGGACATAAATATGGCTTCATTCAGGAAAGAGATACTTGGGCAGATTGAACGGATAGATACCGGGCGTATATTCACGTTCCGGGATTTGTCGTTTGAAACGGAAAAGACCGCTAATGTTGCGGTGCTGCTCTCCGAACAGAGCCGCAAAGGGGTACTGGTACGGGTTGAAAAGGGGGCGTACTACCGTCCCAAGAAATCAGTGCTGGGGCTGGGAAAGTTGCCTGTCTATCAGGATGAACAGTTCCGCTACCTGACTGAAAAACTGAACGGCTATATCACGGGGGCTTACATCTATAACAAAATGGGACTGACCGAACAGGTTGCCACAACCATAACGATAGCCACTCCTAACCCGGTTCGCCGTTTCCGTTTCAAGAACTTGGATATAGAGTGCGTGAAAGCCTACTGCATGGACTACCCGGATGAAAGCCTTGTCCCGTACTTGCGGCTGCTCGATGCGATAAAGGACATGAAGCGCATACCCGGAACAACCGGGCAGGACATCTACAACCGGGTCAAAAGCCAATATTTCAACGGGTACAGCCTGCCGGAACTGGAAAAAATCGTATCTTTGGCGAAAAGTTACCCGCCACGTGTCAGAAAGGTGGTGGCGGATATACTGGGCGACATCAGACAAACCGTGTTGCAAACAGAAATGGCAAAGACCATTCTTCCCACGACACGGTTCAACTTGGATTATAAAACGGCATAGGACAGAAATATGAATTTACATTCGGACAAGGAAGCGTTCAAGGAAATCATCGCACTGGCGGCTGAACATTTCGGCTACGAGCAGTCGCACGTGGAAAAGGATTACTGGGTATCGAAGATACTGCGGGATATTTCCATGTCCGAATATGCGGATAAGACCTACTTCAAAGGCGGAACTTCACTTTCCAAAGCCTACGGGCGGATAGAACGTTTCTCGGAAGATTTGGACTTGTTCGTGTTCACGGGTGATAAAGGTGCGTCCAAGCAGGCAGAAAAGACATTGAACAAGAAACTTTCCAAATACATAGCCGAACTCAATAGTGACATATACAAGGAAGATTTGTCGGAAACGGGCGGTAATTACCGTAAACTGTATTTCTCGTATGACAATGTATTTCAAGGCGTGGGACTGAAAGAACATTTGGAAGTAGAGATAAAATCCTGTGACCTGCCGGACAAAAAACTGATGTTCTACCCGGCGGACAAGCGGGTTATCAAACCGATTGTAACCGCCTTTCTTGAAAGCATCGGGCAAGAGGAACTGATAAGCACCTACGGGCTGGAAAGTTTTGAAACGCAGTGTATCAACCCCCGAAAGACTATCTGCGACAAGGTTTCAAGGCTGGTAAAGCTGTCTTACAATGAGGATGCAGCCGCACTGTTGGCAAAGCATATCCGTGACGTTTACGACTTGTCGGCACTCTACCACAATCAGGAATATAACGATTACCTACATTCGGAAGATTTCTTGGATGCCATGTACCGGGTGACGATAGAGGACGGACTAAATAAAAACTCCCGTTCGCACTTGTCGCTGGCTGATGCACCGATATTCAAGGATGCCGAAGCGGTCATGGCGTTACCCGAAGTGGCTACGGCGTACACTACCGATTTGAAGAAACTGACTTTCGACAAAAGCAAGATGCCGCCGATAGGCAAGGCTGTGGAAGCATTGAAGAACCTGCACGAAATATTAGTGCGTTTTGAAGCCTACCGCACCAAAAAGCAAAATGAAGAACAACCGTAAAGCTACATCGGCTGTTCTTCACTCCATACATTATTATATATAGCTATTCTTCCTCCTTAATCAAGTGGCATAACTCCGGGTCGTTCTTAATCCGGGTTATCTCGTTCTCGACTATCTGCCTGACTTCCTGACGGATGCGGTCATAGTTGGCTTGTATCTCCTCCTGCATCCGGTCGTTGCCGTCCTTGTCGGTGAAGTCGATAATCTGCGGCAACTTCACGTAACGGGCGGTTTCCCGCTTCACCTTTTCATTGTCCACCACGATTTCACAGTGGAAAATCTTCTGCTCTATCCGTTCATCGAAATTGTCCGCTACTGCCCCCACGAACATACCTTGCGTGAGGTTGGATATTTTGCTGGCGGGTATCAGGCTGTCCATTTGGGTGCTTATCGAGGTGGATTTTTCCCGTTGGTTGATTGTCATGCTCTGCCGTTTCTGCAACACCTTTCCGAAACGCTCCGACAGGATTTTCGCCGTTTCACCGACTACCTGACCGCTGAACACGTTACCCACAGTATTTTGGATTACACGGCTTTCCTTGTCCCCATAGTCACGGGTAAGCTGGCTGTAATCCTGAAAGCCTAACAGAACCGCAACCTTGTTGCTTCGGGCGGTCGCAATCAGGTTGTCAAGCCCACGAAAATAAATCGTTGGCAGCTCGTCTATTATCACCGAACTTTTAAGCTGACCTTTCTTGTTTATCAGCTTCACGATACGGGAATTATATAATCCCAGTGCTGCCGAGTAGATATTTTGGCGGTCAGGATTGTTGCCGACAACCAGTATTTTAGGCTCTTTCGGGTTGTTGATGTCAAGTGAAAAATCATCACCCGTCATTACCCAGTAAAGGGCGGGTGAAATCATTCTTGAAAGCGGGATTTTCGCACTGGCAATCTGCCCCTGCAACTGCTCTTGAGCGTCTGATTCCCAAGCATCTACGAATGGGGAAAGGTAGTTTTCCAGTTCGGGGTAGCTGCGCAAAATGGTGAATACATCGGCGTATTTCTTATTTAGCAGTTCAATGGCATGGGGGAACGTGCAATACCTGCCGCCTTGATAGATACGGAGATACCAAATTATAGCCGCCAAAAGGATAATCGGACTTTCCACGAAGAAATCGCCCTGCTTGCTTATCCAACTTCGATTGAGGTTAAGCATTATCGTGTAGCTTGCTTCGTAGGCATCCGCAATGTCCGACATGAAGCTGGCATTTATCGGGTTGCATCGGTGGCTCTTGCGTGGGTCGTCAAAATTGATAACGTAAAATTTCGGCTTAACCTTGTAGCCGTCCAAGTGGTTAAGTAAATGATTGTAAGCGATTTCCGAAAGGTCAGGAAACTTATAATCATACAGGTAGAGCGCAAAACCTTTCTCGATTTGCTGTTTTATGTAATTATTTACTACTGCGTATGACTTCCCGCTGCCCGGCGTTCCTAACACGATGCTCGCACGAAAAACGTTTACAACGTTAATATAGCCATTGTTCCACTTCTTCTTATAGTAGAACCGGGTAGGCAGATTTACAGAATACTCGTTCTCGATAAGCCTTGTTTCCTGCATGAAACTTTCGTTCTCGGTATTAAAGACATCATCCATGAGGTTGTTTTTCAACAACCGGGACATCCACGTACCCGCCATGAGCATACAGATATAGCCCACCGAAAGCGTGGCGATATAAAACACGGCATCCGCCGTATGTGGCAGCGGAAGTTCCAGCAGCCACCAGTTCAGGAAAAACAACACGACACCCGCCGCAAGGCTGCAATGTATCTTCGTCCACGTTATCTTTTCCTCTTTCACGCCCTTAGTGCCGATGCACGACAGGGCGAGGAACACCACCGCAAAAAGTTTTGTCCAAAGAACGGACGAGAACAGCCCGGTGGTGCGCTGGAAGTTCCACAGTATCTTGTCTATCACTTCAAAGGTCACTCCCCACTCTTTCAGGGTGGAGTAACAGAACCAGTACACGTTTATTCCCACGAATAAAATACTGACAGCCCGCATAAAGTCCATGACCCTTGCAAGCCCTCTCAAATCATCCTCTTGCTGCATAATTGTATGTTTTTAAGTTAGTCGATGCGCCTTGTGCGCTTCTTTTTCTTCTTTCTCTTTTGGCGGGCGGTGTCCTGCGGCTCGTCACCGCCTGATGCACCGCCGCCCAGCAAACCGCCGAAAGCACCCAGCACGGAAGCCACGCCCGAAACGATGTCGGCTTTCGGCGTGAAGCCCTGCTGTTCCTGATGCGTGGGCTGGTCTTGCTGCGGTGCTGCCACTTCGGGCTGGTGTATCTTTCCGGTTTCGCCCGAAAAACGTTCGTTGAACACGTTCGCCGAATACTCCTTGCCCAAGCGTGAACCGTTCAGCACCACCCGGCTGTCATGGTCGATGAACGTAACGCCATAGATGCGCCCGCTGTCGTTCTGACGGAATACCACGTCAATGCCCCGCTTCCTTAGCTGCTGTTCCAGTTCCTTGCGGCTGTGGGCGGTCTGCATGGCATTGGCTACAATCTTCCGGGTGCGTTCTTTCAATTTCCCGTTCTTGATTGCTTCGCCCGATTTCTCCATTCTGCGCTGCACCGCTTCATAACCTACCGACTTGCCGATGCGGGAAGCCTTTACCGGGTTGCCTGTCTTTTCGCCCTTGTCGTTCATGGCGGAATAGACAATGCCCTGATAGGGCTTGCCGTTTATCTCGCCTTTGACTTCCTCGGCGCACACGTTGTAAGCGGCAAGCAAAGCCTTATATTCCCCGAACGACTGGAAGCGGTAGCCGTAACAAGCCGCTTTCACGGTGTTGCCGATTTGGTGCTTCACGTCCCCGGCGGCATAGTCCACCTTTTTAAGTTCCGGACGTTCGGCACGTTCCTTTCGCTCTGCCGGGTGCAGCCCGTATTTCTTTTCCAGTTCACGGGTGATTTGCTTGCTGCGCCGATGCTCAAACCTGTCATTCAGCGGTCTGCCGTTCTCGTCCACCCGCAACCCCACGATGTGGATATGGTGGCGGTCGATGTCGGTATGCTTGTACACCAAATAAGGCTGGTCGCCATAGCCCAACTTCCGCATATACTCCCGTGCGATGTCGGAAAGCTGCTGGTCGGTCAGCACGTCTTCCGGGTGCGGGTTTATGGAAATATGCAGTATCGGCTTCTTGGTGGATAGCTGGACGGGCATCTGCATTTCGAAGCTGCGCATACACTCGCCGATAGAGAAATTCCCGTCCTCGCTTAACAGCATCCGGTTGGAGAAAAGCACCTTTGCTTCCTCGCTGTCCACTTTGTTTTGGTTGTATGCCAGTGCGCCGAACATATTGCCGCCCGTGCTTATTTTGGCAACCATAGTTCCTTGCATTCATTGGTTAATGCAATAACTTGGCGGTTCAGTGCCGCCAGTTCGGTGGTCGCTTTCTCCAGTTTATAGAGAAAAGCCAGTGCCTTTTTCTCGGAAAAATTACTGTGCAACGCCTTTACCACTTGGTTGTAATTGACCGCCACGGCTCTGAATTGTGCATAAAATTCGGTCAGCCGGGCGCAATACTCGACCGCCGATTTGTCCACTTTCACCACCCGGAACGGCTCGCCGAACAACCGGGCGGCGATGAAACGGGACTTGCTCGTAACGCCCGACTGCTCCCATTGCGAGAGGAAGCGGGCATTCTCCCGGTCGTTCAGGTAAAGGACATGGCGATGCTTCGCCGGGTCTGCGAGGGCGGGGCGACCGCCCTTGTTAGGTTTTCTTGTTTCCATGCTTCTTTCAATTAAAAAATTACGACTTCGGAGTGATTTTTACCCCCGCA
>NZ_QUEM01000063.1:0-3184 GCF_003477995.1 Bacteroides sp. OF04-15BH
GTGAGATTCGCAAATTGAGCAAAGAAAGGATGAAAGAACATCATAAATACCTTGTAAACAAAGGAAAAAATACAGATTCATCTAAAATTCCTTTATGTGCTATTATCGGGCTGGTCTATAGGATGAAATACAAGGAAAAGAGATTCACCTTGTTCTCTTGTATAGGATTGTTTATTGGGATAGGATGAGCAATTTATATGCTGCTAATAAGGTCAATATAAATCAAAGTAATATGAAACTGAAATATATATTGAATACTATACTATTTGTTTTGGCATTATCTTTTTTGTCTATGTGTATATTTAAGACTACAGAGTTAAGTTTAAAATGTATGCAATTTGCTGTATCTATCTCCTGTATAGGAGCAATGTTTTCTACAAAAAGATATAGATACATATTTGCATCTATTGCTTTAATCATTATAGGAATATCTTTTTTACTTTAAATGTCCATAATAACGATAATAATTTGATTGTTGCTAATGGTATAATAATAAGTCCAGTCCAAAGATAGCAACTAAAGACGGGGGCAAGGGATGCCCGAATTTGTCCTGCGGTGCTTGAAATTATACGGGTGCGGTAAATCTCCAACTGTTGGTCGGAGATTTAAAACGGGTACAGAACGAAGTTAATCGCTCGCTTTAGATGAGCTATTTGTGAGCCATTTGTGAAGCGTTTCCTATTTTGTCAATAAGATAAGAATGAACGATATATACATAATCAAGGCTGAAATATAGCTTATTTTGGAGCGTTTGTGAAGCGTTTGACAAGCCTTTAATTATGTTCCTTATTCTCCTATTATCAAGTGACACGACAGAAAGAAAACATCTTCGACAAAATATTTGTTATGTTTTTGCATGTAATTACATATTATACTATCTTTGCAGATAGAAACAAAGTACATAAATATGGCTTCATTCAGGAAAGAGATACTTGGGCAGATTGAACGGATAGATACCGGGCGTATATTCACGTTCCGGGATTTGTCGTTTGAAACGGAAAAGACCGCTAATGTTGCGGTGCTGCTCTCCGAACAGAGCCGCAAAGGGGTACTGGTACGGGTTGAAAAGGGTGCGTACTACCGCCCCAAGAAATCGGTCTTAGGATTGGGGAAGCTGCCCGTCTATCAGGATGAACAGTTTCGTTATCTTACCGAAAAACTGAACGGCTATATTACGGGGGCTTACGTCTATAACAAAATGGGGCTGACCGAACAGGTCGCCACAACCATAACGATAGCCACTCCCTATCCGGTGCGCCGTTTCCGTTTCAAGAACTTGGATATAGAGTGTGTGAAAGCCTATTGCACGGACTACTCGGATGAAAGCCTTGTACCGTACTTGCGACTGCTCGATGCGATAAAGGACATGAAGCGCATACCCGGAACAACCGGGCAGGACATCTACAACCGGCTCAAGAACCAATATTTCAACGGATATAGTCTGCCGGAACTGGAGAAAATCGTATCTTTGGCGAAAAGTTACCCGCCACGTGTCAGAAAGACTGTTGCAGATATACTGGGCGACATCAGACAAACCGTGTTGCAAACGGAAATGGCAAAGACCATTCTTCCCACGACACGGTTCAATTTGGATTATAAAACGGCATAAGATAGAGATATGGATTTACATTCGGATAAGGAAGCGTTCAAGGAAATCATCGCACTGGCGGCTGAACAGTTCAGCTACGAGCAGTCGCACGTGGAAAAGGATTACTGGGTATCGAAGATACTGCGGGATATTTCTCTGTCCGAATATGCCAATAAGACCTACTTCAAGGGAGGCACTTCGCTTTCCAAAGCCTACGGGCTGATAGAACGTTTCTCGGAAGATTTGGACTTGTTCGTGTTCACGGGTGATAAAAGTGCGTCCAAGCAGGCGGAAAAAACATTGAACAAGAAACTTTCCAAACACATCGCCGAACTTAACAGCGACATATACAAGGATGATTTGTCGGAAACGGGCGGCAACTACCGCAAGCTGTATTTCTCGTATGAAAATGTATTTCAAGGCGTGGGATTGAAAGAACATTTGGAAGTGGAAATAAAGTCCTGCGACCTGCCGGACAAACAACAAATGTTCTACCCTGCGGACAAACAGACAATCAAACCGATTGTGACTGCTTTTCTTGAAAGCATCGGGCAAGAGGAACTGATAAGTACCTACGGGCTGGAAAGTTTTGAAGTGCAGTGCATCAACCCCCGAAAGACTATCTGCGACAAGATTTCAAGGCTGGTAAAGTTATCCTACAACGAGGATGCCGCCGCACTATTGGCAAAGCATATCCGTGACGTTTACGACTTGTCGGCACTCTACCACAATCAGGAATACAATGACTACTTATATTCGGAAGATTTCTTGGATGCCATGTACCGGGTAACAATAGAGGACGGACTAAACAAAAACTCCCGTTCGCACTTGTCACTGGCTGATGCACCGATATTCAAGGATGCCGAAGCGGTCATGGCGTTGCCCGAAGTGGCTACGGCGTACACTACCGATTTGAAGAAGCTGACTTTTGACAAAAGCAGGATGCCGCCGATAGGCAAGGCGGTGGAAGCATTGAAGAACCTACACGAAATACTGGTGCGTTTTGAAGCCTACCGCACCCAAAAGCAAAATGAAGAACAACCGTAAAGCTACATCGGCTGTTCTTCACTCCATACATTATATTATATACAGCTATTCTTCCTCTTTTATCAAATGGCATAGCTCCGGGTCGTTCTTAATCCGGGTTATCTCGTCCTCGACAATCTGCCGGACTTCCTGCCGGATGCGGTCGTAGTTGGCTTGTATCTCTTCCTGCATCCGGTCGTTGCCGTCCTTGTCGATGAAGTCGATTATTTGCGGAAGTTTCACGTAGCGGGCGGTTTCCCGCTTCACCTTTTCATTGTCCACCACGATTTCACAGTGGAAAATCTTCTGCTCTATCCGTTCATCGAAGTTGTCCGCTACCGCCCCCACGAACATGCCTTGCGTGAGGTTGGATATTTTACTGGCGGGTATCAGGCTGTCCATTTGGGTGCTTATCGAGGTGGACTTCTCCCGCTGGTTTATCGTCATGCTCTGCCGTTTCTGCAACACCTTTCCGAAACGCTCCGACAGTATTTTTGCCGTTTCACCGACTACCTGACCGCTGAACACGTTACCCACAGTATTTTGGATTACTTTGCTTTCCTTGTCCCC
>NZ_QUEM01000063.1:3194-6441 GCF_003477995.1 Bacteroides sp. OF04-15BH
TTTGCTTTCCTTGTCCCCGTAGTCACGGGTAAGCTGGCTGTAATCCTGAAAGCCCAGCAGAACCGCCACTTTGTTGCTTCGGGCGGTTGCAATCAGATTGTCAAGCCCACGAAAATATATGGTCGGTAGTTCATCTATTATCACCGAACTTTTAAGCTGACCTTTCTTGTTTATCAGCTTCACGATACGGGAATTATACAGCCCCAGTGCCGCCGAATAGATGTTCTGACGGTCGGGGTTGTTGCCGACAACCAAGATTTTAGGCTCTGCCGGGTTGTTGATGTCCAGTGAAAAATCATCGCCCGTCATTACCCAGTAAAGTGCCGGGCTTATCATCCTTGAAAGCGGGATTTTCGCACTGGCTATTTGCCCCTGTAACTGTTCGACCGCCGAACTCTCCCAAGCATCCACGAATGGAGAAAGGTAGTTTTCCAGTTCGGGATAGCTGCGCAAAATCGTGAAAACATCGGCGTATTTCTTGTTCAGCAGTTCTATGGCATGGGGAAACGTGCAATACTTACCGCCCTGATAGATGCGCAAATACCAAATTATAGCCGCCAAAAGGATAATCGGACTTTCCACGAAAAAATCACCCTGTTTGCTTATCCAACTGCGATTAAGGTTAAGCATAATCGTATAACTGGCTTCGTAGGCATCCGCAATGTCCGACATGAAGCTGGCGTTTATCGGGTTGCATCGGTGGCTCTTGCGTGGGTCATCAAAATTAATAACGTAAAACTTCGGCTTCACCTTGTAACCGTCCAAATGGTTAAGCAAATGATTATAAGCGATTTCTGAAAGGTCAGGGAACTTATAATCATAACAATATAAGGCAAAACCTTTCTCTATCTGCTGTTTAATGTAGCTATTTACCACCGCATAAGACTTACCACTGCCCGGTGTTCCCAATACAAGGCTGGCACGGAACGGATTTACAACATTTATCCAGCCGCTATTCCATTTCTTGTTATAATAAAACCGGGTCGGCAAATTTACGGAATATTCGTTTTCGATAAGTCTTGTTTCCTGTATGAAACTTTCGTTCTCGGTATTAAAGACATCATCCATAAGGTTGTTCTTCAACAGGCGGGACATCCACGTACCCGCCATGAGCATACAGATGTAACCCGCCGACAGCGTGGCGATATAAAATACCGTACCTGCCGTGTGTGGCAGGGGAAGTTCCAGCATCCACCAGTTCAGGAAAAACAGCACCACACCCGCCGCAAGGCTACAATGTATCTTCGTCCACGTTATTTTTTCCTCTTTCACGCCCTTAGTGCCAATGCACGACAGGGCGAGGAACACCACCGAAAATAGTTTTGTCCATAAGATAGACGAGAACAGCCCGGTAGTGCGCTGGAAGTTCCACAGTATCTTGTCTATCACTTCAAAGGTCACTCCCCACTCTTTCAGGGTGGAGTAACAGAACCAGTACACGTTTATTCCCACGAATAAAATACTGACAGCCCGCATAAAGTCCATGACCCTTGCAAGCCCTCTCAAATCATCTTCTTGCTGCATAATTGTATATTTTTTTAGGTAGTCAAGGCGCCTTGTGCGCTTCTTTTTCTTCTTTCTCTTTTGGCGGGCGGTGTCCTGCGGCTCCTCACCGCCTGATGCACCGCCGCCCAGCAAACCGCCGAAAGCACCCAGCACGGAAGCCACGCCCGAAACGATGTCGGCTTTCGGCGTGAAGCCCGGCTGTTCTTGATGCGTGGATTGTTCCCGCTGTATATCCGTTTTTCTTTCATCGGAATACAGGTCGTTGAACACGTTCGCCGAATACTCCTTGCCCAAGCGAGAACCGTTCAGCACCACCCGGCTGTCGTGGTCGATGAACGTAACGCCATAGATGCGCCCGCTGTCGTTCTGACGGAATACCACGTCAATGCCCTGTTTCTTTAGCTGCTGTTCCAATTCCTTGCGGCTACGGGCAGTCTGCATGGCAGTGGCGACAATCTTCCGGGTGCGTTCTTTCAGTTTCCCGTTCTTGATTGCCTCGCCCGATTTCTCCATTCTGCGCTGTACCGCTTCATAGCCCACCGACTTGCCGATGCGGGAAGCCTTTACCGGGTTACCCACCTTTTCGCCCTTGTCATTGGCAGTGGAATAGACAATGCCTTGATAGGGTTTGCCGTTTACCTCGCCTTTGACTTCCTCGGCGCATATATTATAGGTGGCAAGCAACGCCTTGTACTCCCCGAATGAATGGAAGCGGTAGCCATAGCAAGCCGCTTTCACGGTGTTGCCGATTTGGTGCTTCACGTCCCCGGCGGTGTAGTCCACCTTTTTAAGTTCCGGGCGTTCCGTCCTCGCTTTCCTCTCTGCCGGGTGCAGGTTGTATTTCTTTTCCAGTTCACGGGTGATTTGCTTGCTGCGCCGATGCTCAAACCTGTCATTCAGCGGTCTGCCGTTCTCGTCCACCCGCAACCCTACGATATGGATATGGTGGCGGTCGATGTCTGTGTGCTTGTACACCAAATAAGGCTGGTCGCCGTAGCCCAACTTCTGCATATACTCCCGTGCGATGTCGGAAAGCTGCTGGTCGGTCAGCACGTCTTCCGGGTGCGGGTTTATGGAAATATGCAGTATCGGCTTCTTGGTGGATAGCTGGACGGGCATCTGCATTTCGAAGCTGCGCATACACTCGCCGATAGAGAAATTCCCGTCCTCGCTTAACAGCATCCGGTTGGAGAAAAGCACCTTTGCTTCCTCGCTGTCCACTTTGTTTTGGTTGTATGCCAGTGCGCCGAACATATTGCCGCCCGTGCTTATTTTGGCAACCATAGTTCCTTGCACTCGTTTGTCAGGTCGATAACCTGACGGTTCAACATAGCCAGTTCGGTGGTCACTTTCTCCAGTTTATAGAGAAAAGCCAGTGCCTTTTTCTCCGAAAAGTTACTGTGCAACGCCTTTACAACTTGGTTGTAATTGACCGCAACCGCCCGGAACTGGGCGTAAAATTCAGTCAGCCGGGCGCAGTATTCTACCGCCGACTTGTCCACTTTCACCACCCGGAACGGTTCGCCGAACAGCCGGGCAGCGATGAAACGGGACTTGCTCGTAACGCCAGACTGCTCCCACTGCGAGAGGAAGCGGGCGTTCTCCCGGTCATTCAGGTAAAGGACATGGCGGTGCTTCGCCGGGTCTGCGAGGGCGGGGCGACCGCCCTTGTTGGTTCTTCTTGTTTCCATACTTCTTTGAATTAAAAAATTACGACTTCGGAGTGATTTTTACCCCCGCA
>NZ_QUEM01000064.1 GCF_003477995.1 Bacteroides sp. OF04-15BH
GTTTACTCTGCCGGACTTAGAAGAAGCGAATTGCTTAACCTCACCCCGCAAGACATCAACAGTGAAACAATGTCGATTCGCATTATGGGCAAGGGGAAGAAATGCCGTTATTCGCTCCTTTCGCCCAAGTTGCTGGAAGAACTACGGCACTACTTTCGGGAATATCGTCCACAAAAATGGCTGTTTGAGGGCGAAACACCCGGAGAGCAATATTCGGCAAGTGCATTGGTGAAAGTACTGAAAGAAGCCGCACATCGTGCAGGAATCAAACACCGTGTACACGTACACATGCTGCGCCACTCCTTTGCCACACACTTGCTGGAACAGGGAACAGACCTGCACACGATACAGGAATTGCTGGGACACAACGACATCAAGACCACAACCATTTATCTTCATGTGTCAAGTGCCCATAAAGCAAAAATCCCTAATCCTCTTGATACACTGGATAATTCGTGAGGTGTAGTTATAGAAGTGTAGGAACGACACCATAAGGTGCGGTTATAAATAAATTACTAACAACAATGTGATTTATATTTTAGAACAATCGCCGATGAAAACGATTATTGACTACTTGTTTTTCAGGTATTACATGGTTTGCATAAAGAGAGAAGAATTTCCCCGTTTTGGGGCAACGTGCATATTGGCTGAAATTGTCACAATGGCTTATTTGTTTGCCGTGCTGATACTGTCGTTTTTCTTAACGGGAGATTTCTTTTTGCCAAATACTTCCGGAGAAGAAAGAATTGTAATAGGAGTAATAGGCTGTTTTCTCCCTTGGCCTGTAATATACCTATATTATAGCAAAAAAAGGATTAAGGCTTTGTTGGAAAAATACCAAGGCAATGTTTATAACACCAAATATTCGGACAAGACCGTATTAAGTGTCAGATATGTTGTACCGACTATTGGGCTTCTTTTAATGCTCTTTCTTTATCAGTTTTAAATATCGAGCAAGTTATGAAGTATCAATAATTTATCGGATTGAAAAATATAAATAAGTTAGTAACAACGAAAGATAGCATCTGACGATGCTCCTTTCTAACCATTATAAACCCTAAATAATAACATGGAAATAAATATAATAGCAAATAGAAATTGTATTATAAAATTCGTAAACGATTTTTTAACGAGTAATCATCTGATTTTTTTTGATTGTAGTAATTATGAAAAAGAAGGTTTTATTTGGGGGGATATTCTCGATATAAAAGACTTTATTAATAGAGATATTCTTATCAATATTGGCTCTAAGGCTGATTTTGAACAAAAAATAAAACTGTTATCTCACCGCCCTTGTGTTGAGGACAAAAGAGATTTCATTTATATGACTAATTTCTGGTATAAGAAAGAAATTAAGATAACTGATACCTCTTTTATTTGGAATCCGCAACAAAGTCTTCATGCTAAATGCAATGGAATTGCTTTGAAAAAAAGAATAAGAGAATCATTTAATCAAGGAATGGAAACATCTGATAATAGATATAATAATTACAACAAGATATTTCATAAATATTATTGGTCAAATGAAGTGAATAATTATTTGGATAAATTATATTATAGTGGTGGTATAATACCAATACAACCACTATCTACTAAATCGGTTTTATAACAAGGTCGAGATAACAGCTAAACGCTGTCCCTCACCAAACCATTATCAACCATAAAGCGCACAAGTATGTACGAAAAATTTTTAGAAAAGAACCTCAATAGTATCAGGCAAGCAGTAGATGATACCTTTATTGCTAAATATGCCGATATGTCTTATGCCGAACTGACTACTTTATGGCAAGAAGCCGGATTGGGTAGTTATTGTAACGGAATGCTTAAAATCATAAATCCGTCCGATTACCAAGATGTGTTGAACTCTTGCTATGTCATGGACTATGATAAATCGTTTCTGCCATTCATGTGTACGGCTTTCGGTGATGTCTTTGCTTATGTAAAGAACCCGAAACTGAATAACTACATTGTTTATTTGAATATCAGATACGGAACATATTTAATACTCCCTGATAATCTCGCTGCGCTTCTTAATAAGATAATTTTCAATCAGAGTTTCTTAAAGGGCTGGTTTGATTTAGAAAATTATTCCGTAATGCAAGAGAAACTTGGAACGCCGGACTTTGACGAGTGTTTCGGCTATTCCCCACTACTGACAATGGGCGGAAGTGAGAACCTTGAAAATATTAAGATAGTCAAGACACTTCCATACATTGATATTAACACCCAAACAATCGGCAGATTTAAGAGTGCTGATAAACTTTGAGGTTAAAACAGGTTGATAACAACGCAGGATAACGGACAAGCCGTTTCCTGCTATCCATTAGGCGCAAATAGTGAAACAAAAAATATTATGTTATGGATTTCTTAAAGTGCATGAACAATTTTCCGTGGAATAGATTTGCCACGGTATATGAAACCAATTCAATCGGCTTAAAAGGCATCTTTATAAAGATGTTCAACAATACTGCTGAAATGTCGGACTATCAATATGTGATTGATAGGCTTGAATGTCAGGATACGCTATATAGAATTACCCCTTGGGGACTTAAATTCTATATCTGTTTACTTATGGAAAACAAATCAAATCAAGACATATTATTACAAAACATAAATGTGCTTTTTGAAGCTGCAAATTATAATATGCAGGTCGATATTGCAACCAATTATAATCCGACCAAAGGCAATCTGATGAAATATGAAAAAATTAAATCAAAACTCTTTGACAGAGATTTTGACGGAACAATGGATGCCGATTACATAAAAACATTCAAATCCATAGACCGAAATTTCATGCAGAGAAGTACAATAGATTTAATTCAACAGAATATTTCTTTGTTTGAAGATTTAGCAAAGTCAACGAATAGCAATATTGCCCAAAGTGCTTCTTTGCTTGTTAATTCAATTCATAATCCTAAAAAGTATGACTTTGGTAAATCGTGATTAAATAATCGCCTAACAAGCACCTATTCCGCCTAAACGGCGGCAAGCTGCAACCCATTACCAATAAGAACAGATATGGAAACAGAACTAAAAGAAGCTATAGAAAATTTGTTGCTTCAATTCATGCAGAATATGCACGAGTGGGAAGTTACATGTAATGATATTGAAAAACAGAGTGAACTTTCATTTGAAGAACAGTTTAACAAGCAAAAAGAATTGGTATCAAAAATCTTTTTGACCTACTGTACTCCTCGTGAACGAAAGTATGGCAAACCTAACACTATATCTTATGGTGTGAAAGGTTCTTATGAATATGATGTTGATGAAGAGAAAATAACCGATATAGTAGATGAAGGAAAAAATAGAATTGTAGTTCACACATACAGAGAAGAGCCTATGCAAGAAAAGATGCAATATATATTCTTACTGAAAAAAGGCAAATGGCTTTTGGATTCTAAGAAAAGATATTCTTCATGGAAGCAAAAATGGCTGTCTGTTTCCTTATAAATTATATTGGTAACAAGACCGAGATAACAGCTTAACGCTGTTCCTCACCAAACCATTATCAACCATAAAGCACATAAATATGTACGAAGAATTTTTAGAAAAGAGCCTCAATAATAAGAGGCAGGCAGTAGATGATACTTTTATTGCCAAATATGCTGATTTGTCTTATCCCGAACTGAATATTTTATGGCAGGAGGTCGGGCTGGGCAGTTATTGTAATGGGCTGTTTAAGCTTATCAATCCGTCCGATTACCAAGATGTGATAAACTCCTGTTATGAGAAGGAGGATGACAAATCGTTTCTGCCATTCATGTGTACGGCTTTCGGCGATGTCTTTGCCTATGTAAAGAACCCAAGACTGAATAATTACGTTGTTTATCTGAATGTCAGATACGGAACATATTTAATACTTCCTGCCAATCTTCGTGCAATTTTTAATAAGGTAATGGTAAATCAAAGTTTCTTGAAAGGTTGGTTTGACTTAGAAAATTATCCTGTAATACAAGAGAAACTCGGAACTCCCGACTATGACGAATGTTTCGGGTATTCCCTGCTGTTGGCTATGGGGGGAAGTGAGGACATTGAAAACATCAAGATAGTCAAGACTATTCCGTACATTGACATCTGTACACAAACAATCGGTGAATTTGAAGTTGCAGATAAATATTAGAACAGGTTGATAACAACGCAGGATAACGGGCAAGCCGTTTCCTGCTAACCCATTACCGATAAAACAGTTAAAATATACAATCATGGATAAAACTCCTTTTGAAGATTTCGACTTTTCCAGTTTTTGGGCTAATAACGAATACGCTCAAAAATATTATATAGGTACAACACCTACAGATAAACAAGTTGAAGAGATTGAACGTGAATTGGAATATAAATTACCTCAATCTTATATTGCGCTGATAAAACAATGTAATGGTGGTGAACCCATTAATAAATGCTTTCCAACCCAAACTCCGACTTCTTGGGCAAACAACCATATTGCGATAAGTGGAATTATGGGAATAGATAAAGATAAACCTTATTCTCTCTGCGGAGAAATGGGAAGTCGTTTTTGGATTGAAGAATGGGGCTATCCAAACATTGGCATAGCAATCTGTACCACACCTTCTGCCGGACATGATATGATATTTTTGGATTACAGCAAGTGCGGTTTAACTGGAGAACCAAGTGTTGTACATATTGATGAAGAAACCGATTATAAGATTACTACACTTGCAGCAAGTTTTGAGGAGTTTATTCGTGGACTTGTTAATTCAAAAGACTTTGAAAGTTAAATCATCGGTAACAAAGCGTGATAACGCTTACAGCGTTCCCCGCTTAACCATTACTGACAATTATATAATTGATGTTTTGTAACAGTCGCTTATGAAAAAGATTATTGACTATTTATTTTATAGATATTATTTGGTTTGCTTAAAAAATGAGGAATTTCCACGTTTTGGTGCAGCCTGCATCTTATCGGAAGTTATTTCAATAACTTATATGTTTGCATCTTTTTTGTTTTCATTTTTCTTGACAGGGCATTTCTTTTTTTCGTACATATCTAAACTAACAACACTTATTATATGGATAATCGGCTTTATACTTCCTTGGATTGGTGTATACATATATTATAATAAGAAAAGGACTCTTGTATTATTTGAGAAATTTCAAGACAATATTTATAATGCCAAATATTCAGATAAGGCGGTATTAAGTATCAGGTATATTATACTTATTGTCGGTCTTCTTTTAATGCTCTTTCTTTATCAGTTTTAATAAAATCAAGCAAGTTATGAAGTATCAATAATTATTCATCGGATTGAGAAATATAAATAAGTCAGTAATAACAAAAGATAGCATCTGACGATGCTCCTTTCTAACCATTATCAATAAAAAAGTTGAGTATGCGAATACATGATTCTGAAACAAATAAATGCAAGAAAAAGCTAATGCTCGAACCCAAAGAGTTTGAGCAAGGTATAGAATATGCCCTTGCAAATGATTGTGACGGTTTACAGATTGACACATGGAATATTGATGATGATGCGGTAATGGATTTCAAACTTTTTGAGAAAGTCGCTAATCAAATTGTATTCCTATCTATTACGAATATCAATACTACGAATGTAGCCAACTTTGAATATATATACTCCCTTGAAAGATTAGAAACATTCTATTGCCAGCAAGTGGATTTACATATAGATTTCACTCGTTTTTCATCACTCCGAAATATTGGGATTTTTTATAATAAGAACTTCCTGAACTTGGATAAGTTGGAACAATTAGAAAGTGCGGTTATTAGTAAATTGACTGAAAAAGATATGTCATTGTTTTCCAACTGGAAATCTATAAAAACATTACATATCTATCAATCACAAATAGAATGTTTGAAAGGCATAGAAGATTTAATTCAAATTGATACATTAGTTTTTGCACATAACAGAAAGCTAATCGACATTAGTAGTATCAACCGTTTAGATTATATCGGAGAGGTTTCATTTGAGAAGAATAGTAAGCTACGTGATTATTCCGTGTTGGCAGACAATCAGAATATTCACAATCTTTTTATTTCAGATTTGGACGATTTGAAATTTATCCAAAGCATGAAATCCTTGCTATCATTCAGATTTTGGAATTGTAAAAACGGCGACTTATCTCCTTTGTTGGGAAATCCCATATTAAAGGATGTGTACTTCACACCTAACAAGAAACATTATTCGCATACATTAGAACAGAACCTGTTGGCGGAATTAAAAAACCGCCTGAAAATTAGT
>NZ_QUEM01000065.1:0-3740 GCF_003477995.1 Bacteroides sp. OF04-15BH
TGTAAATCATGGTTTGAAACTGTACACACTCGGGGTACAAACGAAAACAAGATATGCTTGTGTCGAAAAGGTATATATGAACTGATGGTAGAGTCGTCATCAACAACAATAAGAATTAGAGAACTATCTTTCTCCATTCATGGACGCCTGGCAAGGTGGGGCAATGGAGCAGTTGGCAGGACAGATTGCAAGCGCAAAGATTCCGCAGTCACGAATGATCTCACCACAACTCTACCGGGTGATGTCCGCAAGCGAGTTTACACTCGACATCAACAATCCCGAAGAACCGAAAATTCTATGTGTCGGCAACAATCCCGACCGTCAGAACATTTATGGTGCTGCACACGGCTTGTACAACAGCCGCATAGTAAAACTCATCAACAAGAAGGGACAACTCAAATCATCCGTTATCATTGACGAGTTGCCGAACATCTATTTCAAGGGATTGGATAACCTGATTGCTACGGCACGAAGCAACAAGGTTGCCGTCTGCTTGGGCTTCCAAGATTTCTCGCAATTGGTTCGTGATTATGGAGACAAGGAGGCAAAGGTGGTTATCAATACGGTAGGTAACATCTTCAGCGGTCAGGTCGTTGGCGAGACCGCTAAGACTTTATCCGAGCGTTTTGGAAAAGTACTCCAAAAGCGCCAGTCTATTTCCATCAACCGTCAGGATGTTTCTACATCCATCAATACCCAGATGGACAGTCACATTCCGCCGAGCAAGATTAGCGGACTCACCCAAGGAATGTTTGTCGGCTCTGTTTCCGATAACTTCAACGAGCGTATCGAGCAGAAGATATTCCATGCCGAGATAGTAGTTGATACCGAAAAGGTGAAACGGGAGGAAAGTCGTTATCAGAAACTCCCCATCATCAACGATTTCTTGGATGCGGATGGCAACGACTGTATGGAGCAGACCATACAGGACAACTACAACCAAGTCAAGGAGGATGTCAAGCAGATAGTCAAGGATGAGCTGGGGCGTATCGCCAACGATGAGAACTTGAAGCACTTGATACAGAAGGCATAAATGCGCTTTTTACAGTTGAATATAAATAGGTTTGTGCTATTGCTTTTTCCGCGAGTGCCAAGAATAATAGTTAAAAATGATTATAATATAGCTAATAATTAGTTATCAATTTTGATAATCAAAATATTTATCGTAACTTTGCACACAAATAAAAATAACATGGCTGAATAATATATGAACATAACAAGTGAAGACGAGGCTTTGTTGGAACTGTTCGAAAATGGAAAGACATCTGACAAGAAGTATAAAAGACTTCCTATAGCCGCAATCAAGGGTTATGTTAAGGCTGTCAACAAAATGAGAGCTGCAACAAGAATTGAAGACATTATGCGTGATCATGGCTTGCGCTACGAAAGATTGCACGGAGACAGAAAAGATCAAGAATCCGTAAGATGCAATGATGTCTGGCGATTGATTTTCCAAAGCTCTCCTGCCGATGGCAGTATTATCATTACCGAAATAGAATTAATTGAAATATCACATCATTATGACTAAGTTTAGTTTCAATCAGGCAGTTCCATTTGAGGCAACTCATGTGGGCGAGGTGATTAAGGACGAATTGTCTGCTCGTAATATGAAGCAGAGCGAATTGTCCGAACTCACTGGCATACAGAAATCCATTCTGAATGATGTCATAAAAGGTAAACGTTCTCTGACACCTGAAATGGCATTGTTGTTGGAAAACGCTCTCGGCATTTCTGCGACATATCTCATGAACATCCAGACGCAATACGAATTGGATTGCGCCAAACAGAGCGAAAGGGTTGTGTTGCAGACTAAAATGCTTGAGATTTGGAATGTACTCAAAGACCAAGTATCAATTCCCTTTTTCAGAAAAGCCGGTATCGTTAGAGGAAATATCATCGAGGATGTAAAACGCATCTTCGAGGTCTTTTCCGTGGATAACTTGGATGATTTCTTTGGTTTGAAGGCAGAAGAAATGGAACTTTCTTATTACCGCAAGTCAGAAAAGGTGAAAACCAATCCCGTGGACATTCTGTCTTGGAAATATTATTGCTATCATCTCTCTAAAAATGATGATTCAACTTTATGCACATTTGACAAGGGGGCAGATACAGAGATGCTGGCAAGAGAGCTGAACAATGTGTTTAAAGAAAACAAGAATACGGTGAACAAAACCCAAGAGGTTCTTAACAAGTATGGCATTCGTTTTCTTGTAGTCAATAAGGTTGGGCAAGTTCCTGTTGATGGAATGTCCTTTTGGATAGGAGATACACCAACGATTGTCATCACTGAGAGAATAGCTTCCATTGACAATTTTGCTTTCACCACTTTACATGAGGTCGGTCATGTATTCAAGCACCTTACCCAAAATGGTAAGGCAATGATTAATCTCATGGAGGACAAGAAGAACATCGAGGAGTCTGAGGCTGACGAGTTTGCTTTAAATGCGACCCTACCAAATGCGGAGTGGAAAAAGTTCATGGCAAGGACTCGTGATGTTGTACCTTATAAAATAGCACCATATATTCAGACAGAAGCAGACAAACACAATGTCAATCCACAACTTCTGTTCGGACGCTATAAGCATGATATAGGTATATACAAGATAAAGAATTTCTTTGAAGCGAAAATTCTATAACGATTCACAAAGCACCATTGGTTACACATTTCATAACCAATGGTGCTTTGCATTTTCATCTCCTCATTCTCTCCAATTCATCATCCCTCCGCATTTTCTCATTCAACTTCTCCTGCATCTTGTCCAGAAAATAGGTGCGACTACAAGATGAATGTCGCTATACAAAGCATATCTATATAGGTAGTCAGCGAGTCGTTTCCAAGATTGGTGACTTCGACTCTTATGGTTCAGACCCACGCCGCATCCAGTATGCAGGTAGTGAGACTGATGGACTTTCTGTTGTTGCCCAAAACAGCTCTATTTCTCTCGATGAAATAACTCGCCAGAGATGCGGGCATCACGACCAACAACAATTTTATTGCTCTTGCTCGTGTATATCGTCAAAATTAATCATATTATTTCCCATTTTCTTGATTACAGAATATGTTCTAACATCTGATGTCTTCACCGTACGCTCACCGTCTGCATCATACCAATAGTTGGTCACGAAGCCATTGTCATCAGAAGCAAGGAGACGGTTCTCCTCATCCCATTTGAGTTTACGCTCTGCGGTCTTCTCGTCAGCCATGCCATCCTTCTTTGTACGGCTTGTATTGACATAGACAAGATTACCGTTGGCATCATACTCATAAGCATGATTGTTGTTCACATTCTTGCTTTCTGAAGGTGTCTCCTCCGTTCGGTAGTTCACATCCTTCACTTTTGCAAGTTGGGACTTCTTGCCAGTATCTGTTCCGTATGTATAGGTTAGGTCATAGCCAGCATTCAATGTACCATTGAACTGCACATTGTTCTGCGTGAGAATCTGACGCTTCGAAGTGATACGGTGCATATTGTCATAGCCCATCGCAAGAGTATAACTTGCGGTCTTGTTGTCCGCACCTGTATATGTACCAGTTGCGCTGACAAGACGGTAGAGGGCATCGTATGTATAGGTATGCGCCATCTGTCCGCCAGCCTTGCCACTCTGTGGGACTGACGCACCGTTTACCACGCTGAGCACATTGCTCACCGCATCGTAAGTGTAAGCGTTATCCATAATGGTGTTGCCACCACTATTCACCGTGAGGTTCTGCAATCTGCGACGCTGTGGATCGTAGGTGT
>NZ_QUEM01000065.1:3750-6089 GCF_003477995.1 Bacteroides sp. OF04-15BH
ATCGTAGGTGTAGAAAGTCTCAGCACCGTTGCAATACTTCAAGTATGTGCGCTGCTCGAACTTGTCATAGCCTATCTTGCTCACATAGTCGTAGCCGTATGACTTGTCGCCATGAACCCTTTCAAGTTGACCTCCGAGGTTGTAAGAGTAGGTGATTTTCTCCTCATCAGGATAAATCATCTCCAACAGACGGTTGTGGCTGTCGTAAGTCCATTGCGTCACGTAGGTTGCTATCGCCTGGTTAGGCACAATCATCGTGCGGCGGGTCTTGGTGACTTCGCCCATCTTGCCATAGAAGTATTCAATGGCACCTGTTCCGTCCTCGCGGAGCATCAATCTACCGATACGGTTCTGAGAGGCGTTGCTATATGAATATAAATAGCACCTGTTTTTTAGTGTATCTCAAAAATCTAATTCAAAGCATCTACTTAACCCCTTGTTCTTTTAAAAAATCAATAATTAGTGTTTTGTATTTATACTCATCTGTATAAAAATCAGATTCATCTTCTTTTAATACATCCATTAAAAACATTGGTTTCCCTTTATCTCCGGGAACACTATTTTCTATTGGTATAGAATAATCATATCGGTAAAAAATAGGTAAGTTATAATTCGCTCCATTTTGCAATAGATAATAAGCTACTTTATAATTGTCTGTCATTACAGATTCACTCAACGCTGATTGACCAAATTCGTTTTGGTAATTTACATCAGCCCCATTCGACACTAAAAATCTAACCAAATCTAAATTCCCAGTTTTGGAAGCCGCCATTAAAGGCGTAAGTCGTGTACTATTCTCTTGCCTCCTTTTTCCTGTTTCAATATCATTTATATTAGCACCATACTCAATTAGTATTTTGGTAAAAATAATGTTGTAGTATTTAGAAGAACAAGCTTCAATAAGAGGTGATGTGCCATCAAATGTGTTATGTGTATTAACAGCTGCTCCTTTCTTTAGTAATGCCTTAAATGGTTTTAATTGTTGATTTATAATCGTTAACATTAAAAGAGTATTACCATATTTGGATTCTTGATAATTGATTATTTGCGGATTTTCAGAAATAATCTTATCAAAATTATCCATGTCCTCTTCTTGCACAGCTTTGGCTAATTCCCAAGCTGGTGTATTTTGAAAAAGGCGATAATCTATATTAGATAGTTCTGAACTATCTACAGATTTTTCCCTGCTATTATTTGAACAAGAAAATAGTAAACAGGAGAAGACTAATTGTATAATCATTGCTTTCATTACTACTCGATCTGTAAATAAACGGTGTTATGATTTACTACAAAAACTGTGCTAGCAAAGTTGTTTTTTTATTTAATCTTTGCCAACACAGTTTGATTTAAATGTTCTTATTTCTTATACTCATCAGGATTAACACCAAAATTTTTAATAATATTATCTATACTGTGACCATTATAAACTGAAGGTAAATCTTTGGGAGATAAATAATGTCTATTCCCATTCACATCAGGCATTGCAGGGCTTCTATTCTGAAGAATATTTAGAGGGTCTGTTCGTAAAATATAAGCTTCTATCTTTTTTTCAGATTTGAATGGAGTTTTCCACGTTCCCTCTTTGAATTTTGTCAAATCACTAACTCCTGCTGCATTAAACGTAAATGCTTTTCTACCTTTTAGTTTATCATTACTTGTAACTAAAGAGTTTAAGGCAGCTTCTCCACCACCTAATGAATGACCAACAAAATTTAGTTCCATATCACCAAGAGTTTTAGATAATTGTTTGGCATTATTTGCTGCTTTTTCATATTGTTTTGACAAGCCTAATGGCTGTTTAATATTTTCGCTCCAATCTCTTAATTCAACAGAACCAGCTGTGGCATATACATATTCCGTAACTTTTCCATCTACAACCCTTTCGTAAACCAATGATCTTAAACTTGTTTCATCTGTCAACTTAATTTTAAAGTTTCTTCGTGAAACTCTCCAACCTCCTGTTAAGATATTATCTTTTTTGTCTCCATAAACATGAGCAGCAATTCTAGCTGCTTCAGCTGGAGTTGGTTCGTGACCGTCTGGATCTACAAAACGTATTGGGTTATTAGATGTAAAACAGTAACTATTTGTATAAGGATATTTTTCCTGCAAAGGATCCGTAGAAATCCACAAACTCAGCCTCGGGTCATAGTACCTCGCACCATAGTAATACAATCCCGTCTCCTCGTCGAATTCTTTCGCGTTGAAGAGATAAGGTGTATTCCATATGTTGTTTCGTTCCTCAACGAACACTTCACCGAAAGGTACATACTCAATATGCTGCACCACCTCGCCATTAAGGTTGGTGATGTAACTACTGCTACCCAAATGGTCTGGGT
>NZ_QUEM01000066.1:0-5206 GCF_003477995.1 Bacteroides sp. OF04-15BH
GCATCCTACCTCAAAATTACACCCGTACACATGAGCCGAATCAGACGCAAGCAAAGCTTTGACAACAAAAAATAAACATAGGTTTAGAAATTTACATTCATAACAATATTCCAAGAGTATCTTAATCTGCCAAAGGATTCTTCTTTTTATCTTTGTCTTATCTTTGGTTGGTTCAACGAAGAGACAAAATAAAGATTGAATGAGTTAAACAAGAGATTAAAAAAGAGAATATGAAAACAAAAGAAATTCTTGGAATACTTATGCTATTCCTCTGTACATTCAGTTTTATAAGCTGCGACGATGATAATGAACAGACAAATGAATTAACCCCCGAAGCACTTTATCAGACTTCATGGCGTGGAACAGGACATTGTGAAGCTTGGGCAGTACAAAATATGGGGGTCGGTATGCAATTTGTAGATACTCGGAAAGGGAAAGTAAATTGGGAAGGTTACGATGAAATTGATATTACTTATACAATAGAAGGGAAATATATCACATTTAATAGCAATGCTTTATATTTGGGGGGAGCCCCTTGGATTATCAAAAGCTATACCCAAAAACATATAACCATTATACAGAATGAAATTAGTCCAGATAAAGAGAAAGTAGCTACAATTGAATTAGAGAAAATAGATTAAACTGAATCATAGGAACATTAAGTTGCATAAATGTATGCTACAACAAAACAAAGAGAACCGTGAGATTCGCAAATTGAGCAAAGAAAGGATGAAAGAACATATAAATACCTTGTAAACAAAGGGAAAATGCAGATTCATCTAATATTCCTTTATGTGCTATTATCGGGCTGGTCTATGTGCTGAAATACAAGGAAAAGAGATTCACCTTGTTCTCTTACATAGGATTGGTTATTGGGATAGGATGAGCAATTTATATGCTACTGATAATAAGGTCAATGTAAATCAAAGTAATATGAAACTGAAATATATATTGAATGCTATAATATTTGTTTTGGCATTATCTTTTTTGTCTATGTGTATATTTAAGACTACAGAGTTAAGTTTAAAATGTATGCAATTTGCTGTATCTATCTCCTGTATAGGAGCAATGTTTTCTACAAAAAGATATAGATACATATTTGCATCTATTGCTTTAATCATTATAGGAATATCTTTTTTACTTTAGATGTCCATAATAACGATAATGATTTGATTGTTGCTAATGTCTTCATAATAGCATCTGTCAAGTATATTTACTTCAGCAAACGCCCCCGTAGGTGCAGTTCCTATTCACAATTAAATCATTGCCTAATCATCATCCAAACAATTCAGCGGATTGGGGATTTTGGGCTTTTCAAATTAGACTATCCGCAAATATAGAAAAAGTGCAATACACCACGAAGATGCACTGCACTTTTCTCCATATATTGGGTGGGCTTTAACATTTACAGTTTGTATCCCTTGTTTTCCCGGTTTATGGCTTGCCCAGTCGGTTGGCTTCCTTTTTCAACCGCTCGGCTTGTTCATTGAGCAGCCTTGCACGCTCCAACGCTTCCGCCTGCTTCCTACTGCGGTATTCAAAATCCGTCACCGAATCAGTCAAGTTTTGGATGAAAACGTTATCCCGTTCCCTACTGAAATTCGTTTCCAGCAAATCAAGGCAGTCCCCGTCCGCTTCCCCTTTCATCAGAATGTAGCGGTATTTCATATCGTTGTCCTGCAACTGCTGCATCCGTCCAGCCAAATGGATATTCAGGAACAAGGAAACGAAACAGATAACCAGCCCTGCCAAAAAGAGAAGCAGTTTCGGACGCAACAAACCGCTTATCCGCTGGGACAGCGATGCTGGTTCGGTTTCCGCTTTTTCAGTTGTGCGTTCCTTATGGTAAGAATCCAACGCATCCAGCATTTCTTTCAGACAACGGTAGGTAGCCGTTACAAATTTTCTCACTTCTCCTATGGATTGCTGCTGCTCCTGTTCCGTATTCTTTATGTCGGCAAGTTGGCTTTGGATAGCCTGCAATTCCTTTTCGGGAACAGCCGGATTATTGTGCAGTTCCGACAATGCCTGTTCGATTGCGTTCAGCCTTTCGATAGTTTCTTCCCGACTGGCTGGCGTTACCTGTGCTTCCTGCTTCTCTTTCAGTTCAGTAACCATTGAGAGAAGCCCCTCTAAAATCAAATTTTCCTCCATGTATTTACAATTTAAGTTGTTTTTTCTTTTTCTTCTTCTTTCTCAAATTAAAATTAGGTTCTTCATCCACTGGGGGAGAAGAAGCGGAAAACAGACCGAGCGAACCAGTTATCAACGGACTGTCAGCCTTGCCCGGTACAGGTGCTTGTTCCCGAACGGGCGCGAAAGTTGTTTGCCGTTGGCTTCCGGCAACATTCATTCCTGCATACCCGAAACATTTGTCCAGTTTGGAAAAACTGAAACTCCGGTCTATCTCCGAACCCTTGAACGTGTATTCACCTTTGGAAAAGGATATGCCCTGTATCTCGTCGGTCTGTCCCTTTCGTTTGAACCGGACGGTAATACCCTTTTCTGCTAACCGCTCCTGTAACTGCTGCCAGTTACGGGATTTGCCGATTTCGTTCTTCACAGCCGTGTAAATCTCGTATTTCGACTTGTCCGGCTCTTTCAGTCGGTGCTGCTTTACCTGTTCTTTTCCACCAGCGAAATAAAGCCCGTGTTTGGCTTTCAGCTTCTTGCATACCTGTTCGTTACGGTACATATCGTTCCTGTCCGAAATGGTCTTGCCGTTATTGTCTATGCGGTTGAACACGATATGCACGTGCGGATGTTCCCGGTCTTGATGACGCACGATGATATACTGCGTATTGGTGATTTTCATTTCACGCATATACTCCTGCGCAAGCTGTACCATCTTCCCGTCTGTCAATTTGGGCGCATCCACTGTCGAATAACTTAACGCAATATGTCCGACAGGCTTCTTCAAATCGGGATTCATCCCGGTCTGCATACAGAAGCTGCGGATTATATCACCCCGGCTTTCAGTCAGAACCCCGTCCGCATGAAGCAAAACCGCCTGCTCCTTGCCGAGCACATAGTTCACACAGCCCTTAAAACCGCTTCCCTTTTTTATTTTTCCAATCATCCGACAAATGGTTTATGATTCCAATAATCCTGTTTTTGAGCTTCACCAGTTCCACCGCCACCAGTGCGAAACCTCCGGCATTCGCCCGGTGCGCCAACTGGTTGATGTTGTTGGCTTCCCCTGCCAGTTTGCGGATGGTGTCCGCATCCTGCCTGTTCAGCCGGGGTATGACCTCTGCCGAAACAACCGCCTGCCTTACATACTCACTGACACGCAACCCGGCTTCCCCGGCTCGCTTCCTGATGGCGTAATACTGCAACTCGGTCAGTTTCGTACTGACAACCCGTTGCTGCTTCTCTATCCGTTTCTTTGCCGGACGTCCCCCCGGCTTGTCCTTTATACTCGTCATGGTTTTTTACGTTTGAATGGTGTCTTAAAAATTGCGACCAACGGGAGAAATTTTCTTTGCGGTGAGCAAAGCAAGGTAGTTTCGGTTTACCGAAACATAACCTTGCTCTCCAAATAAACCGCCAGCCGTTGATAGTCCTGCCGGATTAAATGCCCCTGCCTCTCTTTTGTCTTGGGGCGGCACGTTGTCCGGTTTCCTGCTTCGTTTCCTGCACTTGGCTGGCTTCGTTTTTCTGTTCCTGCTTCCTGCCGCACAGGTAATCGTTCAAGTCCGAATATCCCCTGTAATTGTGTGAGAAGTCACGTACACGGTAGGAGTATTCCAACTCGATATCCCGTGTCGCTTCATATCCAGCCTTGTCATTGTCAAGCATACAGTGGATGCGTTCATACAGGGACATCACGTCAAGGGCTTTCGACACATTGGCGGTAGAGTTAAGAATGACATAATCCTGCCTGTCAAGGTCGGGCATGGTCGGACAGTTCCTCATGCGGAGCGTAAGGAAAGAGAGGTAGTCCATGAAACCCTCGAACACCAGACATTTCTCTCTCGGCTCTCCCTGCTGCCGTATATGGGTGATGTCTTTCGGGGCGATGCAGCCTTTGAAAAAAGAGTTGCGCACCTCATAACCTCCTGTCATGTTCGGGAAACCGATAGCGAAGAACGGTCTGCCGTTATTGGTAAAATGGAGTTCCTTACATTCTCTCTTTGCCAGTTCGATATTGATACCCCGTCCCTGCAAGTAACGGAGCAATGCCGGATGGGTAAGGTCACGGACTTCCAAATGCTGGAAACTCGGTTCTTTCCTACGCTGGGGAAAAGAAAAACTGACCGGACGGATGTGCGGTGTCTGTTCCGCTATCCGGTTTAAAAGGTATGGCAAGCTGTCTGAACAATAGAGTTCCTTTGCCAGTGCGATGAGGTTGCCGCCCTTGCCTGCGCCAAAGTCATACCAAAGGTTGCGGTCAGTGTTCACCTTGAAAGACGGTTCGTGTTCCTCCCTTAACGGTGATTTGTACCATAAACCGTTACCCTGCTGTTTGACAGGAGAGTAACCTAAACTGTGCAGATAGTCTGCGATGGGTATTTGTTTCACATCTTCGATGTTCATAACATTTTCTTTTTGGGGATAAAAAAATAGTTGAAAAGTGCACCAGTCCTGTTTAGTCCGTTATATATACACCCGTACCATACTAAACCTGCCTGTTCCGATACTGGGAAATAGTAAGTCCGTTCCTCTTGTATATACACCCGGACTAAACCAAACTGACTTTTAATAATGGAAATCGGGATTATAGCGGTAGCCCTTGCCCTCTTTCACAATCATGCGCTTGTTCACAAGGAACTTGTTAAGTGACACAAGGACATTGCGTCCACGCTCGTAACCGATACTCGCATAACCCTGTTTCAATGCCGCTATGACATTGGAATAGCCTTGTACCACCTGCTTGCCGAAACCGTTCTCCAACGCTTCCCGGTGTTGCTGTTCAGCCAGTTCCGTAAGCGAAAAGTTCCTGTCCTGCTTAGGTTGTTGGAATACATAATCATCCACGATTTCGGGTAAAGCGTTGTCATTGATACGGAATGCGAACGGGTCAAATTCCCGGTCACGTATGTGCATCGCCTTTACCTCGCTTATGTTGCCGTCCTGCTGGCTTTTCGTGATTTGCAGGACGGTTTCAGCCTTGTTGTTCAGTTCCGTACCGATATGCCCCCTTGTGTTGTCATCCCCCTTGTTCAAATGCAGTACGGTATGGATATGCAGGTTATATCCGCTT
>NZ_QUEM01000066.1:5216-5795 GCF_003477995.1 Bacteroides sp. OF04-15BH
CACGGTGTGGATATGCAGGTTATACCCACTTGACCAGCGCATCAAAAGGTTGATTAGGTCGGTTGATTCGCTGGGGCTGTTGATGTCGTACATCAAGTCACGGATTCCGTCAATGATGAGCAACCCCACATCGGGCATATTTTCAAGCATATAGCCGATAATAATATGCCCCCTTGTGTTGTCATCCCCCTTGTTCAAATGCAGTACGGTATGGATATGCAGGTTATATCCGCTTGACCAGCGCATCAAGAGGTTGATTAGGTCGGTTGATTCGCTGGGGCTGTTGATGTCATACATCAAGTCACGGATTCCGTCAATGATGAGTAACCCCACATCGGGCATATTTTCAAGCATATAGCCGATAATCTGTTTCCGCTTGTCGGGGGTCTGCTCTCTTAGCACGATGAAAACAAAATCGTCCCTGTCCTTGTCGGTAGGCAGTCCGGCAAGTCGCAAAATACGCTCCATGACCTTATGGCAATGGTATTTGCTCTGCTCGGTATCTACATAGAGGATTTTCCGTTTGTTCGGTGGCAGGTATGCCGAATACTTCAGTACCTCGTCATTCTTCAACGCTGC
>NZ_QUEM01000067.1:0-572 GCF_003477995.1 Bacteroides sp. OF04-15BH
TCACAAAAAATCTGATGTAACTTGATTCTCGCATTTTCGATATAGGCATTCAGATCACATGATTTGCGGCTTTTGCCTCTGGCGGATTCCTTAGCCTGACTCCAGAGAGACGGGGCAATGCTTTTGCGGATGTTGTTTTCAACTCGCGTACCATCTACAGTGATACGCATACAAACGGATGCTTCTCCATTTTTCAGCAGCTTGGTCTTCTTCAAGAAGAAAAGCACATTGAATGAACTTCTTTTCATTTTCCTACAGTTTTTAGTTTGGATAAAAGTAGGAACCCGACCACGTTTTCTTGATACGCAAAACATTGCAAATCAGTGAGAAAGACTCTAATTTGATGGAGATTTTTGCTCCACCTTTTATCTCCACCTTTTGCTCCACCTCGAACGGTAATTTTTTGCCGTTTTTTGCGTGCCGAGGGAAAACAAAAAATCCCGATTTCACTTGGAAATCAGGATTTTACTGTCTTTTGCTTTTCTTCAAAGTGGTGCCACCAGGAATCGAACCGGGGACACAAGGATTTTCAGTCCTTTGCTCTACCAACTGAGCTATGGCACCTTCTCGTT
>NZ_QUEM01000067.1:582-5713 GCF_003477995.1 Bacteroides sp. OF04-15BH
ATTTTCAGTCCTTTGCTCTACCAACTGAGCTATGGCACCTTCTCGTTTGCGAATGCAAAGGTACGAAAAACTTTTGTATCCGCAAACTTTTTGAGAACTTTTTTCGAAAAAAGTTATTTTAGAGGGTTCCAACCCTGTGCTTTCAGCTCAAATTCGTTGCCATCGCGGCAAATCAGAGCGCAACCAAGCTCCGGTTTGGTGATGTGACCAATCAGCTTCACACCTTCCATCTGAGAAATCTTCTCGTGGTCGGAGATAGGCACGGTGAACAGCAGTTCGTAGTCTTCGCCACCGTTCAGAGCACAGGTCGTTACGTTCATGTTCAGCTCCTCGGCCATGACGGCTGTCTGATAATCCAGCGGGATATGCTCCTCATAGATGCGGCAGCCCACTTTGCTCTGGGTACAGATGTGGAGCAACTCAGAGCTCAGTCCGTCGGAGATATCCATCATGGCGGTCGGTTTGATGTTGGCGGCAGCCAGGGCCTCGATGATGTCGCGGCGAGCTTCCGGCTTCAACTGACGCTCCAGCAGATATTCCTTACCGCTGAAATCTGGCTGTGCGCGGAGCAGTTCTTCTTCCATTTTCTGATTCTTGCTCTCGCTGGCTTCTTTCAGTTGTTGGTTGAATACTGCCTTTTCGCGTTCCAGAAGCTGAAGTCCCATATAGGCAGCTCCCAAGTCACCGCTCACGCAAATCAAGTCAGTGTCTTTGGCTCCGTTGCGGTAAGTAACCTTGTCCGGATCGCCTTCGCCGATGCAGGTAATGCTGATGGCCAGTCCGGTGAGTGATGAGGTGGTGTCGCCTCCAACCAGATCCACGCCGTGTGCCTCGCAGGCGGTGCGCAGACCTTCGTAGAAATCCTCCATATCCTCGATGCAGAAGCGTTTGCTCAGCGCGATGGAAACAACCATCTGTTTGGGCATACCGTTCATGGCATAGATGTCGGAGAAGTTCACCATGGCTGATTTGTAGCCCAGATGCTTCAGGGGAACATAGGTCAGGTCAAAGTGAATGCCTTCCATCAGCAGGTCGGTGGTGACCAGTACCTGCTTGTCGGCCGGATATTTCAGTACGGCGCAGTCATCGCCCACACCGTAGAGTGAAGAGGGGTTCTTCAGTTCAATCTGTTCGGTCAGGTGCTTGATCAGTCCGAATTCGCCAAGAGTGGCAATTTCTGTTCTGTTTATTTCTTGCATGTTTGAATTTTAGTTTCACATCTATTATATAATAAGGAAGGCGAGCTTATGCGCGGTTGATCATCTCGCGCATGATGTCGGCCATAATCGGCTGCACGGCTTCGGCGGCGCGCTGCACTTCTTCGTGGCTCACCTCAACGATCTTGCCTTCTACACCCAGGTCGGTGATGATGCTGATGCCAAAGCACTTGATGCCGCAATGGTTGGCGACAATCACTTCGGGCACGGTAGACATACCTACGGCATCAGCGCCCCAGATGCGGAACATCTTGTATTCGGCCGGAGTTTCGTAAGTAGGGCCCTGAGTGGCCAGATAAACTCCCTGCTGCACCTTGATGCCTTTTTCCTGCGCGATGCTCAGTGCCTGGTTGATGAGGTCTTTGCTGTAAGCCTCGTGCATATCCAGGAAGCGGGGTCCGTTAGGGAAATTCTTTCCGCGGAGCGGATTCTCGGGCAGTGCGTTGATCTGGTCGGTGATGATCATCAGGTCGCCGATTTCGAAGTCCGGATTAGTTCCGCCGGCAGCGTTGCTCACAAACAGGGTTTTGATGCCCAGTTCGTTCATGACGCGGATAGGGAAGGTAACCTCCTTCATGGAATAGCCTTCGTAGTAATGGAAGCGGCCTTCCATGGCCATGATATCCTTCTCGCCGAGCTTACCGAAGATGAGGCGGCCGCTGTGGCCTTCTACGGTAGAAACCGGGAAGTTCGGAATATCTTTGTAGGCTATACTGTATGCGTCTGTTATTTCTTCGGCCAGTTTACCCAGACCGGAACCTAAAATGATGGCGGTAGTAGGGTTACTTGGCATTCTTTCCTTTAGCCAAGATGCTGTTTCTTGAATTTTTTCGTACATAACCAATAATGTTTTCGTTAAACGTATTTTCCTGTCCCTGCATGAATTCTACCTTGATGGGCAGCACATACAGGTTTTTTCTGATTTCTTCGTGAAGATTCATCCCCTTCAGGCGGCTGTAGTCCTTCTCTGTGGTGATGATGAGTTTCTTTTCCGGCATATTCCGGAAGGTGTCGTACACGTTTTGCAGATCGCTTTCGGAGTAGTAGTGGTGATCCTGAAAGCTGAGTGATGTGATGTTCTTGGTGTATTGCTTCAGATCGATGAGCATTTGCTCGGGAGAGGCAATGCCGGTGAGCAGAAGTACATGCTCGTTTCTGTCGAGTGATGACAGAGGCCGGTCGTTCCTGTCGGGATGTGCGGCCTGCAGATTGCCATATCTGAAGGTGGTGAAGTATAGCTTCTGATAGGGGAAGAGATTCAGGGCCTTGCTGATCACGCGGAAGCCCATGGGCTTGATGTCGCGCGGGCATTTGGTCACGATGACGATGTTGGCCCGGTTCTTTCCTTCCTTGGGTTCACGCAGACGCCCTGCCGGCAGAAGTTTGTCTTCGGTAATCATGCGGTGATAGTCGATGAGCAGGATGTTGATGCCCGGTTTTACATAGCGGTGCTGGAAAGCATCGTCCAGTAAGATCACTTCCGTGTCTTTGGCTATGGAATCATCGCACAATTGTTCGATACCGTGGCAGCGGTCTTTGTCGACGGCCACATAGATATCGGGATATTTCTCTTTGATCTGAAAGGGCTCGTCGCCGATGTCCTGCATGCGGGTGTCCGCATGGGCCAGCACAAAGCCTTTGGTCTTGCGCTTGTAACCGCGGCTCAGGACTGCGACCTTGAAATGCCGGTGCAACAGGTCGATCAGATATTCCGTGTGAGGGGTCTTTCCGGTGCCGCCCACAGTGATGTTGCCGATAGAAATTACCGGTATGTCGAAACTGCGCGATTTGAGCAGGCCCAGTTCAAACATTTCGTTTCGGACAAAGACGCCCGCTCCATAGAGCCAGGACAGGGGGGTCAGCCATTCATTGATTTTTATTAAATCTCCTTCCATTTTTGAGCGCTTGTTCTAGTTGATATTAGGTTCATAAGGCATGCGAGCCTGAATCGGGTCCATGCTGTTCATCTTGCTGATGAACTGAATGTATTCGTAATAATTTCCTAAAGTGCTCTTCAGGGCGCTTTGGATATAGTCGGTCTGCTTGTCCTGAAGCAGACTTTCATACCATTTCTGTGGTTTCGGATAGGTGGTAACCGAATAGTCGGTGATGCCGGCTTTCTTTGCCGCTCTTTCCAGAGCTGTCTGCAGAGTACCCTTCTGGTCTACCAGGCCGTTCTTTAATGCCTGTTCTCCGGTCCATACCCGACCTTCGGCCAGTTTTCCGGTTTGTTGCAGAGGCAAGTTGCGGCCGTCGGACACTCTTTTCAGAAAGAGTCGATAGCCGGATTCGATATAGCGTTGCATGAGAGCGGTCTCTTCCGGATTGAATGGGCGCGACATTGTTCCGAAGTCGGCATGGCGGTTGGTCTGAACCGCGTCGAAGTTTAAGCCCAGCTTTTCTTTCAGTAAATTGCTGGCGTCGGGAATCATACCGAAAATGCCGATGCTACCTGTCAGGGTAGAGGGGAGGGCCACGATTTCATTGCCGGCGCAGGCCATATAATATCCTCCCGAAGCGGCCATGCCACCCATGGAGATAATGACCGGCTTCTTGCTTTTCAGTTTTTGTATGCTGTGCCAGATCTGTTCGGAGGCATAGGCGCTTCCTCCTCCGGAGTTGATGCGGATGACTACGGCCTTGATTTGGGAGTCATCGGCCAGTTCGGCCAAATCCCGGCATACTTGTTTGGAGGCTATTTCGGACATATTCATGCTCGATGGGTTGTCTACGATATCTCCAAAGGCATAGTAAACGGCGATTTTTTCTGCGCCGGATTGCTTTTGGGGAATCTGTGCCAGATCGGACGGAGTGATAATCTGCGGAGAATTGCTTAGTTTGAGCTTCTCCTTAAGATATTCCTTCATGTCCTCGCGATAAAGCAATGTGTCTGCCAGATGCTTGTTTACCATTTCTGTGGCAGGGGCAAGTGACAGGAATTCGTCTGCATATCGGTTTAGGGTGTCCTTGTTTATGTGGCGTGATTCTGCTACAGCCTGAATCATGTTGTTCCAGATGGAGTTCAGATAGCTCTGGATCTGTTCTCGGTTGGCAGGGCTCATCTCTGTGCTGGTAAACGGTTCTACCGCGGATTTGTAACTGCCCACACGGAATACTTGCATTTTCACACCGATGCGCTGCAACAGATCTTTGTAGAAAATGGGTTCGGATACCAGACCTTGCCAACTGATCTGACCGCTTGGGTTCAGAACAACCTGATCGGCTGCGCTGCATATATAGTAAGTCGTTTGGCTGTAGTTGTCACCATAACTGATGATGGGTTTGCCGCTTTTCTTGAAATCCGTCAGAGCTACTCTGATCTCTTCGGCCATAGCTGGAGTTGCCTGGGTCAGGGCACCGGCATCGAGATAGATGGCTTTAATATTGGGATCTTGGGCGGCACGATAAATGCTGCTTAGAGTTTGATCCAGGCCTACAGACGGATAATCCTCTCCCAGAAGATCGTTCAGGGGAGAATCTTGAACGCGCTCTTCCAAAGCACCGTTCAATTCAATTTTCAATATGCTGTTGGACTTGATGCTCGGTACACTGCTGCCGGATATCAATAGGATAGAGATTAGAAGAATTCCGCAGAAACTTAAAAACAGAATACCGATAAGGGTGCCTAAGGTGGCAGCTAATGTATTTTTGATAAACTCTTTCATTTCGTAATGGCTGGTATTAATAATATATAGAAATATGATTGATGCAAAAATAACGGATTTAGGAGCAATAAGCAAATTTTTAGGTTCTATTATAATAAGTAGGTGGGTAGGATAGACCGTATTGCAAAATCCCGAATGTACCTTCTGAGTCTAGTCGCGGTTTAGGCGCGACTGTTTTGAGAAACCTTGCTTCTGGCTGTTTGAAACCGAAAAAGCGCATATTTTGTCCCGTAACTGCAAAAAGACGCA
>NZ_QUEM01000068.1 GCF_003477995.1 Bacteroides sp. OF04-15BH
ATATTGCTCATTCTCAACCACTTACAGTTCATTTCTCTCATATTCACTTTCCGTTGCTTTTGCTTAAATTGTGCACATGAGCCGGCACACGTTCGCCACGACCACCACGCTGTCAAAGGGCGTACCCATTGAAACGGTGTCCAAGATGCTGGGACACACAAACATAGAAACTACGCAAATCTACGCCCGCATCACCAATAGCAAGATAGGCAGCGATATGCAGGGGCTTGACAAGAAGTTTATCGGCATCGAGAAGATTTACAAGGAAGTCGCCATGTAATCTTGATTATTGGGAACTGGTCACAATTTGTGACCAGTCCTTACTATTATTCCAACATTGCTAAATCTCCTAAAATATACGATTATGGATTTGCAGATTATCCAAAACAAGATTTTTGAGGTCAGAGGTTGCCGGGTGATGCTCGATTATCATTTGGCAGAACTCTACCAAGTGGAAACACGAGCCTTGAAGCAGGCGGTCAAGCGCAATATCGAGCGTTTTCCAAGTGATTTTATGTTTGTTCTCACCCAAGAGGAAGCTAACTTGCTGTTATCCATAGGGGTATCACAAAATGTGATACCCCCTGCTTACAACTTCGGCGTTGCTATGCCTATGGCTTTCACCGAGCAGGGCGTAGCCATGCTTTCTTCGGTTCTCCGCTCCAAAGTAGCCATAGAAGTAAACATTTCAATCATGCGGGCTTTCGTCCTCATGCGCCAAATGGCAATCGGTTACGAGGAACTGTCAAGGCGCATCGAGGAACTGGAGGTAAGCACCGATGCGCAGTTCAACGAACTGTACCAAGCCCTTACCCAGCTTTTGAGCCAGTCGAAACAACAGAAAGAACGCCGCCCGGTAGGTTTCGTTACCTATAACCGTGACAAAAACGAATAGGTAACGATTTCGGTAACGAAATTCCGCCTAACAAACTATATCCCAATGAAGTACATTCTTCCACCTTGCGGGCAGTCCACCGACTACCCGCATTTTTTATATCCTTTTCCAACTGGCACATTCCCCGAAACTCCAGCCGTGCGTGGCATGGCTGACTGTATTCCGTGAAAAGAGCCGTTGGAAACCCGCACAAGCGTATTGCAAGCAAGCTTACAACACCCTTGCCTTTCCCGCCCGCATGGAGTGTTCCCTAAAAGATGAAAGAGAACAGGCACTTTTCCCCGGTTTCCCTATCTGTAAATCTTCCTCTTACGCAGTCCCCCAGCCGGGACAGTCGTTTTAATCATTTCAATAGGCAAAGGTAGTTACGTGTTCTTCACGATTTTGCAAGGTCGAGCCGTTCCGGTTTGGCGAAAAAATCTTCCCTGCCTTGCGAGGTATTTTTTGCCCAAAACCTTGCAAACTCTAAACACTACCCTTTTACGCCTATGTGAAACGAAAACGACCGACCCGACCGGAAGACGCATAAAAAAAAAGTCGGATTTACGGGAAACAGGAAAAAAGTTCAGTGAAACTTCAACTCCCTCACCTCTCAAATCCGCATAAAATTAAAAACTTAAAAATTACAGCAATATGGAAGCAAAGGTATTATCGGAAGCAAAAGTTTATGTAGGCACTTATGCCAAGTACAACAACGGTTCATTGTCCGGCGCATGGCTCGACCTTTCGGACTATTCGGACAAGGAAGAATTTTATGAAGCCTGCCGGGAACTTCACAAGGACGAGGAAGATGCGGAATACATGTTTCAGGACTGGGAGAACGTGCCGGAGGGCTTAATCGACGAAAGCTGGATTTCTGAAAACTTCTTCGCCCTGCGTGATGCGGTGGAGGATTTGAGCGACACCGAGCAGGAAGCCTTTTTCGTGTGGTGCAACTATAAAAGCCATGATTTGGGCGAGGAAGATGCGGACGACCTTGTACGTGATTTCCGGGATGAATATCAAGGGGAATATGACGATGAAGAAGATTTCGCCTATGAAATTGTAGAGGAATGTTACGACCTGCCGGAGTTCGCAAAGACCTATTTCGATTACAAACAGTTTGCCCGTGACCTGTTCATGTGCGATTACTGGTTTGATGACGGCTTTGTGTTCCGTGCGGCATAACAACCAATCCGGGCGGGGTGTCAAAGCCCTGCCCGCTTAAAACAACCAAGTTTATAACCATAAAAAAATAAGACATCATGCAGTCACTTAACAAAAACGGGGTAAGCATCACCCAGACACCGGGAGAAGAAAAGTTCGTGAAATGCCGTTTAGGGGCTTTCAGGGGACAAATTTATTATCAATATGACTACCGCCACACGGACGGCGAACTTTTCAGCACGGTAGCCAAAACGCTGGACGAGTGCCGCCGCAGGCGTGACGAATGGGTAGCGAAGAAGAACGGAGTAATAAACAAGTAAATTTCAGGGACATGAAAACGACAGAAGTAAACAAGGAGCTTATCGGCAGGCGTTGCGAGTGTATTTTTACGGGCTTAATGGTAACGGGCGTTATCGAGGACACAGAAGAAAACGAACACACCATAGAGGTAAAAGTCCGTTTCGACCACCCGCACCAGTGGGGCGATGATTTGTATAATGATGTGTGGGCGTGGGGGCGCAAAATAGACGAGTTCGGCACGCTGCATCATTTGCAACTGTTGGAGGACAAACCGGACTTTCAGATAATGACGGTAGTTTTCGGCGAGCCAATCAGCCGGATAGACCGCAGTGTTTTTGCAGATGTGGAAACGTGGGGCGTCTGTTCCCTGCAAGGCTGGGTAAACAGCTATGAAAGTGTCCGGTTTGTAGCCATAGACGACCATACGGCAATCATCACGGGCGAATATAACATGGAGCAGGTAAAGGTGTGGTTAGAGAAATACACGTCCATAAAGAGCCTTAAAACCAGTTGATAGAGGACGGCGGCTGCTTGCCGCCGTTACTTTCTTCCGTGAGCCTGCCAGCGGGTGAAGAAAGTAACAAAGAAGCCTTTCGTTTTCCCTATCATGGAAACAGCCCGCCGATGCTTCCCGGCGGGCTGTCTGCCCGATATTTACGCTTTGCGTATCATTCCATACCCGGTTTCCCAAGAGGATGATAAAAACGGCTGTCGCAACTATAAATCCTCATAGTGAATAAATTTTACACCAAGTATGCACACGGTTTCTTCTTCCTCGATGTCATATTTCCATGTCCGTTTATTGACAAGCATTTCCGTTTCGCAATCGAACCATACCATTACGGGCGCATCGTCTTCTTCGTCCGCCCATTTGAATACCTGATTGGACGGCGTTTTCCATAATTCAGCACTGTCACGTTCGGAAATACAGTCCTTGTCCACAATGATGATGTCACCTACTGCCGGAACTGTATCTGTTTCCAACGTGGTTTCTATGTACCACGAGATGCCTTCTATATCCAATTCTATTTTTACCATGTCGTTTTATTATTAGGGGGTTATTGTTTCCGTTTCTTCTTCGCTGTTGTCATTATTAAATGATAGTGTAAGTTGCTGCATCTGCCCGAAGCTGTCGATGATATAAATGTCAATCGTCTGCTGGTCGGTCGATGCCGAGGTGTAGTAGAGCCAGAACGTTTCTTTCTCCAGCGGGTAGAGGTCATTGGGCAGGAACACCGTGCCGTTATCCATTTCCAGCTTTCCTTTGCCGTCCGGCTGGAAATACCTTATCTGATAGGCAGTCGGCTGGTAATAGCCGCCACGCACCAGTCGGCAGCGTATTTCGGCGGTTTCCCCGACTTTCAGCCTTTTGGGTACTGGCAGTGTTTCGATGCTGAACGGGTACGCCTGCTGAATATCCAAGTTGTCATTACAGGCGGTGACAAGCACGAGGGCGGCCACGATGTAGCAGCCCATGATGATTTTATACATTACATTCTTCATATACATTATTATATAGCGGTCAGTTGATAATGAATTTCAGTCCCAAAGATACCTGCGTGTGGAACTTGCCGATGTCCGAGCCGAACAACGCCCGTTCCCTTGCGTTCAACAGCAGAGCCACCCGGTCGGTCAGGTAGGTTTCCAGTTCCAGCGTCAGCGCACCGCCGTAAATGAAGCAGTCCTTATCCAGCAAGGTAGAGCCGTCCGGCAGCAGCTTTTCGCTTCGGTTGCTTGTTTCGTACCCGGCGAGAGCCGACAATCCCAATGAAAGGAAAAAAGTCTTTCGCCTGTCCGATAGGAATTTCAGGTAATAGCCGCCCTCTGCGGTGAACTGTTCCACGGGTATCTGCATATCCTTGTAGTCATACTTCTTGTGCAGGTATTCGCCGCCAATCACCCAGCGGTTGGCGTTCTTGGTGTAAACGCTGTACGCCGCCCCGATGTGGTAGGCGAAATCACTGCCAGCGTTCCAATGCACCCCGTCCGTCATGCCCGCCGTGACCTGCAAGCCTTTCATGCCCGGCAGGTATCTTTGTGCGTGTGCCTGAAACGAGGTCAGGCACAGCGCAAAGAGCATCATTATAAAGATGTGTCTTTTCATTCCCTATTTGATTTTTAGTTCGTCAATCACTTCTGCGTTCACGATGTCGGCGTTCTCCACCCGTATGGTCTGATGCCGCCCGCCGTTCTTCTCGTAGAGTTCCACGACCAGCAGCTTGTCGTCAGGAATGGTAAACTTCGGCAGGGCGTACACCGTGCGCACGGTCGATTTCCCGGCAATCTCTATCACCTCGTTGTAGCTGCGTACCGCATCCAGTACCGTTTCCTGAATAGCCGTGCGTTTGGGCACTTTTTTATCGGTTATCTTAAACCTGATGAAGTCCGTGTCGAAAGGCACGTTGGAACTGTTCTTTGTCTGCGTGTGCACGTAGAGCATCCCGTTATAGGTGTAAATCCCCTTGATTAAGAACTGTATGCCGAAACGCTTGCTACCCAAGTGGCGCACTTTCCGGTCATTGTTCTTGTAGATGCTCTGCATTATCAGCTTCACCAATAGCGGGCTTTCACCCGCCAGTTCCCGGAAATGGATGTTCATCCGGGTATGCGAGAAATCGGACGTATCTTCATTCTCCAAGAAGTCCTTCATCTCGATGTTGAGCATTTCCGGTTCACGGGCGTACTTGGCGTT
>NZ_QUEM01000069.1 GCF_003477995.1 Bacteroides sp. OF04-15BH
GCCATATAAGCAAGTGGGATAATCGGCTATAAATTCATTTGGAAAGGAAAAACCGACATTATACAGCTTGTTTTCTGTCCGGTTGGTGCAACTGTATTTGACTACGCCTGACAAGATAAACCCGAAGAAAGAACAAGCATCACCTTCATGGAGAATAAACTCATTCTTTTTATAATGTCGTAACTCTCCATGTTTCAGACACAACTCCTTGAAGAAGTCTATGTCTATGTTACTCATATATGAATTGAATTCGGCTATCATTTGTATATAAGAGAAATGTATAAAAAATATCTGAATTTCCATGTTTGGAGTTTAGTCTGTTTTTTGTCTATATATTCAAACCGTACTAAACTTTTTTCTGTTGACTGCAAGATATAGGTACTGGCGAAAAGAATAAAGGGTATTTCTTTTTGCCAGTATTACTTTTAATAATTTGAGGAAGAAATAATACTCTAAGTAAAAGCCTATTCTACCGTCCGAGAGCTTATTTTGCTTCAGATTGGGGTTTTCTTTCGTTTTATTTTCTAACTTTGCCATTGTTTAGAGGTTTTATCCCGATTTTGATACTGTAACCGAGTAATTACACTAAATAGTTGATTTTCTTTTGTTTTCTGCGGATGCAAAGGTACAAAAGAAAATGATATTTCAAAGTGTACTAAAAGTATGCTGAATAACAGAAAATGGGTAAAATATGGCAAAAATAGAGAAAAATAAGAAATATTCAAGTGATTGATAATAAGGACGATGAATTATTTTATTTCCCTATGATTTCCATGGCTTGTACCGGCATTGGCATTGGGTGGTAAAGAAGCAATAGATAACATCCATATTCTAAAAACTATTCCTTACATAGAAATGTCCCCCAATCTATCGGGGATTTGAAACAAGTGCAATAACAGATTACTAACGAAGCGCGATAATGCTCAAACAGCGTTCCCCGCTAATCTATTAAAGGGTTCACAAAGGGTTCATTGAAAGAGAGTGGTTAACTTCGCTCTCTTTTTTATGCCCGTTTCCAATTCTGCAACCATTAACCGCAGAATTTCATCCACCCGGACAAATCGGGACAGCGCAGGACAAATGCGGACACTCTTTTCTGCCTATCCAAATATAGCATATTTAGTGGCTATCTTTGGGCGGGACTATTCCCGTAACCACTAAAATTCCAATTATTTATGGCAAACAGAATGACCCCGCCCGCAGAGGGGCAGGAAAAAGACGTGCTGCTGGTCTTGGATAAACACCAGGGCAAGGTGAGTGCCGTCAAGGGTATTGACAAGGAGGGCAATTTGCAGCCCGTGCCGCCGACACACGGCGGCGAGTTCATGCAGGTGGACAAGAACAGCGATGTGTTCAGCAACTTCCTTTCCAATTTCTTCCGCAAGTTTCAGGACACTTCCGGGCTGGAACTTTTCAGCGTAAAGGCATCCGAAGCAGAACAGCAGGCAAAGGCAATCGAGGACAACCACCGCAACCCTACACCGGAGGGCGACAAGCGGGCTGAAATGCTTCGAGTGCCGAAGCCCGACTTCCACGAGTTCAAGCAGGGCTACCGCTTCGACCCGGCAAAAATCGACTGGGAGAACCTGAAAAAAGTCGGCATTACCGCCGACACCCTGAAAAACACGAAAGACTTCGACCGGGTGATGCGTGGCTACAAGTCCCGCAACACCTACACCGTTTCGGGGACGGTGGGCGGCTTCTACCTCAAACCTACCGATGTCAAGCTCTCTTTCTATCAGGCAAAGGACGGTACGGTAGTACCCAAGCTGCACGGCGTACAGCAGGATGAAAAGCTGTTGCAACGCCCGTTCCATGAACACGACTTCACCAAGCAGGAACAGGGCAACTTGCAGGGTACTGGCAACTTGGGCGGCATCGCACAAATCAAAGACCCGAAAAGCGGCGAACAAATCCCCGTGTTCGTCAGCCGGGACAGGTACACGCACGAACTGGAATACATGCGGGCAGACAAATGGAAATGCCCCGATACAATCTGTAACGTGAAAGTCAGCCCGGAACAGAAAACTGCCTTTGAAGCCGGGCAAGCGGTCAAAATGGAAAACCTGCAATTCAGGGACGGCACGAAGCGCAGTGCCTATCTACAGGTCAGCGCAGTGGAGCGTGGCTTGGAGTTCCTGCCCCGTGCCGCCGTCCAGTTCTTACAGCAGGGACAGCAGCAGGTAGCCGGGCTAAAGGACGGGCAGGGCGTTGAGTTCAACGGTCATGTGCAGTCCGGCGCACAGGGCAAATCCCCCGACAAGGTGCAGCCGAAAGACGTTACCCCCACCGCCGAGAGCCGGACACAGGTAGCGGTCAATACAGAGGGCAAGACCAACGAAGCCACCAAGCAGGGCAAAGAGCCGTTGAAACAGGGGCAGCAAAAGCCTACCGCCAAGCAGAAAGAGAAGCAGGACAAGGCGCAAGACAAGAGCCAGAAAGCGGACAAGCCCAAAAAGTCCAAAGGAATGAAAATGTAGTACCCACCCTTAAAAAGTAAAGAATTATGATTGCATTGATAGCAGAGAAGCCCAGCGTGGCAAAAGACATCGCCCGCATCATCGGGGCGACACAGAAGAATGACGGTTATCTTTCCGGCAACGGGTATATGGTGACATGGGCGTTCGGCCACTTAATCCAGCTTGCCATGCCGGAAGCCTACGGCGTGGCGAACTTCCGCAGGGAGAGCCTGCCCATACTGCCGCCCGATTTCCAGCTAATCCCCCGTCAGGTGAAAGCCGAGAAAGGCTACAAGGCAGACCCCGGCGTGTTGAAACAGTTGAAAGTGATTAAAGAGGTATTCGACCAGTGCGACAAGATTATTGTAGCCACCGATGCCGGGCGTGAGGGCGAATTGATACACCGCTATATCTATAACTATTTAGGTTGTACCAAGCCCTTTGTACGCCTGTGGATAAGCAGCCTTACCGACAGGGCAATCCGTGAGGGGCTGGATAACTTGCAGCCGGGAGAGCGTTACGATAACCTCTACCTTTCTGCCAAGTCCCGCAGCGAAGCCGACTGGCTGATAGGTATAAATGCCACCCAAGCGTTGAGCGTGGCAGCCGGGCAGGGCGTGTTCTCGCTGGGCAGGGTGCAGACACCCACGCTCGTGATGATATGCAGCCGCTATTTGGAAAACAAGAACTTTGTCCCGACCAAGTTTTGGCAACTCAAAGCCGATACCGCCAGCGGTAGAATCAGTTTCACCGCCCAATCTACCGCCAAGTGGGAGCAGCAGCCCGAAGCCATAGCCGCCCTGCAACGGGTAAAGGATGCCGGGCAGCTTGCGGTGAAGTCCGTTGAAAGGAAAGAAACCAGCCAAGAACCGCCCCTTTTGTACGACCTTACCACGCTGCAAAAGGAAGCGAACACGAAACTGAACTTTTCGGCGGACAAGACCCTTTCCATAGCGCAAAGCCTGTACGAAAAGAAAGTGATGTCATACCCCCGAACCGGGAGCCGCTATATCCCGGAGGACGTTTTCGATGAAATGCCGGAACGTGTCGCCATGCTGGGGCAGTACCCCCGCTTTGCCGGATATGCCGCCGGATTGAACGGCGTAACGCTGAACCGCCGTAGCGTGAATGACGGCAAAGTGACCGACCACCACGCCTTAATCGTGACTGAAAACCTGCCCGGTGAACTCTCCAAAGACGAACGGGCGGTTTACGAACTGGTAGCCGGGCGTATGCTGGAAGCCTTTTCGGGCAGGTGCGTGAAAGACGTAACCACCGCTGTGCTGTTTGCCGGAGATACCGACTTCACGGTGAAAGGGTCGGTGATGAAAGAAGCCGGGTGGCGTGCCGTATTCAGCGAGCAGGGAACGGGAGAGGATGAAGAAACCGCCAGCCTGCCGCCACTCCAAAAGGGCGAAAACCTGCCTATTTCCAACGTGGAACTGTTGGAGAAACAGACCAAGCCGAAACCGCTGCACACGGAAAGCAGCCTGCTTGCCGCAATGGAAAACGCAGGCAAGGAACTGGAGGATGCCGAACTGAAAGCCAGCTTGAAAGATGCCGGGATAGGTACACCCGCCACCCGTGCGGCGATTATCGAAACGCTGTTCACCCGCCAGTACATCGTGCGTGAGAAGAAGAACCTTGTACCCACCGACAAGGGGCTTGCCGTTTACAGGATTGTCAAGGACAAGAAGATTGCCGATGTCGAAATGACGGGTATGTGGGAAACCGCCCTTTCCAAGATAGAAGCGGGAAACATGGATGCCGACACGTTCCGAAAGGGTATCGAGGTGTACGCCGCCCAAATCACGGCGGAACTGCTTTCGGTACAATTATCTGTTGCAGGCAGTGAAACCTGTCCCTGCCCCAAATGCAATAACGGGCGCATCCTGTTCTACCCGAAAGTGGCGAAGTGTTCCAACGTGGACTGTACGCTTACCATATTCCGCAACAAGTGCGACAAGCAGCTTTCCGACAAACAGATTGTCGAGCTGGTGACGAAACGCAAGACCGGGCTAATCAAGGGCTTCAAGGGCAAGAACGGCAAGGCTTTTGATGCTTCGCTGGTGCTGGACGAACAGTTCAATGTCGCCTTTTCATTCCCCGAAAAGAAAGCGAAACCGAAGAAATAGCCTATCTTTGCCACTGAAATTTCATTGTGATAGGTTTTACGACTTATAATAATTGAAATTTTAGTGGTTGCGCCCGGCGGGAACCGGGCGCATTTTTTATACGCTCCCGCCAAACAGGTAGGTCGAACAGACCACCCCGTTATCCAGCACCCTGCTTTCCGACAGTTTCCATTCCGAGCCTAATGTTTCCCCGATGAAACCGATACCCTTGCCCACCATGACGGGGACAGTGTAGATAGTCAGGCTATCCAACAATCCGGCTTTTATCAGCGAAGTAAGCAGCTTGCCGCCGCCCACCACCAGCATGTCATTTTCCTGTTTCAGTTCATAGACCCTTTGCAGCGGTTCTTCGGTCAGGAACTCCACGCCGCAGTC
>NZ_QUEM01000007.1 GCF_003477995.1 Bacteroides sp. OF04-15BH
CCTTCAGAGAGCAATCTCCGGAGGGATTCTTTTTTTGTATTTATTTTTTATAAATTGTCAATAAACCTTACAAAAGGATTTTTTTTGTTTTTCTTTCTTGTAAGTGTTAGAAAGACATTATTTTTGTGGAAAATTATACTGTAAATGAAGAAAACGTGGTTTGTACTGTTTTGTTTTACCTTTTTAGGTTCGGGCATGAAAGCACAAACGTATACTACAAAAAAGGTAAAGAGTGAAAAAGAGAAAACGATTTCTTTTCCTGATCGTTGGAGTATACGAACAAATGCAATTGATTGGATTGCAACAGTACCTAATATTGCTGTAGAATTTGATATTTCAGATTCTGTATATAATCGATGGTCTTTAGGAGCTGGTTTTAAATTTAATTATATTCCATGTTCTACAAATTTTTCTTCTCGTTTTACTTATAAACTTGGTGAGGCTAGGTTAGAAGCAAGAAGGTACTTTCGTTCTTATCAGATGTTTCCTTATCGCTCGAAGAAATCTAAAAAAGGTAATAAAGGGTGGTGGAGAGCATATTATGTAGGACCTTACGTGGGGTATAGTCGCTATGCAGTTCAGTTTTCCGAACCAAGTTACCAAGGAACGGCAATTAGCATAGGAATAACAGGAGGATATAATATTCCTTTGTATGAAACACGTCATGGCGGTTCTGTTGATTTGGATTTGGGTTTAAGCGTTGGTGCCCTTTATTTAGATCAGCAAAAAAATAAGAATGGTATGAATGTAATTGAATCTCGGGTATTGCCTTATCCGATGCTTACAGATTTGCGTATAGGTTTTGTATATCGTTGGCGTTCTGTACGTAAAAAGTATGTAGTTTTAAACGAAGAAAAGATTCTGGAGCGTCATACAGAGCGTCTTCTTAAAGAAAAACAACGATTGGAAAAGAAATATCAAGATAGTTTGCGCTTGGACTCCGTGCAGCGTGTAAAACAAGAGATTCGTATCAAAAAACAGAAGAAATAATCAGAATATAATGAAAAAGAGATTGTTCGGTTTCGCCCTCCTGATTCTGGTCTTTGCTATCAAGATGCAAGGCCAGTTGCTGTCGGTGAAAACCAACTTATTGAATTGGGGTTTATGTGCTCCCAACTTGTCTTTGGAGCTGGTTACCGGAGAGCGGCATTCGTTTGTTGTATCCGGTTCCTATATGTCGAAGTTGTACCAGAAATCTTTAAGAGGCTGGATGCTGATGCCAGAGTATCGTTTCTGGCTCAGTGGAAGACCTATGGTACGTACTTACTTGGGTGTAGCTGCTTTTGGAGGTAATTATAATGACCAGAGCGCTTTGATCCAGAAAGGAAAGAATCAGGAGGGAAGCTATGCCGGTGTGGCAGCTACCGGAGGTTATTCCTTTTATTTGGGCAAACGATGGAATCTGGAACTGACGGCCGGTGTTGGAGTTGCCATGACCCATCGCAGAGTCTATACTTCGGGGGAACCGAAACCAGAGTCTTTTGAACCGTTGAATTTTAGTGTCATTCCTGTGAATCTGGGTGTGACGTTGGGATATATTATAAAATGACACGATGAGAAAAATTTTAGTTCTACTCTTTTTGTTTGTAGCCTGTGGCAGTGTGCTGCGGGCGCAAAATCAGATAACCGTATCGGGTAAGATCCTGAATATGGAAGCCAATAAGGAAGGTAAGCGTAATCTTCCTTTTACGGATGAATTGGTTGAGGTATTTTCTTATGCCACCAAGGCAGATGCGGAAGAGGCCCTGAAGCTGATGGAGCAGCAGTTCAAGAAAGGTCTGCCCTATCATGGCCTTAAGGAAATTGATATAACCGAGGCCGATCCCTATACCGGATATTATGAGGTGAAAACTTATTCCAACGGATGGTTATTGGTTCGTGTTGGTTTGTCTTCAGAACTTCATCCAGTGGAGAATCAGTTTCAAATAGATTTTAAGATTCGCGGTGCCGTTGCTTTAGACCAGGTGGTGGTGCAGGCTCAAAATACTACTCCCAATGAATTGCAGGTGATTCCTGTGGCCACGGCACGTTTCGGAAACGTGTTGCCGTTGAATCTGACACTACCTATCGGAGAACATTATGGAAAAACCAATGCGCGGTTAGTTTATCAGCCGTTTGTGGTAGACTGCACTACTGATAAAATTGAAGCCTACGGACGTCCTTATGTTTTGGAAGGAAAGGAATACCATGCTACGCAGGAACGAAGAATGGGATATGACATTACTCGTGATACACTGCAAAGGTTTGTAGATCCTGAAAAGCAATTGTCAAAAGATGCTTTTGTGCTGAATTATGCGGATACGGTTTATTTGTCACATACAGACCGGAACTATGCCGTGTTCGGTTCGTTCTCTTTCGTGGATTATAATAATATCTATTATTCCAAGACTTCGATGGTAAATACTTGTCGGAATATTCTTTTGATGGATCTAATGGAAGTCCCCAAGTTTAAGCCATTTTATCTGGACTTTGAGGATTACAAGAAAATAGCTGAGCGCAAAGAGCGTCCTGTGCCTGGAGAGATACAGATAAACTTTCTGATTAATGAAGCTAAGCCAGATCTTACGGACTCTTCAACGGTAGAACAATTGAATGATCTGGTCGCTCTTTTGAATAATATTTCCTCTGGAGCGGTTTTAAGATCATTATCTATTGAAGGAGTATCTTCTCCTGATGGCCGTTATGCTTCTAATCTTAACCTTGCCCGTAGGAGAACGGAGTTCTTGCAGGATTTTATCAGTCAAAGACTTCACGTGAGTGGTTATGATAAAAAATCAGATGCCCGAGTCACTTCTTGGAAAGAGTTGGCCGACACAGTCATGGTTTATGATACATTGTTAGCTCGACAGTTGCAAAAAATCGTTGAAGTAGAAAAAGACCATGATCATACTTCTGTTGCTGTGAGACGTAGTGGATTAATGGAAAAATTGACTCCTTATTTGGAAAAAATGCGAAAGGTAACCTATACGTGCGTCTATGTGGTAAACCGTCCTTTGACTCCGGCTGAGATTTTACAAAAATATCGTGCCAACCCCGATGATTCGTTCTTGCCGTATGAATACTGGCATCTGTATCAGATGGTGAAAGATACGGCGGAGCTGGAAGTGCTGTATAAGAAAGGAGCAGCTGTGGCCAAGGCCTACGAAAACGGACGTCCGTGGGTGCTTCCGGAATGTTTGCTGGCTGCATCTTACATAAATAGGGATACTAGTGATTTAAGTCTTTTGGAACCATATGTGGATCGTACTCCGATATCTGTATCTGATAAGCGTCCAAAATTGAATTATATTAAAAAAGACTTTAATGGATATGAGACAATCATTAATCCTGAGGCTGTAGTTGCTAATTATTTAATTATGTGTTTAAAAGAGCACAATTATGAAAAAGCGAGTGTTGCTGCGCAGATTCTGGAGCAAGCTAAAAATAAGGATTATGAAGAGTTGATAGCTTTTGCATTATGTATGAGAGGTTCATTCTATAATAATTCTCAAGTATTTAAAAAGGTGGCAGCTATTTCACCTGTTAATGAAGTGATCTTAAATTTAATGATGGGTACGAATCGAAATAACATGTATGCTCAAGAGAGTTTAGAGAAATTATCCGATGAGACCCCGTTATATTGGTTTTTGAAGGCTGTTCTGGCAGACCGTATGGATCAAGGGCAGAATATGTCATTAGATTTACCGGAAGCGGTGAAATGTTTGGTCAAGTGCTTCCAGTTGGATGAGTCCTTCGTGGACAAGGCGTTGAAAGACGGTAGTTTAAGAGAGTCTACAGTGGATGAAGCTATTGCAGAATATGAAATGCAGAAAAAAAACTAGGAAGGAGCAGACAAAATGAAAAAGATACTGATCATAAATATATTGTTAGGCTGCTTCGTTCAGGAAGCTGCAGCGCAGAACACCGGTCTGTTTGACCAACGTCCGGATTATGGAAATGTTTTGGATTATGTGCGGGTGAAGCGCTATCGGCCGGCCGATTCGGCCTTTGTGGATACCACGGCTGCCAAGAACATTTATTTCTCTGTTTTTGGGTTGGGAGAGACCGCACGCCTGCAAAATCTTTCTTCCTATCGGAACATTTCTCCAGGTATAGGTGTCAGTCTCGGTAAACAGTTTGACAAGTTCAACTCCATGCGCTTGTCTTTCTCCTACCAGAAAGGACGACCACAGCTCGGGGCCAATATGATGGCTTACGACCGTTGGGATATGAAGGCTGATTATCTCTTCGATGCGACATCTTATCTGATGGGATACCGTCCGGGCCGTATCGGAAGCATTCATACCGTTGCCGGTCTGGGATTTACCTACGTGCCCGATGCGGCTCACCGCTATATGCCCCATTTCCAGACGGGATTGCATTTCCGCTATCATGCGGGCGACCATCTGTATTTGTATGCCGAACCAACCATGCAGCTGTATCCGTCGGCCGACAATGTCACCCCGATGAGAAACAGTATGCTGGCCTGGTCTCCTCGACTGGAGATCGGTGCTCTGTATAATTTCACCGCCCATCCGCTATATCGGGATGGATACAGAAACCAAAGCTGGATGGATCAGGTATTTATCCAGGGTGGTGCCGGATTCGCATTTATGGCTTCGGCATTGAAGGGACACGGTTCTCCGGCAAAAGGCGGTGATGCCTTTGTGAATTTAGGTAAATGGTATGGTATTCTCGGAGGCCGTTTAGGTCTGTTTACGCAGGCATGGCACAATACGGAGACCAGATACGACCGTGTGTATGGTTATCTCGGCGGTCGTGCCGAGGTGCTTTTGAATCTGAACCGTCTGTTCCGGCCGACTGTCCATCAGCCCAAAGTCGAAGTGAACGGTTTCTTGGGATGGACGTTGGGAGCTGTGGGCTACCGTTACAACCCTTCGTATGCCGACCGCATCAATATTTTTCAGGGGCCGACAGCCGGAGGTAACCTGATTTACTATCCGGTGCCACAGGTCGGTCTGATGCTGGAGGCACGCTACCAGCGGCCCAAGTTTGAGCGTACGCTGCCTAGCGGTGCGGAAAGAATTGGAGCGCAGAACAATCTGTCTGTGTCCTTAGGTCTGGAAATTCGTCGCCGCGATACGGAGTTCCAAGCATTGAAAGATGCCTACGGGTCTCAGTTCCGTCCTTACTGGTTCACCGAAATGAGTGGAGGCATCACCGAAGGCGTGCAGGCACTGACTTCTTCGGTCATCAAGGATAATATCGGCGGAAGCGGACGCTGGGCCTTCGGACGCATGTTTACCCCTTCGTCCGGTTTGCGCTTGTCTTTGGGAACAGCCAAACTGAAGACTTCCTACTCGGGAACGGCTTATCCGTTCTATCTGAATCTGGATTATCAGCTGGACATGCTGAATGTGCTGATGGGATATAATCCTGAGCGGAAGATGGATTTCAACCTGCTCGTGGGAGCCAATTATATACATAATGCGGTGCACGGAAAAGATGCCGTCGGTGTGAATCTGGCTTTGCAGCCCGGTGTGAGAATGGGCCAGCACTGGAATCTGTTCCTGGAGCCCGGACTGAAACTGTACAGAAAGAAAGCCTTTGAGGGTGCCAAGCGGATAAGAAACCTGAATGCCATTGCCGATTTGCAGTTGGGACTCCGCTACCGCTTCCATGAGTTTAACGGAACTTTTGGTGACTCGGAGAGAAAAGACTTTACCGATGGCCTGTTTGTACAAATGGCCGCCGGAATGAACAAGATTGCTCCGGCTGACCATGTGGGTCCGGGCGGAACGGCTAGAGTGTCTTTGGGCAAGTGGTTTAACTTCCTCGGAGTGCGTCTTTCGGCGTTCGGCACCTATACCTTTGACGACCGCAGCTATGCCGCTTTGTCCGAATGGCAGAACGAGCATACACAATATGTGGGAGGCCGTTTGGAAGGAATGCTCGCTCTGGCAGACTTCTGGAAGAAGACAGACGTAGCGCCGGTGGATGTGAATCTGATCGGAGGTTGGGTCACCGGAGTGGCCCGCAACAACAGTTCCTATAACCTGAAGAAGATTTCCGGCATGAACGGTTACTCTTTCAGTACTCAGGTAAAATGGAACATCACTCCTCATTGGGGCATCTTTGTAGAACCTCGTTTCCAACAGCTGTTCTACCGTTACGACAAGCAGTTTGCCGAGCGTTCTTATGCCGTGCAGTCCGTGCGCTATAAAACCAAGATGTTTGAACTGGAAGCCGGTGTGGAATTCCAGGGACGGGGCATGGAGCCGTATCGCACGTCGAAGGACAAGTTCCGCGGCGAAACCTTCGTGCAGGGAGAATATTCCGTGTCCTTGCCTTTCAAATTGCTGAACCGTGCCGGTCTGGACCATCGCGGCGGACTGGGTGTGGGACACCGCTTCACCCCGCTTTCCGGAGTCCGCTTTACGGTAGACTACGGACAATACGACGCTTTGGTGAAAACTCCGGTGACGACCTTGTCGGCCGACTATATGTTCTCGCTGATGAACTGGTTCTGCGGCTATGACCCGGCCAACAAGTGGCAGCTCGATGCCGTTGCCGGTTTCACCTATTCTTTCTCTAAGGATGCCTTGAACCGAGACTACAAGTCTGTGGCCGGAGTGCCCGGAATCAAGCTGGGAGTGCGTGCCGCCTATCGCTTCCTGCCGCAGTGGGGCATTTATCTGGAACCGCAGAATCTGTTCCGTTTTGGCAGACTGAACGAGAATTTCTGGATGTATCACAACCGTTTCTCAGAGACTCTGGGACTGAACGTGGGAGTAGAGTACCGGTTCTGACACGATGTTCTGAAAAAATCATCCTGATGAAGTGAACAGATCATTTCGATGAAATGCGCACTTCATCAGGATGATTTTTTTTGTGCGCATACAGAAAAAGATCGAAACAGCTTTTGTGAAACAATAAAAGGGCCGTATCTTCGTTAGAAAAATAAAAATGAATTGGATAAATCAAATTTCACGAACTAAAATAGGCCTGATTTTGCTGGCCATTGCCATTTCATCGGTATTCCTGATTTCTTCGCAGACGCTGGTGCGGGACCTTTCCGAGCAGGAAAAGACCAACATGTCTATCTGGGCCGAGGCGATGCGAAGCCTGAATCATGCCGACGAAGACACGGACCTGTCGCTGGTGCTGAAAGTTATCAACAGCAACTCCTCCATACCCGTGATTGTGCTCGATTCCTACGGAAACGTGCAGACCAGCCGCAATCTTTCTCTGAAATCTTCCACCCGTCAGGACAGTATTACCGAGATCAAACTCCGGGCCGAGAGGATGAAGCAGCAGGGACATCTGATCCGGATTGATATGGATGCGGCTTCGCCCGAGGCGCGGGATGAGTTCATCGAAATCTGTTATGACGACTCCATCTTGCTCAAGCGCCTGGCAGCCTATCCCTACGTACAGCTGGCTGTGGTCTGCGTGTTCTTCTTTGTGGTGCTGATGGCGCTGCTCAGTTCTAAAAAGGCCGAGCAGAATAAAGTGTGGGTGGGACTGTCGAAGGAAACCGCCCATCAGCTGGGCACTCCGATCTCCTCGCTGATGGCCTGGGTGCAGATCCTGAAAGAGAACTATCCGCAGGACGACTTGATTCCCGAGATGGATAAGGATGTGAAGCGTCTGGAAATGATTGCCGAGCGTTTTTCGAAAGTGGGGTCCATACCCGAACTGAAGGAAGAAGACCTGACACGCATTGTCCGTAATGTAGAAGAATACATGAGTGTGCGCATCTCGTCAAAAATCGTGATGCACACCGAAATGCCTTCCGGTCCTTGTCCGGTAAAGCTGTGCGCCCCTCTGTTTGAGTGGGTGGTGGAAAATCTGTGCAAGAATGCTGTAGATGCCATTGCCCGCGAAGGAGAAATCCGCTTACAGGTGACCGATGCCGAAGATACCTACTATATAGATGTGTCCGACACCGGAAAGGGAATCCCCAAGAAAGACTTCAAGGCCGTGTTCCGCCCCGGATTCACAACCAAAAAAAGAGGCTGGGGACTGGGACTGTCGCTGGCCAAACGAATCGTGGAGGAGTACCACAAAGGGAAAATTTATGTGCGTAAATCTGAGTTGGGACAGGGAACGACGTTCCGTATTGAGTTGAAAAAGTATTAAAATAATTTTTTTTGGTTCTTTTCTTTGTCTTTGTCCTTCATTTTTTATAAATTTGCAGCCCAAATGGATATATTAAACAGCTATAGGATTGATTTGAAGAACATGAAATCAGAAAAGGAAGAATTCTGGTTTCACCTTGATGATGTCTTTTTTCAGACTGTTGACGGTCCGGAAATCAAGAGCGGGGATTTGAAAGCCCATCTGCTCGTTCGCAGAACAAGCGGGGCCTTTGAGTTCCATATTGATGTGGAGGGCACGATACAGATACCGTGTGACCGCTGCCTGGATATGATGAGCCTGCCCGTAGAGACGGAAACCTTGATTAAGGTGCGTTTGGGAGAGGAATACGATGATGACGGCGAGTGGATCACCATTCCGGAAGAAGACGACGTGTTCGATGTTTCCTGGTTGCTTTATGAAATCATTGCCCTGGAGATACCCTTACAGCATGTGCACGAACCTGGAGCATGTAATGAGTCCATGATTAGCGCATTAGAGACTCACTGTGCAACGCTAGGGAATCCGGAAGCAGACGATTCGCCAGCCGAAGAAACAGACGCCGACAAGCCGATTGATCCTAGGTGGAATGAATTGAGAAAAATATTAGATAATAATTAAAGATTAAGTAAAATGGCACATCCTAAAAGAAGACAATCAAAAACGAGAACTCTTAAAAGAAGAACTCATGATAAGGCAGTAGCTCCTACTTTGGCCGTATGCCCAAATTGTGGTGAGTATTACATCTATCATACAGTATGCTCTGCCTGTGGTTATTACAGAGGCAAGTTAGCTGTTGAAAAAGAAGCAACTGTCTAATTAGCGAATAGAAGAGTAATAGCCAGAGAGTCAGCAGGCTCTCCGGCTACTTTTTTTTAGAAACTTCTGTGAAATGGAAAAGATAAATGCAATTATTACCGGTGTCGGTGGTTACGTTCCTGATTATGTGTTGAATAATGAGGAATTGTCGCGTATGGTGGATACCAACGACGAGTGGATCATGACACGTATCGGTATCAAGGAAAGAAGAATCTTGAACGAAGAGGGACTGGGTACCAGTTATCTGGCACGCAAGGCTGCCAAACAGCTGCTGCAGAAAACCGGTGTGAGCCCGCTGGATGTGGACTGCGTCATCGTGGCTACCACTACCCCCGACTACCACTTCCCTTCAACAGCTTCTATTGTGATCGGTAAACTGGGTATGGAGAATGCCTTTGCCTATGACCTGCAGGCTGCATGTAGCGGTTTCCTGTTTGCCATGGATACAGCATCAGCGCTCATCACCAGCGGACGTTACAAGAGAATCATGGTGATCGGTGCCGACAAGATGTCTTCTATGGTTGATTATACAGACCGCGCCACTTGTCCTATCTTTGGTGATGGTGCCGCAGCCGTATTCGTTGAGCCGACCACAGAAGATCTGGGATGGAAGGATTCTTATCTGCGTACCGACGGAAAGGGACTGCCTTTCCTGTGCATGAAGGCAGGTGGTTCTGTTTGCCCTCCTTCTTATTTCTCTTTGGACAACCGCATGCACTATCTGCATCAGGAAGGAAGAACCGTGTTCAAGTTCGCCGTGACCAACATGAGCGACACTTGTGCCCTGATTGCCGAGCGTAACGGACTGAACAAGGACAACATTGCATGGGTAATTCCTCATCAGGCCAATGTGCGTATCATCGAAGCTGTGGCCAACCGTCTGGAACTCCCGATGGACAAGATGATGATGAACATCCAGCGCTATGGAAATACCAGTGCGGCAACACTTCCGCTGGCTCTTTGGGATTACGAAAAGCAGTTGAAGAAGGGAGACAACCTGATCCTCACAGCTTTCGGAGCAGGATTCACTTGGGGAGCAGCCTACATGAAGTGGGGATATGACAGTTCCAAATAAAGACTGTTCGATATAATTTAAAATAACAGAAAAACGCATCGTTTTCAAGGTGCGTTTTTTTATTCAATAAAATCATGACTATGACACATAAAGCCGGATTTGTGAATATTGTGGGAAATCCGAATGTCGGAAAATCCACACTGATGAACCTGCTGGTGGGCGAGCGTATTTCCATTGCCACCTTCAAGGCTCAGACCACGCGTCATCGCATTATGGGTATCCTCAACACCGAGGACATGCAGATCTGTTTCTCTGATACTCCCGGAGTGCTGAAACCGAATTACAAGTTGCAGGAGTCTATGTTGAACTTCTCGGAGTCTGCCTTGCAGGATGCCGATGTCTTGCTTTATGTGACCGACATGGTGGAGACTCCGGACAAGAACGAATCCTTTTTGGAGCAGGTTTCCAAGATGAATGTGCCGGTATTGGTGCTGATCAACAAGATTGACCTGGCCGACCAGAATTCGTTGGGCGACAAGGTGGCCGTATGGCACGAGGTGTTGCCGCAGGCCGAAATCATCCCGATTTCCGCCAAATGCAAGTTCAATGTGGATGTGGTTCTGAAGCGAATCAAGGAACTGCTTCCCGACTCTCCGCCTTATTTCGGTAAAGACCAGTGGACCGACAAGCCGGCCCGCTTCTTTGTCACGGAAATCATCCGCGAAAAGATTCTGCTGTATTATGACAAGGAAATCCCTTATTCGGTAGAGGTTGTGGTAGAATCCTTCAAGGAAGACAAAAAATCCATTCATATTCACGCCGTCATCTATGTGGAGCGTGAGTCACAGAAAGGAATCATTATCGGCCATCAGGGTGTGGCCTTGAAGAAAGTGGCTTCGGAGGCCCGTAAGGAACTGGAACGCTTCTTTGGCAAGAGCATCTATCTGGAGACTTTTGTCAAGGTGGACAAGGACTGGAGAAGTTCCGACAAGGCCCTGAAGAACTTTGGTTATAACTTAGATTGATTAATAGGCTGTGAAGCCAAAACAGAACAAAATATGGGAAATTTAGTTGCTATTGTAGGACGCCCCAATGTCGGGAAATCTACTTTGTTCAATCGTCTGACCAAGACGCGCCATGCGATAGTCAGCGATGAGGCCGGAACGACACGCGACCGCCAGTATGGCAAGTCGGAGTGGATCGGCCGTGAGTTCTCAGTGGTAGACACCGGAGGATGGGTTGTCAATTCAGATGATATCTTTGAAGAAGAAATTAGAAAGCAGGTTACTTTGGCCACCGAAGAGGCTGATGTGATTCTGTTTGTAGTTGATGTGCATAATGGCGTGACCGATTTGGATGAGGCTGTTGCCGGCATCCTGCGTCGCACCAAGAAACCGGTAATCCTGGTTGCCAATAAAACTGATACCAACGACTTGATTTATAGCGCCGCCGAATTCTATGCCTTGGGATTGGGCGATCCGTATTGTATTTCTGCCGCTACCGGTAGCGGCACGGGAGACTTGCTGGACTATGTGGTTTCCAAGTTTCCGAAAGAGGCAAAGGAAGAGGCCGATGAAAACATTCCCCGTTTTGCCGTTGTCGGCCGTCCGAATGCCGGCAAGTCAAGTCTGGTCAATGCCTTTATCGGCGAGGAACGCAATATCGTGACCGATATCGCCGGAACCACCCGTGATTCCATCTATACCCGTTACGACAAGTTCGGCTTTGATTTCTATCTGGTGGATACAGCCGGTATCCGTCGTAAGAATAAGGTGACTGAGGATTTGGAATACTATTCGGTGATGCGTTCTATCCGTTCCATCGAAAACTCCGATGTGTGTATCCTGATGATTGATGCCACCCGTGGTATCGAGGCGCAGGACCTGAATATCTTCCAGCTCATTCAGCGTAACAACAAGAGTCTGGTGGTTGTGGTCAACAAATGGGATTTGGTAGAAGAAAAGACTACTGCGGTGATGAAAGAGTTCGAACTGGCTATCCGCAACCGTATGGCTCCGTTTGACGATTTCCCGATTATCTTTGCTTCAGCTTTGACCAAGCAGCGCATCTTCAAGGTGCTTGAAACTGCCAAGGATGTGTTCTTGAGCCGTAAGACCCGCGTGTCAACAGCCAAACTGAACGAAGAGATGCTTCCGTTGATCGAGGCCTATCCGCCACCATCCATCAAGGGTAAGTATATCAAGATCAAATACTGCATGCAGTTGCCGAACACACAGATTCCTTCTTTTGTGTTCTATGCCAACCTGCCTCAGTATGTCAAGGAACCGTATAAGCGTTTCCTGGAGAACAAGATCCGCGAACGCTGGAACTTCTCCGGAACACCGATAAATATATTTATTAGACAGAAATAATGAGATTCAGCCGGTCGTTTGTTGCAATATCCATTGTGCTGTGCGTGCTTTTGAGTGTCTTGTCCTGCAAAAAAGAGTCGCGGGAAGATGCTGCGGCGCAAATGGCTTTAACCTGCTATCAGCATTTGATAGCCGAGGAATATGATGCTTATCTTCAGGCAATGGTGGATTATGAACACATGCCTGCATCATATCGTGAGGAACTGAAAGCCCTGTTGGCTCAGTATGTCCGGAAAGAAATGACTGAGCGCGGAGGGTTCTCCAACGTAACGGTCAATTCCGATACGATTATAGGAACGCGTGCCAATGTGTTCTTGCAGGTAAAGTTCAAGGATGACTCAACGGAAGAAATTTCAGTTCCCATGATTTATGTTGGGAATGCCTGGAAGTTGCAATGACCGGAGCCGATACGGATTTTTTGAATTATATTCATGATCGCGGGTGTGTCCTCAGACACATCCGCGATTGCGTTTATATATGCAAGATTTTTCTGTTTCGGACGTTGCGGGACAGTACCGGCAATCTGAAATTTGTCCGGTTTGTGTAGAATTGTAATATGTTTGTAAGAACTTAATTTTTAATAATGGGTTAATCTTCTATAAACTGTATTCTTATACTATTGTTATTATTGTGTATTCATTTCATTTTTGTATCTTTGTAAGCAAATTGTGTGATACAATTATTACTAACTGCAAGAATAAACTAAACTGAACTAAATGTAATCTAATGATGTGTAAGAGAAAAATCATGTCTTTTGAAGAATAGCTTGTTTTGACCAGCTAGGGCAACCAGATATCTTGAGTTGCTGAAAAATTACCAAATCTTTGTGTGACTGCGTGTATGCTGAGTCTGTTACGAAACAGTTTTAGCATACTATAAACGTGTGTGTTCATTTCTTTCATGTCGTGCATTGCGGCATACAGGATAGGTAGCGACAAACAATTACTTAACTTTTTAGTGATTAAAAAACTGGCTCTCGCCGATTAATTTGTTTAACTTTTATTTTTCGGTAAGAACTTACCGGAGCATCGGACAACAAAAGTAATGAGAAAAAGAACTATACCTTTATTTTTATTGGTGCCGGCAGTTGCATGGTCTATAGCTGGAAATTTGAGTGATGACCACCTTACTGCCATTAAAAACAAACTGAACTCCATTCCGGATTCCATGTTTTCATCTGTGAAGAAAGAAGATTTGCTGAAGGATGAAGTATATATGAAATTGGCGCGCGACGGATGGAGTCAGGATGAAATCAAGTCAATCTTCGGGGATTATCTGAAGCGTAACAAAAGCAAAGTAAGAGGTTCGCTGGAATATGGCAGATACGCGAAGCAATGGCTTCCGACTTATGGCTATACTCCAGGCGGAGATACGATATATCAATTTGCAGACACTGCCTATAACGAAAATATGATGCGGGCCGTGAAATCTTATGCCCGGACAAAAGAAGGCAATGATTTTAATGGCTATTATTTGTCGGAAGAGTATTCTCCGGAACCAAGATTACGTGGAGAGCGTCAGCCGGGAGTGTTCAGACCGGCAAAACCAAAACCGTCATCCGGTAGAATCCATTGGATTCAGGTGCATCCGACAGATCCGGACAAACTTATGGTAATCCCCGACGGTTCCGGTATATGCCGTACTGACGATGGCGGAAAGCATTGGGAACTGATCACCGACCGCATTCCGGAAAGATATCATCGGAACACGGCGACTCATTCAGCCATACCGGTTGATCCGGATGACTGGGATCATCTGTTTGCCTTCATGTCCAATGGAAACCCGGTTTATGAAACCATGGATGGCGGTAAGACATGGACAAGAGTTGAGGGAGCTACCCATAAGGGCTTTAAACGTGGTCATGCTTTCAGAGACAGTGAGGGTACGCTTAAGTTCATCGGTGCTGTGCAGAATGGTGGAAACAATTACTGGTCAAGTGAATTGTGGATTAGTGAAAATAAGGGAGTAACATGGAATCGAGTACAGATTCCGGACTCTTTGATTGATGTCCGCCCGGAGAATAACGTAAAAGGTGCCTGGTTCCAGGAAACGGCTTTTCATCCTAAAAACCGTGACCTGATCTTCTTTCCGACTTCCAGAGCTATTTATTACTTTGACAATGGTGGCAGACCCGAGGTGGTTAATGGAGTAAAGAAATATGTCCTGAAGAAGCTGCACTTCAAGGTGTATAATGCCGACAGTACACAATTGCGTTGCGAGGGATACAACTTCCCGTTTGAGGCAACCACTCAGGCTTTCCTGAATATCAATCCGAACAATCCGAACGAAATGTGGTTTGCTACTGGTTCGCGTAACGTAAGTTTTGGCAGTTATTCGGCCTTATACCGTTCAAGAGACGGAGGTAAGACCTGGATTACTTTGCAGGAGCCTTATCACGGAATCGGTAGTGGAAGAATTTACGGAAATGAATGCCCTTGGGGATGGCTTGGAGGCTTTGGTGTAAACTATGCGGATACAAGATACCTCTATGGATGTTCCATGAGCTCGGGATATAGTGAGGATGGCGGTGTGAACTTTAGAGAGTATGCATGGGGTAACCGTCTTAAGTCATTGCAGGCAGACGGCAATTATTATCATGTAACCAATTCACGCCATAATGCGGACAATCATGCTATTGTATCTCATGCGTCCGGAAGAGTGTTCAGAGCCTCGGACAGCGGTATTCTGATGAAGGACAAGAATATCAATAACCACGAGTGGACCAATATCGGAGGTGATATGGGACAGATGCTGTTTTACTGTATCCGTGTGAATGAATTCGGTGACCAGATGATGCACGGAAACACTCAGGATATTGATGTGCAGACTTATCGTGAAGGAAGATGGGGAAATTGGCGAGGATATGAAGGAAGCACTGCCTTTATCAATCCTTACAGTAATATGGGCTATTATCCGTCTGGCGGTGGAGGTATTGACGGCCTCGACTATGGCAGCTGGGTCGGTCATGATGTTAAAGCCGATGTTTGTACCGGTAACTGGTATGTGCAGCAGAATGAAAAACTGTTTATCATAGAGGATTTCGGAAAGAAATCACGCCGAGTGAAGATTCAGAGTGCTACCGGTGAGGACCAGAACGTAAACTCTTATGTGCTTTCCCGAAACAACCCTTCAAATGATGGCTCTACAGTCTGGGTAAGAACCGGAGGCAGTTGGTTCAGATATTCGCACGACAACGGCAATACCTTTACTTATGCCTATCAGGTGGCTAATTTGAATAATGTGCAGACTTTTGCCGCTGACCCGAATAATTGGACAAAGCTGTATATTGTGGCGAAGTCTGGTTCTGATTCAAAGATATATTTGTGTGATATGGTGAAGAAAACCATATTGCAGGACCTGACATACAATCTGCCTAAGAATATGACTTGTAACTCTCTCTTCTTGCATGAAGGTAGCGGAGATTTGTATTTCTACAATAGCTCAACCGGTATCTTTATTTTGGAGAACGGTTCTACGGAGTGGAAGTTCTGGATGAAGGGATATAATGCGGCAAAATCAGGAAGTGTGATCATCAATTATACAACACAGGAGATGGTGCTTCATGATTATGGTCGTGGCATTTATGTGGCAGACTTGGAGAACCCGTCTGACCGTTATTTTGATGATGGATTTCAGCTGAAGGCATTGTCTTGCAATTCCGGCAGACTTACTTTGGGAATCAATACTCACTGGACCATACCGTTCTACTATAATTATGTATGGACGGTAAATGGAGTGGATGTGAACAATCCTTATCAGTACCTGACGCATTCTCTGAAGGCAGGAGACAAGGTGCAGCTTAAGCTGACTCTTAGAGAGTCGCCGGATGTGTCTACTCTGTCTGAAGTTTATGTGGTGAAAGATTCAGATTTAAATGGATCGGTTGCGACAAGACAGAGTAAAACGGCAGACAGTCGTCCGAAGGCATTGTATTCTGATGGAAACGGACGCGTGGATCTGGGTTATGTGGATTTGTTCCTGAACGACTTCAGTATAGATTTGTGGGTTTGTCCGGAATCATCAACGGGAGTCATATTGGCCAATGGTCAGAAAGTACAGACCAGAGACGGTAGAGGCTGGTGGTTGGGTCTGGATAATGGTATCCTGAAGTTTAATTACGTACCGACCAACAGATTTGATCAGCCGACTTACGAAACCAGAGCAGATCAGGAAAGAACGCTTCAGGCAGGCACCTTACCGTTGAAGAAATGGAGTCATGTCGTACTGACTCAGGAAAGAAACGGTTCTATCTCCATCTATGTAAACGGAGTCAAGAAGGTAACCGGCGAAAGAATACTTCCAAAGCATTCTTTGAACAATGCCCTGTATCTTTCTTTGTTTGCAGACGGATATGAGCAGGCTCCTCTTACCGGAACTGTTGATGAACTCAAGATCTGGAAATATTCGATGAGTGAAGCAGATGTAAGAAAGGCTATGAATTCGCAGATTACTTCGAATACGGATGCCCTGGTATATTATAACTCTTTCGATGCGGACAAACTGGAAGACAATAAGGAAGCATTCTCACAAGTGGCTCCACATTCCAGAATTTTGGCACGTACAAAAGCGATGCTGTCTCCTGTGGCTGGTAAGGCAGAAACGGTAGAACGTGGAATTCCTGCTTCTGGAGGATGGATCGGAGATGAGGCTGTGGCTAAGGTATCTCTGAAGGGTGCAAATGATCAGGCTTTCGCAAGTTCTGATTTATATGCCTATTCATTCCGACATAACTTCCTGGAGGATACATTGTCGAATCTGAATTCGAAATATTACACCGTTGCGCCGTATGCTTATATCTTAAGAGATTTTGCAGCAACAGACTTGACTCAAAAGGTTAATATCATTTTCAGAAAGAATGATAATATGAAGTCAACAGAATATCGTTTGTATTCGGCTGCTGCAGATGCTCCGTCATCTTATTGGACTGAGATTGCCAAATTGCAGATCAATAGTGATGGAAACTATGAGGCAGAAGGACTGACTCTGCAACAGATTCTGAATAACAAGCTGATTATTGTCAGTCTGGACAACGGTATTGAGATTATTCCGGATGAAGGAAGCAATATGAAGGCCGGTAAGGTAACCGTAACCGAAAGCGGATATACGGAAGTGCCGTTTACCGCTTATCTCCGTGGTGGAAATGAACCGGAAGACGAATGCAGACTGAAGGCTTCTTCTGCGGCAGTGAGATTTGATGGTCCGTTGAACTTTGTTCAGGGAAAGGCTACTGGCAAGATCATTATCGATTCTGACAAACTGGATGATTTGACTTCCAATATTGTTAGCATATCGTCAGATGATGCACCGGTTGTTCCGTTCTCATTTGCTATCAGCGATCAGCGCATATCAAATTATGAGCGAAATGCTGTAAGAGGCAATTGGGGAGGATTCTATGTCGGTGACGCTTCTACGTTCAGTTCATTGAATTCATCGAATACGATGACATTTATGACTTGGATACGTATAGAGGATAAATCAGTTTTAGAGAAGCTGGTTGGTCTGATGATGTTCCGCAGCAGTAGCGGTGCAACAGGTTTACATATTGACAGAGGAAACGTACGCTGTCACTGGAATGAGGAGTCCTGGAGCTGGAGTACGGCATCAGACCTTAACATTACGGCGTCAGACCTGGGTAGATGGATACATATTGCGATGGTGGCACGCCCGGATGGTATGGATTACTATCTCAATGGTCGTAAGTTTACGATTGCCCGTGGCATGAGCCGAACCAGAATCGCTTCTGAAATGATGTTGGGTATGACTGTCTCTGGTGAGAAGTATTTTAAAGGCTCTTTTGATCAGTTGATGGTTTGGAACCGTTCTCTGACTCAGGATGAGGTATTGCATTATATGCATCACCCGGTTGAGTTGGGCAATAACGGACTGATTGCTTATGCCAATATGGATGCGAAGGATTCCAATGGAATGCCTGTTGAGTTGGTTTCCGGTAAATCATTCAGAACAAATGGTGGAACGGAATTAACGGTTTTATCAGAGATTCCATATAATCCGGCTTATTCAGTAGCACATACATCGGTTGATGATAAGGCATGCATACATGTTTCTTCGAATGGCAGTCCTGTGGACTATGCGTTGAATGTATTTAAGGACTATTCTTACAATTACATTCAGAATGCACGGTCTTTGGAACTTCCGTTAACAAAGGAAAGTTATTCTTTGGTTCCATTGAACAGTGTTGCCTATGGAGAATCGGATGTCTTGAAGTTAGACTATACCAGTGCCATTCTGGCTTCCGGTGATCCGGTTAGACTGGCCATACGTCCGTTGGGTTCTTTAGAGCCTTATACTATGTTCTATGAGAGTGTAGCAGATACTGATGGCCATGTGTCTTTCGAGATTCCGGCTCAAAGCATACAAGGAGCGGTAGAAGTGATGTTCTTCTCAACCCAAAGTGTTTCTGAGCGTCCGATAAAGGCGAGCTTGTCTTTATACGATAAGGAACAGCGTCCGGCAAATGCTTTTGTGCTTCATGATGAGGAGAAGGAGATTCATTTTGATGTAACGTTGCGTTCCGGAAATCCGTCGGTAAAGGTCCCGGTATACATCAAGGAAACCTCTTATGCGAAGGCTCTCACAGATTCGGTAGACCTTTCAGTGAAGAATCCTAGAGTAACTGTGGTTTTGGACTACGATCAGCTGAATAAGCTGGCATGGAATCCGGTCACCGTAAATCTTCTCGGTGTAGATTCCGAGCCGGTAGAGTTGAATGTTGCTCTGGAACCTAAAGTCCGTCTCTCCGTTGCTGGCACAGAAAAAACGCTGCACAATGCGTCATCTTCGGTACCGACATATCCAGTAAAGGTTGAGCTGGTACAAGGTATTCTGGATGAAGATGTGAAGTTGGAAGTTGTATCCGATGTGCCGGGAGTCGTGAATGGAATGGCTGGTGTGATGTTTAACAATACCAATGTCAAGTATTCCGATTTGAAGTTCTTTGGTGTAGAGAATCATTTGGATGATGGATGGAACCTTGTGGGTAATCCTTATCTGGCTTCAATTAATGTCACCAAGAATCAGAATTACAATGCTACGAACATAGCGCGGTATGTATACCACTATGATAACATTACGCGCAACTATGTTGTTTCAGACATGGTGACATTTGAGCCGGAAAAGTTGATCAATCCATTCTCGGCATATTTCGTTCAGGCGATGGCTTCGGATGCTCATTTTGAGCTGACTCCGATATCCAAGTCGAGAGCAATTAACCGAAAAGTGCTGGATTATGATGTCGCTGCGGAACAAGTTGCTCTGACAATGCAGTTATGCGAGGATGGTCAGCCGCTTGATGAACTCAAATTCATGTGGGAGAACGGAGCCTCGGCTGATTGTGTATTCAATGAGGATGCTTTGAAAATGTGGAGTCTGTCTGAGGATGCCATGCAGATATATTCTTATGACAAGATAAAGAAAGCGATGGCTGTAAACACATTGCCGCTTTCAAGCATAGAGGCACCGTTGGCGATATCTGCCGGTCATACAGGCAAGATGACCTTGAAGGTAAAGAGAAAGACCGGTTTTACCGGATCTGATCGTGTTTTGCTTGTTGACAAGTTCAAAGGCAACAGTATTGAACTTGGTGATGGCACAGAATATGAATTCGATGTGGATAAGAAGGGTGCGATAACTTCTCGTTTCAGCATACGTTTCGTAAAAGGAACTACCGGTATTGCAGAAAATACAGTCGGCTATCCGGTAATCGTGCGTAATGGTAAGTGTATCATTTCTGGATTGAAGGGAAATGCTGATATTAGAATCTTTGATATGGCCGGCCGTATGGTTGTGTCAGAACACACTTCGGATGCTGAATATTCCGTTCGCTTGAATACCGGATACTATCTGGTCAAAATTAAAGAGAACGGTAAAGAGTTTGTAACTAAGATTTCTATGAAATGAAAAAAATATCTTTTGTTTTAATTTTTATATTTACTATTCTGGGTTTCCTTAAAATGGAAGCCCAGAATGTAAACGTAACTTCAAAGGCGCAGTCTGCTTGGTTTACCGAGGCCAGATTGAAACTTTTGGGAGGAGAGAAGTCTGCTGACGGCAAATATTATGCTTATATATCCGTCAATACTGCCAACAAGGAAATCAAGTCCCTGTCCATAACAGGGTATGACAATGTTTTGACTCTGAATAAAAAAGAAACTGTTGAACTGACGGATATGCTTCTTTTGAGCTCTTCTTCAGAAACAGGTATTTCTATTTATGCCGCTCCGATAACAGAATCTTCTGTGTATCGTATAAATGGAGAACTGGCTAATGATGATGCTTCGTCTGAGGTATTGAAGTCGTATTATTATGAAATAGATGAGGGTACGGGGCATGCTTTTGAATATGTTTCTGATTTGCCTTATGAAGGAGAATCCGGATGGAATGGTATAAAGATAGACCGCTCACCCGATAATCTGGTGATAAACTTGTTGGGGCAGACTTATGCAAAGGGAATCGGTTTGCATTCTCAGGGATGGATTAGGTTTACTTTTGATACAGGAAAATACCATCGTTTCCTAGCAGATGCTGCCATTCAGAAGAATTATTCAGGACGTGCAGATGCCCAATTGAAATTTAAACTAGAAGGTAGTGCAAATGCGGAAGTAATTGATTATTTTACTGAAATCACTCAAACCAAAAAGGTAAGTTGGGATTATGAATTACCTGCTAATGTTATAGCGGTAGTTGTAGATTTTTTCAAGGCTAGTTATGGTAATGGCGAAGCCCACTCATGTTTGGGAGGAGCAAGACTCTACCTGACTCCACATACAAGAAAAGCGCAGAGCATTAATTGGAATCAGAGTCAGGAAATCTATGCTTACCGTCCGGTTACGATAAACCTTAATGCAACTTCTTCTTCAGGTTTGCCGGTGTACTACCGAATTGTGAAAGGAAACTCAAATGCCGAGATTCTTGATGGCTCGGTGCTGAGAATCAATAAATTCAATTCAGATATTGCTGTTGAGGCTTATCAGCCCGGAAATGAAGAGTGGGAGTCTGCGTCATTCAAAACTTCTGTTTTCAAAATTTATAGCGGTTCTAAGGTGGATGTAGGGAGTACGGTTGATTTGTCTACCGGCGATGAATTGGATGAGTTGATTGTATACGGTAACGGAGTGAAGACTGGTGAAGTGAATGTAAATGGACTGCCTCAGGTTAAGAAGTTAATCTATAAATGCAAGTTCCGCCCCTCTGCATGGAATTTTGTTTCCTTCCCTTCAAATGTAAATATTGACGAGATCAGTAATTTGCGCGAACTGGGTTATGAACTGAATGCTCCACAGGGTAAGCCGGCATACTATATTCTGGAATACGACGCGCAGAAGAGAGCTGAAAATCCATCGGAGTCTAGTTGGAAAAAGCTTAATACCCCCAATCTTGAGGCCAGAAAGGGATATATTATGGGTATCAATAATGTAGCTACAACAGACTCCGTTGAAGTGACTTTTCATATTGATAACACAGCTATGGCTCTTTCTGGAAGTTCTACAGAGTTTAATGTCAGTGTAGATCTTTCCCAGTGTGAACCTCAATCGGTACAAACGTTTTATGTAAGACCGACGAATATCAAAGGCAATACTTTAAAAATGGATGTTGAGTTTAATCCGACAGACTATTCAGAATTGCCGGTAAACCACGAGGTAGCATTAAGAAATGCCAGAGTGACTCATACTCCAGGTTACGAAGGCATCCGCATAACGCTGCCTGATGCTACACCTGCCAAGGTTGCTATTTTTGACAAAAAAGGCAAAAAACTTATCAAGGCTGTACGTTATGTGTCTCCTATGATGATAGATGTTTCTGATTTGAAACCTGGTGATTATAAGGTATTCATATCTTACGGTAATGCTTATGCCGAAAAAGCTTTTGCAATGCCTAAGAGATAAGGAATAACAGGAAAAAATTTTATTCTCATCCTTAATAATAGAAGGGCTGCATCGTGATATGCGATGCAGCCCTTCTGTTTTTCCTTAAAAGGGTTAAACTATTATAAACAAGCTTGTTTTTATTGAAGTTTAAATAATGTATTAATTACATTATTGTATCTTTGTATAAAGATTGTTTTTATAAAGCTACACAAAATATAAGTAATAACTAAACTAAGACGTGATTAAATGAAGTTTACAAGAAGATGGACTAGTTCTTTTTGTCTTTTTTTATTACCCTTAGCTCTGTATTCAGGCGAGAAAATAAAAAAAGAAAACCGACAAAAACACAAAATGGAAAAAGTTTTGCAAACTTTGCCGGACTCTCTGTATGAGCGGGTGCGTCGTGAAGATCTTTTGCAGAACGAAGTGTATGTTAAACTGGCGCGCGACGGTTGGAACAACCAGGAGATTGTCCGTATCATGGACAATTACTTGCAATATCGTAAGAGTAAGGTCAAGGGATCGCATGCTTACGGTATGTATGCCAAACAATGGCTTCCCACCTATGGTTATACTCCGGGAGGAGATTCCATTTATCAGTTTGTAGATACCACTTTCTCCGAAAAGGCGATTGCCAGTGTACGTCGTTTGTATTCCAAATCATTGGATAATTACTATCCCCAGATCCCTTATACACCAGATGACCGTTTAAAGGGTATTCGTAATACAGGCTATTTCCGTCCTGTACTGCAATATCCGAATACCGGTCGTATTCATTGGATTGTAGCCGACCCGTTGAATGCAGACCATATTATGGTCGTTCCCGACGGTGGTGGTATCTTCCGCACCGATAATTTGGGAGATACCTGGGATTGTGTGACGGACCGTATTCCGGATCGTGAGTTCCGTAAAATCTGTACTCATTCCGCTATTCCGGTAGATCCGGATGACTGGAATCATTTCTTTGCTTTCATGAAGAGCGGTAATACAACCCGTGTTTATGAAACACTGGATGGAGGACAGAACTGGACACGCATAGAAGGAGCTACTCATAAAAGTTTCAAGCGTGGTTATGGCTTCAAGGACAAGGCGGGTAATCTGAAGTTTATCGGTGCCTGCCAGGCCGGAAATTATATGTATAATGAACTTTGGACCAGTGCTGATAAGGGAGTTCATTGGGACCGGATAACCTTGCCGGAGGAATTGAAAGAGACACATCCGGAGAACGGTTCCAAAGGAGCCTTCTTCCAGAATTTTGCTTTCAATCCTCAGAATCGGGATATGGTATATATCCCCACTTCACGAAGCATCTATTATTTTGATGACGGTGTTACCAAGAACGAGAACGGAGGCTATAACATCAAGAAGATGGTGTTTGATGTGTACGATCAGGACGGCACAACTCTTCGGGCAAAGGCTGTTTCTGAGTTCCCATTCAAGGCAACCAGTCAGGGATTCCTGGAAATTGATCCGGCTCATCCCGACACCATGTGGTTTGCATCTGCCTCTCGTAATGTGAGTTATGGCGTTTATTCTGCCGTATACAAGACTACCGACGGTGGAAAAACCTGGATTACCTTGCAGGAACCTTTGGCTAAGATCGGTTCCGGATTGGCTTTCGGTAACGAGTCTCCATGGGGATGGCTCGGAGGCTTTGGAGTAAACTTCAAGAATCCGCAGCGCCTTTATGGTTGTTCCATGAGTTCGGCTATCAGTACGGATGGTGGAAAAAACTTCTGGGAATATGCCTGGGGTAACCGTTTGAAGGCTAAATACCTGGATGGAAATTACTATACAACGACCAGTTCGCGTCATAATGCCGATAATCACTGTATCGTATCTCATCCGAGTGGTCGTGTGTTCCGCGGATCAGATTCTGGAGTGTTGATGATTGACGAGAATATCAATGGCCATCAGTGGACCAATATCAATGGGCCGATGGGTAATCAGTTGCACTATTCCATCAAGGTTAATGAGTTTGGTGATCAGGTGATGCTGGGTAATACTCAGGACGTGGATGTGCAGACTTACAAATATGGCCGTTGGGAGAACTGGAGAGGTTACGAAGGAACCGAAGCCTTTATCAATCCGTATGGCGGTACTTGCTACTTTTCTGGTAGTGGTGGCGGTGGTCTGGATGGTATTGATTTCGGTTCGTGGCGTGCCGGCTATACCAAAGCCGATGTATGTACCGGAAACTGGTATCTGATGCATAATCAGGATGCCGGTTCTTTTTTCCGCGTAGAGGACTTTGGCCGTACTCCAATCAATATCCAATACAGCCGATGATACCGGTGCAGGTGCCGGAGCCAATGACTTTGCGTTGAGTCGTGGCAAGGACGGAACTCCTGTGCTTTATGTCTATAACAAGAATAATACAGTAGTCCGTTCTACGGATAATGGAAATACTTTCCAGACGGTAAAGGTCAATGTAAGCAGTGGTCTGGTTAATGCAAAATATGCCAACTGTAAGATTGCAACAGACCCGAATGATGTGAATATCGTTTATTTGGGACAGAATAACGGTAAGGTATTCAAGATTAATGCAGAGACCCATGTGGTTGAAGAAATCAATACGGGATTGCCTTCTTCAATTCAATGTAAGGGTTTGCTCTTCCACGAAGGATCGGGCGATTTATACTACTGTAGTAATGTGGGTATTTATTTGCTGGAAAAAGGCAGCAGTAGCTGGCGTTTGTGGATGGATGGTTATAATCCGTTGGAGTATGGAAGCGCACTGATCAACTACACCACTCAGGAGATGGTGATGCATGATTACGGAAGAGGTATCTGGGTTGCCGACCTGGAGCATCCTGCCGACCGCTTCTTCACAAATGGTTTTGCTTTGAAAGAAATTTCGGATGTAGCAGGACGTAAGACCATTGGTATAGATACCAAATGGACCATTCCGATGTATTATGAGTATACTTGGACCGTGAATGGAGTAGAGCAGCCTGTTCCTTATCAGTATCTGACAGCCCGTTTGAACCCGGGAGACCGAGTGCAGCTGAAACTGACTTTGCGCGAGTCACCGGATGTAAGCACTACTTCGGCTGAGTTCGTAGTTCCGGATGCTTCGCGTCAGAAAGACGTGGCCACTCCGGTTTATGCTCCGAAGGCAGGCAAGGCCCTCTATTCGGATGGAAACGGCCGTGTTGATTTGGGCTATGTGGATTATTTCTATAATGATTTTACGATTGATTTCTGGGTAAATGCAGAAAGCGACGGGGTCATTCTGGCTAACCGTCCGGTAGATTTTGAGCGTGACACAAGAGGGTGGGCCATTCTTCTGGAGAACGGACAGTTGAAGTTCCGTTATGCTCCGGCCAATATGGTTAACCAGCCAAGTTATGAGCAAGGATTTACGCAGCAGAGCAATCTGGTCATTGGTTCGTTCCAGAAAAACAAGTGGAACCATGTGGCATTGAGTCAGGATCGCGATGGTAATGTGGTTCTGTATTTGAATGGCAATACAACAGCCCAGCAGGCCCGTATCTTGCCGAAGCATACCCTGAACTCTTCCTTGTATCTGTCTTTGTTTGCCGATGGTTATGAGCGTAGAGCCATCAAGGCAGCTGTGGATGAACTGCGAATCTGGAAATCAGCTTATGGCCTTGATGAGATCCGTCGGATTATGTATTCACACGATCCGGGACATGAGGATGATTTGCTCTACTATCAGGATTTCAATGCCGGAAAGCTGGATGCCGAGCAGGAACTCTTCTCGCGTCAGGGGATGCGCGTGCGCACCCGAGCGGTGACCAGTTATGTCGCTATGCCGGTAGGAGTCGCAGCCCGTTGGGCCGACCTGAAGGAGGCTGCATCAGATGTAACTTTTGCCAGCGGCAGCAAGCAGCTGTTAAAACTTCACATGGATCAGTACGATCAGTTGGGCACATTGGCTGCATACGAATATGACTTGCAGGGCAGCACACAGTATGCCGGTGTGGATTCAAAATATTATGAAGTTGCTTCGGACATTTACCAGATTCGTTCTTTTGGTACGGTGAAGGAAGGTATTCAGGCTGATCTGTATTTCCCGCAGGCTTTGGACGATTCACAGCGTTATACGTTGTATGCATCTGATTTTTATGCAGATTCTGTGGCTTGGAATAAGTTGGCTGTCCTGGAAAAGGATGCTTCTACCGGACAGTTTGTTGCCCGTGGAATTCCAATGTCTACGATACAGGGACGTCAGTTAGTGATCTTGAAGAACAAGGCAGCTATAGAGGTTGCTGTTGGAGATGCCAGCTGGGATAACACGCTGGTTGTCTATGACAAGAATGAAACTCAGTTCAAGCTTAGAGCAGAGGCTATTGCCGGTTTGTCAGAACCGACCGGAACCTATAAGATAACATCGGAGAAAGGATACTTGATTATCAATGATGCTTTCAATTTCCAGAATGATGTAGCCGAAGGAACTGTTTCTGTAGATATGCGCCGTGTTGGTGATGCCGTCGAAGTCAGCGACCGTCTGATTGGACAGGATGGCCGTATGATTCCGGTATCTGTGAAGGTTATCAATAAGGTTATGCCGGAGAATGTGGGTAATGCTTCGACGATAACCAGCGGAGGTATGATCTTTGAGAATGCGTCTCTGCCTCAGAAACTGAACGGTACGAACCAGATGACCTTTATGGGATGGGTGCGCATTGATAATGCCAATCTGTTCTCGGGTGTGAATCCATTGATCTTTAGCCGTTCGGGCGGTTCCAAGGTTTGTGGTTTGCATTTGTCTGGCGGAAATCTGGGATTCCACTGGAATGATGGATATTATCAAGAGAGATCTAGCTTTACCCTAACAACCGCTGATGTGGGACGTTGGGTGCATGTAGCAATGTCTGTTGCTCCGGATGGAGTGCGCATCTATCTTAATGGAATGGAATATCACAGAAAATTCACACCGGCTTCGGCTCAGATTGAATCCATGCTGATGTTGGGAGTAGATTCCCGTAACGACCGTCGTTTCAACGGTGCTTTTGATCAGGTGTCTATCTGGGGACGTACCTTGTCGGCCGATGAGATTCGCCAGTATATGTACCACGCACCGAAACTGAATGCAGAAAGCCTGTTGGCTTATGTGGATATGGATTCGCTGTCGGCTTCCGGACAGGTTGTTGATCGTGTAAGCGGTTTGCCGATGACCAATTTGGGTACTGTCCGTCAGGAACAGAATATGGGAAGCCTGTATAATCCGACCCGTGAATTGGTTCAGGAAACAGCAGATACCGAAAACGGACAGACTTTCTTCCTGGAGCAGCCGTCGAACAAGAAAACACGTTGCATGTTTGCATTCTTCAATGGTTCTGCTTACAACAGTACCAGTGCCGAGCATCCGGAACTGTTCCCGTTGGTGAACCGTCATTATGCCCTGACCTTTAGCAATTTGCCGGGCTTTACGGCTTCAGAAACCGTGCGCCTGATTGTGAATTCTCCGGATCAGATTGCTGCCGGTGATCACATCACGCTGGCTTTGCGCCTGATGGGACGACAGACGGAGTATAGCAGCTATATCGAAGCCAAGACTGTAGAAGCAGGAAAGGCTGTCTTTGAGATTCCGGGTAATATCGTAAATGGATCTGTAGATTTCATGCTGATGACGAATACTCAGGTACAGGATAAGCCGGTGAAGGTTGCTCTTTCTGCCTACGACCGTACGGGAACCAACGAAATCAAGGAAGGTGACCTTGTGATTCTGAAAGAAGGTGAAAATCAGTTTATGGTTAAGACTGACGTACTTTCAAGCAACGATAATGCACAGGTACTTCTTACTGCGGTAGAACAGGCCTATGTGAAGCTTAATGATACCTTGGATATCAAGAATCATCCGCAGGATGAGATGCTTGTCACTATCGACCGTTCGGCTCTGGATCCGTTTGCCGAGAATCCGGTTACATTGCGCCTGGCTGGAGTATCAGAGAATACCACACTCTGCTTCAAGGTGGCTTTGGAACCTGTCATTCAGCTTTCTTTGTTGGAGAACCAGCAGAAGATTGAAAATGAATCTCAGATTGTGGTGGATAATGTGCAACAGCAGTTCCATGTGCAGGTTGATTTGCTGCAGGGTGTTTTGAAAGAGGGAGTTCCGTTTGTTACAGAATTCGACCCGGAATCAAAACTGAAAGTAAATACGAATACGCAAATTGGAGATCTGATGGCCAACTATGCGGTGACAATAAAAGACCATTTGGAATATCATCCGTCTGCCAATCCGGAAGACGAGGGATGGAACCTGGTTGGTAACCCTTATCTGCACAACTTGAACCTGACAAAACCGCAAAATGTTGTGATTGACGAGTCTTATATGTTGAAGTATATGTACCAGTACGAGCCGGAGACCGATACCTATCGTGTTTGGGATATGATTGAGAACTACGACCCGACGCAGCAGCTCAAATCCTTGCAGCCGTTCTTCATTCAGACAAAGCAGCAGGGAGCCACTCTGACAATTACGCCAGAGGCTAAGAACCCGAATATAAACCGCCGGGTATTCAGTCATTATCGTATGAATGATGCTACTGCTATCCGTTTGTCATTGCTTTCTGAGGATAAGAAAGAGTATGACTGTACTCAGGTGCGCGTGATGCGCGATGCAGAAGATGCATATCAGTTTGGCGAAGATGCCGTGAAGATGTGGGGTGGCCTGAATGGCCAGACCAACGAAATCGCCACACAGGCATCCGGAAAGAGTCTGTCGGTCAATGTGGTGGGCAGTCATCAGATTGAGATACCATTGCAGCTGAAACTTACCCATACCGGTACCTTTGAGCTGGCATTGTCTCAGCAGGAAGGTCTGGTATTTACAGACAAGGTACAGTTGTATGACAAGAAACTGAAGGTGCGCCATGACCTGCAGAGCGGTCGCAACTATCGTTTCCAGGTAGATGCTGTGGCTGAGGCCAACACGCGCTTTGCCCTGATCCTGTCTGTGGGTGACGAGGAAACCGGAATAGAAACTCCGGAAGAGCAGAAGCAGAACATTCAAGTCGGAGAGAACGGAATGTGTACGATTAGCGGACTGGAGGGTAAGAGCGTCATTGAAGTATTCGATGTGGCTGGTCGTCGCATCATGTATCTGCCGACTACACAAGAGAGTCTTTCTGTGCGCCTGAAGTCTGGAAGCTATGTGCTTTATGTTCGTTCGGCACAAACTGAGTATTCACATAAGATCGTAGTAAAATGAAAATAAGAGCATATATATATTTGTTACTTTTGTTTTTGGGATGGTCCGGGCACTTGGTGGCCCGTGACCCCCAATTAATCGGGGCTGTAAATTCTCCAGATGGCAAAGTTGTTTGTTTTGAACTGGAGGCAGGAGAGCAGGTGCAAAGCATTTCCTTGATTCTCTTTGATATGGTCAAAGGTGAAAAAACGACACAAGAAACTACCGGTTTTCAGAATGGCAATTATTTCTTTGTCAATATCCCCAAGAACGAAACGGAGAATAATTACGCCTATCAGATCGTTTTAGGCTTGTCGGACGGTACAGAGTTTTACAGCCATAAATACGAAGAAACGACCGGTCGCTGGTTCGATTGGTTGGGATCTGATGTGAAATGGACCACTGCTACAACGGATTATCCGAAAAGAGAACCATTGGTGGATATTTGTTATGGATATGATCCTGCGTGGGGATTGCCTTTTAACCGTACCACCTACTATAAAGCCTTGGTAAATTGTGCAAATGGTAGTATTGTATTCTCTTTCTCTGAAGATTCTCCTTATGACTTGTTACATACTGAATATGGAGTCGCTACATTCGATACGCAGACCTGGTCTGAAAATGGAGATGTGCGTTTTACTTTCACTGTGAATGGCGAAGTAAAAGAAGAAAATGTGATGTATGCCCCGGGCTTCTTTTCTTCAACAGCTCCTCCGCCTTATACGCGTATTTTTGAGACGGCAATAAAGGGTGCTACCAAAATTGAAATGTCCGGAGATATTTTTGATAAAGATAATGATGGAGATATCATGGTATTCGCCCTTCCTCGGGTATATCTGAAGGAATCAGACGGTCAGGCACAGACTATTGACTGGATGACGGAAATGAATCTGGATGAAAACCGGCCGTTTAAGTATACGCTGACGGCTAAAGCCAGTTCCGGATTACCGATACAATATCGTTTGGTGCACGGAACAGAATACGCCAGTCTGAACGGTTCTGTGTTAGATGTCACAAAGATTCCTCTGGATGATTATATTGAGGTAGAGGCTTTCCAGCCTGGTAACGAACAGTTCAAGCCCAGTGATATATACCGTTGCCGTTTTACGGTATCAGGAAAGAAGGTGGTAGACAGTAAAGAAGTCTATGTGCTTCATGAGAACGAGGAAATCAGTGAGATCATTGTGAAGGGTGATAAGGAGTCGGTTGGTCAGCTCAGTGTGGAGAATGGAAGTGCCAGTGTTGGCAAACTGGTCCTTCAGTACACATTTGTGCCGGGTGAGTGGAATTTCATTTCTTTCCCCAGCAATGCCGATTTGAGCAAGATCACCAATCTGGAGGAACTGGGCTACGCCTACAATACAGGAAACAAGGCTTTTTATGTGCTGGAATACAACACGAAGAAGCGTGCGGAGAGCCCAGACAAGACTGCGTGGACGCGCTTGAGCAAGCCTGCTGTATTGGCCAATAAGGGTTATATCATGGGTGTGTCCCGCTCTGACGATAATCCGAATAATGATCCGGTGACTGTGACCTTTACCTTCGACAATGTTACGCTGGATTTAAACAAGGAGCAGAACGGAATGCTCGGAGTGAATATGAACTTTTATGAAGTAGAGCCAGGCAGCGAGGTGCCGGTTTACATCAAGCCGGCCGATGGAGTCAAGGGTAACATTTTGAAGTTTGACGTGAAATTCGAGCCTAAGACACGTAATGATTTGGCCATGAATTATCAGTATGAGCTAGAACAAAGTCGAATTACATTCAATCCGAACCGTTCGGGTATCCGCATCACACTGCCGACTTCAGAAACAGCCAAGGTGTTGATTTTCGACAAGAAGGAGCGTCTGGTCAAGGCGGTGCGCTATGAATCTCCTTTCCTGATTGATATTCAGGATCTGAAGAAAGGAGAATATCAGGTGCTCATCCAGTATGGAAATGCACAGGAATATAAGAAATTGGTGATTGAATAACCCGCTTCATTGAATAAGACAAAGGGGCAGCCTGGCATCATGCCAGGCTGCCCCTTTCTTTTGTTGGGATGCTTCGGAAAAACCATCCTGATGATTTTTTCAGATGATTTCAATGAAATGTTTCATTCATCAGGATGGTTTTAGAAATCGGTAATCTTTTGGGTTTCGCGCTTCAGTTGTTCAAAGCGCATCATCATCTGGCGCAGTCTTTTTCTTTCCTTGTCAGCCAGATTATTCTGTTGCATTGGATCTTCTTTAATGTTATACAGTTCATATTCTTTATTCTTTCCCGGATAAGGAGGCAACATGACCCAGTCGCCCTGACGGAAGGCGTAATCGAACATGCCTTCAATGACCAGTTCCTGACGTCCGTTTCCCGCTTGTCCCAGAAAGACAGGCAGTGTGTTCTGACTGTCGGTGCGGTCGGAGTAACTTTGTCCAGTCAGTGCCGCCAGCGAAGCCAGCAGATCCATTTGGCACACCAGCTTGTCCGAAACACCCGGCTTGACCACTTTAGGCCATCGCACGATGAACGGGATGCAGGTTCCGCCCATCAGGCGGGTTGTTTTCCATCCCCGATAAGGTCCGGCCGGCTTGTGACTGCCTATAAGTTCTTCGGCCTGATCCTTGTAACCGTCGTCCAGAACGGGTCCGTTGTCGCTGGTCAGTATCACCAGAGTATTTTCTGTCAGTCCCAGTCGGTCCATTTCTTTCAGGAATTCAGACACGCACCAATCGGCTTCGAGAATCACGTCTCCACGAGGGCCCATACCGCTTTTTCCCGCAAAGCGCTCATTAGGAACGCGGGGAACATGGGGCTGATGAAGGCCATAGTACAGAAAGAATGCTTCGTCTTTATGCTCTTTCAGAAAGTCTTTTGCCTTGTTGAGGAACAGTTCGGCCATATCCTCATCTTTCCACTGTGCTTTCTTGCCACCCGTCTGGAAACCGATTCTCGGCACTCCGTTTACGATAGAGCCGCCATGACCTACGCTGGGGTGCATCCGCAGCAGTTCGGGATTGTCTTTTCCGGTAGGTTCTCCCGGGAAATTCCGTTTGTAGCTTACGTAAATGGGGTCCTTGGGGTCCAGGTTCACACCTTTACCGTTTTCAATAAAGATGCATGGCACCCGGTCGTTCGTGGCTGCCTGGATAAAAGAGTATTCATAGCCCACTTCACGGGCTCCCGGATAAATCCGGTCGTTCCAGTCCACACTGCCGTCACCCAGTCCCAGATGCCATTTGCCAACGGCTCCGGTGGCATATCCCGCCTGTTTCAGAACCTTGGGCAGTGTGATTTGTTGCGTGTTGATGATGAGCGCGGCATTTCCCGGCAGGATTTTGGCGTCTTTGTTGCTCCACGGATATTTTCCCGTCAGTAGAGAATATCTACTCGGAGTAGAAGTGGCGGCCGTGCAGAAAGCATCCGTAAAGCGCAATCCTTCCTCGGCCAGACGGTCCATGCCCGGAGTCTTGAGGGCGGTTGCTCCGTAGCAGCTCAGATCGCCGAATCCCAGGTCATCGGCTTCTATAATCACAATGTTCGGGCGTTCCTGCTGGCTTTGTCCGAAGAGTGCGGCCGGCATCAGTGCGGCCAGACCGAATAATGATGTTGCTCTCATATTGATGATTATTTGGTTGTTTGTTTCAGGTTAAAGAAAACGATGAAGGCATTATTCCCTTTTTTCACGCCGAAGGAAAGCATCGCCGGTTTACCGTTTTCCAGATACAGGAACGGGCGTTCCATCCGGTCCACCTTCATAATAGTGCCGTCTGTCAAAGGGATTTCTTTTTTGCACACGACATAATGCCGTGCCTTTTTCCAGTGAATACCGTCCGTAGAAGTAATCAGTCCGATAAAATTGCCGCCGTGCGCATGAAACAGCGCATAGAAGCGTTCGCGTTCTTTGTCATACCAACTGCACACATCTTCTGTAGGAATGTCGGCAAAGGCCGGCTTATCTTCCAACACAAACGGGCCGGTAGGGCTGTCGCTCGTGCCCACAGCCTGAATCAGATGACGTTTGCCTGATGGTTGGTTGTCGCCTTTGACTATCAGATAATATCTCTGATCCTTGCCTCGACACACCGAAGGGTTTACCGTCACGGTATAAATGGGACCGTGAGGCTCTATCATGGGTTTCTCCTTTCGTTCCCAGGGACCGTATAGGGAAGATGACTCGGCCACACCGGTGCGCTGGTTTGAGCGCAACAGATTCCAATAGGGATGCGAATACCCCGTGCGTGCGATTTCCTGGAGTTGCTTCTCGTTCAGCGTTACGGTATCGCTGTTGGTAGAGATGTAATAAAGGTAGTAACGGTTGTTGAATCGGTTCACCCGTACATTATGCGCGGTAATCTGATCCCAGTGTCCTTTGCGAGCTTGCAGGACTGTTTTTGTTTCCTGATAAGGACCGTCCGGATGCCGGGCGGTGGCGTGTGCTATTTCCGAGTGGGTGAGCCAGGCAAAAAAGCCATATTTTTTGGGCCATCTGGAGTAGAACAGGTGGTAGGTTCCCTGTTTGTCCCGGATGATGGAACTGCACCAGTTAAAGTATTGGCTGTCCTTGACGAACCGGGACGTGTCAGCCGGTTCGATTAAGGCTGACAAATCCAGGTTGTCTGTATCCTGTGCAGCGACTATCGGTTGCCACAGGAATAGGAGTGCTAGTATTAGATGGTAAATTTTCATATTTCCATATAGGGTGTTGAAATGAACAACTGTTTTTATTTCCGTCTGATAACAATCAGGTATCTTTACGGCAAAAAGACGATTCCGGCACAATTTTCAGGGGCACTTATCTTTATTTTCAGGATGCAGCTGTTGTTGGCCTTCAGATTTGCATCCAGTTTTATTTCATAAGTACCTGTTTCTCCAGCCTTGATGTTCTTGACAAGATCCGATGAGGCTACGGTTTTTCCGTCGGCTTCCAGAGTAAATCCCGATACCTTGATTGCTCCGTTTCCTTTGATTGTTTCGATGGAAATTCCTTTCATCAGTCCCAAACTCTTGGCAGGGATGTTCCAGGCAAATTCTTTGGAACTCTTTGGAGATACGTTCCAAATGCCCACCATGTTTTTGCGGTTCAGCTTCAGGTTCTTGTCTGAGATATCCTTTGTCTGGCTGATTCGGGCTTTGGCAAAACCAACCACATCAAACGGAGCGATATTGGTTTGGGCATCCTGATTGTTTTCCACCCAGTTACGTTCCCAAGCCGCCATATCAAACGGTTGGCCCGACTGTCTGGAGGCATAATAGTTCTGCCATCTTTTCAGATAATAGTTCTTGATGAGACCGCTCCAGATACGGGCCGCATAATCGTCAACCGGCGGTCCCCAGATGGTAACGATGCGACGGGCATTCATTTCATACTGTTTCTTCTGTTCGTCGGTCTTTGCGGCTTGAGTGGCAAAGTTCACCCAGCGGTCCAGTCGCAGGGTGGGGTGTTGGCTGAGCAGAGAGTCCATGCTTGTCAATACATGTTCAAAACGTTTTTGCAGTTGCAGTGCCTGCAACGTGTCGCCCAGCAGATATTCCTGATCAATCATTTTCGTCAGGATCTCGGCTTTTCCTCCCAGATAGTGCGCCGCCATTTCTTCCAGATCGTTCCGGTACAAAGGACTGCCAGACAGTTCGTCCGATGCTTTTGCAAAGTATTCCAGCCCTTTGAAATAATCTTCGTTGATGTAGATGGAGCCGTTCTTTACATTTCCTGGACGGAACTGCCAGTTGAAACGGGGATGGTCGGTAAAGGTACCATAGCAGGACTTCAGCAGATAGTCCCAAGCGGTCATCAAGGTTTTCGGAGCCTTGCCATAGCGGTTTTCCGAGTAATTTTTCAGCCACTGCTTCACGTCGATATGCTGTTTGCTCCATCCGGCATCGGTAATCAGCTCATAAATCACTTCGTTGTTTTCTATGCCTTCGGGAGCCATGCCGTGAGCAATCAGGTTGCCTTTGTTCGGAGAACTCAGAGCCTCGAGGTGTCCGTTGGCATAAAAATCCAGCACACCGGTCATACCCACCTTGCCTCCCATGTTGGGGATAACACTGTAGACCCATTGTTTATCGTAGAAGCCTTTGTAATATTCCCAGTTCACCTCCGAGTGCCAAAAGTGCTTGTTGTAGTCCACAGCCAGGTCGAGTAAAAGCATTTTCTGGTCTGGCACCTTGGAAACCAGGGCATCCAGTGTTTCATAGTCCCAGATATATCTTTGATATCCGAACATCCATCCCTGCATCACCCACACGGCATCCGGATTGGCCCGTTTGATGGATTCATACACTTTCTCTCCATAAGATGCCGCCATTGCATAGCGTTCCGGATTTCCTTTCTCGGGGAATGGAATATCCATTTCGTTGAAGCTGTCCACCAGATAATAGCCACACTCTCCAAATTCCTTCTCCCATTCCTGAATAAAGGCGGTTCCTATTTCCTGAAACAGCGGTTCCTGTGGAGATACCATCCAGTTGTTGAAAGCTCCTCCCCAGTGTGTTTCAATGATTTTCAGTTCCGGATGAATTCTTTGGAACGCCTTGGGAATGAATCCCGGGAATCCCGGACAGATAGGTTTCATACCCAGTTCACGCATACGCTTCAGGATTTTGTGCTGCAACTCTATTTGCTGTTGGTGCCAGTCTTCGTTAAGAGGACCGTCAATGCCGCTCACATTACCCATTCTCATCCAGGGCAAATGAGCCGGACCGACAAAATACTCGTTGATTTCCTCGTCGGTGAGTCCCATCTTTTTCCAGACGCGGGCAATGATGGCTTCGTAACCCACCAGGGCCAGTGGCATGTTGATACCGTGTAAAGCCATCCAGTCTATTTCCTTTTCCCAGCGTTCCCAATTCCAGTAGGGCATGGAGTATCCGTAGGTGCATACATTGAAATAATAATGGTTGGCAAAGGGAGAAACAACCTTTTGCGATGCTTGTGGATTCAGGATTTCGGGGAAACGTAGATTGTTGCCCGACCAGGAATAGACACCGCACTTTTCTTGTTTGAGGAAAGCGTAAAGGCCGCGGCATAAAGACACCGGAGCGTTTCCTTCAAGGTAAAGTCTGCCGTTTTTCACCTGATACGAATAGTAGGTGGAGTCCTGACAGCCGTTTTTCAGTTTTAGCGAAACCGGCAGTTTTTTTCCTGAAGTATTCAGAACTCTTTCCATCAGTTTTTTTACAGGGCGTATCTGGTCTTTGGCCTCTGCGGGCATATTGTTGCCAGCAAAAGCCAGCATAAATAATCCGGCATAAAAGCCGATTTGTCTTTTTATCAGGTGGTTGCTGTTGGGATTCATATTCTAATGCTTTTTATCGGGTTATGGTTTGAATTGGATTGTGGTGGCTTGAAGTTCCTCTGAGTTGCTTCCGGTCAGAATCTTAAAGGAGCCCGGTTCTAGAACTTTTTCCATCCGGTTGTTCCAGATCATAAAGGATTCGGAAGGAAGTTCGAACCGGATCTCTTTGCTTTCACCGGGTTGTAGTTTTACGGAGGCAAACCCTTTTAGTTCCTTTTCTCGGGGAACGATGGTGGCAACTTCGTCACGAATGTATAGTTGTACGATTTCTCTGGCTGCTTTCTTTCCGGTATTCTGCACCGTTACCCTTACTCGGACCGTGTCGCCGGAAGTATATTCCTTGCGGTCTGTGGCCGGTTCTCCGTAGGCAAATGTCGTGTAAGTCAGTCCAAAGCCAAAAGGAAACTGAGGACCTTTTCCCAAGTCGTTATGTTCGATTCGGCCAAAACTTCTTCTGAAATTATAGGCGATGGGCACTTGTCCGGCGTGCCGTGGAAAGGTTTGTGTCAGTTTGCCCGACGGAGATTCCTCACCGAGCAGCAAAGAGGCAACCGCCTCTCCGCCCATCGTTCCCGGATACCAGGCTTCCAGCAGAGCGTCGCAGGATTTCAGAATCTCGTCCACGACCAGAGGCCGGCCGTTAAACAGTACGGCAATGACGGGCTTTCCGGTACTTTTCAGGACTTGAAGCATTTGTATTTGTTCCTCCGGTATTTGCAGTTTGCCGGTAGTAACCGCTTCGCCGATGTTGAAAGAGAATTCTCCGATACAGGCAATAATCACCTGAGCCTCTTTAACCTGTTCCTTTAATGTGGCCAGATATTCCGGTGTTACTCCGTTCCACGCGCATCCGGCATGGATGAGTTGTTCTTGAGGAAGCTTTTTGCAGAAACCGTTCCATACCGATATGACCTCTTCGGCACGGCCTTTCATGGTCCATGACCCCATCAGGTCCGTCTGAATATTGGCAAACGGTCCGGTGAGCGCTATTTTTTCTTTTCCGGAAAGCGGCAGTACGGACGACTCGTTTTTCAGCAGAACCATGCTTTCGCGAGCCATATCCAGCATGGTTTGTCTGATGGCGGATGAACCGGTGATTTCCTTTTCTTTTTTCGTGTCAAAATAAAGGTAAGGATTGTCAAACAGTCCGGTCTTGAATTTCAGAGTCAGTGCCCTTGCGGCAGCCTGGTCGATCAGTGAAGAATCGACTTCTCCTGCAAGCACAAGTTCCTTGAGCCATTTGGAGTATTGGCCGGAAGTCATGTCCATATCTACGCCGCTTTGCATTCCCCGTCGTGAAGATTCGCGTCCGTTTTCGGCTGCCCCTTCTTCAACTGCATGAGTCAATGTCGACCAGTCGCTCATGTATAATCCCTTGAACTGCATTTCATTCCGGAGCAGTTCCGTGTTTATCTTATGATTCATCGTGACCGGTTCTCCGTCATAAGAAGTATAAGAACACATAACAGAAGATACTCCGGCATCTACCGCAGCCTGGAAGGGCGGCAGATAGCGTTCTTTAAGATCCCGATAAGAGAAATCGGTGTTGAGATAATCCCGTCCGGCCAGAAGAGCGGCATAACCGATAAAATGCTTGACACAGGCAGCCAGAGTATGCTGGTCGTTCAGTTCGTCCCCCTGAAATCCTCGGACACGTGCCGTAGCCATAGCGGCTCCCAGAAATGCGTCTTCGCCGGAAGTTTCCATGATGCGTCCCCAGCGCGGATCGTTGGATACATCGACCATAGGGGCATAGGTCAGCTGGATTCCGGCGGCTGTGGCCTCCAGAGCCGCTGCGGCAGCACTTTTCCGTACCAGAACCGTGTCCCAGCTACAGGATTCTGCCAGGGGTATTGGTGCGAGGGTACGATATCCGTGAATGACATCCTCATGGAATATCAGCGGAATGCTCAGGCGACTGTTTTTTATGGCGATTTCTTGCAGGGAACGGTTCAATGCGGCTCCGTTGGCCTTGAGTAAGGCACCGACTTTACCTTGTTTTATGAGATTTCTGATATTGGCATCCCTTTGCGTATAATAAGGCATGAGGTTCAGTTCCGCAATCTTTTCCTCCAGAGTCATCCGTTTCAGCAGATCTTGGACGCGGACTTCTATGGGCTGATGCCGGTCTTTATAGGCCGGAATGTTTTCTGAATAAGCGCCGTTGGCTCCCCACAGCGAGGTGCACAGCAAAGATATTTTCAGTATTTTCATGATCTATACGTTTAAGATTCTGTAAGTTCTATTTCTTTCTTACGATTTCAATATTGATGTTTGCTTCGCCCTGAACAGGTATTTTCTTGGATTCTATGTGTTGTCCTTTTACGAGTAGAGTAGCCGTAGAGTAGGTCGTTATCTGATAGAATCCGTCCGAATCGGTCGATACGCTTTGTCCCTCACTCTCGATTCGGACATTTTCTACCGGGTTGGCTTGCACGTCGCGTACATATCCCGAAACCGTTATTTTTTCTTTTTTGATTTTTCGGGTTGTGTTTTCCTGTTTTTCCAGATTGATCTTTTTTTCTTCATGAAGAGCCACACCGATTTTTTTCCGTAAAGCAATCTTGTCGGATGCGCCGCCAACCTGTATTTCGAATTCGCCCGGTTCTACCACATATTTCATGGCCTGATTATACAGTCCCAAATCGTGTACCGGTATGGACAAATTTACCTGTTTTGTTTCTTTTCCGGAAATATTTACTTTAGAAAAAGCCTTCAGTTCCTGAATCGGAGTCACCACACTGGATATCAGGTCCCGGACATAAACCTGCACGACTTCCTTTCCGGGAATGTCGCTCAGATTCCGGACTTTTACATCAATATGTATGGTGTCGTCCATATCGTATTCTTCCTTGTCCGTTTGCATGTCGCAGTACTCAAATTCTGAATAGCTTAATCCATGACCGAAAGCCCAAAGAGGCTCAGGAGTGTCGAACACATAATCACGTCCCGGTTGGTTGGGTTTACCCGGCTGGTGATAAAATCCTCTGTCTGTGGGCAGATGGTTATAGTAACAAGGCATGTTTCCTGTACTTTTCGGGAAAGAGTAGTTGAGTTTTCCGGAAGGGTTTACCTCACCAAACAGTACATCATACAAGGCATAGCCTCCCTGCTCTCCAGGATACCACTGTACCAGAATGGTGGGAATGTTTTCCTTTACCCACGGCATGGCGAAGGGTTTGCCCGACAGCAGGACAACGATAACCGGTTTTCCGGTGGCATGTATGGCCTTGATCAGTTCCTCCTGCGCTCCGGTCAGTGTCATGTCCGACAGGTCGTATCCTTCTCCGCAGGTCACATTGGAATAGTCTCTGGAGAGGGAAGCGCTGGCCGAACCTACAACAACAATACTTAAATCACAGTTCTTAGCCATGTTTACAGCCTGTGGAATATAAGAAGTTGTGTCCGTATGCAGGTCACAGCCTTTGGCGTATTCTATCCGGATTTTATTTCCGGCTCTTTTCCGGAAGGCTTCCAACAGGGTAACCCCGTCTTCGTTGCTTCTGCTCCAGGTATAATCTCCAAACTGTACTTGATGGGCATTAGGACCAATCAGCGCCACAGAGTGCAGTTTGTGGATGTCCAGAGGAAGAAGTTTTTCGTTGTTCTGTAACAGGACGATGGATTCTTCGGCCAGTTTGCGTGCCAGCGCCACCTGTTTGGGAGTATGCAGATGCTTCTTGAATTCTTTTTCGGTTGGAAAGCGGTATTCAAACAGTCCCATTTCAAATTTGGCGGTTAACACCCGACGCACCGCCCGATCAATATCCTCCATATCCAGCAAGCCGGAGGCCACCAGTCCCTTCAGGTTCTGATAGCAGTTGATTCCGGCTTCCACATCCAGTCCGGCATGGAACGCCTGATAAGCCGCTTCTGCCCGGTTTCGTGCAGTCTTATGGAAATAATCCAGCATGTCGATGGAGCCCCAGTCAGAATATACGTATCCCTGAAAACCCCATTCGTCTCTCAGTAAAGTCGTCATCAGATACTCGGAAGCAGAATTGGGCACTCCGTTCCAGGAATTATACGAAGACATGACGGCCCAAGGCTTCACAGTCTTTACGATATATTCAAAGGGTTGGAGATAGATGGAAAGCAAATCTCTTTGTCCGCAATGCACGGATGCAAGATTAAGGCCTCCGGAAGGATTACCGTGGGCTCCAAAATGCTTCAGCATGGGCGAAATTCCCTGATCCATATATCCTTTCACCTGATGGGCTCCCATCGTACGAACCAGAAAAGGATCTTCGCCGAAACATTCTTCCACACGGCCCCAGCGTAAATCTCGGCAGACATCGACAACGGGTGTCAGGCTCTGGGTAATTCCCTGCACTTTTAATTCTTCCGAAATATGGGCGGTCATCTGATAAACCAGTTCCGGGTTGAAAGTGCTGCCCAGAGCTATAGCCTGCGGATAGATCGTTGCGCCGTCGTTCACGGAACCGTGCAGTGATTCGGTAATGGTAAAGACCGGAATTCCCAACCGGGTGCTGTCTATCATATAGTGCTGCACCTCGCTCATGATTCTGTTGGCCTCTTCGCTGGTGAGGGTGATCCCTTCAAAAAAGCCGATTCCGTTTTTCTGGCAAATAGCTTTCATTTTGCCCAAATCCACTTTCCCGTCGTGCACAATCATGTGGCTGCCCATCTGCATCAGTTGGGCCACTTTTTCATCGAGCGTCATTCTCGCCATGAGGTCTTCGACGCGTTCCGATACCTGGACAGAAGCATCCTTATATTTGATATAATCCTTTGCCTGTGCCGTCTGACAAGTGCAGAGGCCGGCTATCAGGAGAGCATATAGCTGTTTCATGTTTTTGTTCTTTATACTTTAAGAAATATACCTTTTTGATAACAGTGTCTCAGGATCAGGAAGATCAGAGAGACAAAACACAATTCGAAAACGAAAGGATAATACTTCCCCGCGAACTGTTCCACTCCGTGTAACCATTGCTGAAGCAGAGAATTCAGATTCATGGTATTATACAGCATGTAGGCCAGAATGGAATTCATGCCGTAAATCTTCAGCCACTTTAAGAACCGTCCTTTCTTCCGGATATCCACCCAATAGTAAAAGAACAGCATCAAGAGAATGGAAATTCCAGAAGACAGGAAAGTCATGGAACTGGTCCATATTCGCTTGACGATCGGCTCTGCGAAAGAAAGACCGTAAGCAGCCAGCAGACAGATGATGCCACTGAAGAGCAGAACCTGCACTTTCTTCTTTCCGGTCATCTGGGATTTTAAGATGACTCCGGTGAGCACACCGCTCATGGTGGTTGCTATGAAATTCAGTGAGCTTAACAGCCAACTGTTGTGATACCAGTCGGCAAAGACGATTTCTCCGTTGTCCATGACATAAGAACCATAGACAAACCGTCCGAGAATCATCCGGTCGATTTGTTCGGCCATATTAGTGCCCGGCTGGTATCCGTCGCCTGTCATCATCGTGACCGTGTAGATCAGGGGGCAAAGCAGAGTGACGACCAGCATGCCTTTAGCTGACAGATTCATAAAGAGAATCACAGAGAACAGGTAGCCGCAGGCAATGGCCTGCAAGGTATCTGTGTATAGATAAAAGGTATCGGGATTAAGATCCAGGAGATTCCCCTGAACGATGGCACCGAAAATCCAGAGCAGGACCACCCGTTTGCCGACGCGATAAAAGGCGGACTTCGGGAAATGTCTTTCTTCCTTATATCGGGCAAATGCATAAGGGATGGAAGTTCCTGCCATGAATAAGAACAAGGGCATGACCTGATCCCATAAATGATGTCCTTCCCATTCCACATGGGTAAAGACCTGTTCTTGAATGAGTCGTAAAAAGTTGCCTTCCGGCTGCGCCTGTGCCAGGCGCATGAATACAGGCTGGAAAAACACCAGAATAAAAAGATCCAGACCCCGTAAGATGTCTAATGATTCCAAACGTTGTTTCATGGTATGCTGTATGTAGGTCGTTGCAAAAATGAGATTATCGGTAAACGAATATCGGGGACTGCATAAACCATCCTATTTCCAGCAGCAGGAATACCCTCTGATAGTTAGGAACAGGATGGTCTGTGCCAAATATGTTTTTATTTAAAAATCCATTTCGTAATCAGATTGTTGGGAGTTGCCACCACAAATTTATAGAACTTTGATTTCGGGTATTTGTTCAGGTCAACGGTAAATTCCTTTTTGTTGGCCTTTGTGGTACCGATTTTTATCCACTCATCCTTGCCTCCTTCTTTATAGTTATTGGTCGTAGCCATGTAGATGGTGGCATCCTCTTTGGACTTGGTGCAGTTCCATTTCAGAGTGACATATTGGTCATAAGGGTGAGTCGTCAGATCAGAGATATCATTCTTGCCCAAGAAAGAAACGCCATCCTTTTCGAAAGCTACTTCCTGAGGCATTTCAAACTGCATGTAGGAGCAGATGCTGGGCAGGATGTCCACCAATGATAATGAAGGACTCTGGAAGTGACTGTTTACTTTGGCGGCATTGGTCGAAATCCATACGCTGCGTTCTCTTTCCGATTGTCTGCCGTGATGGTAACCGCTTTCATCACGTCCGTGGTCGGTGGTGACAATGACCAGCCATTCTTCGTTATATTCTTTTTCGCGCAATTGCACGGCCTCCCATATCTGTCGGATCAGTTCATCAGTCTTCCGTACGTATTGGTCCATATAGGCGCCGTCTCCATATTGATGATAGCCGGCATCCGTATACCACAGATATACCCAACTCAAATCAGGGGCTTTCTCGCGGATACACTTGGCAGCTTCGTGGCAGACCACAGAGTCGATTTCAAAGATGTGCATGTTGTTGGCTTTTTCCGGAAATCTCTGTTTGTCCAGTTCGTATCCGTCATACACATAGTCTATCTTTAAGTTTCCTGTTTCCGGCTTGTCGGCACCGATGAGTACGGTGCGGTTGTCAGTCCAGCTGGAAAATAAGGCCGTTTTGTAATCCGTGTCCTGAGATTTGGCAATCCGGAACAGCGACCAGTAATTATAGTTCGGTTTCAGATTGGAGTTACCGTTTACATTGTGTTTGTTCATCCAGGTTCCGGTCAGCATATTCATATATCCGATGGCAGAGATGGTCGGTGTTTCCGAGTATCTTCCGATTTCTCCTCCGGTTATGGCCCGTGCATAATTCCCTTTTTCCGCTATTTCAAAGATGGTTTTGGGATGTACCCGTTCGATGTAGTCGGCAGGAATTCCGTCCAAGACGATATATATTGCTTTGCGTTTCTGTGCTGTGAGTTGCAGTTGGGTAAGCAGAATGGCGAGTAATAAGAATATTTTTTTCATGATATCGGGATGTTTAAAAGAGTTATGTTTTAATTCTGATTTGTTTCGTCCGGCCAGGGGCAGGCTTTTCCGGTGGTCTTGAAAGTCGGTCTTTGTCCGTCCACTTTTCTGAGGAATCTGCCCAGTTCTTTGGAGAGTCTGGCTACGAGTTTCGGATTCTGGGTGGCCAGATCCTTGGTTTCGGCAATATCTTCCTTTATATTATAGAGTTCCTTTTTGCCGTCCTTGTACCAGTAAACCAGCTTGTAGTCCCCCTTGCGGATGGCGCAAGTCTGTCCGATGCCCTGATGTCTGTAATCACCGCCATACCATGTGTTGGGCGTATTCCAATATAAGGCACGGCCTTTAGACGGATCTCCCTTTCCGGTTATCAGCGGAACGAAGCTCACACCGTCAATCGGCTGGACCGTTTTGTATTTTTTGATTTGAGCCATTTCCAGAATGCTGGGGAAGAAATCTTCAATAATGAGATATTTGTCGATGGTGCTTCCCGGCTGTGCCACTCCGTTCCAATAGACAATCATCGGTTCTCTGATGCCCCCTTCGTAAGCCGATCCCTTTCCACTGCGCAACGGAGCGTTCTGAACACCCAGCGGGGGCGTGCGGCTTGAGGCTGCCAGTCCGCCGTTGTCCGACATGAAGATGATAATCGTATTGTCTATCTCTCCGTTTTTCTCCAGATAGTCCATCAAGTCTCCCAGACTTTTGTCCATGCCCTCGACCAGAGTGGCATAGGCTGCTTCGGTGGCCGAAAGCCCCATGTCCTGATAACGTTTCAGGAAACGTTTGTCTGCCTGAATGGGGATGTGCACGGCATAATGTGCCATATACAGAAAGAAAGGATGGTCCTGAGAGCGGGCTTTATCGAGTGCCTTGATTGCCTCCCGGGTCAGTGCTTCGGTGACAAAGACATCTGTGTCCCAATAGGCTTCCAGGCCCGGGATGGCGAAGCCGCTGACCGGTTTTCCGTTCTTGTCGTGACCGTAGCGCTGCTCGCCCAGATAAGAGGCCAGACCTCCGGCGGCATGTCCGGCAATATTCACCTCGAAACCATATTTCAGCGGGTCGGCGGCAGGAGTGTTCTGCGAGCCGAAGTGTGCTTTTCCGCAATGGATGGTATGGTATCCGTTCTGCTTTAGAATCTGTACGAATGAGGTTGCCTCGTACGAACGTTCTATGCCGCCCACTGGCTGGATGCCGTTGACGTTCCATAAAGGCATGTCCAGATCCGGATCCTGGGCATCGGTCGAAGAATTATAGCCGAAGGTCCAGTTGGTAACCCGATGGCGTGCCTGGTTGGTGCCCGTCATCAGGCTGCAGCGGGTCGGTGAGCTGATACTGCAGGCGTAGGCCGATGTAAATTTGGCGCCCATCTGGGCCAAACGTTCCATATTCGGAGTGTGATAACGCCTGTTCAGGGGAGTTTTCTCTTTCCAGAACGGGAGAGAGGTGTCCTGCCATCCCATATCATCAACCATGAAGAGGATGATGTTGGGGCGGTTGTCTTTTGCGCTGATGTGGTTATGCACGCCAATTAAAGGAAACAGCGCTGTGCTCAGCAATAAAAATCTGTTCATATCTGATAACTGTTGTTTTGCATGATACATTAAGGATAACCGGTAACGTTTTTCTGTATCAGTTATAAAGTTTTCTGCGAAAATATAAAAAATGAGCTTTACAGTTTGAAACAATCGTACAAAAACATGCAATTATTGTACAAAGAGTGAAATTACTGCTCTTTGGCAGGCTTTTGAAGATAAGCTTTTATTACCTTTGTATCAAACCATATTAAACACATCAAGATGTATTTCAGATATATCCTTTCCTTTCTTTTTACCGTTTGTTTTTTCTTGCAGCTGCGGGCCGTTCCTTCCGAGGTTAAGGTGCGCCATTTAACCGTGAACGAGGGCTTGCTGCGGAATGCGGTCTTTGATTTGGCGCAGGATAAAAAAGGATGTATCTGGATTGGAGGATGGGACGGTCTTTATTCGTATGACGGTTATCAGCTGAAGCTGGTCTGTCAGAACCCGATACCGCAGAAGAAAGGGGAACAGGTAATCCGTAAATTGGCCATAGACGATTCGTCGCGTATCTGGATGGGAACATCCGAAGGGCTGGCCTATTGGGACCCCGTTCACGAAAAAGCACATGTCCTGCATTTCACTGTCCCCGGGAGAAAAACTCCAGATGCGCGGATCACCGCTTTGCAGGCAGGCCGTAACGGTCTTTTGTGGATAGGAACGCAACACGGAGATATCTTTTTATGGAATCCGCGAGTGCGGAAACTGCTTCATCTGGCAGATGCGGTGGCCGAAGGATTGTCCATGGTTACCGGTTTTCATGAGGATGCCGCAGGTCAAGTCCGGGCGGTGACTTATGAAGGTACCGTGCATACTTTTGCCCCCCGAAGTGCCGGTTCGGACAGTTGGAGACGAGTTTACCGGCAGCGTCTTCCCTTTTTGAATGGCACCTGTATCTTATCACTTCTGGTGGATTCCAGACAGCGTTTGTGGTTGGGCACCAATCGCGGGCTTTATGTTCTGGAAAGAGAAAAGCACCGTGAGCTGACTTTTTCCGGAAATGAAGCGAAACTGCTGGTGCCGGATTGCGAAATACGCTCCATGACCGAAACAGAGGGCACGGTTTATCTGGCTACCGACAAAGGCGTGTGTGCCTGTTCGCTGGAGCGGATGTCTCTAAACTGGATTGCTCCCGATTACAATCGTCAGAATGCCCTGAACGACCATAATCTGCAAAAGGTGTATTGCGACCGCGAGGGAGGATTGTGGATTGCTTCCTTTTACGGAGGGGTTAACTATATTTCGCCTACAGCCGGAAATTTTCAGGACCACCAGCAGATCAACCAGCTTTTGGGAGGTCATGTCGTGAGCGGCATTGCAGAAGATGCGCGCCACAATCTGTGGATCGGTCTTGAAGATGGCGGTCTGAGTTACTGGGACCGTGCGACCGATCGGGTGCATCATCTGGATGCTGCCCCTAAGGCTTTGTTCCGTTACAGCCCGAAGAACGTGCAGACGGTTTATTGCCATGAAGATGAACTCTATGTCGGCACTTTCGGTCAGGGTATGGATATCATCAACCTGCGTACGGGAGCACAGATGAATTATCGGAAGGATGCGAAGAATCCCGGCTTTTCCAATTCGGTTTATGCCTTTTATAAAGATACGGAGGGCATTTTGTGGATAGGAACGGCGTCGGGCCTGTACCGTTCGGAGGGCCACCGGCCTCCGGTTGCAGTGGACCGGATTCCTTCGTGCAAGGTGAATGCCATCCGGGCCGATGAAGAAGACAATCTTTGGATCAGTACCCTTTCCGAAGGCTTTTTCTGCATGGACAGGCGTACCGGTCGGGTCCGGCAATGGACATGTGCGGACAGCACCGGAGCAAAGCTTCCTACCAATGAACTGACCACACTGACCCCTTACGGCCAATCCGTATATTTAGGTACTCAGGGATACGGACTTTGGTGTTATGGCAAGAAAGACGGAGTGCTGCTTCCTTTGGCCGAAGAAGTGCTCGGACAACTGTTTATTTTCAGGATCATTCCCGTGCAGGACTACCTGTGGATAACGACAAACCGCGGCTTGTATGCCTATAGTCTGACCACCCGGCAAATCAAACAATACACCTCGCACGACGGCTTGCGTACCGATCAGTTCAAGAACAACTCCGGAATCCTTACCTCCGATGGGCTGGTAGTGTTGGGAAGCGTTCAGGGAATCAATACTTTCCGTCCCGAGAAAATCCGTTTCAACCAAGTGCGCCCGCAAGTGTTTCTTACCGGATTTTTCTTGCAGAACCAGTTGGTGGCAGCAGGAGATGCGGGGTCCGTTCTCCCGGCATCGATAGAATATGCCGGGCATCTGGATGTAGAGCAGAAGCATCATAGTATCGGATTCCAGTTTGCTTCGTCCAGCTACAGCGATGTGACGAGCAACCGGTTTGAGTATATGCTTGAGCCTTTTGAAAAGGAGTGGCAGCGCTTGTCGGAGGGAGTACATTCCGTGAGTTATACCAATCTTCAGGCCGGAACCTACACGTTTCGCGTCCGTACGGCCAATAAGGATGGCATCTGGAGTGAGGAAAAGTCGGTCACTGTCCGGGTGCATCCCTACTGGTGGCTTTCCTGGCCCATGAAGATGGTCTACCTGTTTGCGGTCCTCTCGACCGTTTATCTGTTTTTCCGGGCATACCGAAACAAGCATAAGGAAGAGATCCGTTTGCTGCATATTCAGAAAGAGCAGGAATTATATCATTCCAAAATGGACTTTTTCACCTGTATGATTCATGAATTACGCACCCCGCTTACCTTGATTCTCGGTCCCTTGGAGCATGTCAAGAAACAGACTCCGCCAGCAACACCGGCTTATGCCGATCTGCAAGTCATGGAGCGAAACGGCCGGCGCCTGCTTTCTTTGGTGAACGAATTGATGGACTTCAGGAAAATAGAGGAGAAATCCTATCGCATTCATCTGAAAAGCTGGGATGTGCGTGTTCTGGCCGGACAGGTGGTGCAGGACTTCCAACCCGAAGTGCAACACCGGAAGCTTGCCTTGGAGTGGAATTGCCCGCCGGAAGAATGTTCCGCTCTTTTAGATCAGGAAGCCTTTATCAAAGTGCTTTATAATCTGTTGTCCAACGCCCTGAAATTTGCAGAAACCAAGATTCAGGTGGTGTTGGGAGAATCGTCGGACCGCCATTTCTGGCTCCTTTCCGTAAGTGATGACGGTCCCGGAATAGACCCGCAGCAGCAGAAAAAAGTCTTTGAACCTTTCTATCAGGCCGACAATGCCGGCATGGCGACAGCCGGAACGGGTATCGGACTATTTGTGGCCCGGCGTCTGACGGAACTTCAGAACGGTTCCATTCAGGTCCGTCAGAATCCGGAGAAAGGGTGTTGCTTTGAACTGCTGTTGCCCAAGCAGGGAGAGCTGGTCCGGCAGTCTGATTCCGAAGCGGCCGATGAGGCTCTTCTTCGGCCGAATGACTGTGCGGACAAGCCGGAGGCAGTAGTAGCCGACGGAAAACTGCACCTGCTGATTGTGGAAGACCATAAGGAGATGCAAGAATATATCCGCTCCCTGTTCGTGCCGGAATATCAGGTAGATGTGTGTGATAACGGACAAATGGCCCTGGAGCAGGTCCGTACTCATGAATATCATCTGATTCTGACTGACCTGATGATGCCGGTAATGGGAGGAGTGGAATTGTGTGGCATACTGAAGAACGATGTCAGGACATCGCACATTCCGGTGCTGATGCTGACGGCAAAATGTGATGAAGCCAGTCAGGTCGAAGGCTTCGACTCCGGAGCCGATCTGTACGTCACCAAGCCCTTCTCGGCAGCAGTGCTTCAGGCTCAGGTGAGTGCGCTGTTGCGGAACCGCATGAATCTGAAGAAAGAGTTCTTCCATAATCCCGAGGTACATGCAGAGACCTTGTGTGCCAATCATACCGACCGGGATTTTTTGGAGCGGCTCGATCAGTTTATTGCCGGCGAATTGCAGAACTCCTCTTTGTCTGTAGAAGACATGGCAGCGCACATCGGAATGGGGCGCAGTATCTTTTTTCAGAAAATCAAGGAACTGACCGGAATGACTCCCAATGATTATCTCCGCACTTACCGGTTGAAATGCGCCGCGTCCTTGCTGGCCGATGGCCGTTTGCGGATCAGTGAGATTTGTTATGAGGTCGGTTTTTCCTCCCCTTCATATTTTGCCAAAAGATTCTGCCAGCAGTTTGGAGTTTCTCCTTCTGATTATCAGAAAAGAATGCAGGCCAATCTTCAGGACTCTTGTCAAACATTAAAACAACGTTTATGAGAATCGTTTCTTTACCTTCTTTCCTTCTTTGCTGTTCTGCCTTACCTTGGGTGCAGACCCGGGCAGAACAGGGTGCTCGCCCGAATCTTCTGGTCGTGATGGCTGACCAGTTCCGCGGCGACGCTTTCAGTTTCCGCGGGCGCGAAAGGGTTCAGACACCCGCTTTCGATGAATTTGCCCGGAATGCGGTTGTGCTGAATCAGGCCGTGAGCGGTTATCCGGTTTCTTCTCCGGCCCGCGGCATGTTCCTGTCCGGCGCTTATCCCCATCGCAACGGAGTGCTCACCAATTGCCAGTCGCACTCGGCCGTGCAGGATGTGGAACTGCGTGAAGATCTGACCTGCTGGTCGGATGTGTTGAAGTCCGAGGGCTATCACACCGCCTACATCGGAAAGTGGCATCTGGACAAACCGGTGGAACCGTTTATCGACTGTGCCAACAACCGGGGCAATATGGCCTGGAACGAATGGTGCCCGCCACACCGCCGTCACGGTTTCGACTATTGGGTGGCCTATGGCACGTATGACCAGCATCTGCGTCCGCTGTACTGGAATGCTGATGGCGGGCGGCAGGACTTTTACTATGTAAACCAATGGGGACCGGAGTATGAGGCCAATCTGGCCATCAACTATATCGACAGTGTGGCGCACAGCGGTCAGCCTTTTGCCCTGATGGTGTCCATGAATCCTCCGCACACCGGTTACGAACTGGTGCCCGAAAAATATAAGTGCTATAAGAATCTCAATGTGGACTCCATCGTGCAGACCATGCCGCATCTGCGTGATGCAGACCCCAAGTTCGTGAAATATTTCAAGCGCAGTCTGCCCGACTATTATGCCTGCATATCCGGGGTGGACGACCAGTTCCGGCGCATCATGGCGAGTCTGGAAGAAAACGGACTGTTGGAGAATACCATCGTGGTGTTTGTGTCCGATCATGGCGACAGCATGGGCATGCACGGAAATATCGGAAAGAATATCTTCTATGAAGAGGCGATGCGTGTGCCGTTCATGGTGTCGTGGAAAGGACATCTCACACCCCGTATGGACGACGACCTGCTGGTGTCGCTTGAAGATTTCTGTCCCACAGTCCTTTCTCTGATGGGACTGAAGGAAAAGATTCCGGCCACGGTGCAGACGCGCGACCTGAGCGAGCAGATCCGGGGCAGCCGTAAGAAGATGCCGCGCGAGCAGCTTTATATGCTTTATAGCGAAGTGAACAAGAAAGGCAAGCACCTCACCACCGGTGCCCGCGGTTTGCGTGATGCGCGCTACACCTATGCCGTACGCTTCAAGAACGGAGTGATCACCGAGCGACACCTGTACGACCGCAAGAACGATCCGGCACAGATGGAAAATCTGGCCGAGAAACAGAGCAAGCGGGCGCAGAAGATGCACCGCCGGCTGAAAGAGTTGTTGGTTGAAAAACAGGACCCGGCAGCCGGAGTGCTGTAAGGACCGGTGCCCGATTCCGAATACATAATTTTAAAAGACAATGAAATGAAAGACTTTGCAGCAATAGATTTTGAAACCGCCAATTTTGAACGTACCAGTGTGTGCAGTGTGGGTGTAGTGGTGGTGCGCGACGGGGAGATCGTAGATTCTTTCTATTCCCTCATTCAGCCCGAACCGAATTACTATACCTATCGTTGCACGCAGGTGCACGGGCTGACGCGTGCCGATACGGATGAGGCTCCTCTCTTTCCGGATGTGTGGGCGCAGGTGGCCCCCATGATTGAAGGACTGCCGCTGGTGGCGCATAACAAATCCTTCGACGAGAGTTGTCTCAAGGCCGTGTTCCGCTGTTATCAGATGGATTATCCCGACTATGTGTTTTACGACACTTTGCGGGTGGCGCGCCGTGCTTTTCCGAAAGCCCCCAATCATCAGTTGCATACGGTGGCCGCACTGTGCGGTTATGATCTGAGACGGCATCATCATGCTCTGGCTGATGCTGAAGCCTGTGCCTGCATTGCCTGCAAGCTGTTTGCTTCGGTCTGAGAATGGTTGCGAAGCTCTTCTCTTCCTCTTTGCCGTGGAAAAATTTTACGGTTAGCGCTTCATTTCCATTTTCGTATTTGAATTCTGATAGATTCAGCGTCATAAGCCCCTCCATTATAAAAACAAGACAAAAAGAAAGGAGTTTATTTATGAAGACATTCAAATTCGATGAACCAATAACAGTTTTGGGAGTGACATTTAACGATGTGCGAGAGATGATATGTTGTGCATTCGAAAGGAAGGCCAAGGACGGCATTTATGTGGGCTATGATTCGGAGCGGTATCCTTGTTTTGATGCTGATGACTATGCTTCAGAGACTCGTTCTTACTGGAATTTTGTTTTTGCAACAAGTCTGTATGAACTGAGTCGCAAGCTAAAGGAGTTGCGGGCCATGAGTCCTCTCCACTCAAATTACAACAAATTAACGGGGAAACTGTATCCGATGGCCTATTGGGGAGGTGACAGCCATCATCCGGTTTACGTTATGGAGTACGAGGAGCCGGATTTTTCAGAGTCACCGGATCAACCCAAGGAAGAACGATGGCAGAAGATTGCTCCCAAAGAGGTCGGTATGCTGGATATGGTCATAGCTTTTGATACTACAGGCTCTATGGCAGCTTATATCGATGCCGTGCGGAAGGAAGTCGCCGAACTGATTCCCCGCCTGTTTCGGGAGAACAAGGATCTGCGTATCGGTATTGTGGCTTTCGGCGATTATTGCGATATGAAGAATGCTCAGGAGTTTGGCGATGCTTACCAGTGCCTGATGCCTACGGACCATGAGAATGAAATCATCAGATTTGTCCGGGAGTCAAAGGACACAAACGGAGGTGATGGTGACGAATTCTATGAACTGGTAATCCGAAAGATTGTGGAAGAAACTCCGTGGCGCGAGCATGCCACGCGGAGCGTGCTGCTTATCTCCGATGCCAATCCCCATCCGGTGGGCTATTCCTATGAGAATTTCGTAGTGAACAACCCGATAGACTGGCGTGAAGAGGCCCGGAAGGCTGCGCGGATGAAAATCAAGATTGATACGGTGACCATAACCGATGCTCCCTGGTATAAGGAATTGTCGCGGATGACCAACGGTATCTGTGTGCCTTTTGAGAATGGGGAGAAGACGGCCCAGTTGGTGGAGATTGCAGCGATGGCCCGAGGTTCAAAAGAATCGCGCAGCCGTTTCGATGCGCTTGCCAGACATTGTACGGACCATGAGATAAAAAGCATCTTCGAGAGCTACGATGAAGAACGCAACAGATTCGATTGATCTTGTATTTCTTCCTTTTGACAGTTTGTCAATTCGAAGGCTTCAGATTTGAAAATATACGGTGATGCTCCGTCCGGGATTCAAAAATGAGAATCTCAGACGGAGCTTTTCTTTTTAAAAGGTTGATGCACTGGTGGATATGGATTCAAAGTACTGCCCGAAACTGAGAGCAGATAGCGCGGCTGCATGGTTTCCAAGTCATTTTTTGAAGCCTTCCCGATGATTGGTTTCTGTCATCAGGATGAATGTTGCCGGTCATTATGATGAAAAAAGGCATCTACTCTCATAATTTGGGATATTCTCAGTCCGGTTTTAGCACACATATAGAGGTGTTTTTTGCATAAAGGCTGTATTATTATGAGAAAAACCGGTTGCAAAACGGAATATTTATAGATTATTCTTTCTGTTTTGTTTGTTTGAAAGGAAGCAAGCGAAAGCTTATTCCGTGATGGAGCGTCATTTTGCTTGTGTTTCTCCCATTTTGCAGATATTTCTGTTTTACTTCACTACGCTTTTTAAGGACAAGGATTCAGCTATACGATGAATTTGACGCTTAGATAATAATTGTTATGTTTCTTTCAAAAAAACAGATGAAAAAGTTTGCAGCAGATATTCAGTTTTGTAATTTTGTAAACACATCCTCAAAAAATATGGCACATGAATAAGAATAACAGAAAAGAGCATTTGTACGCCACGGCTTTTAAGTTGTTTCTTACAAGGCAATACGAAGGCGTCAGCATATCCGATATAGAAAAGGAATCCGGAATGACCCGCGGAGCAATTACCTATTACTGCAAAGACAAGCTGGGATTGTTTTACGATGTCATACGCCATTACCTGATTGATTCTCAGAATCTGGACTTTAAATTGCAGGAAATGAATTTCGAAAGCCTGAAGGATTTCATGGATGCGTATGTTCAAAGCTGTCAGGAGACGATGGCCAGATTCCGGAAGATTGACGCTACCATAGAGAACGGAAGCCGTGCTTATATGGCTCTGATCCTGCAGGTCTGTAACTTTTTCCCCGACTTGCACCAGCAATATCTGGAAAACCGAAACAAGGAACTGATGATATGGATTAAAGTCATTCAGGCCGCTATCGGAAACAAGGAGATCAAGGAAGATATTGACGTTATTACCACGGCAAGACTGTTCATGAACGTCTTCTACGGACAAGCCTATCTGGACGCATTAAGCATGGGACTGAATACGATGGAATTGAAACTGCAGTTCCAGAATATCTATAAATTACTTAAAAAGTAGCAACAGAACCATCGGAATCCATCATTCATTTTCTTTTCTAATCAAAAGAATAACAATCATATCTAGAATATATTTTATATTGGGAACTCTCATCCTCTTTTACCTTGTTTAGACTGTTTCTCCGGATTATATGAATCTTTTAAAACAGAATTCTGTACTTTAAAACGGAGAAACAGCTAAAACAAGATCAATATTTCTCAGTCTTCTTTTAAAAAATAGATTAATAATTATTAATATTAATCTATTGGATTTGCATAGTTTCTGCTGATTCTTTTTCTTTATAAAAGAATTATGGGCATAATGTAAATCAAGCTTTTCAGATGGTTTCAATTTATCCGAATTCATTTAATCTTTAAATCATGAAAAAATTAAAAATGTGCGTATGAAAGGAACATGATTATCAGAAATTACGCAAAAGATACAAAGGGATTGCTTGTCCGGATAATCCGGAATATGAGCGTCCGGACTATCCTGCAATCTATCTATTGCAAAAAAACGAATCAATAGACTGTTTTTTTAAGGGCCAGTTTAATTCCGCCAGTGTCCTTTTTAAAATTTGTAGAACTCACAGAAAATAAGACCATGAAAATGTTACGTAGACTTTTTACCCTGTTGTTGCTTTGCCTTTGGGGCCAGGCTTCTTCCTTGCTTTGGGCCGATGACGGCTATGAATTCCGAGGCGGTACGTGTGTGCTTCGGGGACAGATAAAGAATATGGGCACGATGCCCAAACATCTTACCCTTCATCTTGGGAATTTGTTTTTAAATCAGGATGCCAATTATCTGGTGCAGGTTCGTCCGGATGGCAGCATTCAGGAAAACATTCCTTTACCTCACAGTCAGTTTGCTTATTGGAGCGGATTGAACGGACAGTTTTTCTTAATGGCGGGCGATACGGTCGATATGGTTTATGATGCCGAAAAGGGAATGGAGTTTTTGGGGAACAATGTTACCGCGCAGGTTAACCGTTACTATCCCGCTCTTAGGAAGAAGTTCTTGTCGGAATACAGAACCTCTCCCGGAGAGAACGATTCCAAGAAGGTCTATGATGATTATATAGACTTTAAAATTCAGGTATTCGAGAAAATCAGAAAGGAGATAGACCGGTCGCTTCCTGCGGACTGCCTGCCGCTGACTCGCAAAATTCTTCGGGCTTCTTTGCTGAACGAGCCGGTTTCTGATATTTTAGACTTGACGCTTTATCAAAAAGTTATGCCTACTCTTGGAGGATGGATGGTGAGTGAAGAGAAGCCTTCGCTGGATAATAAGAAACTCTTTCATTTTTTAAGTAAGTATAAAGCCGATTTTTTGGACAACCCTTATTCTATCATGGGCGATAATGCCAGGATACCTCAGAACAGAATGACTTATTACTATGCTCTTTTCCTGTCTTTTGGCGGAGTGACCAGAGAAGCCTTGGTCGATCCGGATAATCCGAACCAGGATCTGGTTGGGTATGGCATCGATTACCTTTTGCCCCAGCATTATGATTCCGGTTTTCTGAAGCAGGCCAAAGCGTTGCGAGATGGTGCGCTTTATACATATAGTGACTTTGTTGAGGAGCAATTCCAGAAGTATCAGAAACGTACGGGTATGGACAATAATTTCTCCTTTCAGGTTGCGCTTTGCCAACATTTCAGAAATGCGTACAAGAATCTGGATGCGTTCAATATAGACCGTCTGACCGAACGGCTCCTTGCCATCATGCCTTATATCACTTATCCTCAGGTGCGTTTCCATCTGTTGCAGTTCTATCGCCAGTGCGTTCGGGAGCAGGCGGTTGAGGAGGAGAAAGCGTTGGAGAACGACAGTGTGTTCCAGCGTATCATCCGTCCCTATGCAGGCAATGTGCTTTATATCGACTTTTGGGGATTGGGTTGCGGCCCTTGCCGTGCCGGAATGCTGCAACAGCGCGAAATCGTAGAAGCCCTGAAAGGTAAGCCGGTGAAGTTCCTGTATATCTGCAATGAGGCGGCCTCTCCCCGTGAATCTGTTGAGGCTTGGTTGAAAGAGAATCAAATTCAGGGTGAGCATATCTTTATCCATCCGGAAGACTGGGCCTATTTGGAGGCTCATTTCCAGTTCTCGGGCATTCCATTTACCTTGATCATGAATAAAAAAGGAAAATTGCTGAAGCTCTCAAGTTATGATCTGACTGTGGAGGAATTTGAGCAATTGGCAAACGAGTAGGATTACAGAAATGCTGTCAGCATTTTATAAACCATATTATATTGTATGAAAAAAATTTGGATATTATTTTTGTTGATGATGACTGTGCTTTTCGTTGGGGCACAATCTTTGCTTCCTGTTCCCGAGTGGACGAATACTCCGGCTATTCTTAAAGGACAAATTATCGGTTATGAGAAGAACGCTCCGGAGATGAGGGTGCAAACTTTTGCTTATATGCCTTATGACGACCTTGGAACCATTACTGCAGAAATCCATGAGGACGGTTCTTTTCGTATGGAAGTTCCCATGTATGCCACTCGCCAGGGATATTATTTCCGGATTGGTCCGTGGTATGGTATTCTGGTACTCACAGCCGGTGATTCTGTATCCGTTACGTTGGATTTGAAATCCGGAATGCCCGGAGAGGAATATTCGTTGGAATGCCGTGGACCGTTGGCTGAACTGAATAATGAATTGGTAAGATGCTCTACGCTTGACATATGGAAGTCTTATAGAAATGTACATAATAAAGTCAGTCCGATGTCGCCTGCCGATTTTTATGATTCGGTGCGTAAATACTATCATGATTTGGCACTTCAGGCGGATTCGATGGATCTGAAGCCCATAACCAAAGAATGGCTAAAGTTGCATTTTCAATCTGATATGGTTAATGTCCTGCTGCTTCCCGAAAAACTGGTGAATACGGAAAATTTGGGAGAAGACTTTTTGCGTCGGGTTACTTCAGAGGTTGGAGGAAATACTTTGATGCAGGCTTATTCGGCTCAGTTACCGACAGTGGTGAATCGTTATGAGTATGCCTTTTTTGGCGATTCTCTGTTTGTCGATCAGATAAGACGAAAGGGTGATAACCTTGCTGCCCGGGGATATAATAGCGATGTTATTACGGATTCTACGAATCAAATGAGATGGCGGTATACTTTTTCTTTGCTTGGAGGAGAGCAGGGAGTGATTCAGGATGCCATTAGGGGAAACTATTATTCCGTAATTCTGAGCCAGGATACACCGCTTACAGAGAAAGAGCTGAAATCGTTGTCGCAGTTGGAGAATGCTTCTATCCGGAATTATTTCCAGAAGAAGAATGAAAGGCTCAAACAGACCCTTGAAGAACGTAAACGCAAAAGGAACAAACAATTCGTTTTTCAGGAAACGACAGCCAAGGAAAGTGAAAAATTTCTGGCTGAAATCACAAAAAAATATGCGGGACAAGTGATTCTGATTGATTTTTGGGGCACTTGGTGCGGACCGTGTCGTCAGGCAATCAAGGATTTTAAAGAGAATCATGAGAAACTGTCCCAGAAAGGATTGGTAACCATATATGTAACGGATGAGCTTTCGCCGGAAGCTGTTTGGAAGAATATGGCTGCGGGGATGCCCGGAGTGCATTATCGGATAGAGGAAACCCTGTCAAATGAAATCTTTTCCCAATATGGACTGACCGGCTGGCCTTCCTATCTGATTATTGACAAGAACGGTCATCTTATTTATAAGAAGACAGCATTCCGTGAAGATGAATTGGTGGAAACCATTCTTCGGGCAATAGATGAAGATGTCAAGAAATAAAGATGATCGTAGAATATTTATACCTAAATTGATACCAGATGATACATGTTTCTTTTTTTACAAAAAATACCCTTGCCGTGGGTATAGCCGCTCTTTTTATGACAAATGCGACGGCGCAGACGGTGGTGGACTATCCCGGCAGTCTGAATCACCAAGATTGCATTGAGGTTTATCGTACAGCGACAGATCAGAAGCAAACGGTTTTTGATGTTACTGTATATTATCAGCCCGGCTATTGGTTACGATTGTCTTCTTCCGGAGTGCTGCACGGATGCCAGACCGGCAAGACTTACCGTTTGGTTAAGGCAGAAGGCTTTGAACTGGATAAGCAGGTGGTCATGCCTGATTCGGGTTGCCGTGATTTCAAATGCTATTTTGAACCTATTGATGCCCGTGACCAGGCCGTACATTGGATAGATCGGAAAAACGATACTTTGTTTACTGCTTTGAATGTGCGTCCGGTTTCTCGTTCCAAAGAGATGTTCGCCTGTCGCATCAAGGGGACGGTTGCAGGCGAACGCCCTTGTGTGCGTCTGTTGTTTTATGATTTTGACCAAGACAATCGTGTGCGGCCACCTTTGTCCATACCGGTGCGTGGTAACCGCTTTGACTATATTTATTACACGGACAAGCCGGAGGTGAAAATGCTGACAAAATGGGATGAGTATATGGAGGGCAGCTGGTATGTGATTCCTTTCTTTGTGGAGCAGGGAGAAAATGAAATTACCATTCTTCCTAAGGGAACGGATCTCGAGTTATGTCGTGCCACGGCTGCGAATCAGGAATGGAAACGAATCAGGCAGGAAACGGATCGACGGGGAGACGAATGTCAGTTGGACGAGTATTACAAAACCATGAGAGAAATGTCTCCGAAGCAGAAACTGACTCCTGAAGCGTTCACCTTGCATGAGCAGTTGCAGGCTCTTTATGCCAAAAAGGAGAAGCAGGGAGAAGATCAAGTTTTGGACGACAGTATCGATCAGATTTATAAGCAACGCGCTCAGTTGAAGGAGGCACAGAAAATGTATTCACCCGAATATACCCAGCTTCGTAAAAACGTAGACCGTATCTGGTCACTGATCAACCGGACGATGGTCACTCAGATGGCCAAGTCTCCTTCGTTACCGGCACTTTACCGGTTATATCAGCTGATTGCCGAGGCTATAGATGAAAATTCGCCGGAACTGCAGCCTTACTATCAGATTTATCAAAGGAACTTTGCCCCTCTTTGGAGCGAACATTCTTTGGGAAAGCATCTTGAATATATGACGAAGGCCGGAATACAGATGAAAGTTGGGGAGCAGTATCCGCTTTTTGAGGCCAGAGATCTGACCGGAAAACAGGTTTCTGTGAATGGACTGATCAAAGGGAAATGGGCATTGGTTGACTTGTGGGCTTCTTGGTGCGGCCCGTGTCGTCAGCATTCGGAAGAAATGATTCCCGTCTACCGGAAGTATGCCGATAAAGGTTTTACGGTGGTAGGTATTGCCCGCGAACAGTATGTTTCCGATGCGCTGGAGGCAATCCGTGAGGACGGCTATCCCTGGGTGCAGTTGATTGATCTGCGTGACGAGTTCTGCATCTGGTTAAGACATGGCATCGGAAATTCCGGTGGTTGCCTGTTCCTGGTGGACCCTGAAGGGAAAATTGCGGCCATCCGTCCCTCTGCCGAAGAGGTAGAAGCTATTCTGGAGCAGCATCTGGGGCATTGATACAGCAGGCAGATTCTGTGACTGCTCCCATTCTTTTCATTTCGATTTTATATTTAAAGACATTATGAGAACGCAACATTTATGGCTTGCCTTGATATTCATGGCACTCGGCATCTGGAAGGGGCAGGCGCAAAAGATTCAGACCTGGAACCATCCGACCACGGAGTATGGTAATGTTTACTTTGACGGATTCTTCAATATCGCTTTGGATATTACTAAAGTGGAACTGAAAGAAGACGAGACTGCGGTTTATGCCACAATTAGGCAACGCTCTGATTATCCTGATATGGATCAGTTTCAGTTTTCAAAAGACACCTATCTCTTGGCAGACAGTAAGCGCTATTCAGTGGTGTCCGCCGAAGGAATAGAATTTGACAAGTTCCGTCAGACGGAAAAGAATGGCCGGCTTGATGTGGTCTTTCACTTCCGCCCATTGCCAAAGAACACAAGGTCGTTCGATTTTATCGAAGGTGAGGGACAGGGAGCCTTCCAGATAAAAGGCATCAAGCCGGTGGAGGAAAGATGGAAAGAACTCTTCCCGTCTTATTGGCGTGATGAACAGACCGGAGAATGGGTGATTGCTTTCCTCGGCAATCAGGCCATCTATGATAATAAGGTCTGGGATATGGAAGCGGAACTCCGTCATCGGGGAAAAGAGGCGGAAATCACGCTGACTCATGAAGGCGAAACGATCAAGGTTCAAGTCGGTAAGAACCGGAATGGCCGTCGCACGATACGGATAGGCAAGCAAAAGCGAACGCTTTCCATGATTACCGGTCGCTTTATACCCGATTATCCCAAAAAGGATACGCGCACTGATTTTGTGGATCTGGGCAATAAAACCGATACTGTTACTTTTATGGGTTGGTTAAAAGACATGCCGGAAACTGAAAAAGCCAAGAAACAGGTTCGTGTGAGTTACACTGATTTTATCACGGGTAAACTGATGGAGCACATGGTGCAGCTCGATTCGCTCGGTCGTTTCTCCATAAAGATTCCGTTGACCAGCAGCCATGAATTTTTCTTTGATTGGGATCTATGCTATCTTCGCACGGTTTTTGAGCCGGGGAAGACCTATTTCCTGCTCTATGACTTCAGGGAAGGTCGCCGCCTTTTCATGGGCGATGATGTGCGTTTGCAGAACGAACTGCTTAAATACCCTTTGGAATGGTTTGGCATTCGCATGGAACGGGGCGATGATTTGGATGAATTTCTGGATGCTACCGACAGCATACTTAAGGCTAAATATGCATCCTTGGATACCTTATGTCTCCAGCATCCCACGCTCTCTGCACGTTTTAGCCGGTTCTGCAAGGACAATATGACTTCTCAGGCTGCGCGCGAACTGGGGCAGGCACGATTCTATACGCCGGCACGCTGTCTGTCTTCTCGTGCCCGCCAATATGCTTACGAACATTTTTGGAAGAAAATGTCCAAACCCTACGCGTTACACGATTACTGGAGAGATTTCATTCGTGATTATGCAGATGATATGGCTGAAGAAAGTTTGGCTGCCACTTACTCTTTGGATGTCTGGGATTTCATAGAGGAGATCGCGTCCAATACCGAGGAACTTGATTTCCTGAAAAACTGTAAGTCGTGGATGGAAGAGAGCAATGCCCGCCTGGCTTCTGTAGAAAGTGCGGAGGAAAAAAAGCGCCTGATGGAGCAAAACGAGAAGGAGGATGAAGAACGGTTCAAAAAGGTAATTTCTATCCTCAATTCTCCAAGAGCAAAGGAAGTAATAGGAAGAAAGATGTTCGTGGAAGATATGCGCCGGAAAATCCATGTACTCGATTCGATAGGCACAGACTCTTTCATCAAGACGGTCCTTCTTTGTGAGGATGCATACAAAAGAATCGACTATACCCGTAAGCCGCTCCATCAGGAAATCATGGACTCTTTAGTCCTATGGACCGGCAATTCATCGGTCTTACAGGCCATCAGGGAGAAAAACGAATTCTACACCGCTCTTGCCAACCGGAAACTGGACCAGCTGGTTTTGAAAACGGGTTCGGAAGTGGAAGGCTTGCAGGAAGGGAAGGAGATTCTGAGCAAACTCACGGAGCCTTATCGTGGCAGGTTCATCCTTCTGGATATCTGGGGCACCTGGTGCGGCCCTTGCAAAGATGCGCTCTCACATTCACAAGAAGAATATCAGCGGTTGGCCAAGTACGACCTGCAGTATATGTATCTCGCCAACCACAGTCCGAAAGACACGTGGGAGAATGTGATCAAAGAGTACAACGTGACGGGCAGCAATGTGGTTCACTTCAATCTCCCTCCTGAGCAACAAGAAGCTGTTGAGCGTTATCTCGAGGTTTCCTCGTTCCCTACCTATAAGGTGATTGACCCGGAGGGTCGGGTGCTCGATGTCAAGGTAGACCTCCGCAATCTGGAATCTACCGAAAAGTTGTTCCAGATGCTTACCGGAAAATAATATCCTGGAGAAGAAAGACATATTATCTTTTTTAGAAAGAAAGTATTAATAACTTTTTGAAAAAGAAGATAAACGAGCAATGCATGGGTATAGCTTCCCTTTTGTATTTTACTTTTCTAATTTCGGAATAGAAGACTGTATGAGTATTCCCATTCTTTCCAATTTGGCAAACTTTGGAAAGAATGGGAATACTTTTTTGTTATTTCTGACATGGAACATATCGTCAAAGGTTCTGTTTTCTTTAAAAACATTTATCTGTGGTAGGGGACGAATACAGAATAACAGATTAATGAGAGAAAGAATTCAGGCGTAAGAATGGGGGTATTTCTTGAGCATTTCGTTATTATAATCATGAGAATGATTCAAATGCGATAAGGTTGATATACCGAAAACTGGTATGCAACGATTGGATTCATCGCATTATTGGGTAACTATTAAAAGAAAAAAGTATGAATGTTTTTAAGAAATCTCTTTTGTTTGTTGTATCGCTGCTGTGTGTTTTTATGGGATATTCCTGTTCAGAGGATGTTCCTGATTTGACTGTGGTTCGTGTGCAAATAGAAGCCAATACAGACGAACCGGTTAGAATTTATGGAATGAAGGGTAGTCCGGAAGGAGGAGTTGTCATAAGGAAGAATTTTGATCAGACATTTCAGTTGGAAGGGAATAATGATTTTTCTATTGAAGCCAGATGCAAGGATGAGAATACCTTAATTATTATCAAGGTATGGATAGGCGGACAACTTTGGGCATATACGTATGGTAATAAATATCTGACAACCGGTTCCATTTCACTGATTCATTAGAATAGTGGAATGGAAAGATATTTTTATTTTATATAGAACCTAATAAGGTGACGTTTTTTCTTATGTAATCTTATAGCATAAGGAGAGATAGTAATATTCAAGGAACGCATATCCAGAAGAATAAGCCTTCAGACTTTGTTTTTCTGAATTTATATTTCTAAATTTGTGGAATGCAGCGTGGGGTGCAATGTGCGCTCGTAATGGTTGTGGTTCGATGGGGCGGTGCGGATCGTTTCCATTTGGATGGCTCTTTCGTCGGTTTTTCCGGAGAGAATGATGCTGTCGAAGGATGGAAGGAACAGTGCCGGATTCTGAATAAACTATGCTGTAACCTGAGTTTGGGTATAATCCGAGCCGTGGCATCATCCCGATTTTGCATCGCTGTATCCCTGTCTTTTTCATGGGAAATAAGAATGGAATAAAATTTATTACCTTAATTATATACAGAAAATAAATTGAATATGAGTTTGAAAATCGTTGTACTTGCCAAGCAAGTTCCCGACACACGCAATGTGGGACCGGATGCGATGACCCCGGAGGGTACCATCAACCGTTCCGCGCTGCCGGCTGTGTTCAATCCCGAAGACTTGAATGCCCTGGAACAGGCTCTTCGTCTGAAAGACCAGAATCCGGGTTCTACCGTAACTATCGTGACTATGGGACCTCCGCGTGCCGCAGAGATCATTCGCGAAGGTCTGTATCGTGGTGCCGATAACGGTTACCTGTTGAGCGACCGTGCCTTTGCCGGTGCCGATACATTGGCTACATCTTATGCTTTGGCCCGCACCATTGAGAAGATCGGTGTGCCCGATCTGGTAATCGGCGGTCGTCAGGCTATTGATGGAGATACCGCACAGGTTGGTCCGCAGGTGGCTCAGAAACTGAATATGCCACAGGTGACTTATGTAGAAGACGTACTGAGCTGTGCCGACGGAAAAATCGTCGTGAAGCGTCATATCGACGGCGGTGTGGAAACTGTTGAGGCTCCGCTTCCGGTAGTGCTTACCGTAAACGGAAGTGCCGCTCCATGTCGTCCGCGCAATGCCAAGCTGGTGATGAAATACAAGCGTGCCATGGCTCCGATGGAGATGCCGGCCGAGGGTCTGCCTTATGCAGAGGAATACGAAAAGAAACCATACCTGACCTTGGGTCAGCTCAGTGCCGCTGATGTGGAGGCCGATCTGGCACAGTGCGGTTTGAGCGGCTCACCGACCAAGGTGAAGGCTATTGAGAACATCGTGTTCAAGGCTAAGGAGAGCAAGGTGCTCACCGCCAGCGATGCCGATGTAGAGAGTTTGATTCAGGAATTATTGGCTAACCATACCATTGGATAAAGAAACATGAATAACGTATTTGTATATTGTGAACTGGAAGGCACAACCGTTGCCGAGGTAAGTCAGGAACTGTTGACCAAGGGACGTAAGTTGGCCAATACGCTGGGCGTTCAGCTTGAAGCTGTTGCTGCCGGCAGTGGTATTGTAGGTAAGGTAGAGGCGCAGATCCTGCCTTATGGAGTAGACAAACTGCATCTCTTTGATGCTCCGGGTCTGGCTCCTTATACTTCATTGCCTCATACTTCTATTTTAGTGAATCTGTTCAAGGCCGAGCAGCCTCAGATCTGCCTGATGGGTGCCGATGTGGTGGGCCGTGATTTGGGTCCGCGCGTATCTTCGGCCCTGCATTCCGGTCTGACTGCCGACTGTACCGCATTGGAAATCGGTCCGCATGAGGACAAGCGTGCCGGAAAGACTTATGAGAATCTGTTGTATCAGATCCGTCCGGCTTTTGGCGGTAACATTGTAGCAACCATTATCAATCCGGAGAACCGTCCGCAGATGGCTACCGTGCGTAGCGGTGTGATGAAGGCCGAGATTCTGGATCCGGACTATAAGGGTGAAGTGATTGTACACGATGTGGCCAAGTTTGTTCCGGAAACCGATTATGTGGTCAAGGTGCTCGACCGTCATGTGGAGAAGGCCAAGAATAACCTGAAGGGCGCTCCGATTGTGATTGCCGGCGGTTATGGTATGGGCAGCAAGGAAGGTTTCGATATGCTGTTTGAGCTGGCCAAGGAATTGCATGCCGAGGTAGGAGGTAGCCGTGCGGCTGTGGATGCCGGATTCTGCGACCACGATCTGCAGATCGGTCAGACCGGTGTTACCGTTCGTCCGAAGGTATATATCGCCTGCGGTATTTCCGGAGCTATCCAGCACATTGCCGGAATGAAGGAGAGCGGTATCATCATCTCCGTAAACAGCGATCCGAACGCACCGATCAACGCCATTGCCGACTATGTAATTAACGGCACTGTAGAAGAGGTGGTTCCGAAACTGATCAAGTATTACAAACAAAACAGCAAGTAAGAGAAAAATGGCTAATTATTATTCAGATATTCCGGAACTCAAGTATCACTTGAACAATCCGATGATGGAGCGCATCTGCCAGTTGAAAGAGCGCGACTACCGTGACAAGGACGAATTTGACTATGCACCGAGCGACTTTGCCGATGCGATGGATTCATACGATAAGGTATTGGAGATTACCGGTGAGATTACTGCCGACGTGATTGCTGCCAATGCCGAGAGCGTGGATGAGGAAGGACCACACTGTGCCAACGGACGTGTGGAATATGCTCAGGGCACCAAGCAGAATCTGGAAACCATGGTAAAGGCCGGACTCAACGGTATGACCATGCCGCGCCGTTTCGGTGGACTGAACTTCCCGATCACTCCGTACACCATGTGCGCCGAGATCGTGGCTGCCGCCGATGCCGGTTTCGGTAACATCTGGTCTTTGCAGGACTGTATCGAAACCCTGTATGAGTTCGGTAACGAGGACCAGCACAGCCGTTTCATCCCGCGTATCTGCGCCGGAGAGACCATGTCTATGGACCTGACCGAGCCGGATGCCGGTTCTGACTTGCAGAGCGTGATGCTGAAGGCCACCTATGATGAGGAAAACCAGTGCTGGCGACTGAATGGTGTGAAGCGATTCATTACCAACGGAGATGCTCAGTTGCACTTGGTGCTGGCCCGTTCGGAGGAAGGAACCAAGGACGGCCGCGGACTGTCTATGTTCATCTATGACAAGAACGACGGCGGTGTGGACGTGCGCCGTATTGAAAACAAGATGGGTATTCATGGTTCACCAACCTGTGAGCTGGTTTACAAGAATGCCAAGGCCGAGCTTTGCGGCGACCGCAAGCTGGGATTGATCAAATATGTGATGGCCCTGATGAACGGTGCCCGTCTGGGTATCGCAGCCCAGTCTGTCGGATTGAGCCAGGCCGCTTACAACGAAGGATTGGCTTATGCCAAGGACCGTGAGCAGTTCGGCAAGGCGATTATCAACTTCCCGGCTGTGTACGATATGCTTTCCATCATGAAGGCCAAACTGGATGCCGGTCGTGCGCTGTTGTATCAGACTTCACGCTATGTGGATATCTACAAGGCACTGGACGATATTGCCCGCGAGCGTAAGCTCACTCCGGAAGAACGTCAGGAGCAGAAGAAATATGCCAAGCTGGCCGACAGCTTCACTCCGCTGGCTAAGGGTATGAACTCTGAGTATGCCAACCAGAATGCCTACGACTGTATTCAGATTCACGGCGGTTCCGGTTTCATGATGGAGTACGCCTGTCAGCGCATCTATCGTGATGCCCGTATCACTTCAATCTATGAGGGAACCACCCAGTTGCAGACTGTTGCCGCTATCCGTTATGTCACCAACGGATCGTATGCCGCTACGCTGCATGACTATGAACTGATTCCTTGTGCTGCCGAGTACGAAGATCTGAAGGACCGCATCAAGAACATGACCCGCAAGTTCGAGGCCTGCACCAATGCCGTGAAGGAAGCTGCCGATCAGGAGCTGCACGACTTTGTAGCCCGTCGTCTGATGGAGATGGCCGCTGTTTGTGTCATGTCTCACCTGTTGTTGCAGGATGCCACCCGCTGTTCGGAACTCTTCGAGAAGAGTCTCAAGGTATATGTAAACTATGCCGAGTCAGAAGTGGAGAAGCACTTCAACTTCATCCGCAAGTTCGATGCTACTCAGCTGGAGGCATACCGCCAGTTGTAATTCATAACGGCAATCCATAAATACAAACGGGCTCTCTGAGATTCAGAGGGCCCGTTTTTTGTAACCGACGAAATAAAAACGGAATCTTTAAAAGGTGATACCGGTGCGGAATCCATAATTATGCGTGTGCTTGTTGTGATACCACAAAGCCCCGTGTTCATTGGTGGCAAAACTGTAGTAGCAGGCCAAATGCAGTCCGAAGCGTTTCTGGGCAAAAGGATATATTTCCACTCCGATTTCCGGAGAGAGATAAAAGCCCCAGTTGTCCTGATAGACACAGGTCCGGTTGATGTAATCCTCGCTTCGGGTATATTGTGCTCCGATTTTTGTGCCGATGTAGGGCCGGACACTGTTTCCCGTCAGCCGGTAGCGGGCCGACACGCCGAACGGAATCTGGAACACCGAATGCTGCTGTTCGATACTCAGAGCCTCGTTTTCCCAGATAAAAGATTGATAAGGGATATATTCATTGTTTGTGTGATAAGATAAAAAGCCGCCGACGGCGAAATTCTCCGTACGATAGTAACCCGCTTCCAGATGCGCGCCCCATCCGCTGATTTTGCTCACAAAGTCACTGCCGATTACTCCGTTTGCCTGCCAGTCTATGTTTATGTATGAAGATTTTTGCGGGGTCATCTTGTTGAAAGATTCCTGTGCATCCCCCGACAGAGGAAGCACGCTGCAGGTTGTTGCCAGTAGAAAATGATATATTTTTGATTTCATGATAATTCCTCCTTCATTTTGTGGCGATTATGGGTTAGTGTTCCGGTTCAGGTATCTGCTCTGGTAGAATGCCTGATCAATGCCGCGTTGCATGCGGTTGCTGTCAAAATGCCGGTAGCCCGACACTTCGCCGTTGATATACATGTTCCATACGACATTCAGTTTGCTGCCTTTTTCCTGGCGGGCGGTCAGGTCGACCATCTCTCCCAGCAGGGAGTTTTCCGAATAGCTGTAGCTGATGGGGAAACTGTAGTCCCAGCCCACCCAGTAGCTGCCCCAGTAATAAGGATCCCAATAGCCGGGGTATCCCCACCACCAATACGAAGGGTACGGATAGCTGGTAAAATAATGTGTGTCGAAGATATAGCTCAGTTGCAGACCCAAATCCGCTTCTTCCTTGCGGTCGGTGCGGTGATATCCTGCGCGTTCCATATTCAGCGCTACCCTTGAGATGATTTTTTCCGCTTCTGTTCCCTTCAGATATCTGGGTTCTTCCGCATCGTCGATGAGCAGGATGCTGTCGGCGATGAAATAGTTTTCATATCGTCCGGCCTCAAAGAAGGCATCCTTTTGCGTATACACAAGATATTCGTTGCTTTGTTCCGCCCAATCCGGCTCCTTCTGGCAGGAGATGAGAGCGGTGGTCAGGGCCAGTAGCCACAATGATGGTTTGTAATTCATAAGTTAATCGGTTTTTGTTCACGGCAAATATAAGGCTGCCTGCAGAAAAAGGAGAGGGTAAAGATGATAAAGCCTGAAAAGTCAGTTCTCAAGTGACTTTTCAGGCTAATGAATTGGTTTTTGAGATTCAAAAACTTCGTGTGTTACTGTGCGGTTGTTTCCAGCGGGAAGTTCTCAAAGTCGAAGAGTGGGGTAGAAAGGTAGCGTTCGCCGGTGTCCGGAAGGAGCACCACAATGTTTTTGTTTTCATATCCCGCTTCGGCGGCTACCTGAAGAGCGGCAAAGGTGGCGGCACCGGACGAAATACCGGTGAGCAGACCTTCGCGAAGAGACAGGAGTCGACCGGTGCGCAAGGCATCATTATCCGTAACACGAACAATGCGGTCAATGACGCTGCGGTCCAGAATGCTGGGGACGAAACCCGCTCCGATTCCCTGAATCTTGTGCGGTGCCGGCTGCTCCCCTGAAAGAACTGCCGAGGCATCCGGCTCTACGGCAATGATTTCGATGTTCGGGTTCAGCTCTTTCAGTCGGCGGCCCACTCCGGTGATGGTTCCGCCTGTGCCCACTCCGGCGATGAATACATCCACCTGTCCTTCGGTGTCGTTCCAGATCTCTTCTGCTGTTGTATGATAGTGTTTTGTCGGATTCGCTTGGTTCTCGAATTGCTGCAGCAGGACGGCATTTTCCAGAGTGGCAGCCAGCTCCTGTGCTTTTGCGATGGCTCCCTTCATGCCCTGTGCGCCGGGTGTGAGCACCAGTTCGGCCCCTCGGGCACGCAGCAGGTTGCGGCGTTCGATGCTCATGGTTTCGGGCATGGTCAGTATGGCGCGGTATCCCTTGGCGCGTGCAATCCAGGCCAGTCCGATGCCGGTATTGCCGCTTGTCGGTTCCACGATGATGCTTCCGGGTTTCAGGATGCCTCTCTGTTCGGCATCTTCAATCATGCCCAGGGCAATGCGGTCTTTCACACTGCCGCCCGGGTTCAGATATTCCAGTTTGGCCAGGATATTGGCTTTTGCGTGTGCGTCTTCAGTCAGCTTTTGCAGCATGACCAGGGGAGTATTACCGATCAGGTCGGTAAGTTGTCTGTTTATTCTTTTCATAATCTGAGCTTTTTATTGTTACTTTGCAAAGGTATGGGGAAAGCCGCAGGCCGGCAATACCCTTTTTATGGGATATTTGAAATGAAACAGATTATGACGACTTTGGAGAGACTGAAACGATATTTGAACCGGGAGAAACTTTATCAGATTATATTTGAGTCGGATACGTATGCCGGGCGTCTGTTCGACACGGTGCTCATCATTGCCATTCTGCTCAGTGTGTTGGCTGCCATCATCGAGAGTCTGCCCTTTGTGAGTGAGGGCTGGCGTCTGGCCTTGCAGGTATTTGAGTACGTGTCCACCTTCTTCTTTACGGTGGAATATATATTGCGCATTTATGTGTCCAACAAGCCGCGGAGCTATATTTTCAGCTTTTTCGGCATTGTGGATTTGCTGGCCACCTTGCCGCTCTATCTGGCCTTTTTCTTTCCTTCCGTGCGCTATGTGCTGATTATCCGTGCTTTCCGTCTGATTCGGGTGTTCCGTGTGTTCAAGCTCTTTAATTACTGGACAGAAGGAAACCTGCTTTTGCGCTCGGTGCAGAAAAGCATGCGCAAGATATTCGTGTTTTTCCTGTTTGTGCTGATTCTGGTCATTTCAATCGGTACCATTATGTATATGGTGGAGGGAGACCATCCGGAATCCGGCTTTACGGATATTCCGACCAGTATCTATTGGGCCATTGTGACGCTGACCACAGTGGGCTACGGCGACATCACTCCCCTCACGGCTGTGGGACGCTTCATTTCGGGAGTGGTGATGCTGTTGGGTTATACCATTATTGCCGTGCCTACCGGCATTGTTTCCGTAACCTTGATGGACGAGCAGAAAAAGGCTGGCGGCACCTGTCCGAATTGCGGTCGCCCGCTGGATTTTGATGCCCGATACTGCAAGTATTGTGGCACCAAAGTAATGTCTGAAGAATCGAACGAGGAAAGCAGGCAAAATTAAAAAATCCCGGAAACAGTCTGCTGTTTAGAAATTTCTTTGTAAATTTGCGCAATTTTTAAAATAAGTTTTGAAATGAAAAAGTTTTTATTAATTGCCGTACTGGCTGTTTTGGGTGCCGTTTCTGCCAAGGCACAGGTAAGATTGGGAGGTGAAGTTTCCGTTTGGTACAACAACGACACAGAGAATACCTCTTATGCTTTTATGCCGGAAATCGGTTATAAGCTGAACGATCGTTGGGAGGTAGGTACTGAAATCGGTTTTACCGGTCATTCTAACCAGAGCGGTCTGAACTTCAAGATGGCTCCTTTTGCCCGTTACACCTTCCTGAGAGCCGGTATGTTCTCAATGTTTGGCGAGGGCGGTTTTGCTGTGGCTACTTCTAAGCACCGCGATACAGCTTTCAACATCGGTTTGCGTCCGGGTATTGATGTAGAGCTTTCTGAGCACTGGAGTCTGGAAGCACATCTGGGTTTCCTGGGATTTGCTACCAATAAAGATGGAATTGCCGGAATGCAGGAGTCAGGTTTTGGCTTTGATTTTGCCAACGGAACCTCTTTCGGTCTGATCTATCAGTTCTAAAAAACGAAGAGAATTGAATGTAATAGACACACGCTGGTGTGGAAACGAAGTGCCCCTTGTAAGTTGCTTTTGAACTTACAGGGGGCACTTTCTTTTGGTGGTTTCCCGAGTTTCTTCGGGAGTCTTGTTTTTCCGGACTTTACTTGCCGCTTCCGGAGCGTGGAAATTTCATCAGGATGATTGGTTCGGTTCATTGAGATGATTTTTTCATTTCATTGGGATGCTTTTTCCGAAACATCACCAGTACAGAATGCTCCGGCACTTTTCCCCGAAGAAACAGTCGGAGGGTCTTTTTCTGTTTATGCGGCATCGACAAAAAATCGAGCCCCTTCCTCACTCGGTGTCCGAGGCAGAAGGGGCTCGTTTTGTTCTTGCTAGCTCAGGAAGGAGATCAGCACTCCGGCAGCTACTGCCGAACCGATCACACCCGAGATATTGGAAGCCATGCAGTAGTTGAGCACATGGTTCTTCGGATCATATTTGGTGGCAATCTCGTTGCACACACGGCTGGCCATCGGCACAGCACTCAGACCGGTGGCACCGATCAGCGGATTGATTTTCTTCTTGCTGAACAGGTTGAATATCTTCACCATCATGATACCAGAGGCGATAGAGAGGGCAAAAGCCAGGAATCCGCCTACGACAATACCGATGGTCTGCATGTTCAGGAAGGCATCATAAGTCATCGTAGCACCCACACACAGTCCCAGGAAGATGGTGGCGGTGTTCATGATGGAGTTGGAGGCCGCGTCAAACAGACGGCTGGTATCCGCTCCGATTTCCTTCAGCAGGTTTCCGAACATCAGCATACCGATAAGCGGTACGGCTGTAGGTACGAAGAGCGCCACAATCGTAGTCACGGCTATCGGGAAGATAATCTTCAGCGTGCTCATGTTCTTGATTTCATTTTTCGAAGGATGCAGCTTCTCCTGTTCCTTCATATTGATCATCAGTTCCTTCTTGCTGCAGGTCAGTTTCACCACCAACGGGATGATTACAGGCACCAGCGCCATATACGAATAGGCGGCGATGGCAATCGGACCGAGCAGATGCGGGGCCAGCTTGATGGTGGTAAAGATGGCGGTCGGACCGTCGGCACCACCGATGATACCCAATGAAGCGGCTTCCTTAGGCGTGAAGCCCATCAGGATGGCTACCAGCAGCACGCAGAAGATACCGAACTGTGCGGCGGCACCGAAAATAGACAGGCGCAGATTGCGCAGCATCGGACCGAAATCGGTCAGCGCACCCACACCCATGAAGATAATCGGCGGCAGGAATCCGGTTTTGATGAGCATGTAGTAGAGGAAGTTCATCAGTCCGAATTCGTGGGCAATCTGGTGCAGCGGCATGTCCCAGATGAGGCGGCGCGTATTGTCGGAACACAGGACATAACCTTCGGAGTCGGCTTGAATCACTCCCATGCCGCCTCCCGGAAAGTTGGCCAGCAACACTCCGAATGCGATGGGAATGAGCAGCAACGGTTCATATTTCTTAACGATGCCCAGATAGAGCAGGATAAATGCCAGGGCATACATGACCAGGATTCCGGGCTCCAGAGCCAGATTGCTGAAGGCCGTCATCTGGTACAGCTTTTCTAAAATCTCATATATTTGGTCCATATCACTTTCTTGCTATCTTCATGATTACATCGTCTTCTTCTACACTGTCGCCGGAGTTGACCACAATGGCGGTGATGACTCCGTCAAATTCGGCACGGATGGCATTGTAGGTCTTCATGGCCTCAATGTAGCCGATGATGTCGCCTTTCTGCACGGCATCGCCCACATTCTTCGGAGTCTCCTGCGCGTTCTTCACGCGGTAGAACTTGCCTTCCAGCGGAGCGGCAATATCTTCGCCTTCGCCGGCAGGGGCTGCCGGAGCGGCTGTTGCCTGAGCCGGAGCTGCGGCTGCCGCATCGGCACCATAGGCCACTTCCACCTGATAGCGCTGTCCGTTGAGGGTGAGGGTGAGCGTCTTGGGCAGTTCTGCCGGAGCGGCGGCAGAGCCCTGATGCTGCTCTTCGCGTTTCTTTTGCAGGTCTGCCAGGAAGTTTTCCTTGGCTTTTCCGCTCTTGTAGGCCTCATACTGCGACGGGTGCATGGCATATTCGAAGAGTTCCTCGTCGTCCTGTCCGGTTTCCCAGCCTTTTTCCTTCATCAGCTGGCGGTATTTGTCCAGTTCGTCCGGATAGTTGCTCTGCGGATCGCTGGTCATGAACACGCGTCCCTGTTCTTTGGCCAGAGCCACGATTTCCGGAGCCACTTCGCCCGGCAGTTTGCCGGCCTTGCCCAGAATCATGTCCCAGATGTCGTCGGCAATCATGCTCCAGCGTTCCTTGCCTTTCTCCAGTTGCATCACATTCATCAGAGCCAGGTTCTTGACATACTGGCTGAACGGAGTCACCAGGCAAGGGTATCCCAACTTAGGCCAGATATAGGCCACCTCGTCGAACAGCTTGATGAGCAGGTCGTCCTGAGTCAGTTCCGGCTGGTTGTGCTTTGCTTTCCATTTGTTGATGCTTTCCAGATTGGTCTCCAGATCGGCCATCAGGGAGCCCATCATACCGCCCGGCAGTCCCGGAGCAATCAGCAATGAGTTGTTCAGTCGGTTCAGCGGGTTGCAATAGAAGCCCAGGAAGTCGTCCATCATTTCCTGAATCTGTGAGCGCACTTCCATATAGGCGGCCATATTGATTTCCTTCACTTCAAATCCGGCATCCTTCAGCATGGCCTGCACGGCGATGATGTCGGCATGACCGGTACCCCACGACAGCGGAGCCACAGCGGTGTCGATATAGTCACAACCGTTTTTGCAGACCTCCAGAATGGAAGCCATATTGAAGCCCGGTCCGGCATGAGAGTGATACTGGATGACGATATCCGGCTTGTAAGCCTTGATTCCGGCGCAGATTTTTCCCAGAGTGACGGGACGTCCGATTCCGGCCATGTCTTTCAGACAGATTTCGTCACAGCCGGCATCAATCAGCTGCTTGGCCATGTTTACATAATAATCTACCGTGTGCACCGGTGAATGGGTGATACAAAGACAGCATTGTGAAATCATGCCCGCAGCATGGGCGTAGCCGATACTCGGGATGATATTGCGCACGTCATTCAGTCCGCAGAAGGTGCGGGTGATGTCTGTGCCCTGTGCTTTCTTGACTTTATAGAAGAGCTGGCGCACGTCGGCCGGTACGGGGCTCATGCGCAGTCCGTTCAGGGCGCGGTCCAGCATGTGAGTCTGAATGCCGGCTTCGTGGAACGGGCGGGTCCATTCGCGCACCGCCTTGTTCGGATTCTCGCCGAACAGAAGGTTCACCTGCTCAAAGCCTCCGCCGTTGGTTTCCACACGGTCAAAGCAGCCCATGCGGATGATGGCCGGAGCCACCTTAACCAGTTGGTCTACTCGGGGTACGTATTTTCCGGCACTCTGCCACATATCTCTGAATACGAGACTGAATTTTATTTCTTTTTTCATGATTGTTTAGGTCTGTTGTTGATAATCAGCTGTAAACGCTGAAGGGTTAGGGTAATTTCTTGATTTGGGTCACATGGCCTTTTCCTCCGGTCAGTTCCTTGATGGCCAGCTGGATGACAGCCTGGGTAGTGGCATCGGCTTCAGGAGCCTGGGCGGGTCGTGGGGGCGAGACGGGAGGAGCCTCCTTTGCATTTGCGTTGGTGTAATTTACGAGTAATTTGCCTAATCCGATGATGATATAAAGGATTAGAAATACGGTTGCCATGCCCACAACCATGAGTTGCAGGGCCAGATAAATGTTTTCCGTGTTCATAAGCTTTGTTTTTTTATGGTATTGTTTGTAAGATCGATTTAATGGGAAACCGGTCATGCGAATATAGCACTTTTTTTTCTCTTCCGGCCCTTCTTAATACTTTTTTGTACACTGTTCACCTTTATTCGCGTGCGGCTTCGATGTGGATTCCGGCCCCTTCGCTGTCTGCTCCCATCGGCGGGTTCTCCTTGATGATTTCCAAGGTGATGTTCTCTACCTCCGGATAGCTGCTGAAGATATGTTCCAGAATTCTTCCTCCCACATGCTCAATGAGTTGCGAGGGCGTTTCCATCTCTGTGCGCACGATGTCGAACAGGTCGGCATAGCTCACCGTGTCGGTCAGTTCATCGGTTTGAAGCGCATGAACGAAGTTTACTCGGGCTTCCAGATTGACATAAAAGTTGGCTCCCGTGTAGCGTTCCTGCTCCAATACTCCGTGATGGGCAAAGAAACGGGCTTTTTTGATAAAGATTTTGGTCTGATTGATTTTCATTGTGATTCTTTGTAAGGAATTAATAATAAAACCGCCTCTTTGCCAGAGCCGCGGACAGGAGTGCGGCTTCCGGCAAAGAGGCGGTTATCTGGTTTTCTTATATATCGTTTTCGGGGGAATACTATCCGCAGCGTGAAGTACCGCAATACTTGCAGATGAGGCAGCCTTCCTGATAGATCAGCGTCTCATGACCGCAGTTCGGACATTTCTGTCCTTTGGCCTCGGTACCGTCGGTGATGTATTTCTTCAGCGCGCGCTCCACACCGTTTTTCCAGGTGTTGATGCTTTCGCTTTCCAGTTGCAGGGAACCGACCAGACGGATTACGTGTTCCAAAGGCATGCGGTAACGCAACACTCCGGAAATCAGTTTGGCATAGTTCCAATATTCCTTGTTGAATTTCTCAGAGAGACCTTCAACCGTAGTTTTGTAACCTTTCTTGTTCTCGAACTGGAAGTCGTAGCGCTTGGTGCCGTCCTCGCATACATTTTTGATGATGCGTCCCTTGGTGACACTCTTAGGCAATACGATACCCTCGTCGTCGTCCTGAAGTCCGGTAAAGATTTCATAAGGCTGACCGTCGAGCAGTCCGATGAAAGCCACCCATTTTTCCTTGTTGTTCTGGAAGCGTACCACATCACATTCCAGTGATTTCGGGCGCACTTCGGTAACGGTGGGGTGTTCGAAGACCTTCGGCTGTTCCGGCTTGTCGCTTTTCTTCTTCACGGAGATCATCACTCCGGCACGAGAGCCGTCACGGTAGATGGTGCATCCCTTGCAGCCGGAGCGCCATGCCTCTACATACAACCGGTTCACCAACGCCTCGTCTACGTGGTTCGGCAGGTTTACGGTCACACTGATAGAGTGGTCTACCCATTTCTGGATGGCACCCTGCATCTGCACCTTCATCAGCCAGTCCACATCGTTGGCTGTAGCCTTATAATAAGGTGACTTGGCTACCAGTTCATCAATTTCTTCCTGAGTATATTTCTTTTGTGTGTCGTAACCGTTCACTTCCATCCAGGTCATGAACTTGTGGTGATACACGATATATTCCTCAAAAGCATCTCCCGTTTCGTCCACAAAGTCAATGTGCACTTCCGGATCGTTCGGGTTCACTTTTCTGCGGCGCTTGTAAATCGGCATGAATACCGGCTCGATGCCCGAAGTGGTCTGGGTCATCAGACTGGTGGTTCCGGTTGGAGCGATGGTGAGACACGCAATGTTGCGGCGTCCGTATTTCGCCATGTCGTTATACAGTTCCATGTCCGCATCCTTAATGCGGTTGATGAACGGATTGTTCTTTTCACGCTCGGCACTGTAAATCGGGAAGGCACCTCTTTCCTTGGCCATCTGGACAGAAGAACGGTAAGCTTCCAAAGCTACGGTCTTGTGTACCTGTACCGAGAAGTCAGTAGCCTCCTGGGTTCCGTATCTCAGGTTCAGGGCAGCGAGCATATCACCCTCGGCTGTGATTCCCACACCGGTGCGTCGGCCCATGCCGCTCTTCTTGTAAATCTTCTCCCAAAGGTGCTTTTCGGTCTCTTTCACCTCATCCGATTCCGGATCGGCCTTGATCTTTTGCTGTATGGCTTCAATCTTCTCCAGCTCCAGATCGATGATATCGTCCATGATGCGCTGCGCTGTGCGTACGTGCTTCTTGAACAGTTCAAAATCGAAATAGGCATCCGGAGTAAACGGATTGACTACGTAAGAGTATAAATTGATGGCCAGCAGACGGCAACTGTCGTAAGGACAGAGAGGAATCTCACCACAAGGGTTGGTACTTACGGTGCGGAATCCCAGGTCTGCATAGCAGTCAGGAACAGATTCACGCAGGATGGTGTCCCAGAACAACACGCCCGGTTCAGCTGATTTCCAGGCATTGTGCACAATCTTCTCCCACAAAGCCTTGGCCTGAATCTCCTTGTGATATAAAGGCTGGTCAGAATCAATCGGGAACTGCTGGATGTAAGTCTGGTCAGTTGTCGCTGCCTCCATGAAGGCATCGTCCAGTTTCACCGAGATGTTGGCGCCGGTAACCTTGCCTTCGGTCATCTTGGCGTCGATGAAGGCTTCTGCATCCGGGTGTTTGATGCTTACAGACAACATCAAGGCACCGCGTCGGCCGTCCTGAGCCACCTCACGGGTTGAATTGCTGTAGCGTTCCATGAAAGGAACCAGACCGGTTGAAGTTAGAGCCGAATTCTTTACAGGAGAGCCCTTCGGACGGATGTGTGACAGGTCGTGTCCTACACCGCCGCGTCGTTTCATCAACTGCACCTGCTCTTCGTCGATACGGATAATGCCGCCGTATGAATCCGCCTTGCCTTCCAGTCCGATAACAAAGCAGTTGGACAGGGAAGCAATCTGATAATCGTTTCCGATTCCGGTCATTGGGCTTCCGGCCGGTACGATATATTTGAAATGGTCGAGCAATTCAAATATATCCCGGGCTTTCATATTATTGGGATACTTGGCTTCGATGCGTGCGATCTCATTGGCCAAACGCCAATGCATGTCGGTTGGAGTCTGCTCATAAATATTGCCATAAGAATCTTTCATGGCATATTTATTCACCCACACTCTTGCGGCCAGTTCATCTCCCTTGAAGTATTTCAGGGTTGCCTCAAAAGCTTCATCATAGGAATAAGTCTGTTTTTCCACGTCTAGTATTTTTAATTATTTTTGCATTTGTAGTTTCTAGCCTTGTATAAGCGTGAATGAATCGTAGAATTGTGTTCTAAAAGCAGTGCAAAGCTACGCATGTTTTCCCATATATCAAAATAAAAAGTAGTTAAAAAACGGTTTCGAGAAAAGTTAGTTGTCAGTTTTTGAATATTATTCATCTGATAATTAAATGATTATGTTTTTCAAAAATTCGAAAAGTTATCCAAAAAGAAAATTCAATGATATAAATTGAATAACACTCGCATTTTTTTTGTATCTTTGTTCAACCAACAAAAAAATGAAGGAATTATGGATTTTCTGAATAACAGACGCTCTATTCGTCGCTATAAAACCGATGATATTTCGGATGAATTGTTAAATAGTCTTTTGCTTCAGGCCGAGCGCACCCAAACAATGGGTAACATGCAATTATACAGTGTTGTGGTGACCCGTTCGAAAGAAATGAAGGAGGCTTTGGCGCCGGTTCACTTCAATCAGCCTATGGTTACCGGAGCTCCTGTAGTGCTTACTTTCTGTGCCGATTTCAACCGTACGGTCAAGTGGTGCTCCTTCCGCGATGCCAATAGCGGATATGATAATCTGCTTTCGCTGATGAATGCCGTGAGCGATACCTTGCTCTATACGCAGACCTTCTCTTGTCTGGCTGAAGAGGCAGGGCTGGGACTCTGTTATTTGGGAACAACCTTGTATAACGCCGGTCAGATTATCGACTTGCTGAAGCTTCCGAAACTGGTATTGCCGGTGGCTACACTGACTGTGGGATATCCCGATGAATGCCCTCCTATGACCGACCGTCTGCCTTTGGTGGCCCTGATTCACCAGGAGCATTATCACGATTATGACGAGCAGGCTATCAATGAATTTTATCAGACAAAAGAAAGCCTGCCGGAGAACCAGGAATTTGTAAAAGTCAACCAGAAGCAGACTTTGGCACAAGTCTTTGCCGAGGTGCGTTACAATAAGGCCGACAATGAAGCCATCAGCGGCGTTTTGCTTGAAACGCTCAAGAAACAGGGCTTCTTGAAATAAACTCTATTGAGATATAAAGATACAAAAAAACACCGTTGAATGGAAGTTCAACGGTGTTTTTTTTATTTGCTGCTTTGAAGCATTCTTTCAATTTCTTCTACCTTGCTCTTGAAGTTCTTGTCCACATGAATGCGGTCTGCTACCAGATTGCAGGAGTGGAGTACCGTGGCATGATTGCGTTTGCCGATGAGTGCTCCAATCTTTGACGAAGACAAGTCGGTATGTTTCTGAGCCAGATACATGGCGATTTGTCTTACCTGCACCACATTCTGTTTGCGGCTCTTGGTAAAGATCTCGCTTTGGTTCATCTTGAAATATCCGCATACGTTTTCCAGAATCAGGTCTACGGTGATCGGTTTCTTCTCGAACTTCACGGCACGTTTGACAATCTGTTCTGCCAGATTCATGTCCACTTCGCGATTGTATACCACAGAATAGGCCATCAGAGAGTTGATGATACCTTCCAGGTCGCGCACGCTTTCATTGACGTTTTCTGCAATGAAGTCGATGACAGCCTCCGGAATGGACAGACCGTCGCGGTGGATTTTGCTTTTCAGAATGTCCTTTCTCAGTTCCTTGTTCGGCTTTTCCAACTCAGCCACCAGACCCCATTTGAATCGGGTGAGCAGTCGTTCTTCCATTCCCTGCAGGGCTACCGGAGGACGGTCGGAAGTCAGAATCAGCTGGCGTCCGTTCTGGTGCAGATGGTTGAAAATGTGGAAAAAGGTATTCTGAGTCTTTGTTAGGCTGGCAAACTCCTGCACATCATCAATAATCAGCACATCAATAGTTTGATAGAAATTGATGAAGTCGTTGACGGTATTTTTGCGCACAGAATCCGTGTATTGCACCTGAAACAGATGTGCCGACAGGTACAGAACTCTTTTCTGAGGATACAGTTCTTTGATTTTGGTACCGATGGCATTGACCAGATGAGTCTTTCCCACACCCGATGCTCCGTAAAGAAACAGCGGGTTGAAGGTGGTCTGTTTCGGATGTTCGGCAATAGCCTGGCCTACCGAGCGCGGCAGCTTGTTGCTGATACCCTCGATAAAGTTCTCAAAGTTATAGTTTGGATTCAGTTGCGGATCCAAGTCCTGCGGCAGAGTAGCCTGCATCGGATTCGGTGCCTTATTGCCGTTTGTAATCGGGCGCCCTACCGGTACGGATACAGGACGGGTAGTAGCTTCCAGATCAACCGTAAGATTGTTGGTCTTGTCAGCTTCAATACGGTACATCAATTTTACCCCTTCACCGAAAACCCTATGCAGTACGTTGTGAAGGAGTTTAACGTAATGTTCTTCCAAATATTCATAGACAAAAGAACTAGGTACCTGAATGGTCAGAGTCTTGTCCTCATAGCTCATACAGGTAATTGGTGTAAACCAGGTTTTAAACTGGAGTTCGCTTACATTGTCGTGAATAATTTGAAGACAACGTTCCCATTGCGTTTGAAGAGAACTAGTCATTCAATTAAGTTCTTGCTTTTAAAATTCTACTATCATTCAATACTTATACTCTACAAAGGTCGGAATATTCTCTGAAATTACCAAATATATTTGGGGGTCTGAGCATTCTTTTTTTATAAAATGCTTGTTTCCAGTGTTTAGTTTCAGCGTTAAAAAAAATAATCTGTTTTTCTGAGGGGGGATAAAAAAAAGACGCATGGTTTTTAGCAGGCCATGCGTCTTGATATGGTTTGATTTTACTTGTCTTTTCTTCCGAAGATGGAGAAGTGCACATAACGTTTCGGATGTGCCTTCAAATCGCGCAGCAGACTGTCTGCACTGCCGATGGTAGTGTTGATATTGCCATAGAGGGCCGTATCGTTGAGCAGCAGACCGATGCTGTTGTCGGTGCGGTTCAGCTTTTCAGTGGCCAGTTGCAGATTGTTCATGGTGGTGTCCACTTTTGTCAGTGTTCCTTCCAGGTTGAGTGCGTTCACTTTGTCTGTCAGCTGGATGACGTGGTCACCTACAGCCGTAAACTTGTTGGTCATGCCGGGAATGTCTTTCCGGAGCACTTTGTTCAGGTCCTGGGTACTCTGATTCAGATTGGCCGTCAATTGATTGGTGTTGGCCAGAATCTTGGCAATGTTCGGATCAGACACGATGCGGTTCAGGGCAGATACCAGTGAATCGACGGTATTCAGGGTTTTCTCCACTTTCGGTATCATGGTGGCCGCCTGGTCCATCAGACCCAAGTTCTCGGTTCCGATGATGGTGTCTCCCGGTTCGAAACGTTCTCTCGGATTGTTGGCCAGCAGCAGGTTCAGATTGCATCCGCCCAGCATTTCCGATACCAGTTCGGCCGAGCTGCCTTTGGGGATTCTCATCTGGTCGTCAACCTGAATCTCTACGATGACATGACCGTTCTTGTTGTAGTTGTAGAAGATTTCGCGAACAATACCGATGTTGTATCCGTCGGCATACACCGGGCTGGACTTGGCCAATCCCTTTACGTTACTGAATTCGATATAGTAGAAATTGCTGGACTTGAACAGATTGATTCCTTTCAGGAAGTTTATTCCCAAAAAGAGCAGGGCCAAGGCCACGATTCCGGCTATTCCGATTTTTACTTCTTTTGATAGACTTTTCATACTTAGTATTTTAATTTCTTTTCATTTTCAATGCTTCTGCCAAAGGAATTTTCCGGCTGTTGTGAAAGGCAATTACAAAAGCGCCCGGAAATTTTTCCTCCACTTCTTCCTTTCTTTTCACCGCTTCCCGATAAATGGGAGTGCTTCCGCAGGTGTATTTATAGATATCATTTTCCTTGAAAACCTCAATGTCTGCTATTCCCTTGAAGTGCGAACTGTTGACATGCAACTGCCGGTTGCTGGTGAGTATCTGCACTTTGAACAGGATGGTGTCGGCCATAGCCTGCTGGGGTTCTGCCGGAGCCGGCAGGGGCAGGGGAGCCGGTACCGTATCTGCAGAAAGGCTTATTGCTGTTTCCGCTACGTGGGTCACCACTGAATCTGCTTTTGCCGTGGTGTCGGGAACTGCAATGGCAGCAGCCAAGGCTGTTGCTGCAACAGGCAATGTGTCTTTGCGGACCGTTTCCTGGGCTGTTTGCAGCGGAGCCGCCTTGCGCATTTGCTTGCTCTTGTACTGGCTGAAGGCGTTGTAAAGGCTTTGCGCCAGTTGGTTGATGCCTTGTGCCGAGTTCAGATATCGTTCTTCGTCCGGTGTGGTGATATATCCCAACTCTACCAGCACGCTGGGCATGGTTGTGGCGCGCAGTACCAGAAACCCCGCCTGGTGCACGCCGCGGTCCGCTCTTTTGGCTGTGCTTTTGAATTCCTTCTGAATGTTCCGGGCCAGAGCCACACTCTGCTCCATGTACTTGTCCTGCATGAGTTCAAAGATAATGTAGCTTTCGGCCGAGCGAGGGTCAAAGCCCTCATACCGTGTCTGATAGTCATCTTCCACGAGGATTACCGAGTTCTCCCGTTTGGCCACATCCAGATTTTCCTGTGCGCGGGCCATACCCATTGTGTATGTTTCTGTTCCTCGCGCTATTTTCTTGCCGGGCATGGCATTCGTGTGTATGGAGATAAACAGGTCGGCTTTTGCCTTGTTGGCTATCTGGGCCCGTTTGTCCAGCGGGATGAACACATCCGTTTTCCGGGTATAGAGCACCCGGGTATCCGGGCAATTGTTTTCAATCAGTTTTCCCAGCGCCAGAGCCACAGAAAGGTTGATGTTCTTCTCTCTGGAAATCCGTCCTACGGCTCCCGGGTCTCTTCCACCGTGTCCGGCATCGAGCACAACCGTGAAGTTTTTGGTGGCCGGAGCATTTTCAGCATGTGTCCGTTCGGGCACGGAAAAGAGCGCTATGAAAATGATTATCAGTGAAAAGATATGTTTGCTCATTTTGCTTCTTTTCGTGCAAAAATAATAAGTTTTTTTGATATTTGAATTCTTTTCGTCATTCAAATCTGCTCTAATGAGCAATATTATAGATTAATAACAGAATGCGAAAAGAGGGGCAGGTTGTCTTTTTCGAGCAGCAGCAGACTTTTTTTCCGTTCTGCTCCGCCCCGGTAATTGCCTGCTGTGCCGTTTTTGTTCACGATGCGGTGGCAGGGGATAATCAGATTGATGGGGTTGTTGCTGCATGCCGTTCCCACCGCGCGGCAGGCCTGAGGATGACCGCTTTGCTGTGCCAGTTCCTGATAACTTAGGGTAGTGCCGTAAGGAACCTGCGCCAGTGCCTGCCACACCGCTTTCTGAAAGTCAGTGCCCCGCAGCAGGCAGGGGATGGAAAAACGGGTCAGTTCCTTGCGGAAGTAAGCCTTGATTTCCGCTTCGGTTTGGGCCAGCAGGTCTGTTTTCCGGCAGCAACCCTCAAAGACCGTTTCGCCCCACAGCAGTGCGGTGAGCCGTTGCTCCTCTTCGAGAGCCGTAAGTTTCCCAAGGGGAGTCTCTATGCAGAAGAAATATTTCATGGATTGTTTTTCGATTTCAGGGAATAAACGGGAAATAGCCTGTTCCGTTCTGAAACAGGCTATTTATATATAGGAGTTTGTGTTTTGCTTAAATCAGGGTCATGCCGGCTTCCTGACATTCCTTTCTCATGGCTTCCGGCCAGATGCTTGACTGGGTTTCACCCACGTGAGCCTTGTGCAGCAATACCATGCACAGACGGCTCTGACCGATGCCGCCACCTACAGACAGAGGCAGAGAGCCTTCGAGCAGGCGCTTGTGGAAATAAAGTTCCTTACGGTCTTCCTTGCCGCTTTCCTTCAGCTGTTTTTCCAAAGCAGCCTTGTCCACACGGATACCCATAGAAGACAACTCCACGGCGCGGTTCAGTACCGGATACCAGATCATCAGGTCACCGTTCAGACCCGGCAGTCCGTTTTCGGCAATGGTAGAGTAGTCGTCATAGTCCGGTGCGCGCAGGTCGTGCTCCTTGCCGTCGCCCAGCTTGCAGCCGATACCGATGATGAACACGGCACCATATTCCTTACAGATGGCGTCTTCGCGCTCTTTGGCAGTCAGGTTCGGATATTTCTGACGCAACTCTTCTGCATGGATAAAATGAATCTCTTCCGGCAGGTAAGGCTTCAGTTGCGGATAAGTTTCGCAGATGAAGAACTCGGTGCGCAGGATTGCAGAATAGATGCGGTAAACGATTTTCTTCAGATATTTCAGGGTGCGCTGCTCCGGAGTGACTACACGCTCCCAGTCCCACTGGTCCACATAAAGAGAGTGCAGGTTGCCCATTTCCTCGTCGGCGCGCACGGCGTTCATGTCGGTAATGATACCGTAACCCGGCTGCACCTCATATTCTGCCAGAGTGACACGCTTCCATTTGGCCAGAGAGTGTACCACTTCGGCTTTGGCATCCTGCATGTCCTTGATCGGGAAAGTCACCGGACGCTCCACGCCATTCAGGTCGTCATTCATACCCAAACCTTTGAGTACGAAAAGAGGAGCCGTAACGCGGCGCAGGCGCAGTTCTGTAGAGATGCTGCTGAGGAAAAAGTCCTTTATCTTTTTGATGGCCAGTTCTGTTTGCTGTAAGTCCAGAACCGCTTTATAATTTTCAGGTTTTATTAAATAGCTCATTTTGCTTTGTTTTTTATATTATTGCTTTCTATTTGCGATGCAAAGATAAGTGATTTTATTAAAATGACAATGATAAAACAAAAATAAATGTCTATATGATTATCACACTTTAGCCAAATTTGCAAAAGACTATTGCAGCATAAAATATTTTTGCTTATTTTTGCAATGAAATAAGGCTCCGTAGCTTAGCTGTATAGAGCGTCAGATTCCGGTTCTGAAGGTCGAGGGTTAGAATCCCTCCGGAGTCACTACAAAGGGAGGTGTCCACAAGGGCGCTTCCCTTTTTGTTTTTCTTCGTTACTTTCCGCTTTTCGTTTGTTTTGTTTTTCATGTTCCCGTCATTTTACTTGCCCGTCAGTAATAGATTACCGAGCCGTCAGTAATTGATTACTGACGGGCGGATAATTTAGGGAGAATATCTTCGGGATTAGGGAATGAGCCGTTGGGAGAGGGGCTGTTGGCTATGATTTCTTGATCGGAAATCTAAAAAATGCCATACAAATTTGGGATTGGCTGTCGGATTTTCTAATTTTACACATTAAATAATTGATTCTATAAATATATAATTAAAGTATTGATATGGAAATACTGGATCGTTTTTTGAAATACGTTCGTTTCGACACTCAGTCGGACGAGCAGTCGGGAGTTTGTCCCAGCACCGCCAAGCAGATGGTTTTTGCCGAATATCTCAAGAAAGAGCTTGAAGAAATCGGATTGGAAGAGATTACGCTCGATGAGCACGGTTATCTGTTTGCTACCTTGCCGGCCAATACTGATGCCGAAGTGCCGGTGGTAGGTTTCATCGCTCACATGGATACTTCACCCGACTATTCCGGTAAGGATGTGAATCCGCGCATTGTGACGGCATACGATGGAGGAGACATCGTGCTGTCGGAAGAACGGGGTATTGTCACTTCACCCAAGAAGTTCCCCGAACTGTTGAACCATGTAGGCGAGGATCTGGTGGTGACCGACGGAACAACCCTGCTGGGTGCCGACGATAAGGCCGGTATTGCCGAAATCGTATCGGCTATGGTTTACCTGAAACAGCATCCTGAAATCAAGCACGGAAAGATTCGTGTGGGATTCAACCCCGATGAGGAGATCGGAATGGGTGCTCATCTGTTCGACGTGGAGAAGTTCGGTTGCGACTGGGCTTACACCATGGACGGCGGAGAAGTGGGCGAACTGGAGTTTGAGAACTTCAATGCCGCTTCGGCTCATGTCACCGTAAAGGGACTGAACGTACATCCGGGATATGCCAAGAACAAGATGATCAACTCCAATTATATTGCCGCTGAGTTTGTGCGCAGCATGCCGCTGCTCGAAACTCCGGAGCAGACCGACGGTTACGAAGGCTTCTTCCATCTGATGTCTATGCAGGGCACCGTGGAGAAAACGGAACTGACTTATATCATCCGCGACCACGACCGCAAACGCTTTGAGGAGCGCAAACAGTATGTTCAGAAACTTGTGGAGCAGTTCAACAAGAAGTATGGCGAGGGCACGGTAATCGCTGAAGTTTCTGACCAGTATTACAATATGCGCGAGGTGGTAGAGCCAAGCATGCACATCATTGATGTGGCCCAGCAGGCCATGCAGGATTGCGGCATTCCTTGCGAGGTAAAGGCCATCCGTGGTGGTACTGACGGAGCCCAGTTGTCGTTCAAGGGACTTCCTTGTCCGAATATCTTTGCGGGAGGACTGAATTTCCACGGACGTCATGAGTTCATTCCGGTGGCCAGTCTGACCAAAGCCATGAACACCATTGTGCGCATCTGCGAACTGGTGCCAACCTTAGATATCAAGAAATAATCAACACAAACTATAAAAGCGAATCGGGAAAGCTCGTTCTTTCCCGATTTTTATTCTTATGAACCATCTTCCTGATTTGATAAAAGACTTGGCGCTGATTCTTGCCGTAGCAGGAATCGTGGCGCTGATTTTCAAACGTCTCAAGCAACCCTTGGTGCTGGGATACATTGTGGCCGGATTTCTGGCCGGTCCGCATCTGGTGTGGGTGCCCACCATACGCGACATCAACGATGTGCAGGTGTGGGCCGACATCGGTGTGATCGTATTGCTTTTCTCTCTGGGACTGGAGTTCAGTTTCAAGAAGATTGTGCGGATGGGAGGCGCACCGATTATAGCCGTCAGTGTGATTATCTTTGCCATGATGCTGTTGGGCTCAGCAGTTGGTTCGCTGTTCGGATGGGCGCGTATGGACTGTATCTATCTGGGTGGTATGCTGGCCATGTCGTCTACGACTATCATTTACAAGGCCTTTCAGGATTTGAATCTGCTGTCGCAACGGTTCACCGGCATGGTGCTCAGTGTGCTGATTCTTGAAGATGTGCTGGCTATTGTGTTGATGGTGGTGCTGTCCACTTTGGCCTTGAAGAACAGTATTGTGGGCGAGGATATGCTGGGCAGTATGTTTAAGCTGGTGTTTTTCCTGATCGTGTGGTTCGTCATCGGTTTGTATCTCATTCCCACCTTTCTGCGCAAGAATCGCAAGTGGATTAACGATGAGATTCTGCTGATCGTGTCGTTGGCGTTCTGTTTCGGTATGGCTGTGTTGGCTGTAAAGAGTGGTTACAGTGCCGCTTTCGGAGCTTTTGTTGTAGGTTCCATCCTGGCCGAGACGGTTGAAGCGGAGCATATCGGCAAGTTGGTTTCGCCTATCAAGGATTTGTTCGGTGCCATCTTCTTCGTGTCTGTCGGTATGCTGGTTGAACCGCAGGTACTGGCCGATTACGCCTGGCCGATTGCCGCCATTGTCTGTACCATTATTCTGGGTCAGGCCATTTTCGGAACTATCGGTTATCTGGTTTCCGGACAGACGTTTCGCGATGCCTTACGCTGCGGTTTGAGTATGACGCAGATCGGAGAATTTGCCTTTATCATCGCCTCCTTGGGTTTGTCTTTGGGAGTGATCAGCAAGTTCCTGTATCCGGTTGTGGTTGCCGTTTCAGTCATCACCACCTTTACCACACCTTATATGATCCGTCTGGCCGATCCGCTTTATCGGGTACTTATCAAATTCATTCCGCTTTCCTGGCAGGAGTTTTTCACACAGAATGTGTCTTCCAGTGTGTCGCGGGTGAACCATGACAGCAACTGGCGACGTCTGTTGCTGGCTATTCTCAAGATGGTGTTGGTCTATGCCGTGCTGAGTACGGCGGTAATTGCCTTTTCGTTCGGTATCCTGCTGCCGCTGTTCCGGGCTCATCTGGGGCATTGGTGGGGAAATGCGCTGTGTGGAGTACTTACCTTGCTGTGCGTGTCTCCGTTCCTGCGGGCCATTATGGCCAAGAAAAACCACTCGGTAGAGTTCACAACCCTGTGGAACGAGAGTAAATACAACCGGGTGCCGTTGGCGTTTCTGATTCTGCTGCGTGTGTTGCTGGCCGTATCGTTTGTGTTCTACATAGCCCGCTATCTGATTCCTTTTGCCGATATCTGGCTTTTGGGAGCCGCCTTTGTCGTGGTAGTTGTCATGATTTTCTCGCGCCGTCTCAAACTGCAATCCATCAAGATGGAGCAGTCCTTCAAGCACAATCTGCGCAGTCGCGAGGAGTTTCAGCGCCGTCATTCCGACAATCTGCCTCGTTATGCCCGGCATCTGCTGTCGCAGAATCTGCATTTGTCTGTGTGTCAGCTGCCCGAGCATTCGTTGTGGGGCGGAAAGAAACTTTCGGAATTGAATCTGGCGCATAAGTATGGCATTCATGTGGCTTCGATTATTCGTGGAGAGCGCCATATCAATGTGCCCAACGGAGATGATGTTCTGTTTCCGGGCGACCGGTTACAGGTGATCGGTTCCGATGCCCAACTGATGCGTTTCAATAAGATTCTGGCCGAACAGGTGTATGTATTGCCGGAGTATGACAGTGCTTGCGATATGGTGATGCGCAAACTTTATATCGACGCCGGTTCGCCGTTCTTGGGTAAGAGTATAAAAAACAGTGATATCAGAGACCGATATCACTGTATGGTAGTGGGATGGGAAAGTGCTGAGGGAGTGTTGGAGCGCCCGGATCCCGACCGTACCTTCGAAGAAGGCGATCTGCTGTGGATTGTCGGGGAGCAGGAATCGCTCAAACAACTGCTCTAATAGGGATTTTCCGGAAATGAAGGTCAGGCGTTGTCTTCATCGTCCTGATCTTCATCATCATCCCAAAGATCTTCAAAATCACCAAAGAATTCGGGAGTGGTAAATTCCTCCAGGCTTCGGCGGTCTTTCTTGGTGGGGCGTCCGGTACCTCGGGCACGGTCCACAAAACCGCTGATTTTGCTCATTTCCAGAATTTCATACTGTTCCGGAGGAGTTACGTTTTCCAAAACATCGGGCACCAGTTTGGCACCTACTCTTTTTTCAATGGCCTGCTTGACCCGGAAAGAGAACGTGACGGGGCTTTTGCGCACCTCGATCACATCGCCTTCCTTGATCATGCGCGAAGGTTTTATCTGGCTTCCCTTGATGGACACCTGGCCCTTCTTGCAGGCAGCGGCAGCCATGGAGCGGGTTTTGAATATTCGTGCGGCCCACAGCCATTTGTCTATTCTCGCTTCCATGCCGACAACTATTTTTTGTTGAATTGGTTCATGGTGATATTGATTCCGGCCAGACAGAAACTCTTGATCATTTCTCCGGCCAGTTCAATACGTTCTTTCAGTTTTTCCTGCTCTTCGGGGCTGAATTTTCCCAGCACGAAGTCCACCTGGCCTCCTTTGGGGAAATCATTGCCAATGCCGAAGCGCAAGCGCGGATAAGCCTGGGTGCCCAAGGTGGCGGCGATGTGCTTCAGACCGTTATGGCCGGCATCGCTTCCCGACGGTTTCATGCGCAGGGCTCCCAATGGCAGAGCCAGATCATCAACGATAATCAGTGTTCTTTCCACCGGAATGTTTTCCTTGTTCATCCAGTATCGTACGGCGTTTCCGCTCAGGTTCATATAGGTAGAGGGCTTGAGCAGGATGAGTTGCTGTCCCTTGACCGACATGGAGCCTACGAATCCGTAGCGCTTATCCTCAAAAATGACATTGGACGCCTTAGCTAAGGCGTCCAATACACTGAATCCTATGTTGTGGCGCGTTCCATCGTACTCACTTCCGATGTTACCGAGCCCTACAATCAAGTATTTCATTCAGAGAATGTTTCAGGATTACTTCTTCTGAGCGGCAGCAGCAGCCATAGCGCTACGAGTCATCTTAACCTGGCATACTACAACCTCTGAGCTGTTCATCAACTCCATACCCTCGAAGTTCAACTCACCAACCTTGATAGTCTTACCCAGACCCAGGTGAGATACGTTGATAACCAGACGCTCTGGAATGTTAGTGTAAACAGCCTTAACTTTCAGCTTACGTACGTTAGCAACCAGCTTACCACCGGCCTTAACACCTTCTGCCAGACCTTCCAGCTTGATAGGTACTTCCATAACGATAGGCTTCTGATCTGTGATTTCGTAGAAGTCAACGTGCATTACGTTGTCCTTTACAGGGTGGAACTGGATTTCCTTCAGGATAGCCTTGCACTCCTTACCGTCGATGTTCAGGTTTACAGAGTAGATATCCGGGCTGTAGATCAAGTTACGCAACTCGTCGTTAGTAGCTGTGAAAGACAGTGCCAATGGCTTTCCGTCCTCAGTCTTAGCCTCACCATACAAGTTACATGGAACTGCGTTTGCCTTACGAATCTCGCGAGCTGCCTTCTTACCCAGGTCAGTTCTTACGGTACCTTTTACGTTAATTTCTTTCATAATAAAATGTGTTACTCTAAATTAAGTGATTAATTTGCTTAATTCGCCATCACACGATGCGGTGCATCTGAATGTATGTGCTAAAAAGCGCGGCAAAATTACAGATAAATATTCGGTTTGCCAAGCTTTTTAGTTGTTTTTTGACACTTTTTGTGTTTGCTTGCTGCTCCTAACCGGTCTTTTATGCGCGAATGCTGAGACCGTTTCGGAAAATCCGGAGAGAATACTGTCTTAGAATTTGATATCAAAGTTCAGGTCGTTTTCCGTCGGATCCTGCTCTCTTACCGCCACTCCCTGCTCCTTTTGAATGAAATTCACGGCGTCATTGAGTGCGTGGATGAAATTGTCAAAATCTTCGCGGTACAGGAATATCTTGTGCTTTTCAAAATTTACCTGCATATCTTCGTTGCTTCCCGATACAATTTTTTTGCTTTCGGTGATGGCGAGGAACATCTCATCCTTCCGGTTTTTCTTCACATCAATATAGTAGATGCGTTTCCCGGCTTTGATGGTCTGGGAATATACGATTTCCTTTTCTGCTTCTGTCATGTTTTTTTTATTCTCCTCCATAATCCAATCCCTTAATTGTTTGATTTGAGTTCAAAATTGCTGATATTTTTTAAAACTTCCAAAAAAAAAGAGAGAAACATACGTTTTTTTATGCAATTTCTCTACTTTTGTATTCCGATACTGAAACATATAATTGTATGATTAATAGAGAAATCATTCGTTTGAAGGTAGTTCAGATAGTTTATGCTTATTATCAGAACGGCGGAAAGAATGTGGATGTAGCTGAAAAAGAGCTGTTTTTCAGCCTCTCCAAGGCTTACGACCTGTATAACTATCTTTTACTGCTGATGGTAGAAATCAATCGCATCGCGATGCGAAGTGTAGAAACGGCACAGAATCGTTACAACCGTACTCATGAAGGTGAGGCGCCAAGCACGAAGTTTATCGACAACCGTTTCGCATTACAGCTTGAAGCCAATGAGCAACTCAAGGAGTTCCAGGAGAACCAGAAGAAAAGCTGGGCCGATGAAGAGACCTTTGTTCGCTCTTTATATAAGAAAATCACCGAGACTGATTATTATAAGGAGTATATGGCTGCTGAGACATCGTCTTATGCAGAAGACCGTGAGCTCTGGAGAAAAATATACAAGAACATCATTTGCAATAACGAAGAGCTGGATAGCCTGCTCGAGGATATGAGCCTCTATTGGAATGATGATAAGTTTATTGTAGACACCTTTGTCCTGAAAACCATCAAGCGTTTTGAGGAAAGCAACGGTGCCGCTCAGGAATTGTTGCCGGAATTTAAAGACGATGAGGACAAGGAGTTTGCTCATAAACTGTTCCGCAGCACTTTGCTCAATGCCGAGTACTATCGCGGACTGATTTCCGAGAACACCAAGAACTGGGAGTTTAAACGTATTGCCCAGATGGATTTGGTGATTATGCAGATTGCTTTGGCCGAAATCCTCAGCTTCCCGCAGATTCCTTTAAGCGTGTCCATCAACGAGTATGTAAATGTGGCTAAGGTTTACAGCACCCCGAAAAGTGGTGGCTATATCAATGGTCTGCTGGATGCGATTGCCAAGAAACTGATTGCACAAAAGAAACTCATTAACAAATAAAACTAAAAACCTGTATCCATGAATTTAATGACAGTAGTGCTGAACGCACAGGGTGGCGGTTATGAAATGCTGATCATGATGGTGGTTATTTTTGCCATTATGTATTTCTTTATGATTCGTCCGCAACAGAAAAAACAGAAAGAAATCCAGAACTTCAGAAACAGTCTGGCCGTAGGTCAGGATATTGTTACTGCCGGAGGTATCTACGGTAAGATCAAAGAGGTGAATGATGCCGACAATACCGTAATGATTGAAGTGGCTTCCGGAGTGAAGATAAAGGTGAGCAAGAATTCTGTATATGCCAATATCGAATCCACTGTACCGGGTGGTAAATAATAATGAAGGGAAATACAACTCGAAAAAGAATTATCATAAAGATCAAGGACTTCCTGTTAGGCAGAAAAAATAGGGAGTTCTTGATTTTTTTGTTTTTTTTCGCCTTGTCTGCCGTATTCTGGCTGTTGCAGACGCTGAATGAAACCTTCGAAACGGAGGTGGTGGTTCCGCTGAAACTGAATAATGTGCCCAGCAACCTGATCATTACTTCCGATTTGCCCGATGAACTGCATGTGACGGTTCAGGATAAGGGAAGCATTCTGATGAAGTACCTTTATGGCCAGCCTTTGACTCCGGTGACTGTGGATTATAAGAACTATGATTTCGGAGGAATGGCCGGAAGAGTACAGGTGCAGGAGGCGGAGGTGAGACGTGCCATTGCCGCTCAGCTGTTTTCTTCAACCAGAATTCAAAGTATCAAGCCCGATACGCTGGAGTTCTTCTACAATCGTGGTCTGAAGAAGAAAGTGCCGGTGCTGATTAGTGGCGTTATTGAGCCGGCCCAGCAATATTATCTGCGTCATGTCGTAGCCAAGCCGGACTCTGTAGTTGTTTTTGCACCTTCGTCTATTCTGGATACCTTGCAGGCTGCTTACACTCAGAACTTTTATCAGGCCGGACTCGTGGAGAGCAAGAATTTGCAGATTCCTGTCCGTCCGATAAGGGGAGCCAAGTTTATTCCTGATGTGCTCGATGTGCAGATTGATGTGGATATCTATACCGAAAAGACGGTAGAGGTACCCATTGTAGGAGTGAATTTCCCGGCCGACAAGGATTTGCGGACCTTCCCTTCAAAGGTGAAGGTGACGTTCAAGGTCGGTTCCAAGAGCTATAAATCAATTACGGCAGACGATTTCGTGTTGGTTATCTCTTACGAGGAACTGATTAACAACGAGTCTTCGAAGATACCATTGCATTTGAAGAGTATTCCGGAAGGTGTCTCTTCTGTGCGAATTCATCCTTCGGAAGTCGACTATTTGTTGGAACAGACAAGCGGAGAATAGATATGTTGAAAATAGGAATAACAGGAGGAATCGGCTGCGGAAAGAGTTTTGTTTGCCGAAAGCTTCAAGAGTTGGGAATGGTTATATTTGACTGTGACCGCGAAGCGAAGCGGATAATGGAAACCTTGCCTGATGTCGTTGAAGGGCTGAAATCCGTAGTCGGAGAGCAGGTCTATACTTCCGAAGGGCGGATTGACAAGCGAGTCATGTCGGATTTCCTTTTTGCCAATGCTGCGAATGCGGCTGCTGTGTCTGCAATTGTACATCCGGCTGTGGGGCGGGAATTCCTGAAATTTGCCTCTGAGCATACCGATGCTTTGGCTTGTGTGATGGAATCAGCCATTCTGATCGAATCGGGATTGGCGCCGCTGGTTGATAAGGTTATTTGTGTGCAGGCTCCGCTTCAGGTGAGACTGGAGCGCGTGCAGTTGCGCGACGGCCTGGATGAAGCAAGTATCAGAAGAAGAATAGACCGTCAGATGGCCGAAGAAGAGCGTCGGAAATATCCGTTTGACTGTATCATTGTAAACGACGGGCAGGAAGATCTGGCGAAACAGCTGTCGGAGATGCTTCGTGATTTTAAGCTTTTTTAGTGACTATGTTTTGAGATTATTCATTCGATGTCTTAACTTTGTCACAAATTAATAATTAATCAGATAAAGAGTTATATGTTACAGACAGTTTTGGCAATAGCCGGCAAACCAGGTTTGTATAGACTGGTTTCTCGTGGAAATAAGAACTTGATTGTAGAATCTTTGGATGCAGCCAAGAAGCGTACTCCGATTTTTGGAGCAGACAAAGTGATTTCTTTAGCGGATATTGCAATGTATACCGATAACGGTGAAGTTCCTTTGGCAGAGGTGTTGCAGAAAGTGGCCGATAAGGAATCTGCAAAAGAGGCTTCTTTGAATCCGAAAAAGGCAAGCAATGAAGAATTGCAGAATTATTTTGCGGAAATCCTTCCTGATTATGACCGTGAAAGAGTTTACATGACTGATATCAAGAAATTGCTCACATGGTATAATCTGCTGGTTAATGCAGGAATAACTGTGTTCGTAGAGAAGGAACAGGAATAAAGAACACAATATCAAAATGTCACATAGAAAGGGAATATGGTGCGAATCATATTCCCTTTGTTTTTACATTTTTCTAGATTATGACGGATTATGCTCCATTTTTCTGACTGTGATATGGCCTAAAAGGCTTGTTGCTGTTGAATTTGTGGTCTAAAAAAGATGGTTCTTATGATTTTTTTTACGATATTTGCAGAATATCATGGACAATATAGATGAAATATGGAATTTTCAGCGAAACAAATAGCAGCATTTATACAGGGGGAGGTTGAAGGTAATCCGGATACCATGATTCATACATTTGCCAAAATTGAGGAAGGGGTTCCCGGAGCCATCTCGTTCCTGTCTAATCCAAAATATGAGCATTATATATATGACACACAATCGAGTATCGTTCTGGTGAACAAGGATCTGGTGTTGCAGAAGCCTGTCAAGGCCACATTGATTCGGGTTCCGAATGCTTATGATGCCGTTGCCCGGCTGCTTACTCTTTATGAAAGCACTAAAGCCCAGAAAACGGGGGTTTCCGAACTGGCATATATTTCGCCGACTGCCAAGTTGGGCGAAGGATGTTATGTAGGTCCTTATGCTTATATCGGCGATCACGTTGTTGTGGGCGATCATACTCAGATATATCCCAACACCACCATCATGGAAAATGTTCAGGTTGGTGATCACTGTAAGATTTATCCGAATGTTTCGGTATATCATGGATGTAAAATCGGTAATCGTGTTATTTTGCATTCCGGTTGTGTCATCGGTGCCGACGGTTTCGGTTTTGCTCCGGTGGGAGAGGGATATGAGAAAATTCCTCAAATCGGTATTGTCACCATCGAAGATGATGTTGAAATCGGTGCCAATACTTGCGTCGACCGTTCTACTATGGGTTCTACTTATGTACGTAAGGGCGTGAAGCTGGATAATCTGGTACAGATTGCCCATAATGTAGAGGTCGGAGAAAATACCGTAATGTCTGCGCAGGTAGGTGTTGCCGGTTCCACAAAAATCGGTTCCTGGTGCATGTTCGGAGGTCAGGTCGGTATTGCCGGTCATGCCGTAATCGGCGACCGTGTGATGTCGGGAGCTCAGGCAGGTATTGCAGGAAGCATTCGTAAAGGACATATCACTGTGCAGGGAAGTCCTGCCATCGAAGCTAAAAACTTTGCCCGCTCCAGCGTGGTTTATAAAAAGCTTCCGGAAGTTTATGCAACCGTCAACCAGTTGCAGAAAGAGATAGAAGAGTTAAAACAATTACTAAATAAGGATAAGTAAATCATCATGCTAAAACAAAATACACTAAAAGGCAGTTTCTCGCTGTGCGGAAAGGGTCTGCATACCGGACTGAACCTGACTGTAACCTTCAATCCGGCACCAGAGAACCATGGATATAAAATCCAACGAATTGATTTGCCGGGAATGCCGGTTATGGATGCGGTCGCTGAGAATGTAACAGAAACAACCCGAGGCACTGTTTTGTCAAAAGGCGAAGTGAAGTGCAGCACCGTGGAGCACGCTCTGGCTGCCCTGTATGCTTTGGGGGTAGATAACTGTCTGATTCAGGTAAACGGTCCTGAAATGCCGATTCTGGACGGTAGTGCGGAACTGTATGTAGAGCAGATCAAGCGCGTGGGTTTGGCTGAACAGAATGCACCCAAGGACTATTATGTGATTAAGAAGAAAATCGAAGTGCGTGATGAAAAGAGCGGTTCCTGCATTACGATTTTACCGGACGAGGAGTTCAGTATTACAACCATGATTTCTTTCGATTCCAAAGTATTGAACAGTCAGTTTGCCACTTTGGACAATATGGCAAACTTTGAGAAAGAAATTGCTCCTAGCCGTACCTTTGTTTTTGTGCGTGAAATCGAACAGTTGTTGCAGGTAGGTCTGATCAAGGGCGGTGACTTGGACAACGCCATTGTGATTTATGAAAACGAAACGACTCAGGAGGCGCTGGATAAGTTGGCAGATGCCATCGGAGTGGCTCACCATGATGCCCGTGTGAAAGGCTATCTGAACCATAAGCCTTTGGTGTGGGAAAATGAGCCGGCCCGTCATAAGTTGCTCGATATTATCGGCGATATGGCGCTTATCGGCAAGCCGATCAAGGGACGTATCATTGCTACCCGTCCGGGACATACCATCAACAATAAGTTTGCCCGCCTGATGCGTAAGGAGATTCGTGCGCACGAAATTCAGGCACCTGTATTCGATTGCAATGATGCACCGGTGATGGATGTAAACCGTATCCGCGAGTTGTTGCCGCACCGTTACCCGATGCAGTTGGTGGATAAGGTAGTGGCTTTGGGTCCGACCAGCATCGTGGCAGTGAAAAATGTAACGGCCAACGAGCCTTTCTTCCAGGGACATTTCCCTCAGGAGCCGGTGATGCCGGGCGTTTTGCAGATTGAGGCTATGGCACAGGCCGGAGGCTTGCTCGTTCTGAACTCTGTAGAAGAGCCGGAGCGTTGGAGCACTTATTTCCTGCGTATTGATCAGGTGAAGTTCCGTCAGAAGGTGGTTCCGGGAGATACTTTGGTCTTTAAGGTTGAGTTGTTGGCGCCGTTGCGTCATGGCATTTCATCGATGCACGGTTATGTCTTTGTTGGCGAAAAGGTTGTTTCAGAAGCTACATTTACTGCGCAAATCGTAAAAAACAAATAATTTCATCACTATGAGTAAGATCAGCCCTCTAGCATATATCGATCCCGAAGCGAAAATCGGCGAAAACTGTGAGATCGGTCCTTTTTGTTTTATTGACAAGAATGTAGTTATTGGCGACAACAATGTTCTGATGAACAGCGTGACCGTTTTGTATGGAGCGCGCATCGGTTCCGGAAACGTGTTTTTTCCCGGTGCTGTGATCAGTGCCGTTCCGCAGGATTTGAAGTTCCGTGGAGAGGAAACGACAGCTGTCATTGGAGATAATAATAAGATTCGTGAGAATGTGACCATAAACCGCGGTACGGCAGCCAAGGGAGTAACTGTTGTCGGAAGCGGAAACCTTCTGATGGAAGGGGTACACGTGGCTCATGATGCCATTGTAGGAAACAATTGTATTATCGGTAACAGTACCAAACTGGCCGGAGAGACGGTCATCGACGACCAGGCCATCATCAGTGCCGGAGTGTTGATGCATCAGTTCTGCCGTGTCGGAAGTTTGGCTATGGTTGGCGGCGGTACCCGTTTCAGTCAGAACATACCTCCGTTTACAACCTGCGCCCGCGAGCCGGCGGCCTATTGCGGCTTGAATGTAATCGGTTTGAGACGTCACGGTTTCTCTAACGAGAAAATTGATTTGATTCATAATGCCTATCGTCTGATTTATCAGAGCAACCTGCAGCTTAAGGATGCCCTGAACCGCATTCGTGAAGAGTTGCCGCAGACCGATGAGATACGCTATATTGTAGAATTTATTGAGAGTTCAAAGAAAGGATTTGTTCATTAAACCTATTCAAGTATGATCTTTCGTTTTACGTTGATCTCGGACGAAGTGGAAGATTTCATCCGGGAGTATAAAATTGATGCGGATGCAACCTTTTATGATTTGCATCAGATTATATTAAATTCTTGTCAGTACGAGAACGATCAGATTACAAGTTTCTTCCTGTGTAACGAAGAATGGGAGAGAGAGCAGGAAGTAGTTCTGGAAGATATGGGAACTTCATCTTCGGACGAAGACCTTTATGTGATGCGCAATACTCTCCTGAGCGAATTGCTGGAAGAAGAGAAGCAGCGTCTGGTTTATGTCTTTGACCCGTTGAACGAGCGCATGTTCTTCATGGAGCTGACCGAGATTATTTTTGGTGAGCAGTTGGAGCAGCCGGTTTGCAGCCGTCAGCACGGAGAGCCGCCGTTGCAGCATCCCGATAACGACTTTGATGCGGTAGTGCCGGCTGTCGACGGTAAAGGAAAAATGGATTTGGATGAAGACTTCTATGGTGATGATTCTTTCGACAACGAAGAATTTGATCCGGAAGGATTTGATTTCACCGAAGATAAGTCCTGTTAAGCATGCCGCAGAAGACCCTGATTGTATTGGTGGGACCCACGGGAGTGGGTAAGACAGAGACAAGCCTTGTTTTGGCAGAGACTTTGCATGCCCCGATTATCAATGCCGATTCCCGACAGATATATAAAGGTATGGGAATCGGTACCGCTGCGCCTACTCCAGAAGAACAGGCCCGTGTGGAGCATCATTTTGTGCAATTCCTCAATCCCGGAGAATACTATAGTGCCGCCCAGTTTGAACTGGATGTGATGGCGCGGCTGGAAACGCTTTTCGAGAGCCATGACTACGTGTTGCTCAGTGGAGGAAGCATGATGTATATTGATGCCGTGTGCAAGGGAATAGATGATATTCCCACGGTAGATGCGGAAACCCGGAAGATGATGCTGGAGCGTTATGAGGCCGAGGGGCTGGAGCGTCTGTGCAGCGAGCTTCGTGTGTTAGACCCCGAATATTATCAGGTGGTCGATCTGAAAAATCCCAAACGCGTCATTCACGCGCTTGAGATTTGTTATATGACCGGAAAAACCTATACTTCGTTCCGCACCAATACCCGGAAGGAGCGTCCGTTCCGGATTGTGAAAATCGGGTTGAAGCGCGAGCGGGAGATTTTGTACGACCGGATAAACCGGAGAGTGATGCAGATGTTGGAGATGGGACTGGAGCAGGAAGTTCGCAGCCTGATGCCTTATCGCAACACCAACGCACTGAATACGGTGGGATATAAGGAAATGTTTGCCTATTTCGACGGAGCCATGACTCTGGAGCAGGCAGCCGATAAGATTCGGCAGAATTCCCGCATTTATTCCCGTAAGCAGATGACATGGTTTAAGCGGGATGAAGAGATAAAATGGTTTGAGCCTGGGCAAATGAGTGAAATTATGAATTGCATAGAAAAGTCAGCCGTCTGATTTTTCTTTTGAATATAGTCTTGTATTAGAATTAGGAAGGTATGAGTGATCAGAAAAAGGGAGGAAACAGTTTTGTTTCCAGGATATCTTCTTTGGGAAAGAGCATAAAGAAGATGTTTCGGAAAATCTATGGAGGGCCATGGTACAAGAAGGTTTTTGTGTGGATCGCAACAGTCATCGTAGCGGTTTTTCTGCTGTTGGGTGCTGTCGATCTGAACTTTTTGTATCTGTTTGGCAAGTCGCCTGGTTTTAAGGACATCAAGAGTCCCGTTACCAGTGCTGCTTCCGAAGTATATAGTGCCGACAGTGTGCTGATCGGCCGCTTCTTCAATGAAAACCGCACTCCGGTAAAATTCGAAGACCTTCCGCCACATCTGATCAATACATTGATTGATACCGAAGATGAACGCTTCTACGACCATCATGGCGTGGACTTTCAGGGTCTGTTTGCTGCCGTAAAGGATATGATGGGCGGTCATGCCCGCGGTGCCAGTACCATTACACAGCAGCTGGCCAAGAACCTGTTCCGCGTGCGTACCCAGTATTCCACCGGTTTGCTGGGAAAGATACCCGGGGTGAAGATTCTGGTGATGAAGGCCAAGGAATGGATTGTGGCCGTGAAGCTGGAAATGGTTTTCTCGAAAGAAGAGATTCTGACCATGTATTTCAATACCGTGGATTTCGGTAGCAACTCTTATGGAATCAAGACTGCCAGCCGGACCTATTTTGGAAAGGACCCCAAGGAGCTGACTTACGAAGAAGCGGCTACTCTGGTCGGACTGCTGAAGGCTACTTCAACTTATAATCCCCGCCGCAATCCGAAAAACAGTACAGCCCGCCGTAATGTCGTGCTGACCAATCTCTATGAGCACGGTCATCTGGTGATTGACGGGAAGAGAGCCACCAAGGCGCAGTTGGATTCTCTGAAAGCCATTCCGATGAAGGTGAGTCAGAAAAATCTGGCCAGCAATTACGATGGTATTGCGCCGTATTTCCGTCTGGCATTGGCCGATTATATCGATGACCTGTGTGAAAAAGGTCTGGTTGACGGTTGTGATTCTGCCAATAAGCTCGATCTGTATGCCGATGGACTGAAGATTTACACCACTCTGGACACCCGTATGCAGAAATATGCCGAGGCTGCCGTGCAGAAACAGATGGCGGTGATTCAGCGTAACTTCAACAACCATTGGGGAAAGACCAACCCGTGGCAGAACGAAAAGCATGAGGAGATTCCGAACTTTATAGAGGATCTGGCCAAGCGTACCGATACCTATAAATATTATAGCAACAAGTTCCCGAATGAACCCGATTCCGTGAACTATTATCTGAATCTGCCGCATAAGGTAAAACTCTTCAGCTATGACGGACCGAAGGAAGAGGTGATGAGCACCATGGACTCTATCCGTTATATGGTGAAGTTTATGCATTGCGGTTTTGTGGCCATCGAGCCACAGACCGGAGCCGTAAAGGCCTGGGTGGGCGATGTTGACTTCGATTCCTGGAAGTATGACAAGGTGACCGCTATGCGTCAGCCGGGATCTACGTTCAAACTCTTTGTCTATACCGAGGCCATGAATCAGGGACTCACTCCGTGTGATACCCGTGTGGATGAGTGGAAACAATATCCGGATACCATTAACGGCGAACCGACGACGTGGACTCCGACCAATGCCAACGGATACTTTACCGGTGCAGCCATTCCGCTCAAGGCAGCCTTTGCACAAAGTATCAACAGTATTGCTGTGAAACTGGGTTACGAAATGGGTATTCACAACGTGGCGCGTACCGCGCACGAAATGGGAATCAAGTCTCCACTGCATGAGACTCCGGCATTGAGTCTAGGAGCTTCGGACGTAAATCTGCTGGAGCTGGTCAACAGCTATGGCACCGTTATCAACGACGGAAAGGCACACGACCCGCTTCTGGTGCAGAAAATTGTGGACCGTGACGGCAATGTCATATACGAAGCCGAGGTGCAGGATGTGCAGGCCATCCCTTACCGTTCTGCCTATCTGATGCAGCAACTGCTCCGGGGCGGTATGACCGAACGCGGAGGAACTACCGCTGCTTTGTGGAGCTATATTCATCCGGTGGCTTCGATGACTGAGTTTGGAGGTAAAACCGGAACTTCGAACAACCATTCCGACGCCTGGTTCGTCGGAGTGACACCTAATCTGGTAGTCGGTGCCTGGGTAGGAGGAGAGTATCGAAGCATCCACTTCCGTACCGGAGCATTGGGACAAGGTAGCCGTACTGCCTTGCCTATCTGCGGCTATTTCCTGAACGATGTGTTGCTGGACGACCGTTTTGCACAGTATCGCGTCAAGTTCGCTCCGCCGAAAGAAGATCTCGACCCGTCCAGCTGGAACTGTAGTGGCTATTATTATGCACCGGCCGATACGGATTCTGTGGCAGTAAACGATTCGGTGTCCATGACCATCGATCGGGTGGAGAGCGATTCCCTGCTGAATGGAAAAGCATCGGAGAATATCGACTTGCCTCCGATTGAACATGTGATGCCTTAACAGAAAAAGCACCGTTGACGACAAACAAAAAAGAAATTGACACCAGTAACGCAGAGTTTCAGAATGCTCTGCGTCTGGTGCAATATACCAGTAACTCACTATTCTTGACCGGTAAGGCCGGAACCGGAAAGTCCACCTTTCTGAAGTACATCTGCGCCCATACGAAAAAGAAATATGTGATTCTAGCCCCCACAGGCATTGCAGCGATCAATGTCGGTGGGGTGACCTTGCACAGCTTTTTCAAACTTCCTTTTTATCCCTTTCTGCCGGACGATACCCGCTTTTCGTTCGGCAAGATACGCGACACCCTGAAATACAACCGGGCACTCTGTAAACTGATTCAGGAAGTGGAGCTGATTGTCATTGATGAGATCTCCATGGTGCGTGCCGACATCATTGATGTGATTGACAAGATTCTCCGCGTTTATTCCCGCAATCTGCGTAAACCCTTTGGCGGAAAGCAGATGCTTTTCGTGGGCGACATGTTCCAGTTGGAGCCGGTGGTCAAGTCAGAGGAACGCGAGTTGTTGCGCCAGTTTTATCCTTCCCCTTTTTTCTTTTCGGCGCATGTGTTCCGAGAAACGGAGCTGGTTGCCGTGGAACTGACCAAAGTCTATCGCCAGAAAGATGCTTCTTTTGTCGCTCTTTTGGATCATATCCGTTGTAATACCCTTTCCGGCGATGACCTGAGCCGTTTGAACCAGCGTTGTCTTCCTTCAGCATCCGGAACGAGTGATCCGGAACACGATTTCTTTATTACTCTGGCTACGAAACGCCATGTGGTGGACCACATCAACTATGACCGTCTGAATCGTCTGGAAGGCGAAGTCTGCGAACTGAAAGGGCGCATCGAAGGCGACTTTCCCGAATCCGCTTTGCCGACAGCTGAAGTGCTGCATCTGAAAATCGGCGCTCAGGTGATTTTCGTGAAAAACGATATGGAAAAGCAATGGGTGAACGGAACTGTTGGGCGGGTAGAGTATATCGATCCTGAATTGAATTTTGTGGAAATCATCACCGAGGACGGTAAGGACTGTCTGGTCAAAAAAGAAAAATGGACAAACATCCGCTATCGGTATAATGCCGAGAAGAAAGTCATCGAAGAAGAAGAGCTTGGGGCTTTTGAGCAGTTTCCCATCAAGCTTGCCTGGGCTATGACAGTGCATAAAAGTCAGGGATTGACTTTCTCGAAAGTACATATAGACTTCAGCGGTGGCGTGTTTGCTGCCGGACAAGCCTATGTGGCTTTGAGCCGTTGTACTTCGTTGGCCGGCATCGTGCTGCGCGAACCGCTGAAGCGGAGTGATATCTTTGTCCGTCCGGAAATCCTGGCCTTTTCCCGCAGGTTCAACGACCGTGCGGCAGTGGACCGTGCTCTTCAGTCCGCTCATGCCGATATCGCCTATCATGAGGCGGTGACAGCTTTTAATTCAGGGGATTTCGACGGTTGCGTCAGTCATTTTTTTGAAGCCATCCATGCCCGTTACGATATAGAAAGTCCTTTGAACAAGCGTTTTATCCGTTATAAGCTGGAGGAGATAAACCGTTTGCGCCGGCAGAACCAGCAGTTGCGTGAGGAGCTTCATGCCCGTCAGGAGCAAATGAACGGATATGCCCGTGAGTATTACCAGATGGGTAATGAATGTGTGGTGCATGCCCACAATAACCAGGCCGCCATCCGAAATTATGATAAGGCGATAGCGTTGAATCCCAACTATCTGGATGCCTGGGTGCGCAAGGGCGTTACGTTGGTTGCCGAGGGCGAAGTGATGCAGGCAGAGCGTTGCTATTCACAGGCCATCGAACTGTCTCCCCTTTGTTTCAAGGCCTGGTATCATCGGGGAAAACTTCGGTTGGCTTCTGGTCGTCCCGACGAGGCTGCGGCTGATTTTGACAAGGCAACCTCTCTGAAACCCGAGCATGCACAGACACGTGAGTTTTATGGAAATGCCCTGATGCAGTGCGGTCGGGAAACAGAAGCCGCCGAACAGTGGGCTTGGGCTGAGCGTTTGAAAAAAAATAAGGGTAAAAAATAAAAATATTAAGTTTTTGTTTTTTGCCCTTATTGCATTTTAAAAGATTATGTCAAAAAAAATACAATATTTTCCGAACACCTTTCTTGCTTCTGATTTTGATCACAATGTTTTTGAAAAAACATCGAAATGATTTGTTCATTTCATGCTGATCACTTTATTCGGGCTTGCTGATTCCTTTGAAAATGTCCTGTTCTCTTTTTTCTGCATGGAGATCGTCAACCAATCAGTCCGTTTCCGGTGAACTTTTCCTGGCTTTGCAGAAAGCATCCTGAAAACAAGATTTTGCCTCTTAAAACCGATGATTAAGTGTATTAATACCCTCCAATAAACCCTCGGATTTTAACACTAAAAGGAATTCTATCACTAAACTTTGTTAACAGAATGTCATATTCGGAGGCCCTGATACCTTATTCTCATATTAAGAATTAAATTTGTATGTCTATTATGGCATTAACAAAGCAAAGACAAGCAAATTAAATTAATAAATTTTCAATTTTAAAAGTGTATGAAAGACCGTTTAAGCAAAATCAGTAAGAGAGCAACGCACGCGTTGTGTCTTCTTGCAGCCTGTGGCTTGACGTACTCTTGTGCCGATGAATACAAGTTGGATGATGAAACGCCAACCTGGCTCGGTTCGAGTATTTACAACTACTTGGAGGAAAAGGGTAATTACACGAATTTCGTGAAATTGATCAATGACCTTGGTCTCAAAGATGTGTTGTCAACTACAGGAAGTAGAACTTTGTTTGTGGCAAATGATTCTGCTTTCCAAAGATTTTATGAGAAGAATGCAGCTGATGCCGCTGCAAATCCAAACACTCCTTGGGGAAATGCAACCAGCTACGATAAGCTGACCCTGGCGCAGAAGAAGCTCCTTTTGAATTCTGCCATGCTGAATTCTGCCTATTTGATGGAGATGATGTCTCGTTCAGAAGGTACAGTAACAAAGGGAACTAACATGCGTAAGGTTACCTCTGTGGAGTTGACAGACTCCATTCCGGTTCTGAAGGCTGATGAATTCCCGACTTCTGAGAATCCGGATGACAAGAATTATTGGGAACAATACAAGGCTAAAGACAAGTTCTATGTCGTTTCTGATAATTCAACTCCAATGATGGTGTTCTTTACAGACGACTTTATGTCAAAGTCAAGTATTACTGCCGATGACTTTAAATTTATTGTAGGACAGGAACACGAATTTAATCAGTATTATATTTACGACAATAAGGTTATCAACAAGGATATCACTTGCCAGAATGGTTATATCCATGAATTGGAAAATGTGTTGATCCCTCAGCCGAATATGGCCGAAGTGATTCGAAATAGTGGAAAAACCAATATTTTCAGCCATATTCTGGACCGTTTCAGTGCTCCTTATTATGATGCCAACCTGACAAGACAGTATAAGGAAAATATTGACCAGACTTTCCAGGATTCAATTTTTATCCGTAAATATTATTCACAGATTACCAATACCTCTTCGATGACAGATGTTATCACTGATGGTTCTTTGGTAAAGGGTCCGGATGGCGAGGTTCCGTCTCCATACTTTGCAACCCTGAAACTGGATCCGGCTTGGAATCAGTATCAAGCAAGTGATCGTGTTGACAAGGCTACTGATATGGCAGCCATGTTCGTGCCAACCGATGATGCCTTGAAGCAGTACTTCCTGGAGGGTGAAGGACGAGATATTCTCGACAACTATGCCATCATTAAGAATGATAATTCTTTAGAGGCATTGTATACCAATTTGGATCAGATTCCTTTGTCAATCCTGAACTCTTTGGTAAGCAACTTGATGCAGAAATCTTTTGTAGAATCTGTTCCAAGTAAATTTACTACCATTCTTGACCAGGCAAACGATAACCTGTTCCCGAATGAGGAAGAAACTAAGGGAGATATTTCTGATGTGAAGATTGCCAATAATGGTGTCGTTTACATTATGGATAAGGTTTATCCTCCTGTTGACTATGCTGCAGTAACTTCTCCGGCTTATATTGGTGACAACTACAAGATTATGAAGTTTGCCATTTATAATGGTGAAGGTTCTGATGGTAAGAACAACTTGATGTATTTGAACTACTTCGCTTACTTGCGTGCCAAGGGTGATGGTATCAAGTTCTCTTTGTTCTTGCCGAGTGATGATGCCTTGCAGAATTATATTGACCCGCTGTCAATTATTCCGGGCCAGAAAACAAAGGCCAGAGTTCTTTCTTTCACTTACAATGCTGAAAAGAGTTCTAATAAAAATATCGCTCCGTTGGATTACAAGCAGTTCTCTTTTGACCTGGCAACTGGAGTGAAAGGACGTGAGCTTGTTGGTACCAAACCGGGTCAGGATGAGTGCTTGAACCGTTTGGGTGATATTCTGGAGACTCATACCATTGTGCATGATGTAGCTCAGGAACCGGACGGTGTTAAGAGCGGAAATGAATATTATCTGACCAAGAGTGGTTCTCCGATCCGAGTTACCGTTAATGGAAATAATGTTCAGGCTCAGGGTGGTATGCAGATTGAAAATCAGAAAACTTATCCGGGTCTTTCTGGAACAGTTCCTGGTTTCTATTATGCTTCTACTGAAGAAACCTATGAAAAGACAAATGGTACAACCTATTGCGTGAATGCTCCGATTCAGCCTGCCGTGCAGTCTGTTTACAAGGTTATGAGCGATATGGGTAACAATAAGTTCCTGGAACTGTGTACCGGTGTTACTGAAGATATCCTGACTAAGACCGGAACAGTGGTTTATGATCCGGAAGCATCGGATGATGAAAAGCGTAGAGAGTTGAACAAGTATCTGATCTTTATCAATAACAAGGGATTGGATCAGAATGTATCATTCTTTACCAACTTTAACTATACGGTATATGTTCCGACAGATGCAGCTGTAGAGAAGGAAATCGCAGAAAAGAAGCTTCCTACTTGGGACAGCATTCGGGAGTATATCACACAACACGAGGTTGATGGAGTGTTGCCTGAAGGAGCTAAAGAAATAGCAAAAGCACAGGTTGCTTGTTTGTTGAACTTTGTTCGTGGACACTTCCAGGATAATTCTGAGTTCGCTGATAAGAATGCAACAAGCGTACATAATTATAATTCCGCAACTTTGGATGACGCTGGACAGAAGTTCGTAACCATTACTTCACAGCAGACCGGTAACGGTGAAATGGTTTTGAAGAAAGATGGATATTACGACTGCAAGGTAACGAGCAAGAAGAACATCATTGCTCGTGATTATATTACAAACGTAGATTATTCTGCTGCTAATATCAACTTGATCGGCAGTCAGATCAAATCTTCTGCTTACAGTGTAATTCATGAAGTTGATGGTGTATTGAGATATACCAAGTTGAATGAAGGAGAAACTTATGAGAGTAAATATTGGTCAACAGCTGCAAAAGCAAAACGCACCGCAGCTAATTTTCGCATTAAAAACAAATAATGGATACCATGAATAAGATAAAGATTCTATTGCTTATGTTCGCCTGTTTTGCAACAGGTGCGGCTATGGCGCAGCAAAGACGTATTTCTGGTACTGTATCGGATGACTTTGGTGGCATTATGATGGCCAATGTTACAGAGGTGGATGCCAACAATCGTATCGTTTCTGCTACGACTACAGATATGAATGGTAACTTTACCATGACCATTAAGAACCCGAAGAATAAGTTGAAGATTACTTACATGGGTTTCCAGAATCATGTGGAGGTTATCGGTAACAAGAGTGTGTTCAAGGTTAAAATGAAGGATGCCTCTCGTCAGATTGATGAGGTGACCGTTACCCATAAGAAGAAAACTGTCAGCAACGGTTTGTCTATCCCTGAGCGTGAAATCTCAGTAGCTCGCCAGAAGTTCAACATGGACGAGATGCAGGGACTTTCTTTTGAGTCTGTTGACGAGGCTTTGCAGGGTAAGATCGCCGGTTTGGATATCGTGGCCAACTCAGGTAACCTGGGTGCCGGTACTACCATGCGTTTGCGTGGTACAACTACCATCAACGGTAATGCCGAGCCATTGATCGTTGTGGATGGTCATATCTTCGAATTGCCGGATAACGCACAGGAAATCGATTTCGAAAATCTGGATAACGAGGAGCAGTTCTCAACTCTGTTGCAGGTAAATCCGGAAGATATCGCCGAAATCGAGGTGTTGAAGGATGCTTCTGCAACTGCTATCTGGGGTTCTAAGGGTGCCAACGGTGTGCTTTCTATCAAGACACGTCGTGGTAAACGTGGTAAGACTCGTGTCAACTTCTCTTATCGTTTCTCTGGTAACTGGCAGGGTCAGGGTATGAACCTGTTGGATGGTGACGGTTATACCATGATGTTGAAGGAGGCTTATTTCAATCCAAAGCAGAATACAAGCTCGTCTAACATGTTGGAGTTGGACTATAATCCGGCTTATCCTTATATCTACAACAACTACAACAAGAATACAGACTGGGTTGATGCAGTTACTCAGTTTGGACAGGCTCACAACTACTATGTTACTTTGACCGGTGGTGGTGAGAAGGCTACTTTCCGTGTAGGTGTTGGTTATGACAAGGAGTCTGGTACGATCATCAAACAGAACCTGGATCGTTTCACAACTCGTCTGGCATTGGATTACTATGTATCAGACCGTATCAAGTTCTCATCTAACTTCTCATTGTCTTTCACAGATAATCATAAGAACTATGATGATATCTTGGCACGTGCATACAAGGCTATGCCGAATATGAGTATTTATGAATACAACAGCAGTATTGAAAATCCTCAGATGACCGGTAACTACTTTAACATGTTGCCTTTGACAGACCAGGGCGGTTTCCAGCCGAACTATACTTCTGCCAATTTGGGTGATATGTATTCAAACGGTAACCCGGTTGCTATTGCTAATCAGGCTTGGAAGCGTGAGCAGCAGTTTAACATTACTCCGCAGTTCTCTGTTGAGTATAAGTTCTTGGGTAAGGATGATGATGAAACTCAGTTGAACTATACCGGAGATGTTCAGATGCAGATCTATAATACCAGTGAGAATTCTTATTATCCGGCATCTTTGACCAATAATAAGTGGTACGACGGTATTAACAGTGCTTCTAACCGTGAGTACAAGAGTATGCAGTTCACTACTCGTCATGACTTGGCTTTCTATCCTAAGTTCAATAACGAGGATCATGCTCTGAGTGCTTTGTTGCGTTTTGAAATGACCAGTGGTACAAGTAACGACCAGTCTTTGACTTCAAGAGGTATTCCTGGAGGTTTGACTGATCCTACTTTGGATGCATATCTGACAGCTTGTAGCACCAGTCCGGGTGAATGGAGAAACCTGTCATACACCGGTTCTGTTCACTATTCATACAAGTCAAAGTATAGCTTGACAGCTACATTCCGTACAGACGGTCGTACAGACTTCGGTGCCGGTAAGAAATTCGGTACTTTCCCGGGTGTGTCTGGTCGTTGGAATATCATCGATGAGGACTTCATGAAACCTTTGAAGAGCTGGATGTCTATGTTGGCATTCCGTCCGGGATGGGGTATCGTAGGTAATGTTGTCGGTGGTGGTTATAACCAGTACAACAAATATGCTGACTTTGGTTCATACGGTAACAACCATGGTGCCATCAAGCCGGAAAACTTGCGTCTGGCCTCTTTGCAGTGGGAGAAGACTTCTTCTTGGAATATTGGTTTTGACTTAGGATTGTGGAACGATCTGGTAACTTTCGCATTGGAAATTTACAATAAGAAGACTACAGACTTGGCTCTGCAGAATGTAAGTATTCCTTCTCATACCGGTTTCTCTTCTTTGGCATGGCAGAATGTAGGTACTATGCGCAATAGAGGTTGGGAGTTGTATGCAAACACTTCTAAGTTTGCCCGTGTCGGTAAGTTCAGCATGAAGTTGAGTGCCAATATCGCACAGAACATCAACCGTATTGAAGAAATGGATGCTTCTGTATTGGAGAGCCTGAATGCAGATTTCAACTACGCAAACGAAAGCTATTTGGGTCGTGTTCAGATCGGTAATGCTTTGGGATCAATCTACGGTTTCCGTTATAAAGGTGTTTATGCATACGATTATGATCATAACGGATATACTGATGTTTCCAGAAAGACTTATGGCGACAACACAGCTGCAGCTGCCCAGGAGCGTGGTGACAACTATACCTGTCCAATCGCTTACGATGCAAACGGCAATATGATTACAGATGCCAAGGGTAACCCATTGCCAATGTATTTCAACTATGGTGGTGTAAACTATCAGTTCCAGGGTGGTGATGTTATCTATGAGGATATCAACCATGACGGACAGATCAATGCATTGGATATCGTATATTTGGGTAACTCTAATCCAACTTGTAATGGTGGTTTCGGTGTAGACTTCTACTACGGTAACTGGAGCTTGAGTGCTTCTTTCAACTATCGTATCGGTAACCAGATTATCAATATGGCCAGAATGCAGGCTGAGGATATGTTGAACAACAACAACCAGAGCCAGGCAACCAAGTGGAGATGGAGAAAGAACGGTGATGTAACCGAGATTCCACGTGCTATGAACAGCAAGGCTGCTGATGGCAAAACTTATAACGCTTTGGCCAGCGACCGTTATGTGGAAAATGGTGACTATCTGCGTTTCCAGTACTTGCGTTTGGGTTACAACTTCGATGCTAAGAAAATCAAGAAGATTGGTTTGAGCTCATTGAGTTTGTCAGCCTCTGCAAACAACTTGTGGGTTTGGAGCAAGTATACAGGAACAGACCCTGATGTGACAACTTCAGGATGGGGTGTTGCTACCGATAGCAACAAGACTCCTCGTTCTAAGTCATTTACAGTAAGTTTAAACGTTGGTTTCTAAAAGTGTAAGAAATGAAAAATCGTAAGAAAATTAGATATGCGGCATTGTTAGGATGCCTGGCATTGGGAACTACACTTACTTCTTGCAACGATTGGTTGACTCTTTATCCAATGGATAAGATTGTGGAGGAAAGCTTTTGGGAAGATAAGAAGGATTTGGAAAGTGTTCGCAATGCAGCTTATGTAAATATGGTATCGAATGACTGTATGGAGCGATACATGGTATGGGGTGAGTTGAGAGCGGATAACTTTGACAAAAATTCCGGTAATGCTCCTTCATCAGATATACAGGACATTTTGAATGTCAACCTAAAACCTTCAAATGGTTATTTCAATTGGTCCAGTTTTTATGCGACCATTAACTATTGCAACAAGGTTTTGCAGCATGGTCCTGAAATCCTTCAGAAAGACAAGAGTTTTTCTGAGGCAGAATGGGAAGGTATTCGCGCGGAAATGATCACTTTGAGAGCGTTGAACTATTTCTATCTGCTTCGTACTTTCGAAGATGTGCCGATGGTTTTCACCGCAATCAATGATGATGATGAAGTGCGTACCTTGAAGGCAACACCTCAGGCTGTTTTATTGGATTCGCTGATCAATCAGTTGGAGTATGTGACTACTACCAATATGACTACCAATTTCGGTAATTCAGCAGATAACAGAGGTTTGATTACAGATAAGGCGGTACATACCGTTTTGGCTGATTTGTATTTGTGGCGTGGTTCTTACTATGAGAGTCGTGACAAGGCAAAGGCCGATTCAAACTATCAGGCTTGTATCAAGCAGTGCGATAAGGTTATTGCGCTGAAAGATGAGGAATACCGTAAGAATAGCATGAATGGTTCAGGTTTCCCGTCTATTGGCGGCGGCAGCGGCTCAACTTCTGATGCAGATAATCCTTACCATCTGATTCAGAATATAGGTATGGAAGGAGTCGGACTGACCACTTCAAATGCTTATAACGAGATTTTTGGAGACAAGAACAGTTCTGAAAGTATCTTTGAACTTCAGTTTGACGGTACGGTGAACTCTAATACAATGGTTCAGAACTTTTATCAGAAGCCTGATAAAAACGGTGTGCTTGTTCCAAGTGTGATTGCCACAACATTGTCTTCTAGTGCAGATGATGCAAGCAATGCAGCTTTGTTCTCTAAGACTGACTTGAGAAGATGGGCTTCTATTCAAGACGCTGGTGATGACTCATACGTTATTGTGAAATATGCAGCTTCTGCTATCGAGCAGTCAGCTTTGAGTGATAATACGGATGTCTCTGGACGAAAAGCACCGGTTTATACTGTAGGAGCAACTGCGAATGCAAACTGGATCTTTTATCGTTTGACCGATGTGTTGCTGATGAAGGCTGAAGCTATGTGTATGATCGGAACAGATTTGCAGGGAGCTTTTGAATTGGTTAAAGCCGTTAATGAGCGTGCTAATGCTTATGCCAAGGAATCTGAAAAATTGCCGGATTCACGTGCTAGCAACAAGGATGAGTTGGAAGGCCTGATTCTTCGCGAAAGAAACCGTGAATTCTTCGGAGAAGGCAAGCGTTGGTTTGACTTGGTTCGTTACGCAATGCGTAAAGGTGAAGCAGATGGACCAACCAAAGCATTCGAAATCTTTGGAAAGAAGTTCTTGGGAACTCAGGCAAGTACTGCTAAGAATAAGTACAAACAGAGCATGAAGGTGATGTATTCTCCTTATGCAGAATCTGAAATGAAAGCCAATCCAGAATTGGTACAGAATCCAATCTGGGATGATCAAAGTACAATTCAAAAAAAGTAAAGAAAGATGAAACCATTTAATAATACAAAGCGGAATTGGATGCGCAGCCTGGGGCTTGCATGCCTTGGACTCGCAGTCTTTTCAGGTTGCCGTGAAGAGATTAACAAAGATGATTTGTATACCTTTACCGGAGAGACTGTATGTAGTTTTTTGGAGAAAAATGACTCCATTTACAGCAAGTACGTGGCTCTGTTGAACGTCGTAAGACAAAGTGACAGAACACAGTCTACTGTGTCAAAGCTTCTGGCTTCTTACGGTAACTATACTTGTTTTGCTCCAACCAATGAGGCCATCGAAGAGTTCCTCGATTCTGCGTATGTGCAGGGTAAGTTTAATTCCAAGGACTTTAATGTTTTCTTGGATTCTGCCAAGGCAGAAAAGCATTTGGGTGACTCTCTGGCAAAAGTAATTGTTTATAATAGTATCATTGACTGCGGTAATAATACCGCTTTTGAAACCGCAGTATTTCCGGTAGATAATGGAGTTTTCTCCTTGCCGAACATGAATGACCGCTATTTGACCGCAAATACAGCTACCGAAAACGGTAAGATGGAGTATTATATCCTGAATGATGTAAAAGTCATCTATAAGGATATTGAGGTAGAAAACGGTTATATCCAGGGAGTAAATAAGGTTATTGCTCCTTCAAATTCTTCGGTATCTGACTTGTTCAAGAATACCAAGAATATGACCATGTTTGCTACTCTGCTTCAGAAGACCGGTTGGGAAGATTCTATGGGCATTGACAAATATCTGGATCAGGACTATGAAGAATTCTATAAGGATCTGGATTTGACCAGTGCTATTCCTGAGAAAATCGGAACTCAGAGCGGTTCAAATGCGTTGTTGCCAGAACATAGAAAATACGGTTTTACTGTTTTTGCCGAGACAGATGACGTATTTAAGAAGGAACTGGGATTGGAAGATCCAAGTCAGCTGATTGAGAAACTGAATGAGTATTTGAAGAAGCAATATGACTTCCTGGGCTCTCAAGTTACTTATGGAACATCTGACGAAGATTTGAAGAAACCGGATAATGCCATTAACCAGTTTGTGGCTTACCACCTTTTGCCGGTAAGTCTGGCTTCAAACCAGTTGGTAAATCACTGGAATGAGAAAGACTTTGACCGTGAAGAGGCTAAGAAAGGTAATATCATTGTGACGATTCCTGTGTATGAGTATTACGAGACCATGTCACAAAAGGGTGGTCCTCGTCGTTTGCTGAAGATTACTGAAAGTAGTAATGAGAGTGGCAAGCGTTTGAACCGTAAGGCCATTATGGATACGAAGACATATAAGGAGAGCAGTGTTGTTATCGAAGGTGCGCTGATCAATACGCAGGCGGATTCCGTAAATACTGCAAACAGTGCATTGAACGGTTATATTTATCCGATCGACCGTATTCTGGTTTATAACTACGATGTGGTTGACAAGGTGTTGAAAGAGAGACTGCGTTTCGATTGGGCTTCTTTGTTGCCTGAATTGATTAACTTGGGTTATCGTCGTCCAATGGGACTTTATTCAAACGATAAGAGTTTGATCTACTTCCCACCGCAGTTCAAGTTGCAGAATATTCAGAGAACTCAGTTCACCGTATTCACTTATTTGAGTGGAGCTACTGCAACCAACTGGTCAGACTATCAGGGTGACGAGGTATTCGTTGTCGGTAACTATGACTTGACATTGAAATTGCCTCCAGTACCTTATGATGGAACTTATGAGATTCGTTATGCCGTATCTGGTAACCCTGAGCGTGGTATGTGTCAGGTTTACTTCGGAGAAGAGGGAACAACCTTGGCTCCGGTAGATGTTCCGATGGACTTGCGTATGCCGTATGCAAGTGCAGGTGGTAAAGGTGGTTTGGCAACTCTGAATGTGGGTTGGGAACTTGGATCTGAGGACCAGAGCTATAATGAAGAGGTTGCCAAGAATCTGCGTAACAGCGGTTGGGTAAGAGGACCTAGATACTATACAACCCCTACTTCCAACAGTATGGCATACGATAATGCAGCATGTAACAGAAAGATCTTGACTCAGCAGTATATGGAAACTGGAAAGACATATTATCTGAGATTCAAGTCTGCTTTGGACAATACACAGACAGAGTTCTTCTGTGACTACATTGAGATGGTTCCGAGTGAAGTATATGCTCACCCGACAACTCCGGAAGATGAGTGGTAATATTAACAAACTGAATTTATGGAAAGAAAATATATGAGATTATTTAAGAAAGGTGTTTTAGGAGCAGCAGTCATTGCGGGCTGCTCCGCCTGCACCGACACCATAGATGAGCATTATGGCATTTCTGACGGTGTGGCTACCAAAAGTTTGTGGGAGCAGATTGTAGAACAGCCAAACTTGAAGAATTTTGCCAAGGTGCTTGAAAAGGTTCATTATTATAATAATGAGACAAAAGCCAGCAATTTGACCTACAAGGATATTCTGCAGCAGAATAATAAGATGACCGTGTGGGCACCTGTTGACAGCACCTTTGATCTGGATGCAGTATTGGCAGACATCGAAAAGGATGAGTATAGCGTAGATCATCGTTTTGTACGCAATCATATCAACTCTTTTGCCCGCAATGTGAGTGGCTCTGAAGCTGACTCTATTACGATGTTGAACTCCAAACTGGGTATTCTGGATAACAGCCAGAAGAAGTTCAAGGATGTGGATATCGTGGAAGCTAATATTCCGGCTACCAATGGTGTTCTTCATAAATTAAGTGCAACTGTTCCTTTCCTGAACAACTTGTATGAATATATGCAGACGACACCGGAAGTAAGCAGTCTTTATCAGTATTTTAGTGAGCGCGATACAACTTACCTGGACGAGAACCAGAGTGTTCAGGGAGGTATTGTCAATGGCGAGGTAACCTGGGCTGATTCTGTTATGATAACTGAAAGTAAGGCCTTTAACTTCTCTTTCCAGTATCGTGGTGAGACTTGGTCCGGATTGAATGCAAATCTGAAGAATGAGGACAGTACTTTTGTCATGATTATGCCTACCAATACAGGTTGGGACAAGGCAATTGCCAAAACTTATCCTTATTTTAAATACATGGGCTTTGCTTATGCCAATAAGGATGATAAGAACAAGGAAGGTAAGAAGGTTAATCCGGATACCATTCAGAAGAATCAGTCTCTCATGTCTATCGTGAACCGTTTGGCTTTCAGCCCGAACAGACAGAAAGACTATACTTTGGAGGATTTCGGTCATACCGATTCTTTGTTTACGACTTCTTATATTGTAGTAGATACACCTTATTGCAACGATATCTTTAAGGGTATTGAGCCGATCAGAGTAAGTAACGGTTATGTTTATCTTACCGATGATTACCGTTATAATGTATCTGACGATATAGAAGTTGAGGGTGAAAGTTTCACTTATTTGTATTCTGACGGTATAAACGTTTCAACCCGTGTCAATACAGCTTCTGTAACCAGCACATCACGCAATCCAAAGATTAAGGGAAGCATCAGTGGTAACTCTTATGCTTATACAGTTCCATTGTCTTTAAACACTGCAACCAATATTGCGTATAAGTTGCCTAATGTTCTGTCTACTAAATATGATATTTATGCAATTATTTTGCCGGAGAACATTCAGGATACTTTGAAGACCAATACCATGCCTTTGAAGTTTGCTGCAACCATCAACTATTATGATGGAACTTCTGAGTTGGAAAAATCCAAGACATCAGAGGATTTTATCAGCGATACAACCAAGGTTGATACCGTTTTGTTGTTCAAGGATTTCCAGTTCCCTATTGCTTATCAAGGAGTAGATAATGCTTATCCGACTCTGAAACTGGAGGTAACAGCAGGTCCGCGTGAAATTAACAAGAAGTATACGAACAGTATTTATGTGGACAAGATTATCTTGAAAGCTAAAAAAGAAGAGTAGACCTTTTCAATTAAACAATGAAGACAATGAAAAAGAATATGAGCAATAACTTTATACAGTCGGTACTGAGAGCCAGTGTTTGTCTCTTTGCCTTGTCCGGAGCCAATGCGGTGATGGCACAGGATGCAGTAGCTACTTCTGCTGCTACCGATTCAGTAGCGGCACCAAAGAAGAAAGCTCCTCAATATAAAATGAAGGAAGTAACCGGTAAAATCTATGACGGAGCTACCGGTCAGCCAATGAGTGGTGTGATGGTTCAGGCTTTGAATAATCCTGCTTATTCAGCCCTGACCGAAGAGGACGGTTCATATAAAGTTGAGGTACCTGTATTTGTACACGCACTTTATGTCTCTGCACCGGACTACAATCCGATTCAGATTCCGGTAAAGAAAGACGGAGTTGCCAACGGTTCTTTGAGCAGCAGCAAATTCAAAGGCTTCTATCAGGATGGAACCGTGATTACTGCTCAGAATACCGTAAGTCTTTCTAATTCTAGTGCACTGTCTGCCGAGACTGAAATTCAGAATCAGTTGGCCGGAGATGTACGCAGCATCAACCGTAACGGAACACCGGCTCAGGGTGCTTATATGATGATTCGCGGTATTCACAGCTTGAATGCCAATAATCAGCCCTTGATTATTCTGGACGGTAACATGATTGATATGCAGAATGACCGTACCAGCTTGCACGTAGGTTATGTAAACAATGTTCTTTCTGGTTTGGATCCGGAAGATATTGAGAGTATCCAGGTTTTGAAGAACGGTACCGCTCTTTATGGCGCTAAGGGTGCTAATGGTGTGATCCTTATCAATACCAAGCGCGGTAAGAGCATGGCTACCAAGATCAATGTAAACATCTATGGTGGTGTGGTTCTGAAACCACAGACTACAGACATGATGAATGCCGAGCAGTTCCGTGCTTATTTGGGCGATATGCTGGGAGATCAGGTGAAAGGAACTACCTCTTTGTCTCAGATTCCTTTCCTGAATCAGGATCCTGATTATTTCTGGTATCCTCTTTATCATAACGAAACCGATTGGGATAAGGAGATGTATCGCACTACGATGACCCAGAATTACAAGGTGAGCGTAGAAGGTGGTGACGATGTGGCTATGTATAACCTGTCTTTGGGTTATTCTCAGGCTAATTCGGCAATGAAGAACAATGACTTCAACCGTTTGAACCTGCGCTTCAACACCGATATCAAGATTGCCAAGAATCTGTCTACCGTAATGGACATCGCTTATTCACGTATGGCTTATAACATTCTGGATAACGGATGGGCCGAGAATTACGATGATCAGAACATTGCTGCAATCAACGTATTGGGTCTGGTACAGACTCCGTTCTTGAGCAAATATGGTTACTATATTGACGGTACTGACAACAAGCTGAAGGAAAACCTGATTTACGCAGGTAAGTATGCTTCTGATGCCACAAGCATTCTGGATAATCCGTTTATGTATGCTTCGGCTTACGGTTCTAATACCGTGTTGAACAATCCGTACTGGATTCTTGAAAACGGTAAGGGTGAAGAGAAGAACTTTGCGGAGTTGACTCAGTTCAACCTGAATGTAATGCCGAAATGGCAGATCACCAAGCAGTTCTCTATTTCTAACCGTTTCAACTATGCGCTGAGCAGAAACAACGAGAAATATTATCTGCCGGTTAACGGTACTTCTCCTTATCAGTTGGAGAACTTGGGTAGTGTTACCAGTGTGCTGAAGTCTCAGTTTACAAAACAGACTACCATCAACAATGATTTCCGTTTGGATTGGGGCGAGAATTATGGCGCACATGATATCCATGTATTTGGAGGTTGGAGATACAACAACTATTCTTATTCTTACAGCTTCCTGAAAGGATATGACAATACCAATGATAAGATGCCAATCTTGAACTATGGTAGAAAGTATATCCAGTATAGCGGTACTAACGATAACTGGTCTGATATGGCTTATTACGCTAATGCAGACTATAGCTTCATGAACCGTTATTTCATTCAGGCATCTGTTGCCGCTCAGGCTTCTTCTCGTTTTGGTAACAATACCGAGCAGGGATTCCAGATGGCAGGTGTGAGCTGGGGAGTATTCCCATCTGTACAGTTGGGTTGGTTGATTTCTTCAGAAAAATGGTTCCCGTCAATCAAGGGTATCAACTATTTGAAGTTGACTGCCGGATATGATATGACCGGAAATGATGATATCAACTATTATGCAGCCAGCACATACTGGACTTCAGAAAAGTACCTGAAAGAGTCTATCGGTTTGGTGATGAAGAATATCGATAACCCGAAGATTCAGTGGGAGACTACAACCCAATATAATGTGGGATTGGAAGGTAGCTTTATCAACAACCGTTTGCAGGCTGGTTTGAACCTGTATTGGGCAAACACCGATCACCTGTTGGTTAAGGAGAAGGTGAGCTACATGACCGGTTTGGATGAGTACTGGACAAACAACGGTGCTATGAAGAATGCCGGTTTTGAAGTAAATGCCAACGCGATTCTGGTAAATCGTAAGAACTGGAAATGGCAGGTAGGTGCTACCGTAGGTCACTATAAGAATGAAATCACTGAATTGCCTTCTTCTGACGTAATCGAGATCAAGGATTACAAGAACGAAAAGGTGGTAAGCACGATTCAGGGTTACACTTCTTCAATCTACGGAGAGGATAACGTCCTGACAGCAGTAGGACATGCAGCCGGAGTATTCTATGGATATCAGACTGCCGGTGTCTTTGCTTCAGATGCTGACGCCAAGTGTCATGTAAATCCGACAACCGGTGAGAAGGAGTATCTGAAATATCCGACAGGATTGACTGATGCAAATCTGGCATCAAAGAACTTCCAGGCTGGTGATGTTCATTTTGTAGACCAGAATGGTGACGGTTGGATTACTGAAGCCGACAAGGTTGTCATCGGTGATCCGAATCCGGATATCTATGGTAATATTTACACAATGCTGAGCTATAAGAGATTTACTTTGAATGTTAATTTGAAGTATTCTTTGGGTAATGATGTTTATAACTACCAGCGCTCTAAGATTGAAGGTGGAAACAGTTTCTACAACCAAAGCACTGCAATGGTTAACCGTTGGACTTACGAAGGACAGCAGACTGATATTCCACGTGCTTGCTATACAAGCAGTGACAACTGGAGAAACAACGAGCGTTTCTCAGATCGTTGGATCGAGGACGGATCTTACTTGAAGATCAAGAACATCCGTTTGACTTACGATATTCCAGTGTCAACAAGCTGGTTGCAGGGACTGAAGGTTTGGGGTGAAGCCAATGATGTATTCACCGTAACCAAGTACTTGGGTACCGATCCGGAAATCTCCGCTTCAAACAACATTTTGTATCAGGGAATTGACAATGGTATGATGCCATTGACCCGTAGCTTTAATATTGGTGTTTCTATTAACTTGTAAAACATTGAGTATAATGAAAAATAAATCAATTATATGCGCTTTGTTGGTTGCTTGCGGACTTGGAGTTTCAACCACTTCTTGCGAGGATATGTTGAGTGCAGATTCAGATCGTACTACACATACCAACGCTAATGATACCTTGTATGGATATTGGGGTATTATGAAGGCTGTGCAGAATATCGCAGAGCGCTATGTGATTCTGGGAGAGGCTAGAGCAGATTTGACTTATCCCACTTCGTATGCAGCTGATACCATCAGCAACATTGCCAACTTTAATATGACTAACGACGGTGACTGCCGTTATTTGGAGGTAAAGGATTATTATACTGTGATCAACAGCTGTAATAATTATCTGGCTGATGTGGATTCTTTGAAAACAAACAGCGGTGGTACAAAAGTTATGGAGAAAGAAATTGCACAGGTTATGGCCGTTCGTGCCTGGACTTATCTCCAGCTGGTAAACAATTATGGTGAGGTTCCGTATTACACGGAACCAATCACCTCTTTGGGATTCATTGATGAGTTTGACTTTAACAAGGTTCAGAATAAATTGAACCGTGAAACTCTGATTGAAAAACTGACTCCGGATTTGTTGCGCTATAGAGAGGTTTCTTTGCCGAACTATGGCAACTACAACAACGGTGCGCAGGATATTGCCAGCACACTGACCATGTTCCCGGTTAAGTTGGTTTTGGGAGATATTTATTTGACCGGTGCCCAGACACAGTCAGATTATGAGATGGCTGCCCAGAACTATTATGATTATCTGAAGGACAATGGAGCTTACCTGCCTACTCAGTATACTACTACTGCAGATAAGTCTAGTTTCAGCGGTGAAATTGATTATTCTAACAGCGGTTGGAGTTCAATCTTTTCTTCCACAACAAGTCCTGCCGGAAAAAGTTATAATGGAGAAGCGATTACGGTGATTCCTAGTTCAGCCGGTAAACTTTACGGAACTGTGCTGACTGGTGTTGCAAACGTGTTTGGATATCGCACCAATTCATCAATGAGCACAGATTCAGAAGAGGGTAAGGAAGAAGAAGCTACAACCTCAGCTGCCGTAACTGCAAGTCCAGATGTAACCTATCGTCAGTTGGGTGCATCTCAGCAGTATCTCAGCTTGTGTGCCGATCAGAAATATCTGGAACGTGAGAAGGAGGATGAACCTGTGAAAGTCTTGGATGGAGCTGGAGATGCCCGTCAGGCTATTTTGAGAGATGTAATTAGCATGGGTAGTGGAAATGTGTCAACAACTAAGTTTATTGGCAAACCTTGTTATTCAGGCTTCAGTTACACTTTCCCGGTTATTTACCGTAAGGCTTTGGTTTGGTTGCGTTTTGCAGAAGCCATCAACCGTGCCGGTTTCCCAAGCTATGCTTTCGCAATATTGAAGAATGGTTTGTGTAGAGAATACCTGCCGGAATATCAGACTGTGATCGATACTACAGAAACGGGCGAGGTCGATACTCTGAAGATCTATTATACAACCAACAAGGCTTGTTCTTACATACCACAGAGTGAATATGATAAGGCACAGTCTAAAACTTATTTGACTTTCCCTTCAGACTTTACTTACTTGAGTGGTACTGAAGCAGCCAATGTCGGTGTACATTCACGTGGTTGTGGTGAGGTAGGATTTGCCGACTCTACTTATTACACATATAAGAACATGGTGTTCAAGAAGTGTGAAGAGATGGGAGTTGATACTGTCGGTGTATTTGCCCAGGATAGTTTGTCTTATAGAATTGATGCTGTTGAAAATCTGATTGTTGATGAGTTGGCATTGGAGACAGCATGGGAAGGAAACCGTTATCCGGACTTGTTGCGTATTGCCAGTCATAAGGGCGATGCCGGTGTTCACTGGTTTGCCGACAAGATTGCCCGTCGTGGTGATACTCGTGAACCGGGAGTAGATTATAAAAATTCTCCTGAGTATATTAACTTGTATGAAAAGTTATCAAATAAGGAGAATTGGTACTTGAAATTGCCAAGCTATAAATAAGTAAGGTAATATAACTTGAGAAAAAGGGATGCACCGTAACCGAGTGCATCCCTTTTTTTATATCTTTACATATCGTTTACGAGAAGATAGGAAATGTATGTTGGTATAGTTATGAATGCTTGCTTTCATGATGATGAATAAAAATAATCCAGAAGAGCTGGCCTTGCAGCTTCTTAGAAATACAGGAGTGAACCTGTTTCTTACCGGACGGGCTGGAACCGGTAAAACGACATTCTTGCGCCGTTTGGTTCAGGATGCCCCCAAGCGAATGATTGTGCTGGCACCAACTGGAATTGCAGCTATCAATGCTGGAGGCATGACGATTCATTCCTTTTTCCAGCTTCCTTTTGCTCCTTATCTGCCTGGATCGGCATTTGGCGGTAATGCGGAATATCGTTTTCAGTTCAGTGCCGAGAAGCAGAAAATGATGCGTAGCCTGGACCTTCTGGTCATTGATGAGGTGAGTATGGTGCGTGCCGATCTGCTTGATGCCATTGATGACGTTCTTCGCCGTTATCGGGAGCGGCACCGTCCTTTCGGTGGGGTGCAGCTATTGCTGATCGGTGATGTGCAGCAGTTGCCCCCGGTATATAAGGCAGAGGAATGGAATCTGTTGTCGCGTTATTATGACAGTCCTTATTTCTTTTCGAGTAAGGCATTGCGTGAGGCTGGGTTTTGTACGGTAGAGCTGCAACATGTCTACCGGCAGACGGATACCCGTTTTCTGACGATGCTCAATCGGATTCGGACGCATCAGTTGGATGCCGGACTGATTCATGAGTTGAATAGACGTTATCGTCCGGAAACAGAACTTTCTGCTTGCGAAGGATATATCCGCCTGATGACGCATAATCATCAGGCACAAAAGGTCAATAAAGAAAAACTGGAGGCATTGCCCAGAACATCTTTCTTTTTTGATGCAACAATCAATGGTGTCTTTCCGGAGCTTTCTTTTCCCACAGAGGCGCGATTGGAACTGAAAGAAGGAGCGCAGGTGTTGTTTGTAAAGAACGACCTGAATGTGCCGCGGCGCTTTGTGAATGGCAGCATCGGGAGGGTGGTAGCCATAACGGAACATCGGGTAGAGGTAAAGTTGCAGGATGCTGAGGAAACGGTGACTGTAGAACCCATGGAGTGGGCCAATGCCCGTTATCGGTTGGACGAGAGTACGCATGAAATCGTGGAAGAAATTGACGGCACATTCCGCCAGCTCCCCTTGAAACTGGCTTGGGCCATTACGGTGCATAAGAGTCAGGGACTGACTTTTGACCATGCCATAATCGATGTGTCCGGGGCTTTTACACACGGACAGACCTATGTGGCTCTCAGCCGATGCCGCTCGCTCGAGGCCCTTTTTCTAAGTGCACCTTTACCGGAGCAGGCTGTGATTCAGGATGAGCAGATATCCCGTTTTATGGATCAGGCCCTGGAAACTGTACCGAATGAAGAACAGATGAATGCTTTTGAGCGGGGATATTTTCTGGAGCAGCTGGATTCGCTTTTCGTATTTCACCGTTTGTCGGAACAACTGGAGCGCCTGGTACGTTTACTCGATGAATATCTTTATGAACTGTATCCCGAGGTGCTTCAGAAAGCAAAAGCATTTCTGGAGCGCTTTCAGGAAGAGGTGCTTCGGGTGGGCGACCGTTTTCACGACCAGTATTTGCGACTGGTATATGCGCAACCTGATTTTTCCGACAATGAATCCCTTCAGAACCGTTTCCGTCGAGGGGCTTCCTATTTTCTGGAATGCTTGAAAGTGTGGAATACAGAAAAGGAACAGTATCTCGTGGAGATAGATAATCAGGAGGTAAAAAGAAAATACAACAAGGCCTTGACTGCTTTCGACGAAGCAATCGGACTGCGTATGGCTTTGCTGAAAACAGTAAGTGAAAAAGGCTTCCGGATTTCTGATTTCCTGCGACAGAAGGCTTTGCTTTCTTTGAGGAAGGCGGAGGAGAATGTTCATAAATCGCGAATGCTCCGCCGGGATGCCTCTGAGCGGACAGCAGCATCTTCTGTGCCGCTACATCCCGAACTGTATGCCCGACTGATGCGTTGGCGTCAGGAGGAAGCTGTACGTCAGGGAAAACCTCCATATACAATCCTACCGCAAAAGGCTTTGCTGGGCTTGGCACGCCTTTGTCCTACTGATGAGCGAACTTTGTTGTCGGTGCCTTCTATCGGTAAGGTTACGGTGCGTAAATATGGAAGAGAACTGCTTCGGATCATTGCTGCGTCCCAGCCGGATAAAAACAGAACTCCCGGATTGTTTCCCGCCGATTGAACGGCAGGAAGCAATCCGGGAGTTCCGTATATAAGGTCGAAAGATGGCGGATTACAGGATGCGCTGCAATTCCTTGGCCATTTCTTCCTGTACTTCTTTGGCTTTGATTCCGGCTACGGCAGCAAAGTTCTCGGTCTTGTCTGCGTAGATGATGGCACGGCTGCTGTTTACGATCAGACCGCACTGGCTGTTCATACCATACTGGCAAACCTCGCTCAGAGAACCGCCCTGAGCACCGATACCCGGTACGAGCAGGAAGTGATCCGGAGCAATCTTACGGATATCTTCGAACATCTTGCCCTGAGTGGCGCCTACTACATACATCATCTGGTCGGCATTACCCCATTCCTGACTCTTCTTCAATACTTTCTCAAACAGACGCTCGCCCTGAGCATCCTCAGTGAGCTGGAAGTCGTGTGAACCCTTGTTGCTGGTCAGAGCCAACAGAATCACCCACTTGTTGTCGTAACCCAGGAAAGGAGTTACGCTGTCTTCACCCATGTAAGGAGCTACGGTTACCGCGTCCAACTTGATTTCCTCGAAGAAGGTGCGGGCATACATGGCTGAAGTGTTACCGATATCACCGCGCTTGGCGTCGGCAATGATGAACTGATCCGGATAGTGCTCGTTCAGATAAGCGATGGTCTTCTCGAAAGAAATCCATCCCTTAACGCCCATGCTCTCATAGAAAGCCAGATTTGGCTTGTAGGCGATACAGTAAGGAGCTGTGGCATCGATAATGGCCTTGTTGAAGGCAAAAATCGGATCTTCTTCCTGAAGCAGGTGCTCCGGAATCTTCTTGATATCGGTATCCAGTCCTACGCAAAGGAAAGACTGTTTCTTCTTGATGTTCTCAAATAAATCTTTTCTGTTCATAGTTGCTTTATCTTTTATCGATCTTCTTTTTATCGGTTTTCTTTACCCACATGGAAAGAAATGTGCTTCTGGATTACAGGTCACTTTCTTTCATGCGCTCGGCGTTCTCGGCCACGATCAGCTGGTCGATGCAGTCCTGAATGTTACCGTCCATGAACGAAGACAGGTTCTGCATGTTGTAACCGATACGGTGGTCGGTGATGCGGCTCTGCGGGTAGTTGTAGGTACGGATCTTGGCCGAACGGTCGCCGGTAGATACCATCGTCTTACGCTTGCTGGCAATGTCGTCCAGATACTTCTGGTGCTCCTTGTCATAAATGAAGGTACGCAGACGGGCCAGTGCGCGCTCCTTGTTCTTCGGCTGGTCACGTGTTTCGGTACATTCGATCAGAATCTCCTCGGTTTCTCCGGTAATCGGGTTTTTCCACATATAGCGGGCACGCACTCCGGATTCCACCTTGTTTACGTTCTGACCTCCCGCACCGCTGGAACGGAAAGTATCCCATTTGATTTCACCTTCGTTGATCTCTACATCAAACTCCTCGGCTTCCGGCAATACGGCTACGGTTGCGGCCGATGTATGCACACGGCCCTGAGTTTCTGTGGCCGGAACACGCTGCACGCGGTGCACACCGGATTCGTATTTCAGAGTTCCGTACACTTTTTCACCGGTTACACTGAAAATGATTTCCTTGAAACCTCCGGCTGTACCCTCGTTGAAGCTGGAGATGGCAATCTTCCAGCCTTTCATCTCGCAATACTTGGAGTACATCTTGAACAGATCACCGGCAAACAGCGCAGCTTCGTCGCCACCCGTACCGCCACGGATTTCCATAATCACGTTCTTGTCATCTTCCGGATCGGCCGGAACGAGCAGAAGCTTGATTTCCTCCTCAATTTCCGGAATGCGCTTTTCTGCGGCCGACAGCTCTTCGCGAGCCATTTCCTTCATTTCCGGATCATCTTCTACGGCCAGAATCTCTTTGGCGTCTTCGATATTCTTCAAAGTGTCCAGATATTCTTTACGCGCTTTCATAATGTCGCCCAAGTCTTTGTACTCCTTGGTCAGTTTCACATAACGCTTCTGGTCGCTGATTACGTTGGGGTCTGTAATGAGGGTAGAGACTTCCTCAAAACGGCTCACCAGACCTTCCAGCTTGTTTAATATTGTATTTTCTGCCATTTATTCAAAAAACTTCTGAGTCCATTTATATTTTTTGTTGAATACTTTTTCTGTAATGAAGCACCAGCCGACAATAGCGATCAGATAGATCAGATTCTGATACCAGCTGCGTTCAGCAAACCCTTCCCAAGTTTTGTAGGTCAGGTAAATTGTAATTCCGAGTGAAGTGAGGCAACAAAGAATAAAAAGGATTCTTTTCATTGTCTTTTTGGGTTTTGCGGATTAGTAATTGAACTCTCCGAACTCGCTCTTGATGGTCAATGAGCGGGTACCTTCCTCTACACGGCCGATTACCTGAGCGTCGATATTGAAGCTCTTGCTGATCTCGATGATGCGGTCGGCCTGCTCCGGTGATACATAGATTTCCATGCGGTGACCCATGTTGAACACCTTGTACATCTCGGCCCAATCGGTACCGCTCTCCTGAGCAATAGCCTTGAAGAGAGGAGGAACAGGGAACATGTTGTCCTTGACGACGTGGCAGTTTTCACCGACAAAGTGCAGCACTTTGGTCTGTGCGCCTCCGGTGCAGTGTACCATACCGTGAATCTCGCTTCTCATTTCGTCCAAAATGCGCTTGATGACCGGAGCATAAGTACGTGTCGGAGAAAGAACCAGCTTGCCGGCATTGATCGGAGCGCCTTCCACTTCGTCGGTCAGCTTGTAGCTACCGCTGTAAACCAGTTCTTCTGGAACAGCCTTGTCGTAGCTTTCCGGATATTTCTCTGCCAGATATTTTGCAAACACGTCATGACGGGCGCTGGTCAGACCGTTGCTGCCCATACCGCCGTTGTATTCTTTTTCGTAAGTAGCCTGTCCGCAACTGCTCAAACCTACGATCACGTCGCCCGGACGGATGTTCGCATTGTCGATCACATCGCTGCGCTTCATACGGCAAGTCACGGTAGAGTCAACGATAATGGTGCGTACCAAGTCGCCTACGTCGGCAGTTTCACCACCGGTTGCGTAGATACCTACACCCATTTTTCTCATTTCGGCCAGCAGCTCGTCGGTGCCGTTGATGATGGCGCTGATTACTTCGCCCGGAATCAGCATCTTGTTTCGTCCGATGGTAGAGGATACCAGAATGTTGTCTACGGCACCCACACACAACAGGTCGTCGGTGTTCATGATCAGGGCATCCTGTGCAATGCCTTTCCATACAGAAAGGTCGCCGGTTTCTTTCCAATACATGTAGGCCAGTGAAGATTTGGTTCCGGCTCCGTCGGCATGCATAATGTTGCAATACTCCGGATCACCGCCCAGAATATCCGGGATGATCTTACAGAAAGCCTGTGGGAAGATACCTTTGTCTATGTTCTTAATGGCGTTGTGTACGTCTTCTTTCGCTGCGGATACACCACGCATCATGTAACGCTGATTACTCATGATTCAAATAATTAAGTTGCTGTTTGATTTTAATATGCAAAATTAATGATTTTCTGCCGAGTAGGCAAAAAAGACGCCCAAAACGTCGTATTTTTAGAACTTCACTTCCGGAGCCTTTTCACTTCCGCTTTCGGCTTCGTACTTTTCCTTCTTGTCAAATCCGAACATCTTGGCAAAAAGATTGTTCGGGAAGGAGCGTACCAGCACATTGTACTCTTGTACCGACTCGTTATAGCGGCGGCGTGCCTCGGTGATACGGTTCTCGGTGCCTTCCAGTTGGGCTTGCAGCTCGGAGAAGTTCTGGTTGGCCTTCAATTCGGGATAGTTTTCCGTGATGGCCAACAGCTTGCCTAATGCGCTGCTGATCTCTCCCTGTGCCTGCTGATATTCCTTCATCTTTTCAGGAGTCAGGTTATCGGCATCTACAGTAATCTGGGTCGCTTTGCTGCGGGCTTCCATCACGGCCTGCAAAGTGCTCTGCTCGTGCTGGGCATATCCCTTTACGGTGCTCACCAGATTCGGAATCAGATCAGAGCGGCGCTGGTATTGTACTTCCACATTGCTCCAGGCAGTAGAAACTGCTTCGTCCTTCTCGACCATTTCGTTATAAGAACAGCTGTTCAGTGAGAACAGGGCAGTAAGTGCCAGAATGTAATTGCGAATTTTCTTTGTCTTCATATACATGTTATTCTAGTTTGGGTTTGTTTAAAATTCTCCTCCGGAACCGCCTCCGCCGAAGTCTCCGCCTTCGAAACTGCCTCCTTGCGGTCCGTCGAACGAACTGCCTCCGCGATGGAAACCGCCCCACGGGCCCATGATGGGAGGTACCATACCCCCGAATCCGGTTCCGTTGTCCATCGGTTCGTCATGTTTGCGGTGAGTCAGTTGTCCACAGTGTGGGCAGCGGAATGTTTCCTGATGATGTTCTATGCGGTGGATGCGGTCAACCATGATGTTGGAATTTATGCGTACCAGTCCCTTTTTGCCGCAGTGTGGACAGGTGTTGCGTTGCCGGCCACTGTACCAGGAGATGAGAATGAAAAGCAGGATGATGGCTCCTACAAAGTAAAGTCCGGTGTTTCCTCCTTCTTGTTCCTTCTTTCCGGTGAGTTCGTTGATCAGAGTGGGATCGCCTTCAATAACCTTGCATACACTGTAAACGGTCTGGTACATGGCCTGGTCCCAGTTGCCTTGTTTCAGGAAAGGTACCATCTTCTGGTTTTCAATGCGCCGGCAGATGGCATCGGGCAGGGTACCTTCCAGACCGGTACCGGTGAGAATCTGATAACAACGGTTTTGGGTGGAGAGCAGGATGATCAGTCCGGTATTGGCCTTCGAACCGATTCCGTGCAGACGAGCCAGCTGCATGCAGAATTCATAGCAGTCATCGTTTTCGATGCTTTCCACCACGGCCACGACGGATTGCACTCCTTTATTCTGTTCCAGATTCCAAAGCAGAGAATCCATAGCTTCCACGCATCCGGCCGACAGAATACCGTCGGGATTAACCACATGGCGGGTCTGGTCCTGAAGGTAGACCATAGGCAGGGATTCCGGGGTATAACTGGCAGCCTGTATGCGGATGGCCAGAAGCAGGAAACAGCTTAAAAACAGGATAAAGCGTCTCATAGTTTTCTGTTTTATCATTATAATATGCAAGATACGATATTATTCTAATGAATATACTTTTCCGTAAAGTTTTTTACCTTTTCGGTATATAATTTAGGGAATTGCAGATAAGAGCGTGCGTGTTCTACGCCCGGTACTTTCCAATATTCCTTTTCTCCCTTTTTATGGGCATAGAGCGTGTCGCCCATCCAAGTGGGAACGAAGGTATCCTGATCCCCATGAATAAAGAACATCGGCAGGGTGCATTTCTCTACTTGCTTGCGAGCGGCTGCCTCGGTGAAGCTCCAACCGTAACGTAGTTTGGTCATGGTGCTGGCTGCATAAAGCAAAGGAAATTCCGGCAGTCCGAACTGATTTTTCAGTTCTCCCGAGAATTCGTCCCACACACTGGTAAACCCGCAGTCCTCTACAAAGCAGCGCACATAAGGTTGCTGCGGTTCGCCACTGACACATACGGTGGTGGCCCCTCCCATGGATATGCCGTGAACCACCATCTGAGTTTGGCTGAATCCGCCGTGACGCGTAAAGATTCCATTGGCTATATCCATCCAGCGCAACACATCCTTCCGGTCGTTCCAGCCCATTTGCAGGTAGGACCCCTCGCTCAATCCCGAGAAACGCAGGTCGGGGAGAAGGATATTATATTTCAGGTCATGGTGATACAAGTAGCCAATGTGCAACATGCGCACGGAATTGTCCGTATAGCCATGCACAATAACCGCCGTGCGGTCGGTCACTGAATCGGCATAGGCATACAGGGCATGCAGACGGCTACCGTCATCTGCGATGATGAATGTATCCTTCAACGCTTTGTTTTGGCGCAAACTGTCTGCCCATGACTGAATGTGCGGATAAGTTTCATACATGTACTCATAAGAGCCGTTAATATCTTTGCCTCTAGGGTTACCTTGTGCCTGAAGGGCATACCATTGCAGATATAGGCTGCTTCCGGCTAAGAGGGCTATAATTAAAATAAGGATAACACCGGTTACCTGTATTATCCTTTTCTTTTTCTGATTTGTCTTCATAAAAAAAATTATTCATTGCCATTCCAGAAATTCCATCCTGCTATAGCCTGCAGATGGAGCATCTCCAGACCGTTTTTAACCGTAGCTCCCTGTTGCCTTCCCCGTTTCATGAATTCTGTTTCCAGCGGATTATAAACAAGATCATAAAGCAAGTGCTGGGGAGTGAGCAGTTGATAAGGAATGTTCGGACACTCCTCGTTATGTGGAAACATGCCGCAAGGGCTGCAGTTCACAATAATCAGGTGTTCCTGGATGATGGATTCGTCTAATTGGGCATAAGTGATTCGGTTGGCTCCGGCACTTCGGCTTACGTAGCAAGTTTCGATACCCAACTGTTCCAGGCCTACTTTTACTGCTTTGGAAGCACCTCCTGTGCCCAGAATCAAGGCTTTTCGATGATGAGGCTGTAAAAGCGGTTTCAGAGACTCCTGGAAGCCGATGATATCCGAATTGAATCCCTTTAAATGAGGGATACCCTTGGGGCGGGTGATGCGAATCACGTTTACTGCACCGATTTCCTTGGCTTCAGGACTGATTTCATGAAGGAAAGGAATGACCTGTTCTTTATAAGGAATGGTTACATTCAGGCCCTTGAGTTCCGGTTCCCGGTCCAGAATGTCGGTCAGCAGAGAGATGTCCGGTATTTCAAAGTTTACATATTGGGCATCAATACCCTCATTCTGAAACTTTTCCGTAAAGAACTGTCGGGAAAAGGAGTGTTTCAGAGGATAGCCCAGAAGTCCGTATTTGTTCATAATCAAATTATTTTTTTGCCAGATACATGGTGCAGATACCTCCCGTGAAGCGTTTGAACGACACTTCCCGATATCCGGCCTTGTAGATGATCTGTTGCATTACTTCGCCTTGAGGAAAGGCTTCCATGGTGGCCGGAAGATAAGAATAGGCACTGCGGTCTTTGGAGATAAGGCGACCGGCCAGAGGCATGACTACCCGTGAGTAGAGCTGGAACAGCTGTTTCATCGGAAAGCGGTTGGGGGTACACAGTTCAACAATGAGCAGATGACCGTCGGGACGAAGAACGCGATGCATCTCTTTCAGTCCCAGGTCCAGATTGTCGAAATTGCGCACACCGTAAGCCACGGTAACGGCATCGAAAGAATTGTCTGCAAACGACAGACTGGTGCAGTCTTCCTTTTGGAAAGATATGATTTTGTCCAGTCCCAGATCCTGCACTTTTTTGCGTCCGATATTCATCATGCCCTCCGAGATATCAGCTCCCACGAGCGATTCCGGCTGAAGACGCTGGGCTGCCAGAATCGCAAAATCACCGGTTCCGGTGGCAATGTCCAGCATGTGGCGGGGATTGAATGCCCGGAGAGAGTCAATGGCTCTTTTTCTCCATCCTTTGTCTATGCCAAGAGACAAAGAATGATTCAGAAGGTCATAAGTGGAAGAGATGTTGTCGAACATTTGTTCCACCTGCTTCCGCTTATCGCCTTCCGAACCATAGGGCTTTATCTTTTCTTGTTCGTACACAAAAAGTAAAGCTTATTTGTTATTGTTCAGATATTCTGTTACGTTCTTTTCAATGCGTGCAGCCAAGTCTGCGTGATCGTCGGCTTTCTGGAACTTTTCGCCGGTGATACCTTCATACAGCTCCATGTAACGCTCTGAAACACTGTTTACATATTCGTCGGTCATTTCCGGAACCTGCTGTCCTTCCTTGCCCATGAAGTTGTGGTCGATGAGCCACTGGCGTACGAATTCCTTAGAAAGCTGTTTCTGAGGCTCGCCCTTCTCGAATTTCTCCTGATAGCCTTCAGCATAGAAATAGCGGCTTGAATCCGGAGTGTGGATTTCGTCGATCAGATAGATCTTGCCGTCCTTCTTACCAAACTCATATTTGGTATCTACCAGGATGAGGCCTTTGCTGGCAGCCATCTCGCTTCCTCTTTCGAACAAAGCATAAGTATATTTCTCCATCAGCTCATAGTCTTCCTTGCTAACGAGGCCCTGAGCGATGATCTCTTCCTTAGAGATGTTCTCATCGTGTCCGGCATCAGCCTTAGTTGTCGGAGTGATGATTGGAGTCGGGAACTTCTGGTTTTCCTTCATTCCTTCCGGCAGTTTTACGCCACACAGTTCGCGACAGCCGTTCTTGTATTCTCTCCATGCAGATCCGGTCAGGTAGCCACGGATGATCATTTCCACGCGGAAACCTTCACATTTCAATCCCACAGTTACCATAGGGTCTGGAGTAGCCAGCTTCCAGTTAGGTACGATATCACTGGTTGCATCCAGGAACTTGGCTGCAATCTGGTTCAGCATCTGTCCCTTGAAAGGAATACCCTTAGGCAGGATTACGTCGAAAGCTGAGATACGGTCAGTGGCAACCATTACCAACAGGTCGTCATTGATGTTATACACATCGCGTACTTTACCATGATATACGCTTTTCTGTCCCGGGAAATTGAAATCTGTTTGAGTTAATGCTTTCATATTCTTTTAATTTATATATGATTGGATGAATCTTTTTCTGAGAATTAGTTGTCGCCCAAACCTTGCAGGTCTGAAAAAATAGGAGTAGGGCTCTCTTCTTTTTTGTGACTTTTCTTTTTGGAAGCGTGCTGCTTCTTGTCGTAGTGGTCGTATGCTTCCACAATTTTGGAAACCAGTTTATGGCGCACGATATCTTTTTTGCTGAGTTCCACAAAAGCAATATCATTGACGTTTTTCAGGATGTGCATGGCCTCGACAAGTCCTGAACGCTGTGAAGGAGGCAAGTCAATCTGAGTGGTGTCTCCCGTAATGATCATTTTGGTATTCATACCCATACGGGTGAGGAACATTTTGATTTGTGCCGTTGTGGTGTTCTGTGCTTCATCGAGAATCACTACGGCATCGTTCAGGGTGCGTCCGCGCATAAAGGCCAACGGGGCAATCTGAATCACTTTCTGTTCCATGAACTCCTGTAGTTTCACGGCAGGAATCATATCTTCGAGGGCATCGTACAGCGGTTGCAGATACGGGTCAATCTTTTCTTTCATATCTCCCGGAAGGAAACCCAGCTTTTCACCGGCTTCTACGGCCGGGCGGCTTAAGATGATTTTCCGGATTTCTTTATTCTTCAGCGCGCGTACAGCCAAGGCGATGCTGGTGTATGTCTTTCCGGAACCGGCCGGACCCACAGCAAAGATCATATCCTTTTCCTGATAAGCCTTTACGAGTTTCTGTTGGTTTTCGCTGCGCGCGGTAATCGGTTTTCCGGTGATGCTGTACACAATGACATCCCCGTGATCCTTGTTTTCCGGTTTATTGCCTTTGATGATGGCCAGAATGTCTTCTTCCTTCAGGCTGTTGTATTTGGCGCAGTGCTTTTCCATGGCCAGAATGTGCTCTTCAAAAGCGCACATTTCTTCCTCATCGCCCATGACCTTGATGACATTTCCCCGTGCTACAATGCGCAGTTTGGGGTATAATGCCTTGATCATTTGCATGTTCACATTGTTCACCCCATAAAAGATGATGGGGTCAATATCTTCCAGTACGATATGCTTCTCTATCATTTATCTAATTTTGATGCAAATTTAATCATTCTGTTTCGAATTCACCACCTTTTTACTATATTTGTTGTTGTCGGATAAGTTTTATTTGTTGAACAGCATTTTTCTGTAAGAATGAGCTTTTGTACGGGGAATATGGCCGGCTGTTTTGAATTTATCTGTTGTAGATTGATTTTGTCTTTTTCTTTTGTTTTATCCTCATGCAATCAACCTTGTTTTGGAAATAGTAAGGCAATGTACTTTTGTATATACTTTTTAGCTGGAAGGGAAGCTGAACCTTGAAGAATGTTTTTATGCGGAAATATGAGAGAAGAACTTTTTCAAGGAAAGTGTATTTTAGGAATAATGGGATAGATATCAGTGTTTCATGGTCTTTTTATTAATGAGGTTTTGAATCTCGGAATATCATCATCATGTTTTGAAAGAACGTAGGACTTTCTTTGGTAAGAAAGTTTTTGTGTAAAAATATATGATGCAATTCTTTATTCTCAAAATAAAAACGTAATATTGCGACCAGTATTTAGATTTAAAAATAAAATCAAAAGCTGTATGGCTGCTACCAGAAAAAGAAAATTGTTTTGTGAACTTTCCCCTTGGACATATCAGATTTCCAGAAAGAAATGTATCTTACTGCGACATGTACAGGACTTTTTCAGTCGGGAGAAGTTGGCTTGTGATAAAAGTATGGAGCGTTTGCCCGTTCTGATATACCGCCACGGTTCGCTGATTCGCCGGAGATTAGGAAACACCGAAATGCATTTGCAGGAGAATAAGGCGGTAAACCTGTCGCTTGCTGCTCCTTGTGTCAATGGTATTCTGATCAAGCCCGGCGAAATATTTTCTTTTTGGAAACTGGTGGGACCCGATGATAAACAGCATGGTTATAAAAAAGGATTGACGATTTCGAAAGGACAGGCGTCGCAGGGATATGGAGGAGGACTTTGTCAGTTTACCAATCTGATTCATTGGATGGTTTTGCATTCTGATTTGAAGATTGTGGAGCACCACCATCATGACGGCCTGGATTTGTTTCCCGATTATCATCGGCAGATTCCGTTTGGTACAGGTACAAGCATAGTCTATAATTATTTGGACTACCGCTTCCGTAATGATACGGATAACACCTATCAGTTACTGGTGTTTACAGACGGAGAGTATTTGCGAGGGGAATTACGTGCCGAGCGTCCTCAGTCCTGTAGTTATCACATTCATGCAGAAAACGAATTCTTTTCCCGCGAGAACGGTATCGTTTTCCGTAATGGTTCCGTTGTTCGGGAGACAATTGATAAAGTGACGGGAGTCTGTATCAAGTGTGAAACCATACGGAGAAATCATGCCCGAGTGATGTACGATCCCTCAGGACTGGATATTCGTGACGTGGAATCCCAGAAGTGAACTTGATAGCAATTATAATATTCATCTTTAAATTAAAAACATCATGAAAACAAAAGCTTTTATTGTAGGGACCTTGTCTTTGGTCGCTTTGAATTTTGGCTTCTCCGGTTGTTCCCGCGGTGGAGATAGTATTTTTGGTGAGATCCCTTCCATTTATGAGGAAGAGTTGGTCGGTTTTCTGAATAGTACGAAGGAGTTGATAAACAGTATGAACAATGGGGAAGACATCAAAGGGGAAGACGCTCTTTTGGCATATTCCAATTTTGAGGCTTCTATGAAAAAGGCTGAAGAAAAGGCTCAGCCTTTGGCGGATGAGATGATTGGAAAAACGATTCCTTATACCATGTCAGATAGTTTGCCCTATCGTATTGTCTCTGATATAAAAATAACCAAAGTGCTGCTTCCGGAAATGAAGATGACGAAACGGAAAAATGAAAGCTTGCGATTGGAAGTTGAGTTTGATGTCGTGTTTACTCAGGAACAGAATCCGGCAGATTTGCACTATTTCATTATGTCGGGTGATCAGCCTATAGGATATAGTAATATGTTCTATTTTAGAACACTGCGTGAAGGAGATACCCTGCACGTGGAAAATACGGTTAGAGCACCAGAGGTTCCGGCAAAATATTTGAAGGAGTGCGAAGAGTTGCGTTTTGTTACAGCTTACGCTTTCCTTTCTAACTTTGAGCAAATAGAGGAACGGAAAGAAGCATGGAAGAAGGCTTTTGATCAGGAATTTGGACTGGATGAGGAATAGAAACCGGTTGGGGGAGCACTTCGCTTGTCACCGGACTCTTTTTCTTTATCTTTTACAACCTGGATTCGTCTGCCTGTTCGGAGCCTGAAAGGCATGATCAATGTTTGGAAGAACCGACTGAGAGATTCTTTGATTATTGTGTTTGAATTCGGTCTAGTTTTACTATCTTTGTGCGACATTAAACAAGGATAAAATTGAGAAGACTAAAGAAAAAAATCTATATAGGACTGGTTTCCTCTACCGTGTTGGTATTGGCTATTGTACGGTGTGTGAATCCATCTGTTGTTCGTGTATATCAGCATCCTGCAGATGAGGCTCCGGCCGATACTGCTGCTCATTCTGTCCAGAACCTGCCGGTGGCAGAGAGTCTGGAAGTAAACGAAGCGGATGAGCCGGATTCTTCACAGGGCTGTTCCAAATTGCTTTATCTGGCACATACCCCGACACGCTTTGTTACAGATTCTTTGGGGAAGATTGTCAAGAACAGAATATACAGTGTGGGCAGTTTCCGAAAGGAATTTCCGGATTTGCAGGATGTGCAGATCGTATCCGCCCGTAAGTGGGGTGTTTCTCCCGTAAAAGATCGCGAACAGGCCGAACACCGTAAGGATGAACTGGTCTATATAGGCAGCAATCCGTTTTATGATATAGATTCCCGCATGAACCGTTCAATTCCTTATCTGGTGCCCCGAGCAAGCGATTTGCTGCAGAAGATCAGCCGTAATTTTCTGGATTCTCTGGCTGTAAAAGGAATTCCTCTTCATAAAATTATCGTATCGTCCGTATTGCGTACCGAAGAAGATGTGCGCAAATTGCGACGTTATAACCAGAATGCATCCGAAGAAAGTTGTCACCGTTTTGGAACAACCTTCGACATTGCTTATAACCGTTACGTAACGGTGCAGCATCCTGATAGCGCCGAGCGTCGGGCGGTACGAAATGATACCTTGAAATGGGTACTTTCGGAAGTTCTTCGTGATGTGCGTCAGGAGGGGCTTTGCCATATCAAGTACGAGGTGCATCAGGCTTGTTTTCATATAACGGTTAAATGATCAGATTTATGGGCAGACAGGTTGCTTTGGCGCTTTCGGGAGGCGGTGCGCGGGGAATGGCTCACATTGGCGTAATCCGCGAACTCTTGTCAAGAGGCTATTCTATTCATTCCATATCCGGATGTTCCATCGGCTCTGTGGTAGGCGCTATGTATGCGATGGGTAAATTGCAGGAGTTTGCAGATTTCATTTTGGAAGATGGAGCTCAGGCTATTTTCTCACAGTTGGATTTTACCTTTTCCGATCAAGGCTTTATTAAAGGACAGAAACTGATAGAGCGTTTGCAGGAGTTTGCTCCAGACTGTAATTTGGAAGATTTGCCCGTAAGACTTAGTATTGTGGCCACAGATATGAATACCGGAGAAGATGTGGTTTATGAAACCGGCAGTGTGTATCGGGCAATTCGTGCTTCGGTGGCCATACCGGCAGTGATTACCGCGGTGCATGAGGCGGATCGTTGGCTTGTAGACGGGGGTGTGGTAAATCCGTTGCCGTTGAATCTGCTTCATCGCAAGGAGGGGGATCTGCTGGTGGCTGTCAATCTATATGCGTCGCCGGTGTTTGAAACGGAAAATGTGGCCGATGTACCAGAGAAGACTGCTACTGAAGGAGGAGTTGTTTCCCAGATGCGCGCTCGTTGGTCGGAGCTGAAAGCCTGGAAAGGTAATCTGGTGCAGTCTGTATTTGACGATACGCATAAGAAAATGGGATACTTTACTACTTTGCGTTTAATGTCGGAACTGGCTTCCAAGCGTTTGGCCGAGGTGGCTATACAATCAGCTGCTGTTGATGCCTTGATTGAGATTCCGATAGCATCTTGCGGACTTTTCAGTTTTGCCGAGTGTGCCCGAATGATTCAAATGGGGCAGGAGCATACCCGTAATGTTCTGAATGTTTTGGAGGCGAAGGAAGAGACACGGAAGGATGGATCGTCCCCGAAGCGGTTCGATTGGCGTAAACTATTGCGGTTGTTGCACCGTAATGCTTGAAAAAAGAATATTTTATGACAAGGAAGATGCAGGTTTGCTGGGAACAGGCAGCTCTGCATCTTCCTTTTCTTGTAATGTATTCTTCATCATCTGATTCGGAAATCTATAAAAGAGTTTTTTCTTTTCTTTTTTCCTCGGAAAGATTTCCGATTTTAAAACGGAACAGTTATATTTGCTAAGGTGAAATGAACTCTAAAATGATTAGCTTATGAAAAATTTTACTTCTATTAAAAATTGGATGGCGTTCTCTTTCTTGTTGATGGGTGGAACAGCCATGGCGCAGACTAATTTGCTTTCTAATGCCAGCTTTGAAGAGTGGTCTGAAGATAAACCTGCCCATTGGGTATCTACAACAACAGCAAGTAATGGAACCATTTCTCAGTCTGCTGAGGCTCGCACCGGTTCTTCTTCTGTTCTGTTGAAAGGAACAAGCAGCAACAAGCGTTTGGGCTCTGAGGAAATGACTTTGAAAGCGGGAACCTACATCTTCTCTATTTATGCTAAGGCTGCAACAGAGGAGAATGCTTCTGCTCGTCCTGGATATGCTCCGGTAAACGAAGACGGAAGTATGGGCAATTATGAGTATGGTGTATATCATAATGATATTACCAATGGCAAGTGGGTGCTCGTTGCCGATACCTTTACTTTAGACAAAGAGACAAAACTGAATCTGGTGTTGATGAATCCGAAGAATCCGGGAAAGGATTTGTTGCTCGATGATGCTTCTTTGACAACAGAAGATGGTGGTATCGTTGATGGTGGCGGTACTGTTGATCCGGAACCAACAGAAAAGGTTCTGTTTGAAAGCTCATTTGACAAAGGCGATGTTGCCGGATTTGAATTCAAGGATGTTGAAAAGGGTGACTTGGAGTATGTTTGGAAGGGCGATAGCTATGGTTATCTGAAAGCAAGTGCCTATGCCAATAAGGTGAACAATGTTGCCGAGTCTTGGGCTGTAAGTCCTGCCATTGATTTGAGTGCAGTTACAAAGGCTACTTTGAGCTTCCGTCATGCTTTGAACGTCTTGAACTCAGGAGTTGCTGCAGAGCATATCAAGGTATTTGCTTCTACAGACTACGCAGGTGATGTAGCTGCTGCCACTTGGACCGAGTTGACAATTGCGAATTATCCGGCTGGTAACAACTGGACTTTCGTGGATGCAGGTGATATCGATCTTACTGCTTATTGCGGTAAGAAAGTATATATCGCATATAAATATGTAAGTACTGCAGATGTTGCTCCAACTTGGGAGGTTGACAATATGAAGGTTGTTGCTCCAATTGCAAGTGGAATTTCTTCTGTAGAAGATGCGGTTAACGCTCCTGTAGAGGTTTATACCCTGAATGGCGTTAAGGTCGGTTCTTCTTTGGATGGCCTGAAGAAAGGAATCTATCTGGTAAAGAAAGGTAATAAAGTACAGAAGGTATTGAAGTAATTCTACCTTTTATATCGTATCGTTTAATTAATAAAAAGAGAACAGGTCGCATAGGCTTGTTCTCTTTTTTATTTGATGTACTGGCTCAAACGATAAAGAAATTCAGAACGAAGAAAGATTCTTCTGAAAAATACGGATTCCAGTTCTTTCACTTACAAAGAATCCTGTAAGTTCTGTTTTGAGTTATCGTTTCTTCATGCTTTTGTCTTTTGGAGTGGTTGAATCTCAAGTTTTAGGTTCACATTTGGATTTGCCGCGAAAGTTATCTGTTTTGGGAGAGGACTTCTGTTCTCTTTATATGTTTCTATAGTTCGTTTTTTAATTTATCCTGTTTTTGTTTGGGTATTTATGGAATGTTTTTTGAGCTAAAAACAGGCATATTTTGTTGCTGGACTGTAAACGATGAAAGAAAATATATTTTTTTTTGAAGATTTTTTCTCTTCTGATTTTATCACTTAAAACTATGTTATACAGCATATTAATCGGGCTTTTAAAGCAGTTTTAGGGGCTTTTGTAAGATTTCCCCTTGAAAAATTCTTTGGAAAATATTTGGTGG
>NZ_QUEM01000070.1 GCF_003477995.1 Bacteroides sp. OF04-15BH
ACCAAAGATAAGACAAAGATAAAAAGAAGAATCCTTTGGCAAATTAAGACGCTCTTGGAATATTGTTATGAATGCAAATTTCTAAACCTATGTTTATTTTTTGTTGTCAAAACTTTGCTTGCGTCTTATTCGGCTCATGTGTACGGGTGTAATTTTGAGGTAGGATGCTATTTCTTTTAGTGATACCATTTGGAGGATTGCAGGGCATTTTTTTAAAAGTTGGAGGTAACGCTCTTCCGGTGTGAATCTGAATAAATCCAAATAACGTGAATATGATTGGAAAAACATCTGTTCGGCTGCGATACGGGCTATCTGTTGGCTTTCTTTGTTCTCCTCGAATTTTTGCTGTAAGAATGCAGAAGAACAGATGTAAATCTCGCACGGGATTATCGCCTGTATATTCAATTCTGATTTCATGCCATATAAGCAAGTGGGATAATCGGCTATAAATTCATTTGGAAAGGAAAAACCGACATTATACGGCTTGTTTTCTGTCCGGTTGGTGCAACTGTATTTGACTACACCTGACAAGATAAACCCGAAGAAAGAACAGGCATCACCTTCATGGAGAATAAACTCATTCTTTTTATAATGTCGTAACTCTCCATGTTTCAGACACAACTCCTTGAAGAAATCTATGTCTATGTTACTCATATATGAGTTGAATTCGGCTATCATTTGTATATAAGAGAAATGTTTAGAGGTTTTATCCCGATTTAGTTACCGCAACCGGGTAATTATACTAAATAGTTGATTTTCTTTTGTTTTCTGCGGATGCAAAGGTACAAAAGAAAATGATATTTCAGACAGTCTTTTCCGTTTCAAACGACAAATCCCGGAACCTGAATATACGCCCAGTATCTATCCGTTCAATCTGCCCAAGTATCTCTTTTCTGAATGAAGCCATATTTATGTTCCTTGATTTTATTTACAAAGATAGTGTGATATAATTACCATGTAAAAACATAATGAATATTTTGCTGGTGATATTCTAAATTCTGCGAATAATGTTCGCAGTAATTACCGTACCCGGACAATTTCAGACACCGCAGGACAAATTCGGACAGCCCTTGCCGCCCGTCCAAATATAGCATATTTAGTCGCTACCTTTGGGCGGGACTATTCCCGTAACCGCTAAAATTTCAATTATTTATGACAAACAGAATGACCCCGCCCGCAGAGGGGCAGGAAAAAGACGTGCTGCTGGTCTTGGATAAACAGCAGGGCAAGGTGAGTGCCGTTAAGGGTATCGACAAGGAGGGCAATTTGCAGACCGTACCGCCGACACAGGGCGGCGAGTTCATGCAGGTGGACAAGAACAGCGATGTGTTCAGCAACTTCATTTCCAATTTCTTCCGCAAGTTTCAGGACACTTCCGGACTGGAACTTTTCAGTGTCAAGGCTTCCCAAGCGGAGCAGGACGCAAAGGCAATCGAGGACAACCACCGCAACCCCACACCGGAGGGCGGCAAGCGGGCTGAAATGCTTCGAGTTCCGAAGCCCGACTTCCACGAGTTCAAGCAGGGCTACCGCTTCGACCCGGCAAAAATCGACTGGGAGAACCTGAAAAAAGTCGGCATTACCGCCGACACCCTGAAAAACACGAAAGACTTCGACCGGGTGATGCGTGGCTACAAGTCCCGCAACACCTACACCGTTTCGGGGACGGTGGGCGGCTTCTACCTCAAACCTACCGATGTCAAGCTCTCTTTCTATCAGGCAAAGGACGGCACGGTTGTACCCAAGCTGCACGGCGTGCAGCAGGACGAGAAACTGTTGCAACGCCCGTTCCACGAACACGGGTTCACCAAGCAGGAGCAGGGCAACTTGCAAGGCACTGGCAACTTGGGCGGCATCGCTGAAATCAAAGACCCGAAAAACGGCGAGCAAATCCCCGTGTTCGTCAGCCGGGACAGGTACACGCACGAACTGGAGTATATGCGGGCTGACAAGTGGAAATGCCCCGACACCATTTGCGGCGTGAAAGTCAGCCCGGAGCAGAAAGCCGCCTTTGAAGCCGGGCAAGCGGTGAAAATGGAAAACCTGCAATTCAGGGACGGCACGAAGCGCAGTGCCTATTTGCAGGTCAGCGCAGTGGAGCGTGGCTTGGAGTTCCTGCCGAGGTCTGCCGTCCAGTTCTTGCAGCAGGGGCAGCAGCCCGCAGAGCAGCAGGTAGCCGGGATAAAGGACGGCAAGGGCGTTGAGTTCAACGGTCATGTGCAGCCCGGCGCACAAGGCAAATCCCCCGACAAGGTGCAGCCGAAAGACGTTACCCCCGCCGCCGAGAGCCGGACGCAGGTAGCGGTCAATTCGGAGGGCAAGACCAACGAAGCCACCAAACAGGGCAAAGAGCCGCTGAAACAGGGTCAGGACAAGCCCACCGCCAAGCAGAAAGAGAAGCAGGACAAGAGCCTGAAAGCGGACAAACCCAAGAAGTCCAAAGGAATGAAAATGTAGTACCCACCTTAAAAAGTAAAGAATTATGATTGCATTGATAGCAGAGAAGCCCAGCGGGGCAAAGGATATCGCCCGCATCATCGGGGCGACCCAGCGTAATGACGGTTATCTTTCCGGCAACGGGTATATGGTGACATGGGCGTTCGGCCACTTAATCCAGCTTGCCATGCCGGAAGCCTATGGCGTGGCGAACTTCCGCAGGGAGAGCCTGCCCATACTGCCGCCCGATTTCCAATTAATCCCCCGTCAGGTGAAAGCGGAGAAAGGCTACAAGGCAGACCCCGGCGTTCTGAAACAGTTGAAAGTGATAAAGGAAGTGTTCGACCTGTGCGACCGGATTATTGTCGCCACCGATGCCGGTCGTGAGGGTGAGCTAATCTTCCGCTACATCTTCCATTACCTGAACTGCCGAAAACCATTTGTGCGCCTGTGGATAAGCAGCCTTACCGACAAGGCAATCCGTGAGGGGCTGGATAACTTGCAGCCGGGAGAATGTTACGATAACCTCTACCTCTCTGCCAAGTCCCGCAGCGAAGCGGACTGGCTGATAGGGATAAACGCCACCCAAGCGTTGAGCGTAGCCGCTGGGCAGGGAGTGTTCTCGCTGGGCAGGGTGCAGACACCCACGCTCGTGATGATATGCAGCCGCTATTTGGAGAACAGGAATTTCGTACCCGCCAAGTTTTGGCAACTCAAAGCGGCGACCGCCAGCGGGGGAATAAGTTTCACCGCCCAATCGACCGCCAAGTGGGAACAGCAGCCCGAAGCCATAGCCGCCCTGCAACGGGTTAAAGATGCTGGACAACTTGCCGTGAAATCCGTTGAGAGGAAAGAAGCCAGCCAAGAACCGCCGCTTCTGTACGACCTTACCACGCTGCAAAAGGAAGCGAACACGAAGCTGAACTTTTCGGCTGACAAGACGCTTTCCATAGCGCAAAGCCTGTATGAAAAGAAAGTGATGTCCTATCCGAGAACCGGAAGCCGCTATATATCGGAGGACGTTTTCGATGAAATGCCGGAGCGTGTCGCCCTGTTAGGGCAATACCCCCGCTTTGCCGGGTATGCCGCCGGGCTGGACGGCACACCCCTGAACCGCCGCAGCGTGAATGACGGCAAAGTGACCGACCACCACGCCTTAATCATTACCGAGAACCTGCCCGGCGAACTCACCAAAGACGAGCGGGCGGTTTACGAGCTGGTAGCCGGGCGTATGCTGGAAGCCTTTTCGGGCAAGTGCGTGAAAGACGTTACCACCGCCATATTGTCGGCTGGAGATACCGACTTCACGGTAAAAGGGTCTGTGATGAAAGTAATTGGGTGGCGTGCCGTGTTCGGCGAGCAGGAAACGGGCGGGGACGAAGAAGCCGCCAGCCTGCCGCCGCTTCAAGAGGGCGAAAGCCTGCCGATTTCCAACGTGGAACTGTTGGAGAAGCAGACCAAGCCGAAACCGCTGCACACGGAAAGCAGCCTGCTTGCCGCAATGGAGAACGCCGGAAAGGAACTGGAAGATGCCGAACTGAAAGCCAGCCTGAAAGATGCCGGGATAGGCACGCCCGCCACCCGTGCGGCGATTATCGAAACGCTGTTCGCCCGCCAGTACATCGTGCGTGAAAAGAAGAACCTTGTGCCTACCGACAAGGGGCTTGCCGTTTACAAGATAGTCAGGGACAAGAAGATTGCCGATGTCGAAATGACGGGTATGTGGGAAACCGCCCTTTCCAAGATAGAAGCGGGCAGCATGGATGCCGACACGTTCCGAAAGGGTATCGAGGTGTACGCAACGCAAATCACGGCGGAACTGCTTTCGGTACAATTATCTGTTGCGGGCGGTGAAACCTGCCCCTGCCCGAAATGCGGTAGCGGGCGCATCCTGTTCTACCCGAAAGTGGCGAAGTGTTCCAACGTGGACTGCACGCTTACCATATTCCGCAACAAATGCGACAAGCAGCTTTCCGACAAGCAGATTGTCGAACTGGTGACGAAACGAAAGACCGGGCTAATCAAGGGCTTCAAGGGCAAGAACGGCAAGGTTTTCGATGCTTCGCTGGTACTGGACGAGCAGTTCAATGTCGGTTTTTCATTCCCCGAAAAGAAAGCGAAACCGAAGAAATAGCCTATCTTTGCCGCTGAAATTTCATTGTGATAGGTTTTGCAACTTATAATAATTGAAATTTTAGTGGTTGCGCCCGGCGGGAACCGGGCGCATTTTTTATACGCTCCCGCCAAACAGGTAGGTCGAACAGACCACCCCGTTATCCAGCACCCTGCTTTCCGAGAGTTTCCAATGTGAGCCGGATGTTTCCCCGATAAAGCCGATGCCTTTGCCCGCCATGACCGGGACGGTGTATATTGTCAGGCTGTCCAGCAACCCGGCTTTAATCAATGAAGTAAGCAGCTTGCCGCCGCCCACCACCAGCATGGCGGTTTCCTGTTTCAATTCATAAATTCTTTGCAGCGGTTCTTCGGTCAGGAACTCCACGCCGCAGTC
>NZ_QUEM01000071.1 GCF_003477995.1 Bacteroides sp. OF04-15BH
AGGGTTAAGTATGCGCTAAATTAATTCCGCCAACGGGTTAAAAAAACTATGGCTAAATAGTAGTGAATATGGCAAGCATCTGTATTCTTCTCTTGGCTTTATCTGTAAAAGCAATGAAATGGAATTAATATTGAAAACAGAGATACTATAATTAAACATATTCAGAAGTATTGTCAGACGGATGCTGATACCATTCTCATATACTAATATAAAGAACAGTCTGGCACATATCTGTACTTTTTTTGACTGATGTTGGAATCTGTGTTTAATCAATATTTATTTTTTCTTACGTCTTGATATATATGCATAATTATCTAATGCCCAAGATATGAGGTCGTTCAGTATGGGAATCAAAGTTTGGCCCACATCTGTCAATGAATATTCTACTCTTGGGGGGATTTCAGCATAGAGTTTTCTTTTAACCAATCCGTCAGCTTCAAGATTCTTTAATGTCTCCGTCAGTACTTTAGGCGATATATCCGGAATTGCCTTACTTATCGTATTAAAGCGCGTTGCTTCATTTTCAGAAAGTACACACAATATGAGCATGGCCCATTTACTAGAAAACCGTGACAGGACATTACGGATAGGGCAATCCTCTATACGAGTATATTTTTTGAGATTTTCTTGTAGTTGTAAACTGTTCATTTTTAATAATAATTACCTTAAAGTAAGTGGGTTACGTTTTTGTAACTTCTTGTTTATCAATATAAAAATAACTAGCTTTGCACTATCTAAACGATAGTAAGTTTATCATGCAAAGTTAATCAACTTTATAAAAACAGAAAATATGAGCAACATTAAAATTATGAACAAGGGCGAAAAGTATGCTCACGCAACAATAGGTTGCATCAAGAGGTTTGAAGGAAAGCAGTTTGTAAAAGAAGCTACAGAGGCTACTTCATGCGAGATCTCATTGGGTACATTACCGACTGGGGTATCAGTACCTTTCTTTCATAACCATAAGAACAATGAGGAAAACTACATTATCCTGTCAGGAACAGGGAAATTTCAGGTAGATGATGAAGTTTTCGAGATTGGAGAAGGGTCAATTATACGTGTATCACCAGGATGTGACCGTAACTTAAAATGCACTTCAACTGAACCGATGACTTATATCTGTATTCAGGCAAAAGATGGAAGCCTGGAAGGCTATACGATGACGGATGCTGAGATAACAGAACGTGAGAATCTTTTATAAAATGACGATTACCTCATAAATTGGAATCCCTGACAATGATATAGTTTTAACTTTGTTGTTGTCAGGGATTTTTATTTGCTTCAGATGTATGTCAATAACTTTCAGAGGTGTACTCAAGCTGTATTTCAGATATACAGCTCACATTCTTTTCTTATACTACAAGCCTTCTTAAGCATCATGTTAACGATAGCAAGAAGCAATCCATTCACCTTTCTTGCATGATGGGGACACACTGTGACGCATCGCATGCAAGAGATACAGGCTTTCTTGTTCACTTTTTCCGGATTGTTCTTGTCGATGGCTCCTACCGGACATTTGGAAGCGCATAGACCGCATTGGGTACATGCTTTTGTTGCTTTAGGTACTATACCTGCATTAGCTGCTTTTCGGTAGGGTCTGTTGCCCGGTATTGTGGGAGTGGAAAAATCATTTTTCCTCAGTTTATCTCCAATCTGCTTTGCAAACACTCTTAAATGTCCGTAATCGTCCTTGTCCGGCCTGTTCGTGGCATATCGGTGAGCAATAGAATGTTCTGCAACAGCTGCAATAGCTGATATTACTATAAATCCGGCTTGCTGCACAATATCCTGAAGTTCTGCTAAGGTGTCTTCATAGGCACGATTACCATATACGCAAACTATGATTGCTTTTGCATCATGGCCCTGAATCTTTGCTATGCGTTCTGCGGCAGTGGAAGGTACACGGCCGCTATAGGATGGAACGGCAATTATGACTGTATCTTCATTTGTCAATGAGTATTTATTAAGATTTTCATTTCCGTTAGACAAATCAATATCTGTAATGTCTCGGCTTAATTCGTTTGACAGAAAGTCAGCAACTCTCTTTGTTCCGCCTGTCGGACTGAAAGTTATTTCATAAATTTTCATATCTTCTATCTCCTTTATTTTCCGTTTTTACTCCGCATACTAGGTGGTAATATAATAAGTGTTCTGGGGCAGTTCAATCTTTTCAGGTTCTGCCTGCTTAAAATATCCTTTCAAGCCAAGCTCCAGAGTTGTCTGATGGAAATGGGACAAAGCAATACCGACATCAACTCTTTTGATGATTTCCTCGCCTTTTGAAATTCCGGATTTGTATGTTACATAGAAATGATAGCCGTTGCCCGACTTCAACACGCGCCAAGGTTGTGTGTTCTTGTCAGAGGGTGCCAGTCTGAGCATCTCCAAAGGTTCAGCATAATCTCCCGCTTCATCTTTGTGAAGAGGAGTCTGAAAATTATCCAGATAAAATAATTTGCTCCATTCCTTTCGGCTGGAAGAGCGCATGGCAGTCCTCATTAGCGATTCCGTCATACTGCGTTTTGCTGCCGGATATCCGACCGGTGAAATGGCCGGAAACAGTTCGTTTTGGGGAATTCTCATTGCAGAAGCAAAGCCATCTCTGTTGAATGTTGCTGCCAGCCAAACTGTACCCAATCCCAATGCTGTTGCCTCCAGAATCAGATTCTCAAACTCGTATCCGGCAGCCACATGGGCTAGTTCTATATCTGGAATAGAAATACCCATAAAAGTACTTGCTCCTTTTATCACTCCGTATGTACCGAGTTTTTCACCTTCGGAAGCCAACTTCCTATCGATAATATATTTCTTCACCGGCATTCCAAAAGGATTTTCAAGACTGTCCATGTAGTCTTGAAGCAATTCTTTTACATTCGGTTCAAGAACTTTATCCTGATAGGTACGTACACTACAGCGTTTTTTTATTGTTTCGATTATAGGTATAGGTAATTTTTTGCACATTTCTATATCCTCCATTACATTTTAATGATAATCTTTCCGTTCAGTTTTCCATGGGCCATAAGTTCAAGTGCTTCATTTATCTGTGTCAGAGAGAATACTCTTGACTCAATATCAGGTTGGATATGGCATTTTTCCGCTATCTCCGTTACTTGTTTAAGCTGATCACCACTTGAACGGACGAACATGAAGCGGTATTCTTTACCTTGTTTACGGGCAGCTGAATCGTATTTATTTCCGGCAAGTGTGAACAGCACTCTCTTCAGCCATGAAAAACCGTTTCGTTTTGCAAACATCTTGTTGGGGGCAGTTCTCAAACTGAGCAACCGTCCTCCTTTTTTCAGGACAGACAACTCATGCTCAAACTCATTTGCCCCCAAAGTATCAATCACATAATCGATATCGGAGAGGACTTCCCAATAATTTTCCCTCTTGTAGTCTATATATTGGTCTGCTCCCATTTTAATAAGTTTATCTTTGGAACGTGTATTCCCGGTTACGATAACATGAAGTCCCATTGACTTGGCTATGGGTACGGCAATTTGTCCGAAGCTGCCGGAAGCACCTGTAATCAGCAATGTCTTTCCCGCCTGAACTTCAAGTTCCTCAACCAGTGCCTGATAGGCTGTCAGACCTGCCAGTGGTATTGCAGCCGCAGTTATAAAGTCATAGCCTGACGGCATTTTAGCCAATGCTTCATGATCAACAGCAACATATTCAGCAAAGGCACCTATCCTGTTTATTGGAAGTCGTGTATATACACGGTCACCTGCACTAAAGTTTTTTACGTTATTACCCGTCTTTTCCACTATACCAGAACACTCGTTCCCCAATGTCAGAGGCATTCTGTAATCTTGTATCAGTTTGACACTTCCTGTCAGTTGAAGAATATCCAAAGGATTTACAGCGGCAGCCATAACCTTGATAATAACTTCATTTTCATTTGGTTCTGGAGTTGGAACCTCATTTACGGAAACCTTAAATTCTTTTGTGTATTTCTTGATTTGTGCTGCTTTCATTATTTATGACATTATTAAAATTAAACTATCACCCATTAACTGAGGCTGTTTTTTTACGGTCACTCATAATATCATCCATATTATCGATAGACCATTGGAGTAGTGAATCGAGGATAGGCTTCAGTGATTTTGCTCTTTCTGTAAGAGCGTATTCCACTCTTGGCGGTATCTCTGAGAATATTGTTCTTGTAAGATATCCGTCTTCTTCTAGTGTACGGAGTGTCATTGACAACATTCTCTGAGATATATCCGGCATTTGTTGTTTCAATTCCGTAAAACGCATGTTCTCTTTGCCTGATCTGTCCAGGATATAAATAACAAGCAATGCCCATTTGTCGCATAATCTTGCCAGGATATTCCTTACAGGGCAACCCGGGAACATGGCGTCTTGTATTGTTGACCTTTTCATGAATTATAATAAAAATGAATATTCTTACTGATTAAATACGGTATTTTATCCGGAATGCAAAGGTAAATAATTTATTTTAATAACCAAGTATATTTTTTATACTAATGTAATGCAGACTATAAATTCAATAAAGGAAAGAATACAAAAACCTGTTGGCGGAATTAAATTTGCACATATTTAATTCCGCCAACAGGTT
>NZ_QUEM01000072.1 GCF_003477995.1 Bacteroides sp. OF04-15BH
GAGGATATTGTGCGTGTATGGCAGGCTCCTAAGGACGGAACTGTCAGCGTAACTGGTCAAGTAAGCCTCATTGCACCAACAGATGACTATGATGCTGACGAGTATCAGAAGGCAGACGGCGTAAGAATTGCCATCCAAAAGGGAGGCAATGAACTTTGGAACAAGACGATAGCCAAGGGTGACAACAGTCCATACAGTGCAGCCGTATCATCTGTTGCCGTCAAGCGTGGTAACAGAATCTATTTCCGTGTGCAGTCGGGTTCTGAGGAAACAAGCAACGGTTCTTTTGACAAGGTGAGCTGGTCGCCTACCATTACATACGCTGGCGAGTCAAACACCTTACCTAATGGTCTTTCTTCAACAGAGTACAAACCTGATGATGGTGCCATCTATGATGTGAACACCTCTGCAAATGTGGAGAATGGATCAAGCGTTGAAGTTCACAGTGCCTTCCACAAGCCAGCAACAACCGACGATGTTGTTCTCAGCATCATTGGCAGCAACGACAAGAAAGACAGTGACGGAAACGACAACCCGAACTATATCGAGAAGACGGTCTTTGCTCGTACATTAAAGGCTAATGAGACTTTCAATGGCGATTCACTCAACATCAGTCTGGAGAATACTGAAAAGCTGACCAACTTCAGCTTTGAGATTTCATCTACCTCAAATGTTGATTGGAAGAATATCGGTTGGCAAGCGTCTGTGACTTATAAGGACTCTACCAATATCGAACAGACTGTAGCCGTTCCTGCACACTACAAGATATTTGCAAATGCCTTGGCAGAGGGCAAGCCATACTTGACCACTGCGACTGATACCGTTTTGGTTGTGTCTCCAGTGCTTACCCTTTCGGACAATTCTATCAACGGTCAGATTACTTTGACCGCAAAAACAGAGGATGCGCTTGTTGGCAAGAAGTCTTTCACTATCGAGAATGGCATCTTGAAAGCCGATACTCTGCGATTTGCAACTACTGCAGGAAAGAACATCTGGTTTGAATACAGCTATCCGGCAGCAATCTCTAATGAAACTGTTACTTCAGCCTCTGTTTCCATTCTGAAAGATGCGGCAGGTCTCGTAACAGAGAATGTGCTTGCTGGATTCTATGCAGAGAATGACAATCTTGGCTTCGGTATGCTTTACCGTGGCTGGGGAGGTTTTGTTTATAACTCGGCAGAGGGCAGATATGCAAAGCCTATTGACGAGTCATTGCTGAAATTACCTGAAAACGAGAACGACAAGGTTGACCCTCTCACGATGGCATTCACTCCATTGGGTACAGACCAGACTTCTATGGATAAGTGGGTCGGTCAGCGACAGGACATCTACCTTACAGCGACAGAGGCAAGCACAGCCCGATTGACAGAACAGGATGTACTCCTTACCAATCCATTGGATAATAATACAGAGGTGGCAGGACTTGCAGGTGAATACTTGCAGGGTACTGGTGCGGCAGCTGTAAGCCAAGTGATGTCCAGCAAGAGCACGGTAGTGCAAGGCGGTGCGCTTGGCATCACGCACAACGATGCGAGCGGTAGTGCCAAGACAGAGGTCACCATGATGGATATGAATGGTGATGGCTTCCCGGACATCATCGCTGGTGGTACGATTCAATACACCAACTCTCTTGGTGGACTGAGTGGCGAAATCTACAAGGGCATCGGCTCTAACAACTCCGACAATGCTTCACAGGCATGGGGATATGGTGGCAATCCTGTTGCTTCGGCTTCTGATATTACCTATTTAATATCTGGAGGAAAGGCATCAATACTGAACCAACAGACTGCTTGGTTGGCCCAATTCTCCATTTCTGGCAGTGCGCCAAAGAATACTGATGAAGCTGTAGAATCGTTCATTGATATTAATGGCGATGGACTTCCTGACAAAATTCTTTCCGATAAGAAGGTAAGATTGAATCTTGGCTATGCTTTCACTGAGCCTATAGATTGGGAACTTGACCGTGTTCAAGGCGGTAAGAGTCTTTCTTATAATATTGGTGCAAGTGGTAATACTCCTGAGGCTGGCTGGGGTGAATTTAAAGATAAAAAATATAAGGATATAAACAAGGCTTCTGGCAGCTTCTCCGCTGGCTTTGGCATCGTAACCTCAGAGAGCGAGGAGGAATACAACCTTATCGACATCAACTCTGACGGTCTCCCAGATAAGGTTTGGAAGAATGGTGATGGTATCACTGTTGCCCTTAATACAGGCAATGGCTTTGACGAGCCTATCAGTTGGAAGGGTGCAAGTGCGCTTAGTGAATCAGCCTCTACATCAGAGTCTGCAAACGCAGCGTTCACTTTGACCATCAACATTCCTGTCATAAGCATCAAGATTTCAACCAACCCTGGTGCATCAACCTCGCACAGTATCAATCGTCCTACCTACTCTTTGCAGGATGTTGATGGTGACGGCTATCTTGACATCGTTGAGTCTGAGAAGGAAAGCGAGTTGAAGGTTACACGCTCAGCCATTGGCAGAACCAACATGTTGAAGTCTGTCACCAATTTCTTGGGCGGAACTTTCACACTCGACTATGCGCATACCACTCCTACCTACGGACTTCCTGGTGGCAAGTGGGTAATGTCTGCCCTTACCGTTGATGATGGTATCCATGACGACGGTCCTGTAATGACTACCGCCTTTGAGTACAAGGACGGCAAGCGTGACCGCCATGAACGTGAGTTCCTCGGTTTCGGTGAGGTCATCACCAAGAACCTTGACACGGAGAATGGCAATTCTGTTTACAGACAGGCTGTTGAGAACTACGATGTAGCTAACTACTACACGCAGGGCAATGTTACCGCCACATCCGTAGAGGATGCCAACGGCAACAAGTACACCGAGACAAAGAACCGTTACGACAGCTACTATCTGACTGCCGACGGTGACAAGTACACGTTCGCAAAGCGTGACGTGAACCTTTGGAGTGACCGTGCATCTGCATTCATTCCTCTCCGCTATACGGCAAACTTGCAGTATGAGGGAGCGGCAAACGGTGTGGTTACATCCGAGGCATGGAACGAGTATTATCTCAATGGCTATCATGGTGAGTTGAAGTCCTACAAGTACAGCGACAAGGGCAGTCTTGGCGAGGACGGAAACGGCAAGTTCGATTATGCGACTGCTATCAAATATACCGACAATGCAAGCAAGCACATCTTCGGACTTCCTGTTGATGTGACTGTTACAGGCGGTGACGGCTCACTCTACCACCATGTGACGGCGAAGTATAATACCAACTACGCCAACCACATCACGCAGATTACACAGCAGTTGAATGACGGTGCGGCAGTTACTGATTACAAGTACGACTCTTACGGCAACATCATCCAGAAGACCCTCCCTGCCAACGGCAAGGGACAGCGTATGTGGTACAAGTACCGCTATGAGCCTGAGATGAACATGTATGTTGAGCGCATTGACGATGCGTGGGGCTACCGCAGCGAGCAAGGCAATTTTGACTATCGCTATGGCATTGCCAAGGAGCATCGCGACCTCAACAACTTCTACTACGAGACTGATGTTGACGACCTCGGTCGCATCACTGGCGTGCGTGGTCCTAACGAGTTGGCTACAGGTGTACCTTATGCCATCGCCTTTGAATATCAGCCTTTGGCTACCTTTGGTGAGAGTGGCATTACCGCTCCTGCTTACGCAGTGACCAAGCACTACGACATCCAGCATCCTAACGATGACTTGGAGACCGTTACATTCGTTGACGGTTTCGGAAGAGCCGTGCAGGTGAAGAAGGACGGTGTTGTGACAAGTGCATCCAAGGGAAACTCTGCCAAGGATGAGAACGTGATGATAGTCAGCGGAAGAAACATGTATGATGCTTTCGGACGTGTGGCAAAGGCCTTCTATCCTACAACGGAAGGAACTGGATCGAAGTCCACATTCAACAAGTCATTTGACAATGTATCTCCAACGGTTACTGTTTATGACGTGCTCGACCGTGCTACCTCAGTGACATTGCCGGACAACTCTACGACAACTACGGCATATTCTGTTGACAACGGCAGTCATGCACTTGTTACAACCGTAACAGACGCACTCCATAATGTCCAGGCTACCCATACCAATGGCAGTGGCAAGACCTTAAAGACCATCCAGAAGAGCGGTCCTGACGGTGAGATTACCACTTCGTTTGAGTATGACGGCATACAGCGTCTTGTTCGTGTCACCGACACGGAGGGCAATGTGACGACCTCTACTTACGACATGGGTGACCGCCGTACTGAGGTGAACCATCCTGCAAGCGGCATCACAAGTTTCACTTATGATGCGCTCGGCAATGTACTGACCAAGCAGACTGCCAACCTTGCAAAGGAAGGCAAGTTCATCACCTACGATTACGACTATCAGCGTCTGACAGGCATCAACTATCCTGACCACCCGGAGAACAATGTGAAGTATTACTACGGTGGTCGCAACGCTTCTCAGAACCGCATCGGTCGCTTGATGCTCCGTGAGGACGGAACGGG
>NZ_QUEM01000073.1 GCF_003477995.1 Bacteroides sp. OF04-15BH
AATTAATTACAAAATGGACATTTTTGAGTGACGAAGTCAGGTGCTATGACTGACCCTCGTCTCGGCGGCATCGGCAGTGTCAGTCTGTCGTCGTAACCGTACAACCGTCTATTCCTCAATCCGTTACACCTAATGCTCCAAATCCTTTACAAAATCGTGCAAACCCCATACTCGTGCCTTTTACCGCCATTCTCAGCGATTAGCCTCCGCTCTACCCAATGCAAATATTGTCGTTTCCACACAAAAGCCATTGGCTAAAAACAGCGGAAAACAAAATTTAAAAAGAAAACAATATTGTAATAATTAAAATTTTTCGTACCTTTGTTTACGAATCGATTACATACGACTAAGAATAAATTCTGGTATATTGCTGCACGAATCATATCCTTCCTTGATGCAAGGCTGCCACGGATAGTACTTTCAGGAAAATCTTGATTATGCAGTTTTTGCCGGCTACCTTTCGGAAATTATACAACAATATATTTTAAAAGTTCTTATGCAAGTAACGAAAAGAAACGGGACAACAGAGCCCTACAACAGGGAAAAAATTGCTGTCGCAATAAGAAAGAGTTTCGCCAGTACCGGTCGGGAGGCTGCGGATGACACTATTCAGAAAATGGTGCATGAGGTGGAATCCTTCGTGCGTGACGACGCTACAGGCAGAAGTGTGGAGCGAATCCAAGATGAAGTGGAACGCTGCCTGATGGAACATGGCTTTTATGCGGAGGCAAAAAACTACATTCTCTACCGATGGCAGCGCACGGAGTGCAGGAAGACATTAAGCTATATCGCCGCGGAGACTGCCCGACCGCAGATTATGGATGTGCTCAAGGGCATACAGGCCGACTTCGCCTCCAACGAATACAGCCTTACCTTGCTGGCAGAGAGGTTTTCGGGATTCTGCAAGCCGGAGATGTCGGCAGATGAACGCATGGCGGCACTCATAAAAACAGCCGTGGAACTCACCACGCAGGAAGCCCCAGACTGGGAGTTTATAGCCGCACGACTGCTTGACTTCGTGCTTTCTGAAAAGCTGGAGAGGCAAGCACGCCTTGCAGGAGTACATTCGCTCTATGAGAAACTGCGTTATCTTACGGACGAAGGGCTGTACGGAAGCTACATCCTTGACTCGTATTCACGACAGGAAATAGAGGAAGCTGCGGCATTCATGCGCCCCGAACGTGACAAACTGCTCAACTACTCGGGACTCGACCTCCTCTACAAACGCTACCTCATACGCACTCACTCGCACGAACCTATGGAGTCTGTGCAGGAAATGTACCTGGGTATAGCCTTGCACCTCGCCATGCCTGAGAAGAATGGGCGGCTGCAATGGGTGAGGAAGTTCTACGAAATGCTTAGCCGTCTGGAGGTGACAATGGCGACACCTACGCTTTCCAATGCGCGCAAGCCCTATCATCAGCTTTCCAGTTGCTTCATCGACACCGTGCCAGACAGCTTGGAAGGCATCTATCGCAGTATCGACAACTTTGCAATGGTGAGCAAGTTCGGCGGCGGCATGGGCATGTATTTCGGTAAAGTGCGTGCTGCCGGTGGCAACATAAGGGGCTTCAAAGGCGTGGCAGGAGGAGTGATACGATGGATGAAACTCGTGAACGACACTGCCGTTGCAGTCGATCAGCTGGGCATGCGCCAAGGGGCGGCAGCTGTTTATCTGGATGTGTGGCACAAGGACTTGCCGGAGTTCCTTCAGCTCCGTACTAATAATGGAGACGACCGCATGAAGGCTCACGACATCTTTCCTGCCGTGTGCTACCCCGACCTGTTCTGGCGACTGGCGAAGGAGAATCTCGACAGGCAGTGGTTCCTCTTCTGCCCGAACGAAATAATGACGGTGAAAGGCTACTGCTTGGAGGACTATTACGGAGAGGAATGGGAAAAACGCTATTGGGACTGTGTGAACGATGCACGCCTTTCCAGACGCACCATAAGCATAAAGGACGTGGTAAGGTTGGTGCTAAGGTCGGCGGTTGAGACCGGCACCCCATTTACATTCAATCGTGACATAGTGAATCGTGCCAACCCGAACAGCCACAAAGGAATGATTTATTGCTCCAACCTGTGTACGGAGATTGCACAGAACATGTCGCCCATAGAGTCTGTTTCGTCTGAAATACGCACGGAGGGCGGCGACACGGTGGTGGTGACAACGGTCAAGCCTGGCGACTTTGTCGTGTGCAACCTTGCCAGTCTGTCGCTCGGACACCTCCCTTTGGAGGACGACGCCTTGATGAAGGAAAAGGTGGCGACAGTCGTTCGTGCACTTGACAATGTCATCGATCTTAACTTCTACTCCATCCCTTACGCCAAGATTACCAACCGCCGTTATCGCAGCATCGGACTTGGCGTGAGCGGCTACCACCACGCACTTGCCATACGCGGAATACGTTGGGAAAGCGAGGAGCACCTTAGCTTTATGGACGAGGTCTTTGAACGCCTCAATTATGCTGCGATAGAAGCCAGTGCGAAACTGGCGAAAGAGAAAGGAAGATATGAATGCTTCGCAGGAAGCGGATGGCAGACAGGCGATTACTTCACCAAACGCGGCTACACATCTTTAAAATGGCAGACTTTAGCGGAAAAGGTGGCGCACGACGGTATGCGCAATGCCTATTTGCTGGCAATTGCCCCTACCAGCAGTACAAGCATCATTGCCGGAACAACTGCCGGAACCGACCCCGTGATGAAACGTTTCTTCCTTGAGGAAAAGAAAGGGGCGATGCTGCCACGGGTGGCTCCAGCACTGTCGGACAGAACTTTCTGGAAGTACAAGAGTGCCTACCTCATCGACCAGACATGGAGCATCCGTGCCGCAGGCATACGGCAACGGCACATCGACCAGTCGCAAAGTCTGAATATTTATATTACGAACGACTTCACAATGAGGCAACTTCTCAACCTCTACCTGATGGCTTGGGAATGTGGAGTGAAAACGCTCTATTATGTGCGTAGCAAATCATTGGAAGTGGAAGAGTGTGAGAATTGTGCATCATAACATAAGTTCCGCATCTCTACGTGATGCGGAACTCAAAAAACAAAACAGGTAAAATGGAAATTATGAAACTGAAGAAGAACGCCCTGTTCAATCCGGCTGGCGACACGGAAACACGCCTCAGAAGGATGATTGGGGGAAACACGACAAACCTTAACGACTTCAACAATGTGCGGTATAAATGGGTGAGCGACTGGTATCGGCAGGCAATGAACAACTTCTGGATTCCGGAAGAAATAAATCTCGCCCAGGATGTGAAGGACTATACGCGTCTGGACAGCAGGGAACGCACGGCATACGACAAGATACTTAGCTTCCTCGTCTTCCTCGACTCGTTGCAGAGCAACAACCTTCCGAATATCAGCGAGTACATAACTGCCAACGAAGTGAACCTATGTCTGCACATACAGGCTTTTCAGGAGTGCGTGCACAGCCAGAGCTACAGCTATATGCTCGACTCGATATGCAGTCCGGAAAAGCGCAACGAAATTCTGTATCAATGGAAAACCGACGAGCATCTGCTGAAAAGAAACACGTTCATCGGAAACTGCTATAACGAGTTTCAGAAAGAACAGACCGGCGACACGCTCATGAAGACACTGATGGCAAACTACATTCTGGAGGGAATCTATTTCTACAGCGGCTTCATGTTCTTCTATAATCTGAGCCGCAACGGAAAAATGCCGGGCTCGGCGCAGGAAATACGCTATATCAATCGGGACGAGAACACACACCTATGGCTCTTCCGAAACATCATACTGGAACTGAAAAAGGAATCCCCCGAACTCTTCACCGCCGATAAAGTGAAAACCTATGAAGCAATGATGCGTGAGGGGGTGGAGCAGGAAACGGCATGGGGAAAGTATGTGATAGGCAACAATATCCAAGGGTTGAATGAGCAGATGGTGGCAGACTACATACGATATCTGGGCAACCTGCGTTGGAACAGTCTTGGATACGGCGTCCTGTATGACGGCTATGAAAGAGAACCGGAAAGCATGCGATGGGTGTCACAATACTCAAACGCCAACATGGTGAAGACCGATTTCTTCGAAGCGAAAAGCACGGCCTACGCCAAGAGCACAGCTATCGTGGACGATTTGTAGAATTTATGAATTGTCTCGGCCTCTCATTGCTTCGTGAACCCGTGGGAAAAAAAGTAGGAAGAGAACCGCTGTTCTCTTCCTGAACTACCGAGTGTGCTGAGACCGAAACCACCTGACTTCGTCATTGCGTACCCCAAAAATCTTCGTCAAAGAGTTTAGCTATTTTCTGATGCCTTGCCATCAGCATGGTTTGGGTGTAAACCTCCTTGTTCAGAG
>NZ_QUEM01000074.1 GCF_003477995.1 Bacteroides sp. OF04-15BH
AACTTCCAAGAAGGCGATACATACGAGAAGATGCAGTTCTACTATCACCCAGACCACTTGGGTAGCAGTAGTTACATCACCAACCTTGATGGCGAGGTGGTACAGCATATAGAGTATGTTCCTTTTGGTGAAGTGTTTGTTGAGGAGCGCAACAACATTTGGAATACACCTTATCTTTTCAATGCGAAGGAATTCGATGAGGAAACGGGGTTGTATTATTATGGGGCGAGATATTACGAACCGAAGCTTGGCATTTGGATATCAACAGATCCAAAGCAAGAAAAATATTTTGATTTTTCTTCATATTGTTATACAGGAAACAACCCGATAAGATTTAGTGACCCTAATGGTCAAGATTGGTGGGATAAAGTAAAAGGATTTGGTGCCGCTATTGTAGATAATGCCACTGGTGGATTAATCAATATTCGAACATATGCAGGAAGAAATGTTTCAGCCCCTAAGGACTTCAATGCTGGATTAACAGCTGGTGATTTAGCCAGCCTAACCGTGGGTACCATTGAAAGTGGTACAGGTGCTACTATGGTGGCAAGTGGAACGACTATCACTACGGTAGGACTTGTTGCAGAAGGACCTTCACTTGGAACTTCTACGGTGGTTGTAGTTGTAGGAAGTGCAGATGCTACTGTGGGAGCGGGTCTTACTGTTCATGGAGCAGTAATGATGTCAAATGCAAGAAAAAATCTCACGGATAAGAAAGGTCATATTGCAAGTCGCGAACAACCTTCTGTACCTCAATATAGTAATAGACCTCCAGGTAAAACGACTAAACTTAGAAATGGTCAGGGTTGGAAAGATAAAGATGGAAATGTGTGGAAAAAAGATTTAAAACATAAAGACCATTGGGATGTAACCAACCCAAAAACAGGAAAGAAGGTTAAGGAAATTGATTATAATGGACAACAAATTTGGCCTAATGGTCCTAAAAATAAGAACAAAAAATGAAACATCCATATGAAGAATATGAGACATCCAAGCTTTGGAAAATTGTAAAATCTTCAATAGAAGATTTAGTTGAGAACAATGATATTGAGCTTTTTACTCCGATAGAGTATATTGTAGGTTATATTTGCAAAAATATATCCTCAACGGATATAAATAGTGGAGAAAAGTCGCCCAAATAGTGCATTTCATCATATTAGAAATGTCTAAATGAGGATGTAAAATAAACTGTGTCAAGCTATGAGTATCGTTTGACACAGTTTATTTTACACCCTCCATTTATCCTTTCTTCTTCAGTATAAAGTTTTTCCTAACCTTTTTTTCAGGTTCATTCCCAAATGAATCTATCAAAATAATGCAGTTGTCGTCCTTCACCTTATAGAAAATATTGTCACCACTCAAAGGATGCACAAGCATCAAAATATTGCCGTCAAGCATTTGGAAAGTACCTCTTAACTTTTCCTGTTCATTCTGCTTTTCTTTGAATACCTGTATCAACAAATAGGTGCCGTCAGCATTTAATGTGAGTGTTGTTTTTACATTAGGCGGTAATACACCGCAATAAGTTCCCGCTATAGAATCCAAATCAATCTTGTTGCTTAAAGCAGCCGTATATTCTTCGATTTTAATTGAGTCAATCCCTGTATCATTTTTGTCAGTACCGCAGAATATATAAGATGTAACCAAAGCAATAACCAAAACAGCTATAATTATCAATTTCTTCTTCATACCATCTTAAAAGAAAAAGTGTCCGCAATGTCAAACGAGTGGCATCACGGACACGGATGAATAGTTGAGAGTTTGATGAAAGTTAGTATGCTGAAACATTGTTGATGCACGGGCAAGCCCTTGCGCTTCGAATACGACACGAATGCCGTTGGTCTTAATCTTGTCGAAACGAAGGATGCGCTTGTACCCGTTGGTCGTTGTCTATTATTTCTGATTAATTTTCTTTTTAATTTCATTCGCCTCTTTAAATAGGCTATTAGCAATGCTATCTTTAATTGCTGCCATCTGTATCATTTCGTTATGATAGCGAATTGAGTCCTCGTAAATATTTACATGAGTTCTCACTTTCTCAATAACTTCTTTATTTGGGCATACAGAAAAGTTCTTTTCGATGTATCGAACATTGGGGTCGTCAGATGGAAGAACCATCTTCAATGCACGATATTTCAAGTCTGCCTCCTCCCTGTCTTGGTGTTCTCGCCATTGGGTTAGATTGCCCCAAATTGAGAGAACAAGAGATAGAGCCAAGCCTCCAATGAAAAGAAGAACATACTTAGAGGTTGGCTCAAAGAGGTGGGTGACAATCTTTTTCTGAGGTGTGTTGCTTATGTTGTCAAGTCGTTCTTGCAAGTCTTTTGATGAAGCATCTTGCTCTTGCTTCAGCTGCTTAACCGTATCAAACAAGAGCTTGCTTCGCTGTTCATCTTTGCTTGCTTCTTTCTTGGTAAGGTCAATATAGATACATATCGCCTCTCTTAATTTTGCCAAATTTCCAATAGTTTCCTCTTCTTTTGCAGATACAGAAAGGATGGCTTTTTCAAGTTTGCTTGTATCAATACTTGCAGGGCTGAGAACTGTTTCCGTTCCTGCGTTCTTTGGTGAGTCAGAAAGTTCATCGACTTTCTGCTCCAATCTCTCAACTGTGGCGTAGATGGCTTCCAATAGTTCTTCTTTCATCTTTCTTTTGTTGTTTGAATGGTTTGTAACTTGCATCAAAGGCTAAAGCCTCTTCTGCGTTTCTTCTTTTTCTTCTTGGCTGATTCATCCTCTGGGAAAGACTCAAAGGTCTGAGCGTTGACAGAAGCAAAAAGTCCAATGGAAGAAATACCATCCCAAGGGTCTTGGCAGCTCTCCGACATGAATGGCACCTGCTCATTCTTGCGACAGCCCTGCTCATATTGCTGAGCAGAATTGGCTCTTGTTGATATATGGTTTTCCGTTCCTTCAAACTTTGCATCCAACTTGCCAAAGCTGTATTCTCTGCAAATCTGCGTACCCTTGAAGCTATATCCATCCTTGCTGAATCGGATGCCTTGCACCTTGGTTCGCTCCTTGTCCTTATAGACAAACTCCAAGAGAACACCTCGCTTTGCAAGCTCATTCTTGAACTTCTGCCAACTACCTACGGCTTTCAAGACATCCTTGACAACATTGTGAATCTCGTATTTGGCACGCTCCCTATTGCGCAATTTGCAAGTATTTGTCTTGCTTTTGTCCGTTCCGTAAGCCAGCCCATACTTGGGTTTTAGAGTCTTGGTCACTTGCTCATTACGCCTGTAATCATTCCTGTCTGATATGAGTTTGCCCTCGTTATTAATGCGGTTGTACACGATATGACAATGTGGATTGTCCGTATTGTGATGCCTTACGATGATGAATTGGGTATCGGTGATGCCCATCATCTGCATGTATTCAAGGGCTATCTTAGCCATGAACTCATCCGTCAAACGTGGCTTATCCTCGGGCTTGAAGCTCAAAGCTATGTGCCCCACAGGCTTCTTAATCCTTGGATTTAGCTGTCTTTGCAGCTCAAAACTTTGTACTATCTCGGCATTCGTGCCGAGTAACACACCATCGGATGCAAGGATTTTCGCCTCGTCCTTGCCTGTAACATAGCGGATGCAACCAGCAAATGAGCTGCCCTTCTTTAGCTTGCCTATCATGTAGCATCCTCCTTTCTGCCTATTCCGCATGGCTTCGATTTTGGACTTGCTTGGCGATACTCGCCAAGGATGGATTTCAATCTTCTCAACAAGTCCACCACATACACATGGGTTTCGTGGAAACCTCTCTGATGCGACAGCTTGGTAAGTTGGTTGAGGTTGTTCGCCATGCCTATGAGATTCTTAGCGATGGCTATCGTCTCAGCGTTGTGTCCGCTGACCACCTCGCCGTTCAAGGCGGACTCACGAATGTACTCCGCCAATTTGCGGTTGGCTTTTCTCGCCCTCAGTCTCAAAGCCTCGTAGCTTGGCTTCGAGAACTTCACCGTGACAGACTTCGACAGCTTGCGAACCCTGCCCGTAGGCGGTCTTC
>NZ_QUEM01000075.1 GCF_003477995.1 Bacteroides sp. OF04-15BH
GACTCTTCCGTACCGGAGATTCCTTCGTGCACCTGCACCTGGTATTTCCGGGAAGTCAGGATATCCGCAATCTGACGGACTTCCTCGCTGCTCTCGGGAAGCGCCACAAAGGCACTGTCGCCCCGCAAGGTACTGCGCATCACCATCTGCGAACCGACCGAATACTTACGGCTCTCGGCCAGCATCTCATCGCCCGTCATGTCGTATTGCAAACCGCCATACAGCACCGCCGAATGCCCAGACTCCCGAACCGCATGCACACGAGCGATTTCACGGGCAGAAGAAAGACGCACAAAACGATAGTGCTTGCCCAGCAGACTGCCATCGCCGGTGGACAAGGATTCCCACGCCAGCTGATACAGCTTGCCCGAAGGAACATAATAGATGGTAGCTCCTTCCACAGCATGCGGACGGATCTTGTCCCAAAGGAGTTTGACGGCTTTTTCCGAAGCAGTTGCCCCATACAGCAAATCCAAAGCATTTTCCGGCATCAGGTCATCCAGTTCTTTCTGTGTGAACAGGCGGAGCAAAAGAGGATATTCACGGTCCTTACGGATCAGGAAAGCGGCATATTCCGTCTTGCCTTTTTGGGGCACATAATCCACAAAATCAACAAGCAGCTCGTTGTCCTTCAATAGTTTCCGGACCTGCTGATAGTCCCAGTCCAGAAAACGGGTGTAATCGGCATAGCTTTTGGAACGGACCGTCAGCTCATGATCCAGTTTCTGTATCCGGTCATTCAAAACTGCCAGAGTATCGCTGTCGGCACCATATTTCCGATATAAAGCCGAAGTCTGTTCCTTCAGTTCAAGCATGTTCTTGAATTTCTCCAGGTCTTCGGAGCTACCTTCTGTTTGGATGGCTTTCTGTAGAGATTTCTCGGTTTCGAGCAACAGGGATTTCGAAAAGAGCAGGGCATTATAACTGGCTTCCGTAAAAGCATTGTCGGTAGCTTCGGCCTGCAAGGCAAAGAAAGGCATCGTCCACAGTTTCTCCATCGCAACATTCCAGAACGAACCACGCTCGGCTGAGTTCACATAGCGCAACTGGGATTTTACCATATTCTGAAGCCATTGGGCCGCCTGCCCGTACAGCCGGCATCCTTCATCTTTGTTGCCCAAATACAGTTCCACAGTTCCCAATCTGGCCAGAGTCTCCTGATACTGGGACGATTCCTTGCCATATTTTGCCCGATAAGCCTCGGCACACCGCCGATACGCTTTTCGAGCCTCTTTATACTTCTTCATTCTTGTCAGGACCATACCCTGCGACGACAGATTGTCCAACAGCTCGTCATCCCCAGCTCCATACTGCGCCAGAATTTTCCCGGCTTCGGAAAAGTCCTCATAAGCCTTTTTCCAGTCCTCAAACAAAGAATATCCCAAACCACGGGCTTTATAGACCATAGCCAACATACGCGGCGCAGGATCTTTCTTTAAAATCAACCCCAGAATGACATCAAAGCATTCGGTAAACGATTTCAGATTCTTCAGGCGTGCATAAATAAGTCCCTGGGTCACCCAAGGCTCAAAAAAAGCGGCATCTCTTCTGTCTGAAGAAAGAATCAGATATTCACGACCGTATTCTTCTGCCGAGCGGTAATCTCCTAGAGCCATCTTCAGATCCCTCATCTTGGCATAATAAAGAACGAAAAGAGACGCGTCTCCTTTCCCGGGCGACACCATGAACAGACTCCTGTTATAGTAGTACTCCGCCAGGGCATAATCACCCTGCTCCATCATGCGGTCGCCATAATCCAAATAATATTGCTGCCGCAAACCAATATCCTTCAGAGAGTCCAACGCAAATCTCTCCGAGGCATAGGTGTCCATATCATTCTGCTGGCGTGACAGCAACAGCATTTCCTTCCGGACGTCGGCCAACAATTCGGAATCATTGACCTGCAAGGCCAGTTTCCGGGCTTTCTCCAAAAGTTCCTGTGCCTTCTGGGCCTCTCCCTTTTGCCGGCGTATCTCTCCCAGGCGGAGCAGAGTCTGGCTCTGCTCTTTCAGGTCACCTCCGGCGATATATGCCTGCAATGCTTTCTGAAAACAGCTGTCGGCTTGTTCCGTTTTCATTTTCAGAACACATTTTCCTCCCTCCAGATACCAGGAAGAGCCCAACAGGTTCTGAAGATCGCGAGAACTCTCATCTGAGGCATAGGGCATAATGGTTGCCAGAATCTTACGCGCTCCCGGATAATCAGTGGCTCCCGGAAGCAATTTCATCGAGGCAAACAGCTGACCGCTATGCACAGCCAGATGCTCTGCTTCCGCTCTCTCCTCTCCGGAAAAGTCCATCGCCAGCAGTTCCCGGCAGTTCAGCCAGGCTTCCTGATAACGCTTCATACGCAGATAACAACGAACCGCCCGAATCTGGGCACGCCGATGCAGCTTCTGTGCACTTTCAGTTTTTATCTTTCGGGTGTATTTCCCCACAATCCGAAAACTCTGCAACGCTTCTGCAATCCGGTTCTCCCCATCTGCCAGCTCTGCTTTCTGCATCAGCGCCGCCAATCCCTCTTCCGTATCCAGCACAGAACGCTCTTCAATCAGTTTTGCATACTTTTTCTCCATGCTGCGAATCATCATCAGAGTTTCCATCTGCCCTTTGACATCCTTCAGCTTTTCATAGCACTCATAGGCTTCTATCAAACAGGAATATGCCTGCAACATCTCATTCTTTCGATAAAACTCCAATGCTTCAAAGCTCCAGGTATCGGCCTGCAAACCTTTTATTAGCCTCTGCATCGAAGGTACGGAGTACTCTTCCAATTCGGACAGGAAAGCACGCAAATCGGAAAAGTTCTCATATTCCGTGACCATCTTGTCCTGAACATACGAAGTCACAGTGTTGACATACAAATCGCGTACATCCTGCTTTTCCTGCCCTTTCAGAGGCAATTTGATCAGTTCCGTACAGCATTCCATGGCCTGCTTGCCTTGCCCCATAATCTGATAACACAACACAATCATGCGCTGGGAGCGGACATAAATCTGCCGTTCCCGGTCTGTGCGCATGCCTTTGGTGGCCTCGCCCACCTTCTGAAACGTTTCCAGGGCCTTTTGGTAATTCTTGGCTTTGCTATAGGCAAAACCCTTATCCATGGCGGCCTCGACTTTTTTATCGATTTGCTGTGCCTGTCCGTTTCCGGTATAGAAGAAAAACAACAAAGCTAATAGAATGGTATAAAATCTCATTGGCATATCTTGAATCTATTTCATCAATGTTTCTCCAAAAGCATCTCAGCGTTTTCGCATCAGTCTATCATCACGAAACCGGCCCAATAAAACGGTTCCGGATAGCGGTCCCGGATTTCCTGTCTGGCCTCCTCAAA
>NZ_QUEM01000076.1 GCF_003477995.1 Bacteroides sp. OF04-15BH
AGTTAAGAACAAGCCTTGACACAGTTTAAATTACACCCCCGTAAGCATGTAGAATCTTTGTTTATGCTTTGTCCCTTTGACGGACAGAAAATTCCTGCGGGTTCAGAATTTTGTCCCTATTGCGGAAAAAAAATTCAGGGTGGGGTGTTATAAATCCTTTTCCTAAATCCACTTTATCTATAAAGAACAAAAATAGTAACCTTTAAAATTTAAAACTTATGATACCTTTATATTCAGCAGCAGCATTGGCCGTAAAGACTTTAGATCAGGGAATGAGAACTTCACTTCCAAATGAAATAGTTGATTGTATTCAGACACATGCCGCTCTGGCCGCAGGCGCCGCATGGATTCCGGTTGCAGGATTGGATTTGGCAGCTTTAGCTGCAAATACCTGGGCTATGTATGTTCGTATTAACAAGATGCTCGGTGTTTCTTTCAGTGAGAATATGATGAAAAGTATCGGATCTGCCGTCGCTGCCAATCTGACCAGTAATCTGGCTATTGCCGGAATCGGCTCACTTCTGAAATTCATACCGGGAATCGGTACTGTATCCGGAGGTTTTATCATGACTGCCACCATGTATGGAGCTACGGTCTGTGCAGCCTGGATTTATCTGACAGCTTTGGTCAATTGGGTCAAGGACGGAAAGGGAAGCGGAGACGATCTGAAGGCTTGCGTGAATGATGTTATCGCTCAGAATAAGAGTAGAATCAAGAATATGATGAAAGACGCGAAAAATGAATATAGAAACAAACCTGATAAATAAGTGATATGGATAACAGGAAATATGTCCCGCAACCGGTGGATACCAGCGAGGTGCGTTTGCCGGAAACTCTACAGAATCTGGCTGAGACCATGGCCAAGAATGTTCATGAGGTTTGGGCGAAAAACAGAATGGCACAAGGATGGAAATATGGTACGAAACGTGATGATGAACACTTGATGCATCCGTGCCTCATTCCTTATGAGGAACTGAGTGAAGAAGAAAAGGAATATGACCGGAATACGGCTATGGAAACTTTGAAGTTGATTCTTAAATTGGGATTTAAAATTGAGAGACGATGATTGTGGAAAGAGTGATCTTCGGATGAACTTTTTCTTGAAAAGAGAATCCCCTGAAAGCTTCTGACTTTCAGGGGATTCTTTATTCGTTCGCGGTGCGTACGGGACTCGAACCCGTGACCCCATGCGTGACAGGCATGTATTCTAACCAACTGAACTAACGCACCAAAAACGCTTTTGATTTTTCCACTATTTTACTGGCGGTGCGTACGGGACTCGAACCCGTGACCCCATGCGTGACAGGCATGTATTCTAACCAACTGAACTAACGCACCAGTATCTGTTTTATCAGGGGGGTCCTGATTTCGGGTGCAAAGATAGAACTTATTTCCCGAAATTCCAAATGTAGCGACCGTTTTTATATCCTCTTTCTTTAAAATAATGCCTGTTTTTTGATGTTCAGTTTTTCTTTTTTATAAATTTGCGTAAAGCATCATGCCGCTTGTAGGCGACAGTTTTGCTCGTTATATTGTTTTATGAATACTTGGAGATATGACAAATTCAAAATTGTTTTTAAGGTGTTTTATGGCTGGTTCTATAAATTTGAATGAGCCGAGAGGGTATTATTATGGGGCTATGACGGCTTTAAGGAATCTTTGGGGCAGTTCCTATGTCCAGATTGAGGGAAAGACCTACAAGGATTTTTCAGAGGCACTTTCAGAAAAAGAAGACGGCAACCAGGGAGATTATAATGAGTATATTAAAGATAAGGCGGATATTGTCTTTTTTGTAATTGATCATGGGGTTGGCGACAAGACGGTGTTGGAGTATGAACTGGCTGTTTCTGCATTTAAGGAAAAAGGACGTCCGGAGATTGTCGTTTTCTGCAATAAAAACTCTTCTGACGAAACAGACGTCAAGAAACTGAAAGAAAAAGTTTCTGACCTGAAACAGTATTGGGTGGATTACAAGGATAATTCTGTTCTGGAATATCTGTTTAAAGACTATGTCAATCGTTTTCTGATAGAAAAGAAGGAGGAACTGGGATTTCTGAATTCGGAGGTAAAGAGTCTGCTTTCCATAAAATGTCAGGAGGTAGTCAATGCCTTGGTCGGATATTTGACTACCATAGATGCTCTCTGTGTGGAGGTTGCTCTCTTGAAAAAGGCCTGGAACAAATATTGCCGGGAATATACCTATGCTTTGGCCGCTATGGGAAAGGAGCAGGCGGCCGATGACCTGTGTTCGTCGGTGGAACATTATGGAGATGAAATTACGCGCATTTCCAAAGACTTTGATGTCAATCAGCTAAAGTTCTCTTCCGATACACTGCTTATGGTAGGACGTTATATCCAGGATGCTCAGGAATTGCCGTATTGTGCCAAGAATTATCTGACTATTTTGAATGAGGCTTATCAGATTGCTCAGGCGATTGTAGCAGCTTTGAAAAGCAAACAGGTACTGAACCGAGCAATGATAGAAGCTCAGTTGGACGGATTCCAGTATATGTGTAATGCTGATGTCTATACCGTTGCCGGCGTCATAGCTCAGTTCCCGACCAGTTATCATGAGAATTTTCATCAGTCCAGCAGATACTGGCAAACATTGCCCAATGGAGTAAGCCTTTATCTGAAACAAGAGGATTATCAGAGATTTGCATCCAGAGAATTTGATCAGTATCAGCGACTGTTAGACAGGTTGTCCAGTAATATCGATATACAGGATGCCGAGTTGCAGGAGCTAAAGGAGCGTCTGGATACTCTGGCAAACAACCAGATCATGCAGCCTTATCAGCCTTCTCCCATTGATGTTTCAGCCGTTGTCTTGCCGGATGGAGTAGAGGAACTGGTAGAAAAGCAGGTCCGGGCATCACACGATCTTTGGGTGGATAGCTGTTTGAAACAGGGCTGGCATTTGGACAGAGAGTATAGTGAAAAAAAGAAAACCAATCCTTATCTTCTGGCTTTTGAAAAACTTCCTGAAGAGGTGAAGGCTAATTATAGAGAACAATGTCGTGCAAATTTAAAGATGATATATGCCTTGGGATACACCTTGAACACTCAAACAGGTAATAAGAAGGAATAGAAAAATCCCCTGAGAATTTCAGATTTCTCAGGGGATTTTAGTTGGTTGCGGTGCGTACGGGACTCGAACCCGTGACCCCATGCGTGACAGGCATGTATTCTAACCAACTGAACTAACGCACCAAAAATGCTTCTGATTTTTCCACTATTTTACTGGCGGTGCGTACGGGACTCGAACCCGTGACCCCATGCGTGAC
>NZ_QUEM01000077.1 GCF_003477995.1 Bacteroides sp. OF04-15BH
CCCTTCCAACTGATAGGCTCGTCAAAGCCATTGCCTGTATTGAGGGCAACAGTGATACCGTCACCATTCTTCCATACCTTGTCAGGAAGACCGTCAGAATTGATGTCGATAAGATTATACTCCTCTTCGCTTTCAGAGGTTACGAGACCAAAGCCTGCTGAGAAGCTACCGGAAGCCTTGTTTATACCTTGGTATTTCTCATCTTCAAATTTTCCCCAGTCATGACTTACATCGCCACCTGCGCCAATATTATAAGAAAGGCTCTTACCACTCTGTATGCGGTCAAGTCCCCAATCAATAGGTTCAGTAAAGGCATAGCCCAGATTTAATCTTACTTTCTTGTCGGAAAGAATCTTGTCTGGTAGTCCATCGCCATTGATATCTATGAACGATTCTACAGCTTCATCCGTATTCTTTGGCGCACTGCCGGAAATGGAGAATTGAGCCAGCCATGAACTCTGTTGGTTCTGTGCGGAAGACTTGCTTCCTGAGATAAGTTTTGTAATGCCAGACACAGAAGCTACTGGATTGCCGCCATATCCCCATGCTTCAGAAGCATTGTCAGAGTTATTAGCTCCGATACCCTTGTAGATTTCTCCACTCAATCCGCCCTGCGAATTGGTGTATTGGATAGTACCACCAGCTATGATGTCCGGGAATCCGTCACCATTCATATCCATCATGGCAACTTCCGTCTTGGAACTGCCATTTGCATTGTTGTGGGTAATGCCAAGTGCACCTCCTTGCACAACGGTACTCTTGCTTGATACCACTTGGCTTACAGCTGTCGCACCAGTACCCTGCAAATATTCACCAGCAAGTCCTGCCACTTCAGCATTGTTATCCAATGGATTGGTAAGGAGTACATCCTGTTCTGTCAATCGGGCTGTACTTGCCTCGGTTGCAGTAAGATAGATGTCCTGTCGCTGACCGACCCACTTGTCCATAGAAGTCTGGTCTGTACCCAATGGAGTGAATTCCATCGTGAGAGGGTCAACCTTGTCGTTCTCGTTTTCAGGCAATTTCAGCAATGACTCGTCAATAGGCTTTGCATATCTGCCCTCTGCCGAGTTATAAACAAAACCTCCCCAGCCATGGTAAAGCATACCGAAGCCAAGATTGTCATTCTCTGCATAGAATCCAGCAAGCACATTCTCTGTTACGAGCCCTGCCGCATCTTTCAGAATGGAAACAGAGGCTGAAGTAACAGTTTCATTAGAGATTGCTGCCGGATAGCTGTATTCAAACCAGATGTTCTTTCCTGCAATAGTTGCAAATCGCAGAGTATCGGCTTTCAAGATGCCATTCTCGATGTTGAAAGACTTCTTGCCGATGAGTGCATCCTCTGTCTTGGCGGTCAAAGTAACCTGTCCATTGATGGAATTGTCAGAAAGGGTAAGCACTGGCGACACAACCAAAACGGTATCAGTCGCAGTGGTCAAGTATGGCTTGCCCTCTGCCAAGGCATTTGCAAATGTATTGTAGTATGCAGGAACGGCTACCGTCTGTTCGATATTGGCAGAGTCCGTATAAGTCACAGACGCTTGCCAACCGATATTCTTCCAATCAACATTTGAGGTAGATGAAATCTCAAAGCTGAAGTTGGTCAGCTTTTCTGTATTCTCCAGACTGATGTTGAGTGAATCGCCATTGAAAGCCTCACCAGCCTTCAATGTACGAGCAAAGACTGTCTTCTTGGTATAGTTCGGGTTGTCGTTTCCGTCACTGTCTTTCTTGTCGTTGCTGCCGATGATGCTGAGAACAACATCGTCGGTTGTTACAGGCTTGTGGAAGACACTGTGAACTTCAACACTTGAACCATTCTCCACATTGGCAGAGGTGTTCACATCATAGATGGCACCATCCTCAGGCTTGTACTCTGTTGAAGAAAGCCCGTTAGGCAAAACATTAGATTCGCCAGCGTATGTAATGGTAGGCGACCAGTTCACCTTGTCAAATGAGCCGTTGCTTGTTTCCTCGGAACCCGACTGTACACGGAAATAGATTCTGTCACCTCGCTTGACGGCAACAGAAGAGACTGCAGCGGCATAAGAACTGCCGTCGCCCTTTGCAATAGTCTTGTTCCAAAGCTCATTGCCACCCTTTTGGATAGCAACTCTTACGCCGTCTGCTTTTTGGTATTCGTCAGCGTCATAGTCTCCAGTAGGAGCGACAAGGCTTACTTGACCTGCCACGCTTACTGTTCCGTCCTTAGGAGCCTGCCATACACGCACAATATCCTCCATCGGTGAGTTCTTGATGGCTTCCGCCTGCTCATCCTTACTGACCTCCATGACAGAAGTGTCAACCTTGCCACCATAGATGATTGGGCTTGGCGTGTCGGCACTGCTCAATGTAAACGTAGGCACGGCATTGCCAGACTGATCAAACTCCAAATGGTTGAAATATACCTTGCCATTGGAAACGAGGTCAACAAGTCCGTCACCGTTGATGTCGCTGAAATACTGAGTGGTCTTTGTCTTAGTGGTTGACTTGTCCGTTCCGACAACGGCAGTCAGAACATTCCAACCGACAACGGCTTTCGCACCGAAAGAGTTCGTAGAACTTTTGGTTGTCGAGAAGTTACTGATACCCTTTACCTTGACAGGCTCACCATATACTACTTCTCCGTTGTCAGTCTTGACCTGTGGACGATAATATACGGAACCACCAGACTTATATACCTTGTCAGGAAGTCCGTCACCGTTCAAGTCAACGAATGCGGAAAGTCCCTTGCTGGTATCGCTGGAGTAGCTGTAAGAACCTCCTATTGTATTGCCTTTCCATTTGCTTCCGTCCCAAGGTCCCACACCTGCATAGAACGAACCGCTTACAGAAGAACTTGTCGTTCCGCCAAGTGCAGTTGGCTTGTCGCTGAAGCGCTTGCTGACAGTCTTCAATGGATTGACGAAACCTGCGTCAAGTCCGTCATCGTGCGTGTTCCATTTCTCGGAATCGTCCTTGAACGGAACATATCC
>NZ_QUEM01000078.1 GCF_003477995.1 Bacteroides sp. OF04-15BH
TAACTATACTTACGATGCCCTCTACCGTCTTGTAAGCGCAACAGGCACTTATACTGGTGCGGACAACAAGACCGCAAGTTATACCCTTGCAATGGGTTACGACAATATGCACCGTATTACTTCGAAGCGTCAAATCCTTACGCAGAACAATGTACAGTTCAACGGCACATTGAATGCAGGTTATGATTTGTCATACACCTATGGAACAGAGACAGGCAAGAAGTTCCAACTCGCCAATGTGAAGGATGTGAATTATCGCACGGAAGAGACACCTTCAGAAAGCGAGAATGTGAACAACAATCATGCCTATGAGTATGATGCCAACGGTAATCTTGTCTATGTCAACACAAGCCGTACCAAGAAGGATGGCATGGCTGACGAGAAGACCGCAGAGCGCAAACTCAAATGGGATGAGGAGAACCGTCTCCTTGCTTCTGATGATAACGGCTTCGTGACAAACTATTGGGATGATGCTGATGGTGAGCGCACGGTGAAGACATCAGGTGAGAGTGACCAAGTTTATGTGAACTCCGAGTTTGCTGGAGGTCGCACGAATACTGCCAAGTTCTCATTGTATGTATCTCCTTACCTCGTAGCCAACCAAGGCGGACGTTACACAAAGCACATCTATATAGGTAGTCAGCGTATCGTTTCCAAGATTGGTGATTTCGACTCTTACGGCTCAGATCCACGCCGCATCCAGTATGCAGGTAGTGAGACTGATGGACTTTCTGTTGACTATAAACAAAAATATGCCGGGCAGTTGCAGGCTATCAAGGATAATTATGCAACCTTTGCAGTGCCGTACAATGGCGAGGACAACAACGACTATGTCGATGGCAAGGGCTTCTGCTGCAATGACGGCAGCTTGGAGGCTGCGCAGTCACGTGTAATGGCAAGAGCAATGAAGAATAACTTCCAAGAAGGCGATACATACGAGAAGATGCAATTCTACTACCACCCAGACCATTTGGGTAGCAGTAGTTACATCACCAACCTTGACGGCGAGGTGGTGCAGCATATCGAGTATGTTCCTTTCGGTGAGGTATTCGTAGAAGAGCGCAATAACATTTGGAATACGCCTTATCTTTTCAATGCGAAGGAATTCGATGAGGAGACGGGATTGTATTACTATGGAGCGAGATACTATGACCCACATCTTAGCCTGTGGATGTCAACTGATCCAATGCAGGAGAAGTATCCATGGATAACAAGTTATTGTCAGACTTTTAACAATCCGATACGCTTTATTGATCCAAATGGAGAAGAGGGAGATAATGCGCCAACATTGTATCATAATACTCAGCATCCTGGTAAAATACTCCGTAATGGTTTCAATGCAACTAAATATGGTAAGTTATCTTCCTATAATTGGTTTTCTACAATAGCAAATGCTTCAGGCACTGGTCGCACTGGTAGTGGTGTGACATTAGCTGTTGAAGGTATTGATGTATCACATGCTGTAGAAGTCAAAAATAGCCAAATGAGAGAGTTTTATTTAGAAGCAAAAGCAGAATTGGGTTATACATCTTCGCAGTTGCGTCAATCTCCGGAATTGAAAGCAAAAGTAGATGCCCTTAAATATAAAAAGCTTGGAAAATGGATGGATGCTAAAGGGGCTTCTGTATATAAGTTGGGAAATTCCTATGCCATTTCGGATCATGTTGCAAATAATGGCACCGTAGTGCAAATTTTTGGACCAAAGAATCTAATAAAAGGTCTTAATGGCATTAAAATAGCTGGCAGGGTATTGACATTTGCTGCAGTAGCTGCTGATGCCTATGAAATATACTCTTCACGCTACAATGCACGAACTGTAACATCTGTAGCTGGTGGATGGGCAGGTGCTTGGGCTGGAGCCAAATTGGGTTGTATGGCAGGTACATCTATTGGATTCGCTGTTGGTGGAGTCGGTGAAGTTGTTGGTGCACCAGCTGGAGCATTAATAGGTGGCTTTTTCGGTTATATTTCTGGAAGGAAAGTATCAGAAACCGTTTATGATGTAGTTACTCAAAAAGGAATGCCGATAGGTGGTCGTTAAACAAACGTGGGTCTTATGGATACCATAAGACCCACCATAAACAAGCTTAATATGGAACAAATTAAGTCTATATTCTATAAAGAAATAGCTTATCCGTATTCCAACAATCAGTATGGATTGGCTATCATTATAATGATGCAAAAGAAATGTCTATATTTCGATTCGTCAAGTTTTTATTTTGTTAAATCACCAAGTGATAATTTTAATAAGCAAAAATGGAATATTGTTAGTGATTTAAATGATAATAAGATTGCGGCAATTCACGAAGATGAGCTATCCGCTTATTTCATTCTATTTACTAATAGTAAAATTATGTATATTTATCAAGAATTAGATGGCAATGAATGTATTCGTCAGATGTTCAGAATCGTAAATCCCAATGATAAGGATTATCAAGAAATAGTGCAATATATGAATGAGAAGTGGGTTGAAACACTATACGATGAATATTCTGGTATTGACAACATTATGAACCGCGATATATTTCAATTAACATCAAAATTAACATGAATTATACGAATACTCATGTGTATATGGAAAGCTTGGAAGAAAGTCAAGACAAAAGTGGCAAACCTCATAAGATGTGGTATTAATAAATACAAAGCATACGAATGGGGTAATACTTGCAAGGGCTATTGGCGAATAGCTGACAGCCCTATTCTAAAAAGGGCGATAGATAACAATAAACTACGCTCCGCAGGGTATGCTACTTTAATGGAGACGTATCTCGAATGGTATCCAAAATAGGAACCGCCGTATGCGGAACCGCACGTACGGTGGTGTGAGAGGTCGGAAAACGAAAGTAGGAAGAAAACTGGAGAGTGTAAACTAAACTGTGTCAAGCTACAATAAAAGT
>NZ_QUEM01000079.1 GCF_003477995.1 Bacteroides sp. OF04-15BH
TCTCGTCTTTTGTTCTTAGAGGAGGGAGCGAGGTTATGTTTCGGGAACCCCAAAACTCCTCGCTCCACCATGAGGGTGGAGAATTTTTGCTCCCGATGGTCGCAGAAAATGAGTATACCAACTGCAATTACTGCCATTATATGCTAAAATTTGTTATATATCTATATAATTGTGTTAGTAATATTCTTTTTCTTTGGCAGTTAAAGAAAAGCATCCTATCTTTATAAGCAAAGCAATTAATTTAAATTGAAACAAAATTAAATAGTCATGCGTATGAAAAAGTTGATTTTTATGTTTCTTGCTATTCTTCTTTGTGGAATAGTTCAAGCTCAGACTTCTGAGATTATTTTAAACAACGGAAAAGTTGTGAAAGGAAAAATTAAAAGTTTGTCTTTTAATGTAGATAATACTCACGAAGTTAGAATAAAGAATGAAGTGAGTGGTGAGAACTTCGACTATACTTATGCTGATGTAAAAGAAATAAAATTCTATGGTAAAAAGGCAAAAGAAGTAACAAATTGGATTCCTCTCTATGCCCAGATGGGATTGGGAATGTCTTATAAGAAAGCCCCCAAGCTCTATAAAAATCCCGTATTTCTCCATCCTGTTTATAAGGGGAAAAACATTTCAGCGTATGTTCACTACATAAGAACAAATACTCATGTGAAATCGGGCAGTATTTACGGATTTGGCCTTATGTTTTATTACAAATCCAAGGACGAGGACTTTGCGAGAAGCTATTATTTGATGGATAATAGTATTGCAGGAATTGGTCAAAAGACTGTGCTAAAAATGTATTTTAAAGGTTATCCTCAGATAAAGGAAATACTCAAAGGTCTAAGTATGAAAGAGATTCGTAAAGACCCTACTATATTAGTCAGAAAACTTGATGAAGTTTTGGAATAACTTCCTTGATTATGATTTATGACAAAGTTTTTGTAATCAAATTTTTGTAGTGTTAAAAATATCTATCGAAATATTAAATAAACGTACATATGAAAAAGTTACTTTTTATCATCTTCCTAATGGTATTCTCGTTTGCGATAACAACAAACGCCAAGAAACCCAAAGTCGTATGGCCTAAGGCAGTGCTAACTCTTAAAGATGGTACTGTACTTAACGGCTATTTGCAGAACGACATCCACTTTATGAAGAAAAACATCTATTTCCTGACTTCGTCATTGCGTACCCCAAAAATCTTCGTCAAAGAGTTTAGCTATTTTCTGATGCCTTGCCATCAGCATGGTTTGGGTGTAAACCTCCTTGTTCAGAGGTAGCTTAATTTGTATTGTCGTGATTGTCTTTGCCAATGCAAGCACCTTGTCCACGCTCATCTTAATCTCTGAGACTTTCAGCATGCGCTCCAATTCCTTGTATACTTTCAAAGCCACAAAGCAGATGCATATATGGGCTTCGATGCGTTTGCGTGTAAAGTGAAACATGGGGCGTATCTCTATCTTTGATTTGGCTATACGGAAGGCCCGTTCTACATGCCAAAGATTATGATATGCTGTATATACATCCTGTATTGGTATATCCGTATTGGTGAGATATCCTTTTAGACCGTCCCATTTGGAGTCGTCGGCAATACGGTCATAGTTGATGGCGACTTTCACCTCACCATCCATGGATAAGAACTTATTGTAACCTCTCTTGTTGATGTTGCCTTTCGTAAGCGCGCCATGCTTGTATGCCTTTTCCAACCTGCGTATTCCCTTCTCCCGGTTATAGGCATCTTTCTTTGCACGGTCATCTGTATAGCCGACCAGGAGACGGCGTCCGCCTCCTTTGTCATATTCAACCATCTGGCAGTCGCACTTGGGCTGTTCCAGTATCCAGTTCTTGACTTCCTGACTTTCATTCTTTATCTTCGCACCTATTATATACTTGTAGCCGTGCGCCTCAAGTTCCGCTATATTTGCATTGTTCATCAGACCGGAGTCGGCCACCACAACGAAGTTTTCCAATCCGTATTTGCTTACAAACTCCTTTATCGTCGGCAGCATCGTGTGACCTTCATATTTGTTGCCCTCATGGATGCAGTAGGCAAGCGGATAGCCGCCCAAACTTACAAGCAGGCCGAGTATGATCTGAGGATTACTGTGTCGTCCCTCTTTAGAAAAGCCGGTCTTGCGCAAGTCGTCCTCATAATCCGCTTCAAAGTAAAGTGTGGTGACATCATGAATAGCACACCGATATTTCCACCGAACAGTTTTGCTGTATGGCGCACGCTGATGTCCTGTACGACTTCGTGCTGATGGTCGCTAAGTTTGTCAAGATAGCGATAGATTCTGGAAAGATCCACATCCTCGTCAAAGTGGTTTTTCAGATATTCCACCGTAGCAGCCTTGTTCGTTGGATATGCCAGACGGGCTTTCACAAGCTTGCGGAACACTTCATCGTCAATACGATTGAAACCAATCCGGTCAAACGTGCGGTCCAATATCAAGTCGCATCCGTTGAGAAGGATGTTGCTGACATTGGACAGAACACGGCGGACTTCTTCTCGTTCACGGTCGCACGCCTCACGCTCCTCACCATACAGATCGAGTTGTGGATGGCGTCGGGATTCTTCCTTGGAAATCCATTTATGACCTGCATTTACGAGACTGTCTATTTCGTTTGAATCTTTGGCCACACCAATAGTAATCAACTCTTTGTAAATGCCCTTTGTCTTCTCTGCAACAACAACACTTGTTGTTCCAGACCGATTCTTCTTTCTTTTGACAAACATAGTTAAAAAACCTTTTGCGTACCCCAAAATAAGGGTATGCAAAGATACAAAATATTGTTTATCAATTAATTACAAAATGGACATTTTTGAGTGACGAAGTCAGG
>NZ_QUEM01000008.1 GCF_003477995.1 Bacteroides sp. OF04-15BH
ATCGAGGCTGGTCAGCCATTCTTCTACATTGGTGGTGGTGCAGCTCTGGGCGTTTCACAGGAACCGACTGCAGCTGATACAACTCAGATGTTGATCCAGTTCCCGAAGAACGAAACCAAGACTATCGCTCAGACTCCAAGCAGCTATAACGGCTTGATCGGTAACTACTACAGCGGTACTAAGGTGGCCAAGGGCTTCGGTGTTGTTAAAGAAACTAAGGGCGTTCAGTCAATTGACGCAACTACAGAAGACCAGCAGATCGGTTGGAACAGCGCTTACATCGATGCTTCCAAGATCGAGAACGCTGAGACTCCGGGAACTATCGTCGTTCCTTTGACCGGCGATCTGGAAACAGCTATCAAGGACGCTATCATCGACGCTCAGACCGGTAAGGTTAATGTTTACAGCGTTGACGGTATCCTGATTAAGAAGAACGTGAAGGTTTCAGAGGCTACTGAAGGACTTGCCAAGGGTATCTACATCGTAGGTAACAAGAAAGTGGCAGTTAAGTAATTAGAATCTGACAGAATATTGAAAAGAGGGAGGTAGAAATACCTTCCTCTTTTTGTTTTTTTATTACTTTTGCACTATAAATCTCAAAATCAAAAGCGCATGAAACAGAATATATTCCTGACAAAACTTCTCCCCTACCGGAACCACATCCTTTACTTTCTTATATGCTGGTTCCTATTAGGCTTATACTACAGCGACGTCCTGTATATAGCCCAACAGAACAGTTTCTTTACCACAGAAGGCATTCTCATGAAGTTCGTCACCGACCACTACCCTTACGGTTATCTCTGGTGGCTCGGACGGGCTGCTTTGCAACTCTTTTACTACCCTGTAATCGGCAGCGCAGTCACAGCCCTTATGTTCACATTAATTTCCGGACTTTTTGCTTATGTATTCCGTCTCAAGGGCAAAATGATCCTTCTTCAGTTCTTGCCGACCACCGTTTGGCTCGGCTATATCTTCTATCAAGGATATGACAATTACTATCAGGCAGAAACCGGAAAGATTCTGGGCATCCCCCTGTGTATCCTGATTATCCTCGTTCTTCAAAGCCTGTTCATGAGAACTTTCAGCAAAAAGCCGATTCTGTCTTTCTTCCGAACAGAAGAAAACAACCGTAAACAGAACATTTGGGAGAGCGTGATCCTCGTACTCATACCGTGTCTGCTTGTGGCATGGAATGAAACATATCGCCCGTATGTACGCCCCACAGCCCACATGCAAAAAGCATTGCAGAAGGAAGATTGGGAAGAAATGAAGGAGACCGCAAAAGAATGCGGTGTTTCTGCACGTCCCATTGCAGCCTACTATGCCATTGCCCTGCTGCAAACCGGACAGATCACCCAATCCTTGTTTGATTTGGAGTACAATTATGCCGACCTGCATCTGCACGACCGAAATAATGATAAAGACTTTGGAACGGCTTATTACGAGGCTGACGGCAACTTCTATGCCGGACTGACCAATACAGCATATCGGAATGCCATGGAACGTTTGACCATGGACGGTCCATCCGCACTGATTTTAAAGATTCTTACAGAATCAGCCCTGCTGAATGGAGAGACAGAAGTTTGCAAGAAATATCTGGACATATTAAAGTGTCTGCCTTTTGAAGGAGCCTTTGTAGAACATATTGAAATGTTTCTTGACGACCCGACTCTGATCGAAAAAAACCAGCGCTATGCCAATATCTTAAAGCTTCGCCCCGTAAACGATTCTTTTGAGACTCTTTACCGGGAGCCGCTTTTCCTGGGCTACAACATTGCGTTGCTGCAAGGACGCTCACTGGATGCCTTGCAGGCCTCATTGGCAGCATGCCTGTATAGCAAACTGATGCCGGACTTTCTGGTACGTACGGAGCCTCTGGTCAACACCAGTCCTCTGCCTCAGAATGTACAGGACGCTCTGATTATGGAAAGCTACAAGAACAACCGAATCGAGCAAGTATTCCAGTTCGACGCCTTTACAAAACAAAAGTATGCACTCTTCATGCAGCTGGCCGGACCATACAAACAAAACCGCGAAGAAGGTGCTCAAAAGCTCAAAGAACAGTTCCTGGGATTTTATCCTTACTACTATCACTTTGGTAATGTAAAGGCAGAAGCCGCACCTGAGAACGAACAGAAAAAACAAACCGAACAACGAGTAAACTAAGTCACTATGCATAAAAAACTGTTTATCAGTCTTGCGCTTGCCAGTCTGTTTGTGCTGGGCAGCTGCAAGAAGGAATACAATATTCCACAGAATTACGAATACAGCAAAGATTCTCTGGCCATATTTCCCGACTATAAGGATATTATTGTGCCTCCCAATATTGCACCTTTGAACTTCAGAGTCGATATTCAGGCCAAAAATATTCTGGCAGAAGTATGTGCCAACAAACAGACAGTAGTTATTCCTGCCAACGAAATGAACGAAATCCGTTTTGATGAGAAGGTGTGGAAAGACCTGATTAAAAATGAACACGGAAAAGGCATCAGCATCCACATTTTTGCAGAAACAGAGAAAGGATGGATGCGTTATCAGGACTTTCGCATTGACGTGGCACCGGAAGAAATAGACCGCTATGTATCCTATCGACTGATAGAGCCGGGATATGAGCTCTACCGCCAGATGGGACTTTATCAGAGAGACCTGGAATGTTTTGAGGAGAAAGCAATCTACGAAAACAACCGTGTGCACGATCTAGAAAACAATCATTGCGTAAACTGCCATAACTATCAGAATCACTCTACCGAGAAAATGCTCTTCCATGTGCGAGGAGCCCATGGAGGAACCATCATCTGCAACGGACAGAAAATCGAAAAGCTGGATATGAAAAACGATTCTATCCTCGGCCCTTCTGTCTATCCCAGTTGGCATCCCAAGATGAACAGCATCGCTTTTTCATCGAATATGACAGGCCAGAGTTTTCATATTCTGGATCAGGAAAAGGTTGAGGTCGTGGACGGAGAAAGTGATCTGGTATACTTTAATGTAGACAAACGAAGCATCAAAAACGTTCTGAAAACCAAAACCGATCTGGAGAACTTCCCCTGCTGGAACCCTCAGGGCGACAAGCTGTACTATTGTGTCGCTCATGTTCCTCAGCTGGATTCTCTGAATCAGGAGGAATCTTATCTGTATTTCCTGAATCACTATAAAGAAATCAAGTACAACATCATGTCCCTGGATTTCGATTCTAAAAAGGAGTCTTTCAGCAATCCGCAGCTTGTAGTGAACTGCAGTGCCGAAGGAAAAAGTGCTTCCGTGCCGCGGATCAGCCCCGACGGAAAGTATCTGCTCTTCACCAAAGGAGATTACGGGCAGTTCCACATCTGGCATAAAAGTTCTGACCTTTGGGTAAAAAATCTGCAGGACAGTACCACTTATGCTCTCTCGGCAGCCAACAGCAAGGATGTAGACAGCTATCATTGCTGGAGCAGCAACGGACGCTGGATTGTATTCAGCAGCCGGCGCGATGACGGAAACTTTACCCGCTTGTATATCGCTTACTTCGACAAGACCGGAAAGGCCCATAAAGCTTTCATGCTTCCCCAGGAAAGCCCGCAGGATAACATTTTACTGCTCAAGAGCTACAATGTACCGGAGTTGACAAAAGATGCGCTTAAATGCGACGAGAACAGCTTTAAGGAAGTAATCTACAAGCAGGAAGCCAAACGAGTAGACTACAAGCCTTAATGAAGAGATCATAAAGAACGAAAATTATCATCAGCATGATAATAAAAAAACTCGGGCACGGTAATTGTTTATCATGCTCGAGTTTTTTTTACGTACAGAGCTACGGCAAGGGGTCACATCATGGCGCCCATACTTACCGATACGGTCGATTTGGCCGGTTTTTGAACAGGCTTTCCTTCAAGCACCTCCTTTAAGGTATCCTTTATCTGCTTTCCGCGAACATTTTTCCGGTAAATCCGTCCTTCCTGATCCAGAACCAGAATAAAAGGAATGCCGCTGAACTGCATGGTATTCATTACTGCCTTACCGGAATCCTTCACCCAAGCCTGGGTCCACGGCATCTGTTCATCTTGAAGGGCCTTGGTCCAGTCTGCCTTCTTTCCGTCGATAGACACACTCAGGAAAGCCACTCCTTTGTCTTTAAACTCTTCATATACCGCTTTCAGATTCGGAATCTCCTGACGGCAAGGACCGCACCAACTGGCCCAGAAATCCAGCACCACAGCCTTACCCTTGAAATCAGAAATCCGTACCGGCGTTCCATCCTCTGAAAAACAGTCGAAAGCCGGCAGCACGCTCCCCGGCTCCATCCGTTTTTTACGGGCCAAGGCTTCGCTTTTTTCCTTCATATAAGCTTCTGCAAGTGCAGTAGCTCCGCTATTGGCCTTTTTCAGCGTATTCAAGGCCTGCTTAATCAAAACAGAATCTTCTTCGAAATTCAAGCCCCGTATGGCAGCCATCACCGCAGTACGGTCTGCATAATGCTTCACCAGATAACGGAGGTGCTCTACATAGTTCTCGTTTCCATGATCATAAAGTTTCATGGACAAGGACTGACGCTCATCTTCGGAAGTGAACTGGGCACGATAGGCAGCCTGCGACACAGCTATCATCTGCTGATAGTTACGATAACTCTCAAAGTTGATCCAATTCATCAGCTCATTGTTTTTTCCTCCCTTAATATAGACAAAAGGCGGATTCTTGATTTTGATCCGTGCCGTGTCCTTCCCGCGAAAATCCACATCGAGGTTCTCATCTTCCATCCACACATTTACAGACTGCCAGTTGGCACAGTTCAGAGTCACTACACTCGGACGATCCACCGGAATCTTCATCTCGTAAGTCTGGTCCGGACGCACCTCACAGGTTGCCAGAGTATCTCTCTGAAAGCCTTCGTAACGACAAGCCACAATCTTAAATCCGGGATCGGTAAACTGAACCTTTCCACGAACATGAATTTCATTGTCGGCAAAAACAGTCGAAGCACACGCCAAAGCGACTAATAAAAAGAATGATTTCATTGTATTATATTTTAATGGCATAAAAAGAAACGATACAAGGAAAAACCTTGTACCGTTTCTCTAAATCAGGTGATAATCATTTTTACTTCTTCACAGGTTCATTTGGAATATTCGGAGTCTCATAAACTGGCAGTGGAGAGTGAGCCATCTTCTCCATCATGTCGGCAGAAACTTCCTTCAGGCCAAGAGCCTTCATATCTTCCTTGAACTCAGCCTTCATATCCTCCATCATAGCGTAATCCTTCAATCCATAGTCATCGATAGACATGATGATGGTACGCATGAATCCGAACTTGTCGAAATAGTCGAACAGGTTGTAACCGCTGATCAACGAAGCCTTGCGGATATAGTTGAAGATAAACGGCACACTGTTCTGCCAGCAGTTAGAGTTTGCATTGATGTACTTCAACCAGCAAGTGTTCGGATAGAGTTCTTTCAGCTTATCCAATTTGCCTTTCACACCATTCTGTGCACTGGCAATCAGTTCATACTTATCAACTTTTGTCTTCTTGCTTCCATCGGCATAAGTCTCGATTGCAGAACCGTTCTCATTGTCATTCTGACGCAAAGACTCATACAAATCCAGCTGATAGTCAACCTTTGACTTATCTTCTGATACATAGCTGAAGTAGTTATGCAACATGTAGAATGGTGCTGTATTGGCTTCTACATAAACTTCGTGAGTAGATAATCCGTGTTCGGCATCTTCTGCAATAGCAGGGATTTCCCAACGTCCATTCTTGTAATATTTTGCATACTGTGCTCTGATCTCATCCTGAACAGCAGAACTCCAGCTGAAGCGGCTGATGTTGTTATAGGCACGCAAGCGTGGTTCAGAAGTTGCCGTATCATTCACATTTACAAAGAATGAGTTATAAGCACTCTCCCATGCACCCTTGATTCGTCCGGCATGCCAGTCATCGTGATATCCCATACGCAAAACGTTCTCACAAGAGTTCATGTTATTAGAACTTTCGCCCAGACCTGCCCAACAGAAATAAGGCTGCATCTGATGCTGGTGTCCCCACTCGTGGCTCAAGCCCCAAATAGCATCACCATCATTCTTCATGATTGTCTTACAATTCAAAACACGTGATTCACAATCATATTTGAAAGATACTCCGTAATAACCCTGGAACATGTAGTAGGTATAGTTCACATAAGCCATTGTACGGTTGTCCGGAACACGATTGTACTTCTTCAATCCCAGCAAGTGGTGCTCCCAGTCTACCAATGTATCCAATACATTCATAAACTGAACATAGCCCTTGGAAGTTCCGTCCAGAGCCTTACAGTAGTTTCTCATACCTGAGGCCTGCCATACAGAGTGAACCTTACTACCCACCAAGTCGATACAACGGTTCTTGGCATTCTTCAGAATTACATCCAGTTCCTCGTTCGTCTTGTCTGGAGTCAGATAACCGTTCACATTTCCATTGATAAAGTGTACCTTTACATTCGGATATTTTGCATGATCTACCGGATATGTATCTGAGTAATAAGCGATATAAGCCAGTCCATCGTAGTCAGACTTGTACTCAATAGAGTTAAGACCATTATGCAAAGTATATGAATACTCTACCGGGCCTCCTCCATTACCTTCAGCATTTAACTCCTGCGGGAACCAAGCAACCACTTTCAGGGTCAGTGACTCACCGTCCGGCAATCCGGAAACAGCGATTGCATGAGTACCTTTGTTAATGTTGATACCGGTTACTCCCTGAAGATGATCATAATACTTACCCGGAGCTTTCAACAAATCAGACTGAGCTTCTGGAGACAAACGGCAAGTATACTCCTGAATTCTGTCTTTGGTAAACTCGGCTTTATTGTCATACAACTGCTGAGCTACAAACTTGCAGAAAGGATTGGTCAATGCATTAATCTCATCTTGAGTAACTCCTTCTTTCAAAGCATCACACAAATCGCTGGCAAAAATGGCAGTGTTCGGATCATCGGCTTTCTTCTGATAGAACTCCATCTCAGCACATGAAGCAAAGTTTCCGGATCCAGATAAGATCTTGAACTGAATTGATTCCGGATTCTTTAATGGAGTCTCAAAAGAAACATCTCTTGAAGAAGACTTGCCGCCCCAACTTCCCTTGTAGACCTGTTTGTAATCTGTATCACCGGCACATTTTACGTAAATCTCCACTTCGTTGAAGTTTCCATTGCTACCACCAGAAGTACGAGGTACATAACGAAGATAGTCAATATGATCTACATTCTTGAAATTATAAGTCAGGGTAAAAGGAAAACCTCCTCCCTGGTTGTTATTATAAGGAGAGTGCCACAAAGTAGACACATCGCCGTCATAAGTGCGCTCAATACCTTCACCAGACTGACTGTCACTAGCTGTAGCAGAAGCGACCTTAACCTTCTCATCTGTAGGAACAAATGCAGCATATCCCTCACGATCCTGATCTACCTTGAATGTACGGGCCATAGCACCGTCCTTTGAAGAGATCGTGATGGTAGCATTTCTGTCCATGGCAACATTATTCGTTGCAACCTTTATTTTCAGACGTTTGTTTTCAATGGTTGGAGTCACCCAGTCAGAAGAAGACTTGACTTCAAGTTCCTGATTGGTCAGAACCGGAACAAAGAATGTTGTATCCGTATAGCCTACGGACATTTTCTGCGCACCCAGCAACACTATATTCTTATCGGTTGCACTCTGTGCCAAGGCTGTTGAAGTGGAAAGGAGTGCCAAAACTCCTGCAAACAATATATTTTTATTCATCATTTATTCGCTTTAAAATTCATTTTGAGAACATTACAGAGAAATCTTAACTCCGTTAACCAAGAAGATGCCGTGTCCTAAAGAAACCTGCTCCTCGTTTGTTACAATTCCGGTCCATACCTGCTTACCGTCCACTGTATAAATAGATACACGATAAGGCTTTCCGGATTTCATGGTTATAGTACCATTGTTTGTAACATAAGAGAAACCATAGGCATCCATGATATCCTGGATACCGGTTCCATCAGATACGGCCAAATTCTCACTGCTCAAAACCAAACCCGGAAATTCAGGTGAAGTTACTTCACAATGAATAGCCTGGAAAGGCTTCTTGAATGTAAACATATTGCTTCGTGCAGTGTAATCTGCATTAGAACCTTTCACAAGTTCTTCCTCTCCGTTCTTCCATACATATGAAGGTGAAGTGGCATTGCCATCCGCATCTGTATCCAGACCATCCAGAGTAAACTGCTCGTTCACCTTGATCTGCGTCTTAGGCAATGCGAAAGCACCTTGTGGAGAATAAAGCATATTCGCCGAATTTACCATATTATCCAAAGAGTGCATTGAAGCGAAGGTCAGGTTGTTGCCGTCGCAATAGAAAGCCAAAGACTTATTGCTTGAGTTTGCAGCCGGAATAGTCAATGTAGTCAATTCATTGTTTGAGCAAGAAAGAGTCTGCAGATTTGCATTATTCTGCATGCTCAATGAAGTCAGTTTGTTGTTGTCACACCAGAAGTCCACCAAACCGGTGCAGTTTGACATATTCAAGGTAGAGATTTCATTGTCGTCACAAACTACAGACTTCAAGTTTCTGTTTGAGCTCAAATTCAGTGTCTTCAGGGTGTTGTCCTGACACCACAAAGTTTCCAGAGCCGAAACGGTAGACAAGGTCAATGAAGACAATTTGTTACCAGAACAAATCAAAGTCTTCAGATTTGACGGACCGCTCAAAGACAAACTGGTCAATTGATTATTGGCACAGTTCAGTGTCTCCAGACTCTTCATCAAAGTCAAGCCCAAGTAACTTACTTCATTACCAGAACAATCCAAGTTCACCAGATTACGCATAGAATTCAAATCCAGTGTAGTCAGTTTGTTATCTGAGCAGAAGAAAGTGCTCAGAGAAGAACCGTCAGCAACATTGATCGCGGTCAACTCATTAGAGCTACAGTCAAGGAACCAAAGATTATCTGCAGATACAGTTATTGTCTGACCTTTCAGATCTCCTTGTATCGGTTCTCCTGTACTGGTAATACTAACAGGTGTTCCATCTCCCCAATCAACAGTAACAGTACCCGGATTAGTTGTAAAACTAAATGCCGCTCCGGCTGTCTTTGCTGTGGTCAGCGTCACCTTGGTCTGTGCTCCAGCCAAAGAAGGACTAAGGGCTAGTCCAGCGGCCAGTGCCAAGGAAAATAAAGTAGTTTTTTTCATTATAAATATAGGTAATTAAGTTAATAATATTTATTCGGGTAATTTTATCGGGAATATCGGACTGTCTACATGTTCCTTGCGCACAATTTCTTTCAGCTCGGCAACAATCTCAGGATGCTGGTCAGCCACATTATGATCTTCATGGACATCTGTGGCCAAATCGTAAAGTTCACTCTTACCTGATTTTACAATCAGTTTCCAGTCTCCCTTACGTACGGCAATCTGCTGTGTCTCGTTAAACTCCCAATACAAATAAGGGTGTTTCTTTTGTTTCTTGTCCTTGCCCAATAAAGTTGGAGCGAAGGAAATTCCGTCAAAATAGTCCTGTGCCTTATCTTTGTTTGTGTATTTTTTCTTGTAGTTCTTCTCTCCGGCCAAATCACAGAAGGTTGGCATGATGTCATAGAAAGCGATCTGATGATCATTTACGGCTCCTGCCGGAATCTTACCCGGCCATTTGGCGATGAAAGGTACTCGGATACCTCCTTCGTGACAAGAGCGCTTCAAACCGCGCAGTTTACCATCCCGTCCAAAGAATGACGGATCGGCTCCACCTTCCTCATGAGGACCGTTATCCGAAGAGAAGATCACCAAAGTATTCTCAGCGAGTCCTTTTTCTTCCAGTTTCTGCATAATCTCGCCTACATAACTGTCCAAGCGGGTTATCATGGCTGCAAACTGAGCGTGCACATTGGCCACTGCATTATATCGGGAACCGTCAGCACCCTTGAAATTCTTGTCGTTCTTGAACTGCTCCAGATAATAGTCCAGAATAGAATCTCCCGGCTGAACCAGTTCTGCATGCGGCAAGGTATAGGTAAAGAATCCGTAGAACGGCTGATCGGCAGTCTGCTTATCCAACCACTCCATCGCCTTCTCATGAATCATACGTGCCGAATATTGAGGACGACGACCATATTCAGAACCCAACATCGGATATTTGATATTTTCATCCATCACAACACGTACCACTCCGGTATCACCCAAAGCCTTACTGTAACGGTTCAAGAAGTTCGGATAATACAAATGAGCCTGGAACTGGCAGATAAAACCGTAATACTCATCTACTCCACGCTTATCCGGCGTAGAGACAGAGCCTTCATATCCTCCGGCCCACTTGCCGAACATTCCGGTAGTATATCCTAAATCTTTCATGATTTCAGGAAGAATCACATGATCCGGATCATAAGGATGCTGTCCGGCAACGGCATAATCGGTATTCCTTCCGTATTGAACCTGTCCGGACCAATATTCCTTGTTTCCGCGTACTTCAGTATGTCCGGTATGTTGTCCGGTCATCAAGCTGGCACGGGAAGGTGCACTGACGGGACTGCCGGCATAAGCCTGTGTAAATAACATACCCTCCGAAGCCATCTTGTCCAGATTCGGAGTCTTTATATATTTCTGACCGTAACAAGCCAGATCTCCGTAACCCATATCATCACATAGAATAAAAATTATATTGGGCTTGGAATTCTGTTGGGCCTGCATTCCCACTGATAACAACAAAGACCCAAACAAGCTAATTTTTTTGAGACTAAATTTTTTCCCTGAAATCATGATTCCGTTCATTATTGTATTCAGTATAACAATGCAAATTAAAAGAAAAAGCCAAAAATCTCCAATTTTCTTATGTTAAAGTTTTAAAGAGAATACTGATTAAAGAAAAACAAACTGGCTGAATAAATTCAACGAAAAAATTTCATTATATCTTTTACAATTACTACCTTTGTAACAGTAATGTACATTAATTATTAAAAGACAAAGTTATGAGAGTTATTATTGAGCCAAACTATGATCAGCTGTCACAATGGGCTGCCAATTACGTCATTAATAAAATCAACGCTGCAAACCCAACTCCGGAAAAGCCATTCGTTCTGGGATTGCCTACCGGTTCATCTCCAATCGGCATGTACAAGGCATTGGTAGAGGCTTGCAAAGCAGGTAAAGTAAGCTTCAAGAATGTGGTTACCTTCAACATGGACGAGTACGTAGGACTACCGGAATCTCACCCGGAAAGCTATCATTCTTTCATGGCCAACAACCTGTTCAACCACATCGATTGCCCAAAAGAAAACATCCATATCCTGAACGGTAACGCAGAAGATCTGGAAGCAGAATGTGCCAACTACGAGAAGATGATCGAAGAGGCTGGTGGCATTGATTTGTTCATCGGTGGAATCGGTCCTGACGGACACATCGCATTCAACGAGCCTGGTTCTTCTCTGACTTCACGCACTCGTGTTAAGACTCTGACTACTGATACACGTATTGCCAACTCACGCTTCTTCGGTGGCGATCCGAACAATGTACCTTTGCACGCTTTGACTGTAGGTGTAGGTACTGTAATGGCTGCCAAGGAAGTTCTGATTCTGTGCAACGGCCACAACAAGGCTAAGGCTCTGTATCATGCAGTAGAAGGCGGCATCACTCAGATGTGGACCATCAGCGCTCTGCAGTTGCACCAGCACGGTATCATCGTTTGTGATGAAGCTGCAACCGACGAATTGAAAGTGGGCACTTACAAATACTTCAAAGACATCGAGAAAGATGCTCTTTAATCGCTTCGCCCCAGATTATATCTGATCATAACGAAAACGCATCCTGAATACAGGCAGACAGCTCCAAAAGCCAGTCCTGTATTCAGGATGTCTATTTTAAATGCCATTTATGGAAAAAGCTACCTATACCCTTAGCAAACCGCTCTATATCATGACCAAGCCGGCCGGTTCTCTCTGCAATCTGGCCTGCGATTACTGTTACTATACTGAAAAGTCAAAACTCTACCAGCATACTCCCAAACAGATCATGAGCGACGAGTTGCTGGAAAGATTTATCAAAGAGTACATCAACAGCCAGACCACTCCCGAAATATGCTTCACATGGCATGGCGGAGAAACCATGATGCGTCCGCTTGACTTCTATAAGAAGGCGGTAAAGTTCCAGAAAATGTATGGACGGGGACGAAGAATCGCCAACTCCATCCAGTCCAACGGAACTCTGATCACCGAAGAATGGTGCCGTTTCTTCCATGACGAAAACTGGCTGGTCGGAGTCTCTATCGACGGTCCTCAGGAGTTTCATGACGAATACCGAAAATCAAAAAGAGGAAAACCTTCGTTCGTACAGGTCATGAATGGCATCAAGCTGCTGAACAAATATCAGGTGGAATGGAATGCCATGGCCGTAGTCAACGACTACAATGCCGACTATCCGCTCGACTTTTATCATTTCTTCAAGGAAATCGGCTGCCACTACATTCAGTTCACACCCGTTGTAGAGCGTATTTTCAAGCATCCCGACGGCCGTATCCTGGCCACTCCGACCGAAGGGGCGGAAGCCAAACTGGCAGACTTTTCCGTTACTCCCGAACAATGGGGCAACTTTCTGTGCACGATTTTCGACGAATGGGTGCGTCATGATGTGGGAGACTACTATATTCAGATTTTCGATGCCACTCTGGCCAACTGGGTCGGTGTGCTCCCGGGACTGTGCAGCATGGCTGAGACCTGCGGACACGCCGGAATCATGGAATTCAACGGTGATGTTTACAGTTGCGACCACTTTGTGTTTCCGGAATACAAACTGGGAAACATTTATCAGAAGAATCTGATTGAAATGATGTTCAGCGAGAAACAGCTCAAGTTCGGCGAGGCCAAGAAATCTGCCCTGACCCAACAATGCAAGAACTGCGAGTTTCTGTTTGCCTGCCACGGCGAATGCCCGAAAAACAGGTTCGCCCTTTCCAAAGATGGAGAAAGCGGACAGAACTATCTGTGCGCCGGATACCATCAGTTCTTCAAGCATGTGGCTCCATACATGGACTTTATGAAAGAAGAGCTCAAGAATGAAAGACCACCGGCCAATGTCATGCAATGGATCAAAGACGGCGGACTGGAACAGGAACTTTAGTCCGAGAAAGAAATGCTGAAACAGGCAATAAAAAAGAATCATATCATCACTCTCATTCACAGAGTTCTGATATGATTCTTTTTGTTTATAAGGAGGCTTAACTCCTCATTATTTCAATCCAACAATCACAAAGTTATTTTTTAATTACCTTCTGACCGTTTTCAATGTAGATACCACGTACGGTAACTTTCTTATACTCACGTCCGTTCAAGTCGTAGAGTTTTCCGTCACCCTTGCCGGTAACCTCTATCTGACCGATACCGGTGCTGAGTTTCTTATAAACCACCTGAATATCCAGATTCTCACCAACGACAGCAAGCTGTTCGGCCGATACATTTACAGTCGGTGCCTCATAACCATCCAGTTCCGGAGCATTCAATGTATAAGCATCACCAGCCTTGATAATCGTTGTTGTAGCAGGTACGGCAGTAATCGCATTGCCGTTATCATCCACATAGTTGCACTTCACTTCGAAATATGGAACAGCTACAAAAGAATAAGCCTTATAAGGATGAGCACCTGACCATCCGGTCATGCTTCCGGCATTACCATTCCAGTATTTTCCGTTTGTACCCTGAATCGTCCAGGTCACGTTATCTGCATTCAAAGTGAAAGTAAAGGTATCGCCATTATTGCCCACAGTTACGGCACTACCGTTTGGCAAAGCAGGAATATACTTCTCGTTGTAGCTCATCACCTTAAACTGGTTCTCTGAAGCACCGGCTGTCAAAGTCCAGATATAAGCAGGAGCACCCTCTGTGGCTTTGGTTGTCAGCACCTGACCGTTGGCTGCCACATTGATAAAGCCTTTGCGGTCTTCGGCTGATGTAGCATCGAAGAACAGATATTGTTTGCCGGCCTCCAGTTTGGTAACCGCTTCACCTACAGCCTTGAATCCACAGTACAAAGCCTCTGTGCCATAAGTAGCCGTGATGATTTCATCCTGGCTCGGAGTATAGCTTCCGGCAGGAATTGCAGCCTCCTTAAAGGTATAATAAGGAAGTTCCGGATATACTATCTCGATGCTCTCCCCGGTCTTGACGGTATCCTTCTGAATATCCAGCAAATTGCCATTTTCATCGCGATACTCAAAAGACAAGGCATAGGCTATTCTCTTATAAACTACCTTCACGGTCTGGTTCTGGCTGATATTCTCCACAACAGGAGCTTCTGTCTGAGCATCGCCATAGCTTACAACCTCAAAATTCGGAATCTCCGGAGCCTTGCAGGTTACGTTTGCACCATCGGCCACAGCCTCAACATAAGTGCCCAGTGTGTTACCGTCGGCATCCACACATTCATATTTCACCTGCCATACCTTATCCATCTTCCAAGCTGCTCCCTGCGGACGTACACCATCTACATAAATACATCCAGGATTAGTTGAGTAATTGGCAGATACCGGGAACAAAGCCTTATTCTCGGCAGTAGCCAGCGTAAAGTCCTGATAAGACGGGTTGAAGCTGTATTTATAGGCTGTCGGCGCTGTTCCCAGTGTCAGCGGGTTAGCATTACCGTTGATATACTTGCCGGAAACCAGATTCTTCAAGGCAAAGCTATTCTCGGCACTGTTCTCCACAACCCAGATGTCGGAACACCATTTTGAATCGGAAGTCTTGAGCAGACCTTCCTGTTCTGAGATTGACAAGCCTTTGTAGCTTCCTTCCACAGCATTGGTAATACGAATCTGGTCACCATCCTGCGGCACACCCAAAGTAGCCTCCATTGTCTGTATGGCTGTCTGGATTTCCTCGGCAGTAACATCTTCCTTCTCGATTACCGCTTTCAGTTCATCTGCTTTGGCCTGATCGTATTTACCGATTTGCGGATTTCCGGTTTCATAACATACAGCATTTGCCAGAAGTGACTTAGCTTCGCCGATCAGTCCCTCCAGACTGATTGTCTGGCTTCGGTCCAAAGGCTGGAATTCCCAAAGACCGCCATTACCATCTTTTGGATCGGCATAAAGATTGATAGCATAACCCTGACCGCCGGCACCCATATTGAAGTAATTATTGGTATGCTGATCACTCTGGATGGCATAATAGTAATTGTCGCCGTTCTGTCCGTAGTAAGACCCGGTCACGATCTTAAAGTTATAGTGCATGGCTTCCTGATCATAGCTCCAACGGCCGGTATTGCTGTTAGCTGTAGCCGTAGAGTTCACGGAACCGTTCGGGAATGCCTTGCAGACCAAAGCATATTTACCTTTGTTCTGCGGGTCCTCTACCAAAGCCCACCACTGATAATCGTAGGCTTCGTTTCCTTCAGCCACCATGGCACCACTCCAAAGGCGTCCGGCCTGTGCTCCCTTGTCACCATACTGAGAAATCTGTGAAGCACCTTCGCGCAGCAGTTCCACACACATATTATCGCGCTGATCGCTGGCCATAGTCACCAGGCGATACCACACCTTCTTTTCCAATGTAGAAGAAACCGGCAGAACCACCTCAGAACTGTTCATGTCCTTAATATAGTAAGGGGCATACTGATAGTTATTATAGTTCAGCAGTACGGTATCCTGCTTCATACGGTTGCAGAAGTCATTAAAGTTCTTCTTCTCGGTTGGTGACCATCCGGTTTCGGCGATAGCCATCAGACGCGGGAAAGTAAGATATTCCACATGACCGGCCTCGGAAACATGCTCGGTCCAGAATGTTCCCTGCACACCGGTGTAGTATTTCTGCAAATTGGCAGCCACTCCATTGCTTGGATTGTAGCCATATACTTGCTGCAAGGTGGCATCGTTACCGCCTCCCACAGCATGCGGTTCACTCGGGTCGGTTCCTGCCTTACGGTTAATGTATAAGGTAGGCTGAGGAGTCAGCACATTGTTCAAGCCCAACTCAGCTGCTTTCTTCGCCGCAGCATCGGCACCGGTCCAGCACATCACGGTAGCACCGGCTTTTTTAATCATTTCTACATCGGCTCCTCCTGCGGTAATAGCCTCGTTCCAAACATACAGTTTCTTGCCATGAGCAGCAGCGTGATCGGCCAATTCATGAATGAAATGACTTTGCAACTGACGATAGTTGGTATAACCATATTCCTTCATCATCTCCTGGCACTGCTTGTTGCTTTCCCAGGCAGAAGTGGGGCATTCGTCTCCACCGATGTGGAAACAAGGATAGGGGAACAACGCCATCAGCTCGGTCATAATGTCCTTGGCAAACTGAACGCCTTCGGGATTAGCCACATTCAGCACGTCGGAAGAAATACCACCATCGCACCAAACGTAATGTGAACCCTGAGGATTACAGCTATATTCGGGATAAGCAGTCATCGCAGCGGCAAAGTGTCCCGGCATATCCACTTCTGGAATGATGTCGATATGACGCTCCTGAGCATATTTTACCACATCCTTAATCTCTTCCTGAGTGTAGAAGTAAGGACCGTAGGGCTCATAGGTGCGGTAACGCTGGCCGCCCGGTATATATTCCGTGTTCCAAGAGAACTCGCGCACTCCTCCTACACTGGTCAGTTTCGGATATTTCTTGATCTCAACGCGCCATCCCTGGTCTTCGGTCAGATGCCAGTGGAATTTGTTCATCTTGTAATAAGACATCACGTCCAATATGCGCTTGATTTCATCCACCGTGAAGAAATGACGGCATACATCGAGCATATATCCACGGTACTGGAACTTCGGTGCGTCATTAATGTCCACCACCGGCAAAATGAAAGTAGTGACATTCGGGTCTTTCACTCCGGCCATGACACAAGGAGGCAACAGTTTCTTCAAGCTCTGGAAAGCATAGTAAAAGCCGCGGGTTGTTTCTGCCTCGATGGCAATGTTCTGCTCGGTGATCTTCAACTTGTAAGCCTCCGGACCCAGATTATTGGCTCCCGTATTCAGGTTCAGGTTAATTATAGAAGAAGCATCGCCCTGATCCACGATAGTGACATCAGCACCGGATACCTTCGTATAACATTCTACAAACTTCTCGGCCTCTACTTTAACAGAGTCGGCCAGACCGTTAATATTGATGCTGAATTTCTGCGGCAAGGTCAATGTTCCTTGTCCCATCTGAATCTCTTTTGGTAATGGAGTGAGATTCACGGACTCCTGTGCCCATATATTTCCTGTGGAAAGGACTGCCAGGGCAGCAGCAAAAAGGGTAACTTTTTTCATGTTCTCATGTAATTAATAATATAAATCGCTTTTATGTTTTAAGATTGTTTGGGGTCAGATACAGGGCGTGGCAGGTTGTGATTCAACAGCAGCCAGCTGATAATACCGGACAGCAGCGAACCGCACAAAATTCCAATCTTGGCATCACTGAGCAATATGGCCGTTTGTGGCATCGTGCTGTCGTATGACAAATCGGCAATAAACATGGCTACCGTAAAACCGATTCCACTCAATGCGCAGACACTGGCAAAGGATTTGAGGTCGGCGCCCGAAGGCTTTTTCACAAGTCCCAGTTTGATAGCCATCCAGGAGAAGGAGAACACACCGATAAACTTACCGATAACCAAACCCAGAAACACGGCCAGTCCCACTCCGGAGAACAGATTGGCCAAAGACATACCCTCCAGCACAATACCGGCATTGGCAAAGGCAAACACCGGAATCACAATGTAGTTAATCGGAGTATGCAGGGAGTCTTCCATATCCTGCAGGGGGCTGATAATATGGTCTGAGGCATTCTCTATGCTTTTCAGGATACCGATCTGATCGTCGGTCAATATCGGTGCCTTGCAGCCTTTCTCAATATTGTTCACCGGAAACTGGTTGATTCTCCTACGGATGCGTTCGATAAAGAAAGTAGGAGTACGCTTCAAGGTGGCCGGAATGCAGAAGGCCACAATAACACCGGCTATCGTAGCATGTATTCCCGAATTCAGAAAACAATACCAGACGAAAACGCCGACAAAGATATAGAAGAACTTGGACCGTACCCCTTTCATATTACCGAAAATCAGAATGGCAATAAGAATCAGAGCATAAAGCAGAAAATTCAGATGTATCTCCGTGGTATAGAACAAGGCAATAATCAGAATGCCCCCTAAGTCATCGGCTACAGCCAGAGCCGCCAGAAATACTTTCAGCGACAGAGGTACCCGATTTCCGAAAGTTGAAAGAACACCCAAAGAAAAAGCAATATCCGTGGCCATCGGAATGGCTGCTCCACGCAGCATCGTCGGATCATCGGGACTGACCAGCCAGAACACCAGCACCGGCACAAGCATACCGCCTATAGCTCCTATCACGGGCAAAAGCGCCTTTTTCACCGAAGAAAGCTCTCCCACCAGAATCTCGCGCTTGATTTCCAGACCTACAGAAAAGAAGAACACCACCATCAGAAAGTCGTTGATAAACTCCATAACCGTGAGTGTGGTTCCTCCGTGACTGAAAAGATTGAAGTTTCCGATAGATAATGACATCGGAAGATTCCAAAAGCTGGTATAAGTATGACTCAGACTGGAATTCGCAATAATCAATGCAAGAATAGTAGCCAGAACCAACATCACACTCGAAGTGACATATTTCCGGAACATTTTCAAGAAGCTGTAACTACGCATCATAGGGGTTTATGGTTTAGATTTCTAACATATCTCAAAGATAACGAATCTTATGCGTATCCTAAAATAAAAAAAGTTTTTTTCATAAATAATACCAGCGTTCGGGAGAAATGGAATAGTGGAAAGACGGCACCCCGGAAAGCGCATAAAAAAAGAGCTGTGCCCTTTTGTCAGGCACAGCTCCCATATTTCAGATTCTCTTAGAACAGAGTATTCTCGATGATCTTACCCATCTGCCAGATGCAACGGATATTCAAAGCCTCATCCAGAATCAGGATATCAGCATCCTTGCCCTTGGCCAAAGAACCCTTGCGGTCGTACACGTTCATGATCTTGGAAGGAGTCTCGGAAACCATTCTGATAGCATCTTCCAAAGGAACCTCTACCTGCTCTACCATCGTGCGGATCAGGCGGTCAGTAGTAGCGATACTTCCAGCCAACGCAGAACGGTCAGAAAGCTTGCACACACCGTCCTCGATGATGACACGTGGGTCGAAAGCCTTGTCGCTGTCGCTGGCAGCACAAGCCAAAGCGTCGGTAATCAAAGCCATGCGCTCCACACCCTTGATCTTGTAAACCATACGCAAGATGGTTGGAGGAACGTGAATTCCGTCGGCTACACACTCTACAGTCATGTCGTCCAACAGATAAACGCTCTCTACAGTACCCTCGTACTTGTACTCACGCTTGTTGTGGAAGCCCGGCATGGCGTTATAGAAGTGAGTCACGTGTGTAAAGCCGGCTTCATAAGCAGCCTTCACATCCTTGAACTCAGCCTGAGTATGTGCAATTGAAGGCAAAATACCCTTGGCAGCACAATACTTACCGAACTGGATGGCTCCCGGAAGTTCCGGTGCGGCATCCCAACGTGCCAGACAAGGAGAGTTCTCTACGATTGGAATATACTCGTTAGGATCCGGATCCTTAATGTTCTCCGGAAGCTGACCTCCGGCCTTCTTGATGTTCAGGTAGTGACCTTCCAGGTGAAGACCCAGGATAGGGCTGTCTTTCTCAGCCATCAACTTGTTACAGGTTTCAACAGCCTTCTCGATCATAGGCACTGTTGAAGAAGACAGAGTCGGGAAAATTGAAGTCATACCGTGCTTTGCATGAGCAGCAACAGCCTCGCGGAACGCATCTTCGGTACCTTCCATGAAATCGCGGCCACCACCACCGTGTACGTGCATTTCTACACCACCCGGCACTACGTACATACCCTTGGCGTCAATCACTTCGGCACCGATAATGGCCAGGTCGCAATTGGTCACCTCAAGAATCTTGTTGTCACGTATAATTACAGAACCATCCTTCAACCATCCCTGTGGAGTAAGGATCTTTGCATTGATAATTTGAGTAAGCATATTATATATTTTTTAGAACTTCAAAGTTACCAAAATGATTTGACAGTTAAATGTATACACTTGTTTTTTTTACATAAATTAAACAAGGGCATCCGAAAGAATTCTTTACTTATTCAGCGGATATTTGTTGCGAATCGGATCGTCATACTGAATCTGCAAATCCCAAAGCTGCTTTTTCAGTTCCTTCGTAATCTTTTCCGTACCTTTCTTTCCGTAAATATTGTTCATTTCTTTCGGATCATTCTTCAGATCATACAGTTCCCATTCGTCGATATCATTGTAGAAATGAATCAGTTTATAACGCTCGGTACGGATACCGTAATGGCGCTTCACCATGTGTTCGGCCGGATATTCATAAAAGTGATAATAAAGATTCTTTCTCCAGTTCTTCGGGTGCTCACCCTTCAGCAGCGGCAACAGAGACTCTCCCTGAATATCATCAGGAATCGGAGCACCGGCCAAATCCAGGAATGTAGGCGCATAATCAATATTCTGCACCATCTCCTTGATTTCACCACGGGCATTCAGTCCGTCCGGCAAGCGCATCACCAGCGGAGTACTGAAAGACTCTTCATACATAAAGCGCTTGTCAAACCATCCGTGCTCACCCATATAGAATCCCTGATCGGAAGTATAGACCACCAGAGTGTTATCCAGCAAACCGGATTCCTTAAGATAGTCCAGTACACGGCCCACGTTGTCATCGAGCGACTTCAGTACCTTGGCATAGTCACGCATATAACGCTGGTACTTATATTCAGCCAGTTCCTTGCCCTGAGGATTCTTTTTCTCAAAATCGGCAGTGATGGCATTATAAAGGCTGTCGTAACGGACACGGTCCTGCGGGTCCATGCGGTTGATCATAGCCTCATAATTGGCAGACAATCTCGTTTTCTGTCCCGGCTTGTAAATCTTTGTATCGTAGACAATATCCATGTGGTCGTTGTTCGCAATCTCCATTTCCTGAGCGGCAGCAGCCTTGCGGCCGGCATAATCGTCGTAGAAATTATCCGGAAGCGCGAAAGTCTTGTCTTCGTACTCATTCAGATACTTCATTTCGGGCAGCCAGTTCCGGTGGCATGCCTTATGATGGATAAACAGAATAAACGGTTTACTCTTGTCTCTCTGGTTCTCCATCCAATCGATACTCTTGTCGGTGATGATATTGGTCAGATAGCCTTTCTCTACCACGGTATCATTCTGCATCGTAATAAAGCGCGGATTATAATAATCGCCCTGCTCCGGCAGAATATTCCAATAATCGAATCCGGTTGGCAGACTTACCAGATGCCACTTTCCGATAATGGCTGTCTGATAGCCGGCTTTCTGCAGCAGTTTAGGCATTGTCTGCTGGCTTCCGTCAAAAATTCCGTTCTCATTGTGTGTAAAACCGTTCTTATGGCTATGCTTTCCGGTAAACATACAGGCACGGCTCGGTCCGGAAAGAGAATTGGCCACAAAGCTATTGACGAACTTGACTCCGTCGTTGGCAATGCGGTCCAGATTCGGGGTCTCCACATAACGCTGGTCATAACAGCTCATCATCTGTGCTGTATGATCATCCGTCATGATATACACAATATTATAGGGCTTATGGGCAGCTTCCTGCTGCGCCAGTGCGGGACATAGAGGCAGTCCCAGCAAGGCCATCGAAAAAAGTTTTCTTGTCATAGGGATATTGGTTATCATAAAAAAGAACGGCTGAACGAAAGCCAAAGACTTTTGATCAGCCGTTGTTGTATAAATCGGTTTGCTTATTATTTAGCAAACTTGTAAACTACGTCCATGATTTCCTTACCGATCTGATCTGCAGCTTCCATAGTAGCAGCCTCAGAATAAACACGGATGATCGGCTCGGTGTTGCTCTTACGCAAGTGTACCCACTTGTCAGCGAAATCAATCTTCACACCGTCAATGTCGTTGATTTCCTCGTTCTTATACATTTCCTTAACCTTAGCCAACAGAGCATCAACATCAGTATCAGGAGTCAGGTCGATGCGGTTCTTTGCAATAAAGTAAGGAGGATAAGTAGCACGCAGCTCGCTGGTCTTCATGCCCTTCTTAGCCAGATAAGTCAGAATCAAAGCGATACCAACCAAGGCGTCACGGCCATAGTGAGCTTCCGGATAGATAACTCCACCATTACCTTCACCACCGATTACGGCATTGGTTTCCTTCATCAAAGTAACTACATTCACCTCTCCTACGGCAGAAGCGTTGTACTCGCAACCATACTTGCGGGTTACATCACGCAAAGCTCTGGTTGAACTCAGGTTTGATACGGTGTTACCCGGAGTATTCTGCAGAATATAATCGGCAACAGTTACCAAGGTATATTCCTCACCATACATAGTTCCGTCCTCGCAGAACAAAGCCAAACGGTCAACGTCCGGGTCAACCACGAAAGCAATATCGTGTTCGCCCTTCTGCATCAAGGTCTTGATGTCCTGCAGGTTCTTCTCCAGAGGTTCTGGGTTGTGCTGGAAGTCACCGGTTGCCTCAGTATACAAGCCTGTAACCTTCTCTACACCCAGCTGCTCCAACAGTTTTGGCAAAATGATACCACCCACTGAGTTAACGGTATCAATAGCCACCTTGAAGTGAGCATTCTTGATTGCCTCAACGTCTACCAGCTTCAGGTTCTTTACCAGGTCAATATGCTTCTGGTCGTAAGAGTTGTCCTCACGATAAGATCCCAAGTGATCTACATCGGCATATTCAAACTCTTCGGCTTCGGCAATGCGCAAAACTTCATTTCCTTCTTCCTTGTTCAGGAATTCGCCCTTCTCATTCAGAAGCTTCAAGGCATTCCACTGACGTGGATTGTGTGAAGCAGTCAGGATGATACCACCGCAAGCACCTTCCATGGTTACGGCGAGCTCAGTAGTCGGGGTGCTGGCCAAGCCGATGTTTACCACATCAAAGCCCATACCCATCAGAGTACCACACACTACATTCTTTACCATCTCACCTGAAAGACGCGCATCACGACCAACTACGATCTTGTTGCTGTTCACTTTTGTAGTCTTACGGATCAGGGTTGCATAAGCAGAGGTAAACTTTACAATATCCAATGGATTTAAAGTATCACCAGCCTGACCGCCGATGGTTCCACGAATACCGGAAATTGATTTAATAAGAGTCATATTGTATTAATTATTTGGTTGTTTAATCTTTCTTGCAAAATTACTTAAAAACAAGATAATCGCAAAGGAATCATCCACTTTATTTAGCGGGAAGTGTCACCTTGAACAACGGGCTGTCTGTATGCTCCTTGAAGAGGATTGCCTTGAGTTCTTTCACCACTTCCGGGTATTTTGCAGCCACGTTATTGTCTTCATGCAGATCGTTAGCCAGGTCATAAAGTTCACAGTTACCGGCGTTTACACGAAGTTTCCAGTTGCCTTTTCTCACAGCCATCTGGTTGGTCTCATGGAATTCCCAGTAAAGGAAATCATGCTGTTCCTGTTTCTCATCGTTGCCGAGCAGAGTAGGCAAGAAAGAAATACCGTCAAAATAATCTTCTTTTCCGGCTGCGGCATATTTCGGATTCGTATACTCCTTCACGTAATCTTCCACTCCGATGAGGTCGCAGAAGGTAGGCATCACATCATAGAAGGCCAACTGATGGTCGTTCACACTGCCTGCCTGAATCTTTCCGGGCCAGCGCACGATAAACGGAATACGGATACCTCCTTCAAAACAAGAGCGCTTTGTTCCTTTCAGCAAACCGTCGCGGTTGAAGAATGTTGGATCGGCTCCACCCTCTTCATGAGGTCCGTTGTCTGAAGAGAAAATAACAATCGTATTTTCGTCCATGCCCTTTTCCTTCAGCTTGGCCAGAATTTCTCCCACATAAGCGTCCAGACGGGTAATCATGGCTGCAAACTGTGCATGCACATTCTCTGAAGGATTATATCGGGAACCCTCAGAACCTGCAAAGTTCTTATCATTGCAGAAGCGGTTGTTATAGGCCTGCAAAATGGAATCGTTAGGCTGATAAAGCTCTGCGTGAGGCAGAGTGTAGGTAAACAGTCCGTAGAAAGGCTGGTCGTCTGTCTGTTTGTCCAGCCACTTCAAGGCTTCCTGATGAATCAGGTCGGCAGTATACTGCGAACGGTTCTCATAACCGTTGCCATACATCGGATATTTCGTATTGTCGGTCAATTCCTCACGTACAATGCTGGCATTACCATCCTTATCACGCACCAGACGGTTCATAAAGTTCGGATAATACAAATGTGCCTGGAACTGGCAGATATAGCCGTAGTACTCGTCCACGCCACGTTTTTCGGGAGTTGACTCGGAACCTTCATAACCGCCGGCCCACTTTCCGAACATACCGGTAGTATAACCCTGGTCCTTCATGATCTCCGGCAGAATGATATGGTCTGGATCATAGGGTTCCTGACCGGTTTGTGCCGGATCCGAAGTCTGGCCATACTGCACGTTTCCTATTCTGTATTCTTTGTTACCACGCACTTTGGTGTGTCCCGTATGCTGTCCCGTCATCAAGGAAGCACGTGAAGGGGCACTCACCGGGCTACCGGCATAAGCCTGTGTAAAACGCATTCCTTCTGCAGCCATACGGTCCAGATTCGGAGTGCTGATATACTGCTGTCCGTAGCATCCCAAATCTCCATATCCCATATCATCGCACAGGATAAAAATTATATTGGGCTTTTCATTGCTTGTCTGTGCCGATGCAGCACCAGCCAGCATACATAAGGAACTGAAAAGGATCATATTTTTATTTTTCATAATAATCTGTTCTAAAATTTATGTTATAGTTTGGAATGAGAGGCATCCGTCAAAATTTTTCCATGCCCCGTTTTTATTTCAAAGAAACCTTCTTGCTTCCGTCACCTGCAGCGGTAACCACCTTCACGATATAAGTACCCTGTGACAGGCCGGCTACAGAGACCTTCTTTCCGGCTGCCTTACGCACCTGAGTTCCGTCTACGGCAAAGATATAAACCATCTTGACTTCTGCATCAGTAATCACCTGAATGTTCTGGTCGCCCTGCTGTATTTCATATACAAAGTTATTCTGGTCTACATCGGCGCTCTGAATGTCTGTGGCTATAGTACTGTTCGGAGAGAAGCATGCCACCAAATCAGCATTCTCGGTCACGGTGAAGCTGTATTCCTTTTCAGTAGAAACCACGGTTCTGTTATCCTTCCAGGCGATGAACTCCAGCTTGTCGTTCGGAGTAGCTACTACAGTCAGTTCCTGACCATAATCACAGGTATAAGATTGCAAGGATTCCTCTCCAATCCGAATTTCTGCCACGCCACGCTCCGGGTCATTAGGTGCCACAGTGATGGTATGCTGTGCCTGTGGTTCCGCGATATTGACAATAAAGTCATAAATAGAACCTACCGCATCATCTTCTGCATCAGCCAAAGCATTGTTGGTGATGCGGACACGCATTCTGGATTTACCGACCACGGCATCCTCCGGCACTGAAATCTCTTCTGCCACATCGGCACTATTATAAGTATACATGGTTTCAAACATGCCGTCACGATTCCAGTCGAAATAAACATACAGGGTTACGTTTTCATCCATCTGTGCGACGGTGGCGGCCAAATTAAACTTCTGTCCGACACTTACCGTTGCTTTTTCTGTAGTATAAAGTGTATAGTAGTTGGTCGGTTTGGCTGTTGCCGCATAATTCAGTTCTTTCTGAACCTGCTCACCGGTGATATTCAGTGCTGTGAGATATCCGTTATCCAGAATACCGCAAGGCAAAGTATAAACCTGAGCCATCAAGCTGTATGTGCTGCGATAATTGCCCAAAACGAAATCAGAAGCACCGCCCACGGTCAGATAAGGTGCATCGGCCTCGTCTTTCTGATCGAATGGAACAAATACCAGACGGGGAACACCATTGAATTCCTTTTCGGCAACAAACCAACGGGTAGCGTTTTCCGGCTCTGCGAAGGTATAATTGCCTTCCGCATCCAGTGTCAAGGCTTTTGCCGGTTCTGTCATATTCACCAGATAAATACCTTCGGTCTTGTTGCTTTTACCTACAAATACCCATGCATATTTATTCTCAGAACCTCTTTCGGTCAATACGACGGTTCCATTTTCAGCGGCCATCCACTGTCCGTCGGAAGCCACCAAAGCATATTTGGCAGCAGAAGCGACCTTATCAAAGCTTGCAACCAAAGGAACGATCTGTGCCTCATAAGTATATTCCGTTTCAGAAACAGTCCAATAAGAGTTCTGGTTGCCGCTTGATGCAGACCAAGCCACAACATTGGCTCCCGGCTTGCTTCCGTTCAGGTTCAAGCCCAAAGCACCGCTCGGAATATTGGTCTGGTCTGTACTGCAGAAATAATAGAAAGAAGCACCGTTGGTAGCCGCTCCGCTCTTGGTATCCTTTCCGATCTGGATTTCTACCGGATTGCTGCCCATAGGGATTTGTGCACTTAAATTCTGCTTGGTGCTCTGAACATAACGTCCGGTAGTTGCATTCTGCACATAATAACAATTCTCCTTGCCTGTCGGAATCAGTTTCCAGAAGACACGTTCCGTATTTTGGAAGGTCGTGGTATAAAGTTCTCCGGTATTATTCTCGACCATGAAGGCACCGTCCATATTCATTCTGTTGATGGCATAATACTTATTCTCAGAGAACACACCGTCCGTAACCGGTTTCAATGGATTCTCCGGTTCCGGCTCTACGGCATCCCAATCCACATTGGTCACATCATACACATACATGATAGACCATCCTCCGGTACCAACTGCATATATAGCCTTGGCAGAGGCCCCCTGGGTATTGATCTTCATATCCGTACCCTTGCTGGTAAAGCGGGTCAGCAGACTATGGTCTTTGGTCGGTTCCAGCCAGTTCATATCCCCCTCATCATTGAATGTAGGGTTGGAAATCTCAAAAATACCGGCCGAAGCCTTGTTTTCGGTGGAGCCGATTGTTGAAGAACCACTCTGATAAGCAGTCAGATACAGGCCTGTGCTTTCATTTTTCAGATAGTAACCTCCTTCGGCACTTTCCACGATAAAGACGGAAGCCTTTGACACGGTCATTTCATTATTGGCCAAAATGTTAATCCACGGGTTACCGTTCTTCAGTCCGCGCAGGACTATTTTTTTCCCGGCAACAATTTGATCAGCCTTTAAAACCTGATCCAAGGTCAGCGAGACTGCTCGCATTTCACTAAGACCTGTCACAAACAAAAAAAGCAGGCATAGTAAGGAATAAATTTTTCTCATAAGTTCTAGATTGTTTAATTTTTTCTAAGAGTTTTCTTTGCTTTGATTAAATAGCAAATCTAGTAAAATATTTAAGATTCATTTCTATTTTCAAGTAATTTTAATCTTTATTCACTATCAAGCAAATCGGCACAAGTTTCTTAATAGTTCATTTCTCCAGGGATTCTGCCCGGTTGTCCAAACCGCTTTCTTACCTTATTCTGTCACTAATTAGAAAACTTCTTAAAAAAATATTATTATAAGAAAGGTGATTCAACAAAAAAGAATTATATTTGTAACAATCTACAAACAAATAAATCTCTCTAATTATGGAACAAACAGAATTGAAAGAAATTGTATCAAAATTTGCCATTAAAGGCACTGTTGCCGAAATCAAACCTTTAGGTGCCGGACTGATCAACGATACCTTTATGGTAACTACCAGTGAAGAGGACCAGCCTAACTATGTATTGCAGCGCATCAACAATGCGATTTTCCCGGATGTGGAAATGCTGGCAGACAACATTCAGGCCGTGACTACTCATATCCGCAAAAAGCTTGAGGAAAAAGGCGAAACAGATATCGACCGCAAGGTGCTGACTTTCGTTCCTCTGGCTGACGGAAGCAAATATTTTTATTTCAACGGAGAAAGCTACTGGCGCATCATGGTGTTCATTCCAAACGCCATCACCAAACAGGCTGTAAATCCGGAATCTTCATACGCTGCCGGTGAGGCCTTCGGTAATTTCCAGGCTATGCTGGCTGACATCCCAGTACAGTTGGGCGAGACCATCAAGGACTTCCACAACATGGAATTCCGCCTGCAGCAGTTGCGCGACGCTGTGAAGGAAGACAAAGTTGGCCGCGTTGCCGAAGTACAGTACTACATTGACGAAATCGAGAAGCGTGCCGACGAGATGTGCAAGGCCGAGCGTCTGGGCCGCGAAGGCAAGCTGCCGAAGCGTATCTGTCACTGCGATACCAAGGTAAACAACATGATGTTCGACGAGAACGATCAGGTACTGTGTGTTATCGACCTGGATACCGTAATGCCTAACTTTATCTTCTCTGACTACGGAGACTTCCTGCGTACAGGTGCCAACACAGCCGAAGAGGACGAGGCAGATCTGAGCAAGGTAAGCTTCAACATGGAAATCTTCAAGGCCTTTACCAAAGGTTATCTGAAGTCTGCACAGAGCTTCCTGACTCCTATCGAAATCGAGAACCTGCCATACGCTGCCGCTCTGTTCCCATACATGCAGTGCGTACGCTTCCTGGCTGACTACATCAACGGAGACACCTATTATAAGATTAAGTATCCGGAACACAACCTGGTGCGTACCAAGAACCAGTTCCAGCTGTTGCTGAGTGTTGAGGAGCATACCCCGGAAATGAAGCAGTTCATCCAGGAGTGTCTGGCTTAATTCCGCATCAAGACATAAAAGCCCATTCTTCGCCGAATGGGCTTTTTTTGTCGGCATATTTGTAAAAATGCTCTAATTTACGTATGTTTGTATCATTAAAATCAAATACTGAAATTTCATGAAACATTACTTTCTCCCGTTGTTCTGCCTGATGCTGGGCGGAGCCTCGCTGCAGGCACAAACCAACACCAACCTGCTCCAACCCAAAGTACAGGAGTTCCAGCTGACAGAAACATCAGAAACCCTTACTCTTCCGGAATCCTATAATCTGGTCGTTACGGAAGGCAGTTGTCCTCATGCGCTCGAAGCCCTGAAGCAGATTATGCCCAACAAGGAAGGCAAAAGCAAGTTCCAGGTAATCGTGGGCAAGAAAGGCGACAAGGCTGTAAAAAAGTATGCCAAGAAAATTCCGCAGAAGAAGGAAGGATACTATCTGGAAGTCCAGAAAAACCGTATTGTCATTGCCGGTGCCGACCAGCGCGGTACGTTCTATGGCGTGCAGACCCTGGGGCAGATGATCCGTCAGGGCCAAATGAGCATTTGCGCCATTGAAGATTATCCCGACATTGAGTTCCGCGGAGTGGTGGAAGGCTTCTACGGCACCCCCTGGAGCCACGAAGCACGCATGCGCCAGCTGGAGTTCTACGGAAAGAACAAGATGAATACCTATATTTACGGTCCGAAGGATGATCCTTATCACTCTTCGCCAAACTGGCGCAAGCCTTATCCGGAGAAGGAAGCGGCACAGATACACGAACTCGTGGAGCAGGCCGCCCGTAACGAGGTGGACTTTGTGTGGGCCATCCATCCGGGAAAAGACATCAAATGGACCAACGAAGACCGCGACGCGCTGATTCAGAAATTCGAAGCCATGTATCAGCTCGGAGTGCGCTCTTTTGCCGTGTTCTTTGACGACATCTGGGGCGAAGGTACCAATCCGAACAAGCAGGCCGAACTGCTGAACTACATCGACAACGAATTCATCCAGAAGAAACATGATGTTACTCCGCTGGTGATGTGCCCCACAGAATACAACAAAAGCTGGTCGAATGTAAAGGGTGGTTATCTGACCACCTTGGGCGAGAAACTTAACCCGAGCATCCACATCATGTGGACCGGCGACCGGGTGATTGCCTGCATCGACAAGCCGACACTGGACTGGATCAATCCGCTCATCAAGCGCAAGGCCTATATCTGGTGGAATTTCCCGGTGAGCGACTATGTACGCGACCATCTGCTTCTGGGACCGACCTACGGAAACGCCCTAGACATCAAGGACGACATGTCCGGATTCGTGTCCAACCCGATGGAGCGTGCCGAGGCTTCCAAGATTTCGCTGTATAGTGTTGCGGACTATACCTGGAACATGGAGTCTTATGACAGCATCAGTTCCTGGAAGAATGCCATCAAGGACCTGTTGCCGCAGAACTGCTCTTATCTGGAGCTCTTCGCTTCTCACAGCTCTGACCTGGGTCCTAACGGACACGGATTCCGCCGTGACGAGAGTACCGACCTGCAGCCGACACTGAAGGCCATGAAACAGGGCGAGCAAAAAGCACTGGAAAGTGTGCTGGCTGAATGCAAGAATCTGGAAACTGCCTGCGACATCCTGCTGGCAGATACCGAAAATCCGTACCTGATCGAAGAAATCCGTCCGTGGCTGAAACAGGGCAAGCTGCTGGGTGAATACGGACAGTCTGTGCTCTTGATGATCAAGGCCATCCAGCAGAAAGACGATGCCTTTATGACACACTACAACCGGGCACGCTCACTGCAGGCCCAGATGTATGAGCTGGATATGACCGAAAACCAGAATCCATATCAGCCGGGTGTCAAGGTGGGCAGCCTTGTGCTGTTGCCTAGCCTGAACGAAATGTTCACGAAGGCCATTACGGAATACAACACCAAGAACAACACCAATCTGGATGCCAAGGCCGAATATAACCCATATACCCTGACCAGTGATGTGCCTCAGCTGAAGATACAGCCGGTACGCGCCCGCCATCAGGATGTCAATGTATCGCCGTCGAACGAGGTCATCAAGTGGCCAGCCAATGCCAGTCTGCAAATCGCTTCCGACCAGCCGGTGCGCATGCAGCAGTTGTATCTGGATCTGGGAACAAAAGATATCGCATCTTCCTTCCGTCTGGAAACCAGTGCCGACGGACAGAACTGGACCGCCGTACCGCTGAATCAGGCTGCCGACAATACCGAGATTACGGGAGCCATCAACAGTGCAGCCGGACAGAGCTATATCCGTCTGGTCAACGCTTCAGGCAAGGAACTGCAGGTTTACTTCAAGAAATTCACACTGCGCCTGCAGAAATAATATCGGCGAAATATTTTTTCCGCTCCGGCCTGCTTTGCACCTGCAAGGCGGGCTTTTTGTTTCTCGCGCTCCCCTAACGCTTTTCAGGGCAGGAAGCCTTGAAAAACATCCTGATGAAATTGCAGAATCATCGAAATGAAAATTAAAAATCATTTCGATGATTTTTTTATTCCCTTTCCACCGGCATGAAAAACCAATCCCTCATGCATCATTTTCTCTATCCGGAAACGGCTGTAACAACCTTGCTGCATTCCGGAAAGAACGAAGTTTAAAGAAAGTTAAACCCTAAAGAAGAGCAAGAGAATCTGTTTTGAAAAATTGATTTTATCAGCTATTGTTTGTAATTTTGCAAACAACAAATAAAAACAACAGGCAATGCCTGTATTTTTTTGCCGCAGATGTTCGTAAAATCACAAACTAACAAATATATAATATCAGTATGAAAAAGATTCTATTCATGTTGGTTGCTGCCATCGCGCTTTTGGCCACCCCCACACAGGCTAAAACAAATGCCGACAACCCGACACAACAAGAAAACAGTGCCAGTCCGCAGGTGGAGGTACTGTATTTTCATGGAAAACAGCGCTGTGCCACATGTATGGCCATCGAAAAGAACGCACGCGCAGCCGTCAGCAACCAACTGGCAGCAGAAGTGAAAAGCGGCAAAGTGGTATTCAAGACCATCGACATCTCACAAAAAGCCAATGAGAAACTGGCGGAAAAATATCAGGTGACCTGGTCGTCGCTCTTTGTCGTGGGCCATAAAGACGGCAAGGAAAGCGCCAAGAATCTCACTCCCTACGCTTTCAAACAGGCCCGGAAAGATCCGGAAGGATTCAAAAAGGGACTCGTACAGACCGTAAAGGATCTGCTAAAATAAAAGCCTATGGACGAACTGCAAACTCTGCTCGACAACAGTTCCATCCCGGTGGTCACCGCCTTTCTGCTGGGACTGCTCACCGCCTTGTCGCCCTGTCCGCTGGCCACCAACATTGCGGCCATCGGCTTCATCGGCAAGGACATTGAAAACCGGAACAGGATTTTCCGCAACGGTCTGCTCTACACATTGGGACGCATCGTGAGCTACACCTTGCTGGGCAGCCTGCTGATTCACACCTTGCAGGAAGGCTCCAGCATGTTTGGCATACAAAACACAGTGGGCAAACTGGGAGAATGGTTTCTCAGCCCTCTTCTGCTGCTTGTGGGAACCTTCATGCTCGTAGATCACAGACTGAATCTGCCACAATTCGGGTTTCATGGAAATGCCGAGGGACTGGCCCGCCGCGGCGGTTGGGGCGCCTTTCTGATCGGGGTGCTGTTTGCCCTGGCCTTCTGCCCCACCAGCGGAGTATTCTTTTTCGGCATGCTCATCCCCATGGCGGCAACGAGCAGCGAAGGACATCTGCTGCCGGCCGTCTTTGCCATTGCCACCGCTGTCCCCGTCATCATCGTGGCCTGGATTCTGGCCTTCAGCGCCGCACGCATCGGCACCTTCTACGGCAAAGTAAAGGTGTTGCAGAAGGTACTCAACCGCGTGGTAGGCATCCTCTTTATTCTTACCGGTATTTATTACGCATATATGCTCTATTTTTAATCGAACAACACTCTAAAACAACAAAAATATGGAAATCAAAGTATTAGGACCGGGTTGCAGCAAATGCAAGACAACCTATCAGGTTATTGAAAAAGTAATTCGTGAAAACAATCTGGATGTAAAGCTCACCAAGGTGGATGATATTATGGAGATCATGAACTACAACATCATGGTTACTCCGGCTGTGGTTGTTGATGGAGAGGTGTGCCTGAAAGGTCAGGTACCGAGCGAAAGTGACGTCAAGAAATTACTCGGCATCTAAACCGTGACAATATGATTCAGAACTTTGCCGACTGGCTGGTTTACGACATTTTCGGACTGTCACCGGCCACAGCATGGGGCACAGCCGTGAACTTTTTCTTCTATGATTCGATAAAAATCATCATTCTGCTGTTTTTTATCAGCATTCTGATGGGCATCATCAATGCCTATTTCCCAATAGAACGGTTGCGCAACTATCTGATGACGCACAAGATGTATGGGCTTCAGTATCTGCTGGCCTCCGTATTCGGTGCCATCACCCCGTTCTGCTCCTGTTCTTCCATTCCGCTCTTTATCGGATTTGTCAAAGGAGGCATTCCGCTGGGGGTAACTTTCGCCTTTCTGATTACCTCGCCGCTGGTCAATGAAGTGGCCGTGGCCATGTTTCTGGGCTCGTTCGGACTGAAAATCACCCTGATCTATGTCCTGAGCGGCATCTTGATGGGAGTTATCGGAGGCGTTGTGCTCGGACGCATGAAGCTGCATCCCTATCTAAGCGACTGGGTGAAACAGATTCAGGCCAACTCTTCGGCCCAGGCCGACAGCTGGGAAAAGGAACACACCACCTTTCTGAAGCGTCTGCCCGCCATCGTCCATGATGCCACTCAGATTGTGCGCGGCGTATTGGTCTATATTCTGATAGGAATCGGCATCGGAGCCTTTATGCACGGCTTCGTTCCCGAAGGTTTCTTTCAGGAATATCTGTCCAAAGACAACTGGCTGGCCGTACCGCTTTCGGTCATTCTGGCCGTACCGATGTATGCCAATGCAGCCGGAATCGTTCCCGTCATAGAAGTCTTTGTGGCGAAAGGAATCCCTGTAGGCACCGCCATCGCCTTTATGATGGGGGTGGTAGGCCTGTCTCTGCCCGAAGCAACTTTGCTTAAAAAGGTAATGACCTGGCGCCTCATCGGTATCTTCTTCGGTACGGTGGCGTTCTTCATCATCCTGTCGGGCTATCTGTTCAACTATATTCTGTAACCCAATAAAACACTCACAAGAATGAGAATCTTGATTCTTTGCACCGGAAACAGTTGCCGCAGCCAGATGGCACACGGCTTTCTGCAATCGTTTGATGCCTCGCTGGAGGTTTATTCGGGCGGAACGGAGCCCGCTTCACAGGTAAACGCCAAGGCCGTTGAAGTCATGAAAGAGGTCGGCATCGACATCAGCACGCATGTCCCGACGCATGTCAACACTTACCTGAACGAAGCCTGGGACTATGTGATCACCGTTTGCGGCGGTGCTAACGAGAGTTGTCCGGCATTTACGGGAAAAGTAGGCCAACGCCTGCACATCGGTTTTGACGACCCGTCCCATGCCACCGGCACACCGGAATTTATCGACTCGGAATTCCGCCGCGTGCGCGACGAAATCAAAAACGCATTTGCCCGCTTCTATATCACGGAAATCAAAAAACAGGAACTGCCCAAATGCTCCTGCGGCGGAAAATGCTGAACCACACCAATCCCCACCTTCCTGCCACTGGCACGAAGGTGGGGATTGCCGTTTATAACTAAAGATAAATCCGCGACATCCAGCGCACGCATTCTTCCACCTGTTCCCGGAAAGATATCGGAGCAAGCACCTCCACATCCGAACCATAAGACAACACCTCCTGAAAGAAATCAAAAGTGGGCCTCAGAAGATACTCGAAAACCATATATTCGTCATCGCTCGAAATCAGCTTCTGCGAATGATGCAGGGGCCTCTTCTTGATATACATTCCCTGTTCAGCGATAAAACGCAAGCGGATATTCTCTATGGGAACATCGGTGCGCTGGATAATGCCAAAGCTGTTGGAGAAATAAGCATCAACATCCATAAACTCAGGCATGGTAAAGGTTTGCTCGGCCATCTCAACCTCCTTTATCCGGTCAAAGGCAAAAATTCTGATTTCATGGTGCTTGTGCGAATATCCTACCAGATACCACCGCTGTTTAAACAGCCTGATGAAATAAGGAGACAGAAGAAACTGATAAGGCTCATCGTGCCAGAACGGCTGGTATTCTACCCGAAGACAGCGGTTGGCCGACATGGCCTCCGTAATCAGAGGCAGAAGCTTTTCTTCGCCGAAAGTGGGTTCCAGCATAATCCGGTTCGACAGGGTCTTGCACCGCTCCATAGTGGTCACCGCCGAAATGGAAGACAGCAGCCAGCTCTTCAGTGGATCGGCTCTCAACGCACTCGATTTCTTGATTCTGTATTTATTCGTTCTGCGGTCGCATACAATATCAATACCAAAGAATTCCTCTGCCCTACGTTTATAAGCCAGGAAAGTGTTGCGCGACATATCTTTCTCATAAAAGGGGGTCCTGCTCCATGCTTCATAAATCTCTTTTAGTGTAGACTCGGATTCTAACAAATAATGAACAAGCCATATAGAAAATTCAATTTTCATGTTTTTCCCATAATTTTTTGATTCGACGCAAAAATAACTTCAGCTTGCCTAGAAAGCTTGTGCAAGCTCCCTCTATTTTTGCAAAACAAAGGCAGTCCGGATATTTATGTTCTCTGTTTTGTTGGAATAAATGATCTGACGGAAAAAGGAATATTTTGTCCGACACACTGTCGGCATATTATGGTATGAAACAGCAAGTCTGTTTTCATCCATCACAAATACACGAATCGTGAAAGTTCTTATAAATGTGATATAATTTAAACATGAGGCCATGAAAGGAAAAGTCAAGTACGTAACCAGAAATGTCTGGTATGCAGGAAATGCTGCCGACCAGTACAGTTCAGACATCCACGATGTACGTTTTACAACCACCAATGCCATCCTGTACGATGGAAAAGAGGTGGTCATTGATGAGGATGATATTAAAAGCTATTACGACCGGAGTAGAATTACAGACAAACTTGTAAACACAATCAGCGAATCCTTACACAATGTCTGGATAAACTATTCCGAAGATAATGACGGAGTATATCATTTGGATGGAAATCTGGAAGATTATCTGTAAATCTTCAGCACAACCGGAGCTTGCACCATTATTTTGCGCAAGCTCCGGGTATTTTTGCAGCACATTTACCAATGAGATAATATTCACTAAAAACAATCACGTATGAAAACATTTTTATGTTGGGGCATCTCCAAACTGGAAGGATTGGCTGCCCTGTTAGTATGGCCGGCCATGATGCTCCTAGGCGCCAATGAGGCAAAAATTTTCCATGAAGACCAACTGAATGCATCCGGATGGATCCTGACACTAGTCTCAATGGTGGGAGCAGCCATTCCTGCAATCTTCACAGCCATCTATGCCGTCAAGAATTTTGATGAGGTAACGTCCTACTCCATGCTTTTTTATTTTAGCAGAAGCACGATGCTGGATTCAAAAATCAAATATTTCTTTCGCACCATGTTCACCGCCGGCTTTTGCTGGGCTATGATCATCTTCAGCATAGGAATTTTCTTCGTTTAGCTCTTCCAAATTATAAATACCCATACAAAAAAGAGGCAAAAATCCCACAAGACCTACATCAACAGGTTTTGTGGGATTTTGTATAAGGGGTATAAAAACAAAAAAAGACAAATCGTAAACGATCTGCCTCAGCACGTACTCGAAGCGGGACTTGAACCCGCACAGCCATTACTGGCCAAGGGATTTTAAGTCCCTCGTGTCTACCGATTCCACCATTCGAGCGCCTTAGAGCGGAAAACGAGGCTCGAACTCGCGACCCCGACCTTGGCAAGGTCGGGGTCTACCAACTGAGCTATTTCCGCAATTCTTTTTGAAACCGCTGCAAAGGTAAGAAGAAAGGATGACAGTTGCAAATATTTCCGAGTTTTTTTCTAGTTATTTATTAAAAGAGTATTGTTTTGATAGGTTACCCGATAACGGTATAACGACTTACCCGGAGTACCGCTCGTTACATACCCCTGATTGTTGAGATCGTACGTGCGCTGACAAAGGCGGCAATAGCACTTTCCACCAGCCTGCAACTGCATTTCCCGGGTAACCACCTGCTCTTCATAACAGTTGGGACAAGCCAGATCGTAACAAACTACCTGACTGACACTGGAGCCTAAAGGCGGAATGTTAGGTAATCCCACAATAAAACCGGATAATCCCATATAGTTACGGTCAGCATCCGTTACCGGGCGTTGCGTGGACGTTTGTGTATTACTATAAATATAGACATTCGTGCGCTGTGTGATGGTGGCAAACTCCCCCATACTGTTGAGCGCCGCATTCAGCGGAGGGATGGTCTGCACATACTGAACCCGGAAGCGTGCCGGCAGATTGGCATAGAACTGTTCGGTCTGCCCGGCGCAAGACAGCAGGGACAGTAATAACACAACAAAAAATCTCCCTTTCCCTATACCACGGGATATAGGGGAAAGGAGATTCTTGGATTTAAAAGATTGCTGAAAAATATTCATCTTAGTCTTTTTATTCAGATGCCAGAAGTTTTTTCTCGGCTTCCTGCATCTTGGAGAAATTAAAGCCGCTCCACACCTGAGCCATCAGGCTGACAATACGGTCGTTGCAAAGGTTGCCGATACTGCCCTCGTGGGTATGTGCCACATGTTTGTCGGGAGTAAAGGTACCGGCCTCAATGTCCAGACCGACTTTCTTATAGGCATCACGGAACGGCATTCCGGCAGCTGCCAGACGATTCACTTCTTCAACACTGAACATGTTGTCGTATTTCGGATCATCCAGAATATGTTCGTTCACCTGAATCTTATTGATGATGTAAGCCACCATCTGCAGGCAATCCTTGATTTCCTGGAAAGCCGGAATAAATACTTCCTTGATAATCTGCAAATCACGGAAGTATCCGCATGGCAGATTGTTCATGATCAGTACAATCTGCTGCGGCAAAGCCTGCAACTTGTTGCACTTGGCACGGGTCAGTTCAAAGACATCCGGATTCTTTTTATGCGGCATGATGCTGGAACCTGTCGTACACTCGTTCGGAAGTTTTACGAAACCAAAATTCTGTGAGTTGAACATGCAGGCATCAAAAGCCAGCTTGGACAGGGTTCCGGCCAGCCCGGCTAAAGCAAAAGCCACATTGCGCTCCATCTTGCCACGACCCATCTGAGCGTAAACCACATTGTAGTTCATCGAATCAAAGCCCAACAATTCGGTGGTCATCGTACGGTTCAACGGGAACGAAGATCCGTATCCCGCTGCCGATCCCAACGGGTTGCGGTTGGTCATCTTAAAGGCGGCCTGCAAGAAAAGCATGTCGTCTACCAGACTTTCGGCATAGGCACCGAACCATAATCCGAAGCTAGACGGCATGGCCACCTGAAGATGCGTATAACCGGGCATCAGCACATCCTTGTAACGGTTGCTCTGCGCTATCAGTTCATCGAACAGCACACGCACTTCTTCGGCTATCTCCATCAGCTGCTGACGGGTAAAGAGTTTCAAATCCACCAACACCTGATCGTTACGTGAACGGCCGCTGTGGATTTTCTTTCCCATATCGCCCAGCTTACGGGTCAGCATCAATTCTACCTGAGAATGAACGTCTTCCACGCCTTCCTCGATCACAAAGCGACCGGCCTCGATCTCGGCATGGATATTCTTCAATTCGGCCAACAGAGCTTTCAGTTCTTCCTTTTCCAGCAGACCGATGCTCTGCAACATCGTGATGTGTGCCATGGAGCCCAACACATCATGCTTGGCCAAAAACAAATCAAGTTCACGGTCGCGACCGACCGTGAACTTCTCTATTTCCTGATTAACCTCGAAATTTTTTTCCCAAAGTTTACTTGCCATAATCTTGTCTGTTTATCAGCATTCTTATGCTCCGTAAGGAATCATGGCCAACATGTCAGCCAGTTTCTCCACACCCTCTTTCAAAGGTTTGCTCACCATTGCCTTTATAAACATATTCAGTTCGGCACGTACAGTCAGCTTCATCTTGCACTGGGTTTCGGTTACCGGCAGCAACTGAATCCACAGGTTTGCAGGAATCGGACTGTTCACCGCCTCAAACTTGATGCATTTAGGCTCTTCGCGCTCTATGATTCTCAAAGACAGCTCACCCATTGGAGGAACATTGGTCGTGATGGAATCCCGGTCGAAGGTCATGTCCTTGACGCGTTCCTTGATCTGTTCCAGCTTATCCTGCGGCACTTTTCCGGCCACAGCGGTATCAAACATAGGATCGTTGATGCGCTCCTTAATCACAGAAAGATTGGTCAGATCGGATAACTTGGCGTAAACCAAATCCTGACTGTAGGGGATCAACTTCACACTGCTCTCAAACTGTTGTTCTGCCATATTCGAAGATTCCTGAATGGTTTATACATTCCAATGTGCAGGATCCTTGCGCCACTGGTTCAACAACTCTACATCAGACTCGGCGATGTAACCGATACGCAAAGCCTCAGCAACAACTGCTTCGTAGTTGGTCAAGGTAATCAGACGCACATTCGCATCGCTGAATGCCTTCTGAGCAACGTCGAATCCATAAGTGTAGGCTGCAACCATACCCACTACCTCACAACCGTTATTGCGGATAGCTTCTACGGCCTTCAAGCTGCTACCGCCAGTTGAAATCAGGTCTTCAACAACAACAACCTTCATTCCCGGACGCAACTCGCCTTCAATCAGGTTCTCCAAACCGTGATCTTTTGGTTTTGAACGAACATATACAAACGGCAGATTCAATTCGTCAGCTACCAGCGCACCCTGTGCAATGGCACCGGTTGCCACTCCGGCAACAGCATCTACCTCTGGGAAGTTTTCTTCAATCAAGCGACAGATTTCAATCTTGACAAAATTGCGCAAAGCAGGATAAGACAATGTTTTGCGGTTATCGCAATAGAACGGTGATTTCCAACCTGAAGCCCAAGTGAAAGGATTGGTTGGCTGCAACTTGATCGCTTTTACGTTAAGCAATTTTGAGGCAAAGATTTTCTCTAATGTTTCCATAATTTATTCGCTTATTTTTGTTTGACATGCAAATATACAATAATTCAAAGATTTAACGGCGACTTATGTACAAAACTTTTGCAACCGGAACACAAAATTATCCTCCGGCCCAAGCTAAAGTCAGAATACTGAAACGCACCCCGGGCACCGCCTTCAAGGTATCACAAAGCGACAGCATCGTGGCGCCGGTAGTAAATACATCATCAATCAACAAGAGGTGCTTGCCGGACAAGGCTGAAGAACGACGGGTCAAACCGAAGATGGAATCAACATTTTCCATACGCGCCCAACGGTCCAAACGGGTCTGGGAAGGATTGTTGCGTACACGCTTGACTGCGTTCCGGCAAACGGGGATTCCACTAATCGCAGCCACCCCTCGGGCCAGCCATTCGCTTTGATTATACCCGCGTTGCCAACGGCGCAAACGCGAAAGGGGCACCGGAATAATGACATCGACCTCGTCAAAAAAGCCTTTGGCCTTCAACATGCGCCCCATAAAACGTCCCAAGACATATCCCACTTGCGGATTATCCCGGTATTTCAAGTCAAAAAGAATCTGATTCACCGCCGCTCCCTTCTGATAATGAAAGCAAGAGGCAGCCTTGATGATCGGAAACAGACCAACGAAGCGATCGGTCATGGGATTCTCCGAGAAAGAGGCAAAACGAATCAATGGCAACTGATGCAGACAGGAAATGCAGAGTTGCTCTTCATCAAGCGCCAGGCGGGTGCCGCACACCACACAAAGCCGGGGAAAGAACACATCGGCACAGGCCCGGAAATAACGGCGTAACGGACTACTCATCCTCTGCCTCTCCCCGACCGAGATTGTCTAAAGCATGCAGCACTTCCTGCATACCGAAACCGCGGCCCAAAGCAAAACGAATCACCTTCTGCCGGCATTCATAATCGTTTTTCCCTTTCACCAGTTTCCACTTGTCGCGCAAAATCCTTTGCAGCATTTCGTCATATTCTTCTGACTCCAACTGCTCCAAGGCATTCTGTATCTGTTCCTGTGCCACTTCCTTTTCGCGCAGGGCATAAGTGATCTTCACACGCCCCCAATGATTATAACGCATCTTGTCACGGGCAAAGGCAACAGCAAAACGCTCCTCGTCTATAAAGCGCTCCTGCAACAGATGGGCCATAATCGAAGCCGTCTGAGTATCCTGTGCTCCCCAGGTCTCCAACTTCCGGGCTACCTCACTGCAACAACGCTCGGCCTGAATGCAATAACGCTCGGCCTTATCGGTCAATTCTTTTTCTGACAATTCTTTCATCTTCGGCATTTTATCATTCGGTCGTTTCCAAACTGATCCTGACGGATCTGGATTTCCTGATATCCCATCTCTGCAAGCATCTGCCGGGTGGCAGCACCATAAGCCCGGTTTATCTCAAAATAGAGATATCCTCCGACACATAAATGCTCCAAGCCCGCCTGCGCTATGGCGCGGTAAAACAACAGCGGATCGTCATCGGGCACAAACAAGGCCGTGTGAGGTTCATGGTCCAGCACGTTCGCCGTCATCTCTTCACGTTCTCGATTGCAGATATAGGGTGGATTACTCACCCAAACATTCCATTTCGGCTGGTTCGCCAGAGACCTCGGATGCAGGATGTCTTCCTGAAAAAAGTCTACCACAGCCCCCAAACGGTCTGCATTCTCACGGGCCACATTCAAGGCGCCTTCACTGATATCACAGGCCGACACGGCAGCCTGAGGCAGAAAGCACGCCAGAGAAACAGCGATGCAACCGCTACCCGTACCCAAATCCAGCATGCGCGGAGCATCCGGAAACGACGGCGCATCCGCAACAATCCAATGCACCAGTTCCTCGGTCTCCGGCCGGGGAATCAGCACATGACGGTTCACCAGAAAAGTCCGGCCACAAAATTCGGTTTCTCCCAAAATATACTGAACAGGCTCATTTTCCAACAAACGGGATACAATATTTTCAAAATCATCCCGTTCTTCTTTAGAGAATTCCCTATCTTTGCCCAGACAATAGTCCAAACGGGTATAATGAAACCGGCTTTCGAAGACCCAACGCGCGATAGCAGCAGCCTCACCGGCTGGATAACAGGCCAGAAGCTTTTCTTGCAGATAGTGCAGTTCTTTTTTCACAAGCTGATTGTTTTATTTAGTACCAGTAGAAGTAAATTTGATATATCCATACAAACATAACACTATTTTTCGAAGAAGCGAAATGGAATTTAAAGAAATATATATGGACCGCTGCCTGCAACTGGCACGCAACGGCGCCTTGACAACTGCTCCCAATCCGATGGTGGGAGCCGTTATCGTATGGCAGGATCAGATTATCGGAGAGGGATATCACATCCGTTGCGGCGAAGGACATGCCGAAGTGAATGCCATAGCCTCTGTAAAGAACCCGGAATTGCTGCGCGAATCAACCATGTACGTCAGTCTGGAGCCCTGCGCCCACTACGGCAAGACGCCTCCTTGCGCCGACCTGATTGTAGAGAAGCAGATTCCCAGAGTAGTTATCGGCTGCCGGGACCCGTTTGCCAAAGTTGCCGGAAGAGGCATCCAAAAGCTGCTGGATGCCGGGATAGAAGTGGTTGTAGGTGTCAAGGAAAAAGAATGCCTGGAGCTGAACAAGCATTTCATAACCTTCCATCAGTACAAACGGCCGTTTATCACGCTGAAATGGGCCGAATCGGCCGATCGTTATCTGGATACCTTACGCACTGACTATCAGCAGCCGGCCTATGCTTTCTCCACCCCGGAAACCCTCACGCTGGTTCATAAAAGAAGAGCCGAGCATCAGGCCATTCTGGTAGGAGGAGCCACAGCCCTGAAAGACAACCCTTCGCTGAACGTGAGACATTGGGGCGGTCGTCAGCCTCTGCGCCTCGTTATCGACACGCACGGCAATCTGCCGGAAAACCTGAAACTTTGTCAGGATCAGGCGCAACCGACCCGAATCTACACCTATCACCGATACCAGAATGAGCAGAATCTGCCCCAACACGTGTCTTTCAGAATCTTGAATCCGGAAGAAAACCTGCTCCGGCAGATTCTGGACGATCTGTATCAAAGCAACATCCTTTCGCTGCTGGTTGAAGGCGGTGCTGCTACCCTGCAACAGTTCATCACCCAGGAACTGTGGGACGAGATCTATGTGGAACGCTCTCCGGTATGCCTGAAAGAGGGTGTCCCCGCACCACAACTTCCCGAGAAAAAAGGAGCCGGAATCACCCGTTATCACCATCATGAGATTTTACGTTTTGCGCAGAATCTGGGAGCCTGCAAGGATTCATTATGACACGATTAAGGGGCAAAAAGAAACAGAACTCTAGTTTTTATCCATAATTTTAGATAATTCAACGAATTAATTTTCGCTAAAGAAAAAAATGTGAGTATTTTTGCGAAATTAAAAATCAATATCTATTTTAAGAAATCCACAATGAGAAAAATTTTCCTTCCGATCATTGCGTTACTCGCTTGTATGTTAGGGTCATGCAGCGACGAAATCGACTATACACTGAGCAACGACTGCATCATCACGGGATTTACCTTAGGACAGGTAAAGCGCACGATGCACACCACAGATGCAGACGGCAACGACAGCACTTACACCATCAATTATTCCGGAGGATACTATCCAATGACCATTGACCAGATTAACAACAAAATCTACAATCAGGATTCATTACCCTACGGAAGCGATCCAAGCAGCATTCTGGCTTCTCTCTCATGTGTGGGTAGCGTGGCCTACTGCATCGCCGGAGAGGCAGAACCGGAATGGAAGATGTACAGCTCTTCCGACTCTATCGACTTTTCTTATCTGCTGAAATTCCGTGTGATGTCGAATGACGGAAAGGCATATCGGGATTACGAAGTCAAACTGAATGTTCATCAGCAGGATGGAGAAGAGTTTGTCTGGCAGAAGGTTTCAGAGAATGCGCCTTTTGAGGATATGAAACAGACCAAGGCTGTGTTCTGGAACAACCAGGTCTTCGTTTTGGGCCGTAAGGACGGAGCCATCTACGCATCACGTCAGGAGCAGAATCAATGGACACTGATACCGACCAGCGGATGTGAACTGGCAGAAATAAGTTCCCTGACCGTGCTGAACAACAAACTGTATCTGAACACAACGGACGGCCGGATTCTGGTATCCGAAAATGGCAGCATCTGGTCGCCGGCAGGCAACGGCCTCAGCATTGACCATCTGATTGCCGCTACAGAAAACAGACTGTTTGCCCTGGCAGGAGGAGAAATCGTATATTCCAAAGATGCGGGCATCAACTGGGAAAAAGACTCCATCGATACCCCTTCGGCATGGCTTCCTACTCAGGATGTCACCGGTATCTATTACGAACTGAGCAACGGCAACCAGCAAATGGTGCTGGCCGGAAACCGCGCACCGGAAGTCTTTGCACAAGACACCACCGCTATGGTATGGAGCAAACTGTTCCTGGCACAAAGCCAGAAGGAACAGCCGTGGATTTATTATCCGGTAACCGCCGAAAATACCTTCCCATGCCCGAATCTGAGCAACTTGTCTTTAGTTCGCTACAACAATAACATCATCGCACTGGGCGGAACTCCGGTGAACGGAACCGGCGGCATTGCCTACAACAAGCTCTATGTCAGCAAAGACAACGGCATTACCTGGAAGGAAGACGAAGACATCGTCATGCCGTATACCATCAAAGGAACCTCAGAATGTGTGGCAGCCACAGCCGATGACGACCAGTTTATCTGGCTGATTTGTGGCAAGAACGTCTGGAAAGGACGCCACAACGAACTGGGATTTAATTAAAAGAAAAGGGAGCAGCCCATTCAAACGTATCCAAGCATGAAAAAGAGCATTTTCTTCTGGCTTCTGCTGCTCGTCACAGGAACAACCCTGCCGGCTCAGGAGCTGGAGTACAAAATGGAACTGGGCGGAGCCTTGGGCGGCAGTTTCTATCTGGGAGACCTGAACAGCACACCTTTCCGGAATCTGGGAGGCAGCGGAGGTATTCTGGCCCGATATATCCTCAATCCGAGAATGGCCGTAAAAGGAAATCTCTTTATGGGACACATCAAGGGAGACAACCAGAAGGTCTTTATCCCGGAAGACGGCCATACCCCTTCGGAAAACGGAGGAAACGCGGCCCATGTTGCCTTCACGCGCAATGTGTTCGATCTGGGAGCCCAGTTCGAATTCAACTTCTGGGGCTACGGCATGGGCAACAGTTATAAAGACAACAGTCGCATCACACCGTATATGCTGGCCGGAGTGGGACTGACCTTTGCTCCCAAGCCGGCAGATATCGTTGTGGGATTCAACATTCCCATTGGCGTGGGAGTAAAATATAAACTGAAAGAAAGAATAAACATAGGATTTGAATGGAGCGTACGGTTCACCACGAGCGATGCTCTGGACACCACGAATCCAAACGGAGCACAGGTGATTCATCCCTACGGCATCACAGCCAAAGGATTCAAGAACAAGGACTGCTACTCGCTGAGCCTGTTCTACATCACCTATGATTTATTCCCCAAATATAGATTATGTAATAATTAGTCATATGTCTTATAAAGAACAAATAGATAAATCGCGCATCCCCGAACATATTGCCATCATTATGGACGGGAACGGTCGTTGGGCCAAAGCACAAGGACTGCCACGCACTGCCGGACATCAACAGGGAGTGGAAATCGTAAAGAAAATCACAGAGGAGGCCACAAGACTGGGTGTGAAATATCTGACCTTATATACCTTCTCTACCGAGAACTGGAACCGACCGGCTGCCGAAGTGGCTGCGCTCATGGGACTCATTCTGGACCATCTGGAGGAGGAAATCTTCATGAAGAACAATGTGCGTTTCCGAGTAATCGGCGACCAGTCAAGACTGCCCGAAAGCGTACAGAAACGCCTGGACGAATGCATGGAGCGCACAGCACAGAACGACAAGATGACCATGGTCATTGCGCTCAGCTACTCTTCCCGCTGGGAAATCACACAGGCCGTAAAAAATATCGCACAGGAGGTTCAGGAAGGCAAACTCAGTGCCGGAGAAGTTTCGGAAGAAGTAATCTGCAAGCACCTGAACACCAACTTCATGCCCGATCCGGACCTGCTGATCCGCACCGGAGGTGAATTGCGCATCAGCAACTATCTGCTGTGGCAGTGTGCATATACCGAACTATATTTCTGCGACACATTCTGGCCCGACTTTGACGAAGAGGAATTCTGCAAGGCCATCGTAGACTATCAGTCGCGCGAAAGAAGATTCGGAAAAACCAGCGAACAAGTGGCAGAACAATAAAGGACTCAAACACATGAAACAGAAATTCATAATAGGACTGACAACCGCAATCCTTTGCGGCAACATTACCTCATCGTGGACACAAGACGACAAACATATTCAAATCAAACCAGACATTGAATATTCCAGAACACCGATAGAATGTACCATCGGTGGTATTCGTGTGGACGGAGTCCAGAACTACGACGACTACTTGCTCATCGGAATCTCAGGTCTGTCTGTAGGACAGAAAATCAGTTTGCCGGGTGAAGAGATCACCCAGGCCGTAAAACGCTACTGGAAAAACGGTTTCTTCTCCAATGTAAAGATTGAAGTAGACAGTATCGTAGACCAGAAGGCCTATCTGCACATCCAGCTCAGCCAGCGCCCCAGAATCTCACAGATCAACTACAACGGCGTGAAAAAGTCGGAAAAGGAAGACCTGGAAGCCAAACTGGGACTGATCAAAGACGCACAGCTCACTCCGAACATGCTGGACCGGGCCGAGATTCTTGCCAAAAAATATTTTGATGAAAAAGGTTACAAGAATGCGGAAGTGCATTTTGTACAGCGTGATGACGCAAACGAAAAGAATAAAGTGATTCTGGATGTCAATGTAGACAAAAAATCCAAAATCAAGATCAACCAGATCATTCTGGACGGCAACAAGGCTTTGAGCGAAAAGCAGATCAAGGGTACCTTGTTCAAACCGGGTGCCTTCAAGAAAACCAATGAGAAGGGAAAAGTTGCCAGCTGGTTCCGCACCAAGAAGTTTGTCCCGGAAAAGTATGAAGAGGACAAACAGAACCTGATTACCAAATACAATGAACTGGGTTACCGTGATGCCATGATCGTAACCGACAGTGTTTGGAATCACGACGACAAGACCGTCAACATTTATGTGAAGATTGACGAAGGACAGAAATACTACCTGCGCGACATTTCGTGGGTAGGTAACACCTTATATAATACGGAATATCTGAACCGACTGCTCAAGCTGAGCCGGGGAGACGTCTATAACCAGACTGAGCTGAACAAGCGTCTGAACATGGACGAGGACGCCATCGCCAACCTGTATCTGAACAACGGTTACGTGTTCTCAACCATCGATCCGGTGGAAATCAATATCGACGGAGACTCGATTGATCTGGAAATCCGTATCACGGAAGGTACTCAGGCCACCATCAAACACGTCAAGATCTCCGGTAACGACCGCGTTTACGAAAATGTCGTGCGCCGTGAGCTCCGTAACAAGCCGGGCGACCTGTTCAGCAAGGAAGCTTTGGAGCGTTCTTATCGTGAAATCGCTTCTATGGGACACTTTGACCCGGAAAACATTCAGTATGACATCCAGCCGGATCCCGAAACCGGAACCGTGGACCTGTCATGGGGTCTGACTTCCAAATCAAACGACCAGATTGAGTTCTCACTGGGTTACGGACAGACCGGTGTGATCGGACGTATCGGTTTGAAGTTCTCCAACTTCTGCATGGCCAACCTCTTCAACAAGGACGGTCTGCGCCGCGGTATTCTGCCGCAGGGTAACGGAGAAACCTTCAGTATCAGCGGTGAAACCAACGGACAGTACTATCAGTCTTACAGCGTCAGCTATCTGAACCCGTGGTTCGGCGGCAAGCGCCCGAACAGCCTCTCCTTCTCGGCCTTCTACTCCAAGCAGACCGAGGTGAACGACCGCTACTATAACGAAGCCTACTACAACAGCTACTATAACTATCTGTACGGACTCGGTTCTACCAGTTCGAACTATTATGAGAACTTCTACGACCCGGACAAATACGTCAAGGTATTCGGAGTTTCTCTCGGATGGGGTAAACGTCTGCGCTGGCCGGACGACTACTTCACCATGATGACGAGCCTGTCGTACAACCGTTATGTGCTGAAAGACTGGAGATACTTCCTGATTGCCAACGGTACTTGTAACAACATCAACCTGAACCTGACCATCGGACGTAACTCTACCGACAACCAGATTTATCCGAGACGCGGTTCCGAGTTCTCGTTCTCCGTATCACTCACTCCGCCGTATTCTCTGTTCGACAACGTAGACTACAAGTCTTTGGGTAACGACTACCAGAGCTCAACCTACCAGAGCGAGCTGCAGAAGAAATACAAATGGGTGGAATATCACAAGTGGAAATTCAAGAGCAAGACCTATACGGCTCTTACCGGAAAGAACAAGTGTCCGGTGTTGATGACCCGAGTGGAATTCGGTATCGTGGGTTCTTACAACCAGTATAAGCCTTCGCCATTCGAAACCTTCTATGTGGGTGGTGACGGAACCTCGGGATACTCATCCAACTACGCTACCGAAACCATCGGTCTGCGCGGTTACTCCAACGGTTCTCTCACTCCGAACGGTTATACGGGATATGCTTACGACCGCTTCACTCTGGAACTCCGCTATCCGCTGATGCTCCAGACCTCTACCAACATTTACGCCCTGGCCTTTGTTGAGGGTGGTAATGCCTGGAACAGCGTGAAGAAGTTCAATCCGTTCGACATGAAGCGCTCTGCCGGTGTGGGTGTGCGTATCTTCCTGCCGATGGTCGGACTGATGGGTATTGACTGGGCATACGGATTCGACAAAGTGTTCGGAACGAAGGGTGGCAACAACTTCCACTTTATCTTAGGACAAGAATTTTAAACAAGGAGGTTTTTATGAAAAAACTAATATGGATTCTGCTGGTGATGCTGTCATTCGGCATGCCAGAAGTCAAGGCTCAGAAATTTGCCTTAGTTGATATGGAATATATCCTGAAAAAGATACCGGCCTACGAACGGGCCAACGAACAGCTGAATCAGGTTTCCAAGAAGTGGATGGCCGAGGTAGATGCCCTGAACACCGAGGCACAGACCCTCTACAAGAACTACCAGAGCGAGGCTGTGTTCCTGAGCAACGAGCAGAAAACCGAAAAGGAGAATGCCATTGTGGCCAAAGAGAAAGAGGCAGCCGAACTGAGAAAGAAATATTTCGGTCCGGAAGGCGAACTCTTCAAGAAGCGCCAGAGCCTGATGGCACCGATTCAGGACGAGATCTACAACGCCATCAAGGATATCTGCGACTCCAAGGGCTACTCCCTGATTCTGGACCGTGCATCAGATGCCGGCATCATTTTCGCATCGCCCAAAGCAGATATTAGCAATGAAGTGCTTGCTAAATTAGGATATTCAAACTAACATTCGTATTTTTGCAATCGCTTAGAACGAAAATAAATAACTTAAAATAGAAGAATAATGAAAAAATTAATTTTAGTATGCCTTCTGTTGGCTCCGCTGACAGTTTTCGCACAGAAGTTCGGACATTTCAACTCGGCTGACATCATCCAGGCTATGCCGGAATATCAGACCGCACAGACAGAACTGCAGAACCTGCAGAAGCAGTATGAGGAGGACCTGAAGCGCATGCAGGACGAGTTCCAGAAGAAGGCTGCCGAGTATGAGAAGGAAAGAGCCAACCTTTTGGACAACGTACGCCAGCGCAGAGAGACTGAGCTGACTGACTTGCAGCAGCGCATCCAGCAGAGCTACCAGGACAACCAGATGGCTCTTCAGAAAGCCTCTCAGGAGAAGATGCAGGCCATTACAGACAAAATGCTGAACGTAATCAAGGAAATCGGTCAGGCCGGTAATTACGTTTACATCATGGATGTTACTGCCGGTGTTCCTTACATCAGCACTACCCTGAGCACAGATGTAACCGCTGACATCAAGAAGAAGTTGGGATTGCAGTAAAAACAAACGATAAATAACAGAACAAGAGGAGGTTTTTTGAAATCTCCTCTTTTATTTTTTCTACAGTATTCCTCTTTTTTCATCCAAAAGAATTACTTTTGCAATAATCATAAAAAAAATATCTATGCTGAAAAGAATATTCTTCTCCCTGCTTTGCCTTTGGACACTCTCGGCTGCCGGACAAATCCGTTTCGGCTACCTGAGCTATCAGAAGGTCATCGCCATGATGCCTGAATATAAGAGTATTACCGAAAAACTGAATACACTCAAAGACAAGTGTAACGAAGAAGCCAAGAAGTCGGAAGACGAACTGGAACGGAAATATGCCGAGTTTCTGCAAGGACAGAGGGACTTTCCGGAGAACATTCTTCAGAAACGCCAGAACGAACTGCAGTCGCTCATCAACAGCGGCCTCATGTTCCGCCGGGAAACCGAACTGCTTCTGAGAAACGCCGAAAGAGACATGCGCAAGGAAGTGGAAAACAAACTGAACCAGGCCATCGAAAGCGTGGGACAGGAACAGGGACTGGCTTTCATCCTGAATACCGACAACAATGCATGTCCTTTCATCAACAAGAGCAGCGGACTGGACATCACTTATAACGTGCTGGTAAAACTCGGACTGGCCAAGGCGCAGCCGATAGCCGTTCCGGAATCAACCACCATCATTCAGAAAACCGACAGCGTTGCCCCACAGAGCGATCCCAAACAAGCCATCGATTCTACCGTAACGGAAAACGGCTTCCTGCAGCATGTTGACGACTCCCTGCTCAAAACCATTAACCCTTCAGACAAATAAGACAGTATGAACAACGGCACACTTCCCACCCAGCCGGGACCGATAGGAATTTTCGATTCCGGATATGGAGGACTGACCATACTCCGACAAATACGGCAGTTTCTGCCTCAATATGACTATCTGTATCTGGGAGACAACGCACGCGCTCCCTACGGCACACGCTCCTTTGAGATTGTCTATGAATTTACCTTGCAGGCCGTAAAGAAACTATTCTCCATGGGATGCCATCTGGTGATTCTGGCCTGCAACACGGCGTCGGCCAAGGCTCTGAAAAGCATTCAGGAAAAGGACCTGCCCTTGCTGGACCCCAACCGGAGGGTGCTCGGAGTGATCCGCCCCACGGCCGAATGCATCGGCGACATCACGCAGACAAGGCATATCGGCATTCTGGCAACTCAGGGAACCATCAATTCGGAATCTTACCCGCTGGAAATTCACAAGCTTTTTCCCGACATTGTGGTCAGCGGAGAAGCCTGCCCCATGTGGGTGCCTCTCGTAGAGAACAATGAATTCGACTCTCCGGGAGCCGATTATTTCGTGCAGAAGCGCATCGGCAACCTGCTCCGGAAGGACCCGGAGATTGACACCATCATTCTCGGATGCACGCATTACCCGCTGCTGCTGAACAAGATTCTGAAATATACACCGCGCACCATCAAGATCATTCCGCAAGGCGACTACGTGGCTGCCAGCTTGAAGAAGTACCTGCAGCGCAACGAAAGCATCGAGGCCAACTGTACGCGTAAGGGTACCTGCCGCTTCCTGACTACCGAATCGGTGGAGAAATTCGAGGAGTCTGCCTCGATATTCCTGCGCGACAGAATCGTGGCTGAGCGCATTACTCTGGAATGAGCCAACACTTCCCCTACCGGGCACCTGAAAGAGCCGGAGAACGGCTTTCCGGGCCTTTCTGAAAGGGCTGAAAAAACATCCTGATGAAATGAAAAAAGCATTTCGATGATTTGAAGAAATCATCGTGATGAAATCATAAAGCTGCACGCACCTCCCCAAAGGGCGATGAAGCAGCACAGAGAAAAAACAGAAGGAGCTGCATGACGATGATGCCATGCAGCTCCTTCTGTATGTTTATACTTATTAATCGATCAGGCGCTTGCCCAGATAGCGTATCGGCAGCCAGAGGGCCACATAGCCCACCAGAACTACGGTGACAAACACCAGCAGCAGATCGCCCCAATATACACTGACAGGATAAGCATCGACCAGGAAGAGACCTGTAGAAGAACCCATCTTGATCAGACCAAAGGTCTGTTGCAGCCAGCATAACAGCAATCCGAGCAACAGGCCGACCACGGCTCCCAGTGTGGAAATCATGCGGCCTTCGTACAGGAAGATCCGGATAATCTGACTGTCATTGGCACCCAGATTGCGCAACGTGTGCACATCGTCTTTCTTGTCAATAATCAGCATCGAAACCGAACCGATAATGTTGAAGCAGGCAATCAGCAGAATGAACGTGAGGAAGATATAGGCAATCAGTTTCTCCACCTTCATGATGCGAAACATGTCGGCCTGCTGTTCATAGCGGTCCAGCACCTTAAAGCGGTCTGCTCCCAACAGGTCCTGAATCCTGTGCTTGGCATCCTCCACATCCACATGATCCTTCAGCTTCAGGTCTATCGACGACACCATATCGGGCTGGTCGAACAGATGGCGCGCAAACTCAATGGAGGTGAGAATGTAATGACTGTCGTACTTCTCCATATTCACCGAGAAAACCACTCCCGAAGAGTTCAGCTCGCTCTGACGGAAGGCCGTGGTAGGATTTGCCACATTGATCTGCGCCCCTTTTTTCGGAGCATAAATCTGAAGCGGCTCCTCAAAATAAGCGCCCACTCCCAGAGAATTTGCCAAACCGATACCGGGCACACCATACTGCAACACATCGGCATGCAGCACAAAGGAACCTTCTCCGTAAAGCAGTTTGTTGATGTCGGTCAGTTCAGAAAACTGGTCCTCCACTCCTTTGATGCTGACCATCACCTGACGGTTCTTGTAAACGGCAAGGGCATTGTCTTCCAGACATTCGGAAAACAGAGCAATGTCTTTGTCGCCACGCAGTTTCTGAATGGCCGGGTCGTTTCTATGAAACACCTTTCCCTCTACCGGCACAATCTTCAGTTGCGGGTCGAAGGCGGTAAAAAAAGAGGCTACCAGATCCTGAAACCCGTTGAACACCGACAGGGTGCATACCAGCGCCATCGTGGTAAAGGCTACTCCGCACACCGAAATCAGGGAAATGATGTTAATGGCATTGTGCGTTTTCTTCGAGAACAGATAGCGTTTGGCAATATAATAAGGAAAGTTCGCCATAATTCATTATCTGGAAAGAAACCGGTCAGTCTTCCGCTTCCGGCTGCTGACCGATGGTACGGGAATCTCCCTCTACATTATTTAATAAGTGATCAATGTTTTCGATGTAATCCAAAGAATCATCCAGGAAGAATTTCAGTTCGGGGATAATGCGCAACTGATAGCGCACTCTCTTGCCCAGTTCAAAACGAATGGCCTTGGCATTCTCATTGATGTTCTTGATGATTTCCTCGGCCTTGGCACTCGGAAATACACTAAGATACACACGGCAAATGCTCATGTCGGGACTGATGCGGCACACACTGACCGTTACCAGCACTCCCTTCATCACCTTCGTCTGGAGCATAAAAATCTCGCTTAATTCCTTTTGAATCAAACGAGCTATCTTGTTTTGTCTGGTTGTTTCCATATCTTTTATTCCTTTTTTCTAATAATAGTCAATCCGTCGCGCATCGGAAGGATCACCTTCTCCACACGCTCGTCGGCAGCTACAAAATCATTGAAATGCATGATTCCCTTGGTCTGGAGGTCGTTGGCATGGGGCTGCTCCTCGAGCACATGCCCGTCCCACAAGGTATTGTCGGCCAGAATATATCCACCGGGAGATAACTTGGAAAGCACCAATTCGTAATAATCCAGATAACGCCGCTTGTCTCCGTCAATAAAAGCCAGATCAAACACGATATCCATATCGGGCAGAAGCTTCAGGGCATCGCCGATATAAAAACGGATCTTGTCTGCATAATCGGACCCTTCGAGCCAGGGACGGGTAAAGTCCTCCTGCTCATCATTGATCTCGAATGTGTGCAGCATAGATCCTTCGGGCAGTCCTTCGGCCAGACATAAGGCGGAATATCCGCTATAGGTACCTATTTCCAAAACCTGTTTCGGGCGTATCATGCGTACAAACATCTTCAGCATACGCCCCTGAAGGTGGCCTGAAGCCATTCGGGGACGCAGTAAATGTACATGCGTCGCCCGATATAATGCTTTCAGGTATGTTCCTTCCGGATCAATATGATTCAGGATATATTCATCCAAAAGATCCGTTTCTTTCATCTGTCGATGTTTATGAATTAAAGATAACGGTTGCGGTTTGGCAACACGTAATCCATGGCATATTTCAAGACATCACCCACAACGTTGATTTCGAGGAATGAAGTCTGGGCACCCTGCTTGCCACCGCTCAGGTAAGCCACCATTTCGTTTTCTGTCAATACTCCGTCGTCGAGCAGCTTGCGCAGTGCAGCAAAATAGTATGCCTGTCCGTTGGCCTTCTCCGGCATATAGATTGCCTCAACACCGTAAGACAGTGCCAAATGACGCATGGTCTTTTCCTTGTAGCAGATTGCCAGCACCGGATACTTGCCTCTGAAGGCAGCCAGGTTGCGGGCCATTCTGCCGCTGAAGCTGTCGGTAATGATTGCGCGGATCGGAAGCTTGGTAGTAGCCTTCACAGCCTGCTTGGCCAGGAATGCGGTTACGTCGGTTCCTTCTTCCAGCGGAATGCGGATATCGTTTTCTGAGAGCTTGTCCTTCTCTGCCTGAGCAGCAATCTTGGCCATGGTGCGGACAGCCTCTACCGGATATTTTCCGTAAGCAGTCTCACCGCTCAGCATCAATGCATCGGTACGGTAATAGATGGCGTTGGCAATATCGGTTACCTCGGCACGGGTTGGACGCGGGTTGTTGATCATGGTGTGCAGCATCTGAGTGGCTACGATAACCGGCTTCTTGGCCAAGATACACTTTCTGATCAACTGGCGCTGGATACCCGGAATGCGCTCCTGCGGTACCTCGATACCCAGGTCTCCACGGGCAACCATCACACCGTCGGCAACTTCCAGAATCTCGTCGATGTTGTCCACACCTTCCTGATTCTCAATCTTGGCAATGATACGGATATCGCTGCCGTATGCATCCAATATCTGACGGATGTCCATCACATCCTGCTTGTTTCTTACGAAAGAGTGAGCGATGAAATCAATGTCCTTCTCGATGGCATAAAGAATGTTGTTACGGTCTTTCTCGGTCAATGAAGGCAGATTGATTCTCACACCCGGCACATTCACACTCTTGCGGCTTCCCAAAGTAGCGTCGTTGCAGATTTCGCAAGTCAGAGCCTCATCGGTCTTCTCGGTAACGCGCAGATCCAGCTCACCGTCGTCCATCAGGATTTCATCACCGACATTCAGGTCGTTCACAAAATTAGTGTAAGTCACGGCGATACAGTCCTTGGTGGTTTTCAGTTCCGGATTACCCACAATACGAACCACATCACCGGTCTTGAAATCAATTGATCCGTCGGCGCATTCAGTTGTACGCACCTCCGGGCCTTTGGTATCCATCAAAATGGCAATACGGTTGGATACCGTACGCACATTGGCAATCAATCTCTCGAATCCTTCTCTGTTTGCATGAGCCGTATTCATGCGTACTACATTCATACCTGCTTCGTACAAAGCACGAATAAAGTCTACGTCACATCTCAAATCAGAAATGGAAGCTACGATTTTTGTCTGTTTAAGCATCATAATCACTTAGTATTTAATATCATTTTTTATTTTCAAAAGTGCCTCTACTGCCAGACGGTAGGAGTCCAGCCCAAAGCCACAAATTACTCCCTTGCAGGCTGCGGAAATCATAGATACGTGCCGAAAAGCTTCTCTCTGGTGAACATTGCTGATATGAACTTCAATGACCGGAGCGGGAACAGCCCGTATGGCATCCTGAAGCGCAATGGAAGTATGCGTATAAGCGCCGGCATTCAACACGATTCCTTCATAGTCAAAACCTACCTCTTGAATCACATTAATCAGTTCTCCTTCTACGTTACTCTGAAAGTAATCGAACTCCACCTCGGGATACTGCGCTTTCAGTTGCTCGTAAAAGTCTGAGAACGGGACAGAACCATAGATGCCGGGCTCTCTTTTACCCAGCAAGTTAATGTTCGGTCCGTTAATGATTTGTATTCTCATGTTTTATTCTCTATATTTGTGAAAATTTGGGTACAAAGTTAGCAAAAAGAATGGAATATCCCGCAAAAAATCAGCAGAACTATCTGTCAATAGATAAAAGTATATTACGCAGATACAACCAATATCTTCAGTTGGAGAAATCCTTGTCGCCAAATACACTCGAAGCCTATCAAAATGACTTGAATCATTTACTGGAATTTCTGCAGGAGAAGAACCTCTGTTACAAAAATGTTACAATCGAAGATTTACAGCATTTTTGTGCCGTTCTGATCGATCTGGGAATCAGCGCCCGTTCCCTGGCCCGCACCCTGTCCGGCCTGCGGTCTTTTTATCGCTTTCTGCTCCTGGAAGGAGAAGTTGAAAATGACCCAACGGAACTGTTGGAAGGCCCCAAGATAGACCGCCATATTCCCGATGTTCTGACAGTAGAGGAAATAGACCGAATGATCTCTTGCATAGACCTTTCCAAACAGGAAGCACAACGCAATCGGGCCATATTGGAGGTGCTGTACAGCTGCGGCCTGCGTGTCAGCGAGTTATGTCAGTTGAAACTCTCCAGCCTGTATCTTGATGAAGGGTTTATCCGCGTCGAAGGAAAAGGCAACAAGGAACGCCTGGTACCCATCTCCGAAAAAGCAATCAAGGAACTGAATTTTTGGTTTTCCGAACGGGTTCATATCCCCATAAAACCTGGAAACGAAGATTATGTTTTCGTCAGTTTCCGGAGAGGCGGCGCATTGACCCGCGTCATGGTATTCTATATCATCAAAGAACTGGCAGAACGTGCTGGTATACACAAGAGTATCAGTCCACATACATTCCGTCATTCCTTTGCCACTCATCTGCTGGAAGGAGGGGCAAACCTGCGGGCCATACAAAGCATGCTCGGGCATGAGAGCATTGGAACCACAGAGATATATACTCATATCGACACCGCAAGAATCCGCGAAGAAATCCTGAATCACCACCCTCGAAACATCAACAAAAAGGAAATCAAAGGATAAAAAAGACACGAAAAACGTACTTTTATTATTTTTTTTGCAAGTTTTCAGTCTAATAAATCTCTTTGTTGGACAAAGTTACTTATCTTTGCAACTGCAACGAATAACATAATTTAAGTTAGTATGCGTAAAAATTTTTATTTAGCAATGACAGTGGTGTCTGCATTGGCATTCACCTCTTGTAAAAAGTTGGGCGCTTTGTCAGCCGACAACTTTACAGTGACTCCTACTCCATTGGAAAGCGTAGCTGGTCAGGTACCGGCAACAATTAACGGTCAGTTCCCAGAGAAGTACATGAAGAAAAAAGCCGTTGTAACTGTTACTCCGGTTTTGAAGTACGAAGGTGGCGAAGCAACTGGTGCCAGCGCAACATTCCAGGGTGAGAAAGTAGACGGTAACAACCAGACTATTTCTTACAAGATGGGTGGAAACTACACCATGAAGAGCATTTTCGATTTCGTACCAGCTATGCAGAAGTCTGATTTGTATCTGAAGTTCGAGGCTAAAGTTGGAAAGAAGTCTGTTACAATCCCTGAAGTTAAGATCGGTTACGGTGTAGTTGCTACTTCAGAACTGTTGAAAAACACTTTGGCTTCTGCTAATCCTGCTATCGCTCCAGACGGATTCCAGCGCATTATCAAGCAGCGTCAGGAAGCTACTATCAAGTTCTTGATCCAGCAGGCAAACATCCGCAACAGCGAGTTGTCTTCTACTTCTATCAAGGACTTCATCAAGACTTTGAAGGAAATCAAGGCTGACCAGAAGGGTAAGGCTCTGAACGATATCGAAATTTCTGCTTACGCTTCTCCAGATGGTGCTTTGGATCTGAACACCCGTTTGGCTGAGAACCGTCAGAACAACTCTGAGAAATATGTAAACAAGGAGTTGAAGGCTAACAAGATGGAGAGCGACATCAAGACTAAATATACTGCTGAGGACTGGGACGGATTCCAGGAATTGGTTTCTCAGAGCAACATCCAGGACAAGGATGTTATCTTGCGTGTATTGTCTATGTATAAAGAGCCAGAAGAAAGAGAAGCACAGATCAAGAACATGTCTGCCGTATTCCAGGAACTGGCTGAGACCGTACTTCCAGAATTGCGTCGTGCCCGCTTGACTATCAACTATGAGTTGATCGGCCGCAGCGATGACGAAATCCTGGCACAGTTCAAGTCAGACGCCAGCAAGCTGAGCAACGAAGAAGTTCTTTACGGAGCAACTTTGGTAAGCACTCCTGCTGAGAAGGAAGCTTGGTATCAGAAAGCTACTCAGTTGTATGCAAACGACTACCGCGCTTACAACAACCTGGCTCAGTTGGCTTATGCCAAGGGTGATTTGAGCACTGCAGAAAGCTATTTGAACAAGGCTAAGTCTTTGAAGGCTGACGCTAGCGAAGTAAACACTAACTTGGCTTTGATCGCTTTGGCTAAGGGTGATGTTTCAACTGCTGAGACTTATATCGCTAAGGGTTCAGGTGCTGACTCATTCAAGGAGATCATGGGTAACATCCAGATCGCTAAGGGTAACTACCAGCAGGCTGCCAGCAACCTGGCCGGTGTAAACACCAACAGCGCTGCTTTGGCTCAGATCCTGAACAAGGATTATGCTTCTGCCAAGACTACTTTGAACAATGTGAAGAACGCTGACGCTTACACTTCTTACCTGAAGGCTATCGTAGCAGCCCGCACAAACGATGCAGCCGGTGTAAGCAGCAACTTGAGTGCAGCTATCAGCAAGGACGCTTCTTTGGCTAAGCGCGCTGCAACTGACCTCGAGTTCGCTAACTTCGCTTCTACCATTGAAAGCCTGGTTAAGTAATTAACACTCAGTTTTAAGAATGAAGAGAGTATTTCTCTATATTTTATCAGTATTCACCCTGCTCAGCTGTAGAAATTCTGAAGATCGCTTTTCATTAAGCGGAGAATTCAAGCACCTGCAGCAGGGTGAATTCTATATTTACAGTCCGGATGGCGCCATAGATCATCTGGACACGATAAAAGTAGTGGGCGGTGCATTTGACTATCAGATTCCCTTAAAGAACAAATCCACCCTCATGCTGCTCTACCCGAACTATTCGGAACACGTCATCTTTGCCGAAGGAGGAGAGGAAGTCAAGATCAAAGCCGATGCCCGCAAGCTGGGTGAAGCGGAAATCACCGGTACTCCGGCCAATGAAGAAATGACCCGCTTCCGCATAGAAAATCTGAAGAACAGCAAGGAACAAACCGCCCGGTCGGCCGAAAGCTATATCCGCAAGAACCCCACTTCAGATGTCAGCCTCTATCTGTTCAAGGAATATTTTCTGAATAATTCCGAAAGAGACGGAGCCAAAACTTTGGCTTTATACCAGATTCTGACCAAAGCTTTGCCCGATAATATGCGTCTGAAGGCCTTGCAGAACAAAATTCAAGGCATCAGCGGAACCACAATCGGAAAGAAACTGCCGGACTTCAAGCTCATCGGCATGAAGGGAGACACCATCAACACATCGAAGCTGAAAGGAAAAGCTACCCTGATTTCCTTCTGGGCCAGCTGGCGCAATAGCGGATATGTCATTTACCAGTCACGAAAACTGAAAAGAAAGTACGGCAACCAACTGGGACTCATTGCCTATTCGCTCGATATCAACCCCAAGATTCTGGAAAACAGTTTAAAGCGCGACAGTATCAACTGGCCGGTATACTGTGACTTCAAGGGATGGGACAACCCTTTATTACAGAAGCTGAATGTAAACGATATCCCCTATCACATTCTGATTGACTCGGAAAGAAAAATCATCGCACGAGGAAGGAATATTGACAAGGATATCCTGCCGGAATTAGAAAAACGGCTCAAATAAACAGTCGAAAATACAGAACCTATCATTATGTTAGTCAAGGTTTATGGAGCAGCCATTCAAGGCCTCGAGGCAATCCCCGTGACCATTGAAGTGAACGCATCAAGAGGAATCAAGTTCTTTTTGGTGGGTCTGCCGGACAGTGCCGTCAAGGAGAGTCACGAGCGCATTATCTCGGCAATAGAAAACAGCGGGTATGAATTTCCGTCCAAGAGGATTGTGGTCAATATGGCTCCTGCCAGCATCCGCAAGGAAGGATCAGGCTATGACTTACCTCTAGCAATAGGTATCCTGGCCACCCAAGGCAGCGTGCGCACCGACCGTCTGGAACGTTTCATGATGGTGGGCGAGCTCAGTCTGGACGGAAGCATACAACCGGTTACCGGTGCCCTGCTGATGGCTATCAAGGCCCGTGCCCTGGGTTACGAAGGTCTGATCGTACCGGAACAGAATGTCTGTGAGGCTGCTGTCGTAAACCAGCTCAAAGTGTATGGTGCCAGTCATATCCGTCAGGTCATTGATTTCCTGAACGGAGAAGACAGCCTTACGCCCAAGATATTGGATACTCGCAAGGATTTTTATGAGAAACAGGCCTTGCATGAATTTGACTTTGCCGATGTTAAAGGACAGGAACATGTAAAGCGTGCTCTGGAAGTAGCGGCTGCCGGCGGACACAATCTCATTATGATCGGTCCTCCCGGAAGCGGAAAATCCATGATGGCCAAGCGGTTGCCGTCTATTCTTCCTCCACTGTCACTGGCCGAGAGTCTGGAAACAACCCAGATTCACTCTGTGGCCGGGAAACTGGGAAAAGATACTACCCTCATTGCCCAACGCCCGTTCCGCGCTCCGCATCACACCATTTCGCAGGTGGCCCTTGTAGGAGGCGGCGCCAATCCGCAACCGGGCGAAATCAGTCTGGCGCACAACGGTGTGCTTTTCTGCGACGAGCTTCCGGAATTCTCGCGCGCCGCTCTCGAAGTGCTGCGCCAGCCGCTCGAAGACCGGGTCATCAATATCTCGCGGGCCAAATATACCATCACCTATCCCTGTTCGTTCATGTTCGTAGCTTCCATGAATCCCTGCCCGTGCGGTTACTATAATGATCCGAACAAGACCTGCGTCTGCACACCGGGACAGATCCAACGCTATCTGAACAAGATTTCCGGTCCGCTGTTAGACCGTATTGACCTACAGATAGAAATTACGCCTCTATCCTTTCAGGAACTTTCGCAAAAGGAGAAAGGCGAAAGCAGCGCCGCCATCCGCGAACGCGTCATCAAGGCACGCGCCATACAGTCCGAGCGCTATGCGCCCTACAAGGGAATACACTGCAACGCCCAGATGAACAGCAAGTTGCTGCATCTTTATGCCACTCCGTCGGAGAGCTGTCTGGAACTGCTGCGCCAAGCCATGAACCGGCTGCAACTTTCAGCCCGAGCCTACGACCGCATTCTGCGTGTGGCCCGTACCATTGCCGATCTGGAAGGAAGCGCACAGATAGAAACGCACCATGTGGCCGAAGCCATCGGTTACCGCAATCTGGACCGCAGCAACTGGGGCGAATGACATACTGGAAAAAGATAACCGAAAAAGGCACCCGCAATCTGGGTGCCTTTTTCATTTTTTATCCGTATCTTTGTAAGCAAAACAGTAAATTAAACAAGAAACGATAAAATGGATAAGAAATTCAAAAGAACCACGGTAACATCGGCATTGCCATACGCCAACGGTCCGGTACACATCGGACACCTGGCCGGCGTCTATGTTCCGGCCGATATCTACGTAAGATATTTACGTTTGAAGAAAGAAGAAGTATTGTTCATTGGCGGATCGGACGAGCATGGTGTGCCCATCACCATCCGTGCCAAGAAAGAAGGCATCACTCCGCAGGATGTTGTAGACCGCTATCACACTTTGATCCGCGATTCTTTCAAGGAATTCGGTATTTCGTTCGACGTGTACGGACGTACCAGTTCGGAAATACACCGTCAGACTGCTTCTGAGTTCTTCAGAACCTTGTACGACAAAGGCGAGTTCATTGAGAAAACGTCTATGCAATACTATGACGAGGAGGCACAGACTTTCCTGGCCGACCGTTATATCACCGGAGAATGTCCGCACTGCCACGCCGAGGGCGCTTATGGCGACCAGTGCGAGAAGTGCGGTACTTCACTCTCTCCTACCGAACTGATCAACCCAAAGAGTGCCATCAGCGGTTCCAAACCGGTAATGCGCGAAACCAAGCACTGGTATCTGCCGCTCGACAAGCACGAAAGCTGGTTGCGCCAGTGGATTCTGGAAGACCACAAGGAATGGCGTAACAACGTATATGGTCAGTGCAAGAGCTGGCTCGACATGGGCTTGCAGCCACGCGCCGTAAGCCGCGACTTGGACTGGGGTATTCCAGTGCCGGTTGAGGGTGCCGAGGGCAAAGTGCTGTATGTATGGTTCGACGCTCCTATCGGTTATATCAGCAACACCAAGGAACTGCTTCCGGATTCATGGGAAAAATGGTGGAAGGATCCTGAGAGCCGTCTGGTACATTTCATCGGTAAGGACAACATCGTGTTCCACTGCATCGTGTTCCCGGCCATGCTGAAAGCTGAAGGCAGCTACATTCTGCCGGACAACGTACCGAGCAACGAGTTCCTGAACCTGGAGGGCGACAAGATTTCCACTTCACGCAACTGGGCCGTATGGTTGCACGAATACCTGCGCGACTTTGAAGGCAAGCAGGACGTGCTGCGTTATGTGCTCACCGCCAATGCACCGGAAACAAAAGACAACGACTTCACCTGGAAAGACTTCCAGGCACGCAACAATAATGAGTTGGTAGCCGTTTACGGTAACTTCGTGAACAGAGCCCTGCAGCTCACTCAGAAATACTACAACGGTGTGGTACCGGCCTGTGGTGAACTGACCGAATACGATCAGGCTACCCTCGACGAGTTCAAGGATGTGAAGGTGAAGGTAGAAGAGCTGCTCGACAACTTCAAGTTCCGCGACGCTCAGAAAGAGGCGATGAATCTGGCCCGCATCGGTAACAAGTACATCGCCGACTGCGAACCTTGGAAGGTGATCAAGACCGATCCGGAGCGCGTGAAGACCATCATCTACATCTCTTTGCAGCTCACCGCCAATCTGGCCATCGCTTTCGAACCGTTCCTGCCGTTCAGCAGCGAAAAACTGCGCCACATGCTGAATATGGAAACCTTCGAATGGGCACAGCTGGGTAACACCAACCTGTTGCAGGAAGGCCATCAGCTGAATCAGCCGGAACTGCTCTTCGAGAAGATCGAGGATGCTGCCATCGAGGCTCAGATCCAGAAGCTGCTGGACACCAAGAAAGCTAATGAGGAGGCCAATTACAAGGCAGAACCTATCAAGGAGAACATTCCGTTCGAGGACTTCGAGAAACTGGACATCCGTGTCGGTACCGTATTGGAGTGTACCAAAGTGCCTAAGGCCGACAAGCTGCTTTGCTTCAAGATTGCCGACGGATTGGAGAACCGCACCATCGTTTCGGGTATTGCCAAATACTACAAACCGGAAGAACTGGTGGGCAAGCAGGTTTGCTTCATCGCCAATCTGGCTCCGCGCAAGCTCAAGGGCATCGAAAGCCAGGGTATGATTCTCTCTGCCGTGAACCACGACGGTTCGCTCAGCGTCATCACTCCGGAGAAGGAAGTGAAACCAGGCTCTTGCGTAGGCTAAAAGCCGGTCGACACCAAGACATAATAACAGAAAAGGGAACACCCAAAGTCATTTCGACTGAAGGTGTCCCCTTTCGTTTTTCCTTGTCCGGAAAGCCTTGAAAAAATCATGGTGATGATCTGAAAATTTCATCAAAATGATTTTCTTAAATGATCTCAATGATTTTTTCAGGCGTTGCCGGCGCTTCGGTGCTTACTTCACATAGAAACGTCCCACGGTCAGGTATTCTCCTTGTCCGATGCGGTATAAATACATGCCGGAGGCACGGAGCGGCAGACGCACCTGATTCTCGCCTTCCTGCAAATTTCCTTCATAGATGATTTGTCCCTGCGGATTGTAAACCACCATACGAAGCGAAGCATCAAATCCCTTTACCGAGAAATGCAGCGGCTCGTCCCGACCGATCAAAGTTGGATAAAGAGCAACCCGACGGGCATCCTGGGTCTCGCTTTCCACACCGGTGGGCACTTCCTTGCTTCCTTCAATCATCTTATGAACCGTCTTACTGTTCCGCTCTCCCTGTGCATTGGTCACGGTCAGCGTCACGTCATAACTCTGGTCGGGAACCACCGTCACCCGCGGATTACGTGCATGCGGATCGCTGACGTGCAGCGGCTGAGGCTGGAAGGTCCACTCCCACGAAGCATCATTCTGGTTGGCAATAGAATAACTGTCGAACTGGAGTTCTGTAGTCTTCAGATTCTTTCCGCTCCCTACATTCAACAGCAACGGCTGGGCAACAGGCGTAAACATGGAGTCTACCAAAGCGGTTTCCCACACCCCGTTGTTCGTAGCGATACGGATTTTGCCATCCTTATAGAAAGGCAGCATACGGTTCACCCGGATCATGGCAGGCAATCCCTGTGAGAAATCGCTCCAACGGTTCTGCTCCTCATCCCAGTAAACGACCTTTCCGGCATAGATAAAGGTATCCTCCGTATAGTCCTGACGGGCATCGGCAATGGCATACACAGCGTTCTTGTCGTTTCCTGTGAGGAAAAAACGGGTGATGCCATACGTTCCCATCTGTCCGGAGGGAGTCTGCATCTCCAATCCGGCATTCATCTTCTCCCAAGTCTGTCCGTTGTCACGCGTACGGTACATGCCGCCAGGTTCATGCGTCGTAACCCAGATTTCATCCTCACGCAACGGGTGAATGGCAATCTTGAATTGCAGGCTCTCCTGCATTTCCGGCAACAGGTTATATTTCTCAAATTCCTTTCCTCCATCCAGCGAATAATACAGTGCCGTACCGGCAGCCACCACAATCTTGTCGGGGTTGGAGCGCGAAATGGCATAAGCGGAAATATCCCGTCCGAAATCATGAACCAGCGTGTAGCTGAGACCGTCGTCCGTGGTGCGCCAGAGCATGCTGTAAGTGCTGCCCTGCATACCAAAAGCCGGCGAGGTGACAATCAGGAAGTTCTGCGCATAGCGCGGATCGTATTCGAAACCGACTCCAAAACGGGTTCCCTCCTTCGGATAAACCCAGAAGCGCTCGGCATTCTCAAAATCCTTGAACTCCTCGGTCCAGTGGTCCGGAACCAGCAGTTTCTGCTGCGTATCCGAGAAGGTAATCTTGCGCGGATTGCTCAAGAACACATAGCCCGTGGAATGCTCACTGCCGCGTAAAGCCACCGACACGGAGTCATAATCCGCCAGACGCACCATATTGCCGTTATGGTTCTTTCCGCCCACGATGACATCCTCGTTCCAGCCCTGATCAAAGCCCCAGAACTCGGCGGCATAGATTCCTTCGTTCAGGATTTCGGGTTCCTGCTCCATCATATTGGCACAGTAAACCATACCTCCATCGGTAGAGAGCCATGTCTCTCCGGTTTTCTCCGACACATACAGATCCTGCATGTCTGTGTGCAAGTCATATTCGCCATAATATCCTCCAATCTCCACGCTCATTTCATGCGGCCGGCCGGTAGAATTCTGCGGATGCTTGTCGAGTGTTCTTCCTCCGTCGTGCGAACTGTATAAAAACAGCAGTCCGAGCAACAGATGCTCCGGATCGGTGGGCGACACGGCCAGCACCATATCATAATATCCCTGTCCTCCGGCACGGTCCATACCGTTCATCTGCGACGCCACCGGCAGTTTCTCCCAGTTCTTCCCGCTGTCCGTACTTTTCAGGATGCAAGGCTCGCCCCGGAAAAACGGATGACGGCTGTCCCAGCCCTGACAAGCCAGCAGATAAACATAATCCGGATTGGCTGGCGTCACCCCCAGACGACCGGATGAGAAATGGGTGTCGGGCACATGAATCCGGTCAAATGTCGCTCCGTCATTACTGCTTGTATACAGACAGGCTCCCGAATCATCGAAGCTGTCCAGCAACAGGAACAGCTTGGAAGTACCCTTCCCGCGCAGATATTTGATGTCGAAACAGCGCCCGCTCAGCTTGCGCGTCCAGGTCTGTCCGTTGTCTTCCGAGAGATATACGCCTTCGTCGCTTCCCATCAGGATGCGCGCATCGTTCTTCGGGTCAAAGACGGCATCGCGGATGCGCTGGAAAGGCTTCCCGCCACGGGGCGTGATGTTCTTCCAGGAATCTCCGCCGTCCTGGGTGAGCCAAAGGCTCATGCCTCCGCCCACAACCACCTTATCCGACGATGATTCGGAGATTTCCACTGTAGAAATCTCCCCGCCGAAATAATGCATCGGGGCGCAAGGCTTCCAGAATTTTCCCTTATCCACCGATTTGAAAACCATACCCGTCTCCGTACCGCAATACAGAATGTTCTCATTGCTTTGCGACACATCGAAACGCTGCACGTTGCTTTGCCAGGGCACCGGTTTCTTATTCTTGTAGTCCCGGATCTGATAAGGAGCCAGAACGCGCCAGTTTGCCGTGGGCGAGGCAGCGGCATCGGCCGAAGAGGCTGCACCGCGCGCCCGTTTCTGCATCTCCGAGCGGTTCAGCAAATCCAGTTCCTGCTGATAGCGGTCGGCATCGGGCAGATGAATCATGCCGTCGGCAAAGACAAAAGGCTCGACCATCTTTTGCCAACGCTTGAAATAGTTCAGCACATGTTTGTTGTAGGGAGTCTTCTTGCCGCCTCCCGGTAAAGCCGACTTATAGGCCTCGAACTTGCGGACAATCTCATAATAGTTCTTTCCGTCAATCTCCGGACTAAGCAACTGCTCCATCCACTCCGGCTCACGGGCAAAGGTCGTATCGACAGGCGTCTGCACCTGAGCCGTCATACTGGCCGACAGAGCCAGCATACTGATATAAAAAATAGCTTTCATCATCTATACTAGGTTTATTGAACAATAAATTTGCCAAACACTTTGGCATTTCGGGTTTTCACTTCGTAGACATAAACGCCCGCGGGAAGCTCACCGGCCGGTATCTGTAGCGCACGCTCTCCCTGTCCCAAATGATGCTTCTGCATCAGATGGCCGGAAAGATTATGTATCGTGACGACTTTCTCTTCCGGCATGCCCGATACGAGCATGCGCAGGTTTTGTCCGGATGCAATCCGTTCCGCGCTGAGCGCCACTTTCGGACTCACAGTACCGGCATCTTCCATTCCGGTTTCCTTCTTGATCTGAATCATATCCTTCACCGTGCGGCTGTGTGTCTTGCCGGAGGGGGTCGTTATGGTCAGGGTAACGTCATAACTGCCGGGACGGCCGAAAACAACCTTCGGATTCCGCACATCCGGATTGCTGACCGACACGGGTTGAGGAGAGAAACTCCAGTGCCAGCGGGTACCCGGCTCCTGCTTGACAATCGAATAGCTGTCCAGCCAGACTTCCTTTCCGGGATTATCCGTCAAATCTCCGTTGCCCAGATTCAGGGCTATCGGTTGCGCCACAGGACGGAAATCCTGACGCACCAGCGGTATTTCCCAAATGCCTTGATTGGTGGCCGCCCTCAACTTTCCGTCTTTATAAAAAGGAACCAGACGCGTCAGACGGGCACCGGGATTCAATCCCTGCGAATAGTCGATCCATTCCGCCATGGAGTCGTCCTTATAATAGACCCGGGCCCCGTCATTGGTACCCAGATATACTCCGTTAAGCTCATCGCCTGTAAGAATAATCCAGCAGAAGGTCTGACTCAGGAGTTCGCCACTGAGCGGATTGGTCCAGGTGTGGCCTCCGTCGGTGGTATAGCGCACCGCTCCGGGACTGAAGGTATTGGTCACCCAGACGCACTGTTCGTCATTCGGGTCCACAGCCAGCATCAGAGGGGTATCTCCGTCGCTGATCTCTTCAGGGAACGGTCTTTCCGGCAATTTCTCCCAGTTGGCTCCGTGGTCGCGAGTACGGTAAATATCCAGATAGCCGCAGACATAAATCACATCGGGATTCGACCGCGCATATTCATAATTGCTCACACGCTCATGGTCCGTGTCCAGAATGGACTGGAAAGACAAGCCTTCGTTCTCCGAACGGTAAATCTGATACACATCTCTGGCGCCCCAGTCATCATCGGCATCCCGTCCGTTCATGATGATCCGAAGGGCATAACGCGGGTCGGTAACGATGCGCCCGTTGGTTTTCAATATCTCAAAAGGTTTCTTATCGGTGAAATACTGGTCGTAGGTCACCTCCACCGCTCCGTCAATCCGCTCCGGCATGACATAACGGCCGGCATCGCTGAAATACACTTTCTTCGGGTCACTGAGCATCACATGTCCGGTGGCCTTCTCCACGCCTCCCACGTGCATCGTGTTGCCTTCGCCGTAAGAAGCCATGTGGACGGCATCTCCGTTGTGCCAGCGTCCACCAGCCATGACATCCTCATTCCAGCCCATATCAAAACCGTGATAATCGGCTGCATACACGCCCTTCATCCGGTTTTCGCCGGGAGTCTCAAAGAAATCGGCAGAATATTTGATGCCTCCGTCGGTAGCTATCCACGTATCGTTGCCGGAGATTGCAATATCCTGAATGTCGGGGTGCATCTTTTCATGGGCGGTATACCCTCCGATGGCTGTATTTCCGTAACGGAGCCCCCAGCCGCCGGACCCTCCCTGAGTGGAACGATAGGCGGAACACAAACCGAAAATCACCAGCTCGGGATCTTTATTCGACACTCCCAAGGTCATGTCAAAGAAGCCTTGTCCTCCCTGACGCTCATCCAAATCGAAAAACGAGTTGCGAAAGTCCCAGCTGTTGGTGCTGACCCGGGTGGTCTTGTCCACCCAATCCTTTCCGCCATTCTTACTTTGCAGGATATAAGGTTTCCCGACACCGTCTTTGTTATTATAAAGCTCATAGGCCGTGACCAGCGCATACACATAGTCTTCACCTCCCGGTGCCTCACTCACGGCCAGGCGCCCGGCATTCAAGGCAAAAGGCAGCATTTCGGACGCGGTAAAGGTGGCGCCACCATCGTGTGATGTATAAAACAAGGTGCTCTCTCCCCCAACCGGACGGAGCATCAGATAAACCGTTTCCGGATCGCCTGGTTTCAGCTCATGGTCATAACCGATGCCCTGCAAGGTCAGCAGGAAACTGGCACCACCGTCCTCCGAACGGTAGAACCCGCCTTCGGTACGCGTAATGGGGTCGTAAGCCGTCGTCACGGTCATCCGGTTCGGATTCCCGGTATGGAAACGGATGCTGTTTACCCGGGTCTGAATGCCGGGCACCCGATTCCAGGTGTTTCCTCCATCTTCTGATCTCCACAGCGCCGTGCCTCCTCCGGCATACACGATATCCGGATTCTGCGGATGTACGGCCAAAGCATAAATAGACCCTCCGAAAAAATGAGCCCCGTTGCAGGCGGTCCAGTTCTGCCCTTTATCCTCAGAACGGAACACCACGCCGGCCTCCGTACCACAATACAGAATATTGGGCTCGGAAGCAGAAACCGCCAAACGGTAAACACACGCCTGGGAGTCCTTGGGTTTGGCTCCTTCGCTGACTGTCTGGTTCGGACCGATACTGCGCCACACGGCGGCAGATACATTTCTGGACCGACGAATATTACGGGTATTTAAAGAATCTATCCGGGCATAATAGGCATCGTAGTCCGGTAGAACAATCTTGCCGGCTGCATTCACAAAGGGGCGATAAGCCTTCTGCCAACGACGAAAGAAATTCACCGCCGGTTTATAGGGACGTGTCTTGACCCGCACATCTACGTTGCAGGCGGCCCATTCCTCAAAAAGAGAATCCATTTTGAAATAATTCACTCCTGCCGGATCATCGGCAAGACATTTCATCCACTCCGGAGCACCTTCCGGCAGCGGTTCCGATGTATAGGGATTAAACTTTGCCGTTTGCTGTGCCGACAAAGCACCGCCCCACATCAAAAGGACAGAAGAGAGAAACAAAAATCTGTTCATGAATAAAAAATATTGATTTGATACATAGTTCCTTCCACTCTTGGAAGAAAGGAGCGCAAAGATAAATACCCCTACGGTACCTCAGGCAGGAGACACTCTTTTTTAGGCTTGTTTATGGCTTATATACAAAGTATTACAAAATATTCCTTACCCCAAAAACTGACATTGTAAAGAATAAACAGAACAACTGACCAGAAAAGAAAATAGCAAAATACGGATAAACAGACATACTTTCCTCCATAAAAAACAAGAAGAGGAAAAACAGAATGACAAGATCGTGTCAGAAAACAGCAAAGGACAGAGCCGAAAGCCCTGTCCTTTGCCTGAAATATCCTAAAAAGTCCTACTTTTTGAGTACACTGCGCACCACAAACCAGAGGTGCTGCCCAATGGCTGCCGGCCATCCGAAGTGACGGGCCATAATGCGCAAACGCTCCATCAGAGACTTTCTGTGGTTCTGGGTGGTAAGTCCTTCGCTCAGATAATCCGTAAGAATCAGATTGGAGTTATGCAAAGCCAGACGTCTGCTCCGCGCTTTCTTCATAATGCGGATGCACCAGTCGTAATCGGCCGAAAAGCGGTATCGCATATCGTATAATTCCTCGCGTGCCAAATCCGTGCGCACATAAAAAGACTGATGACACACCAGCATGCCCTGAAGGAAACTCCGGAAACTGAGCTTGCGGGGAGCCTGCAGCCGGCGATGGCGTATGAAGTGACCCTCGGCATCGACCAGGTCGGTCTCGCCATAAAGCACGGCCGGACGGCGGTCGTGCTCCATCTGCTCCCACTTGATCTGTTCCATCAGCTGCTTCAACGTATCGGGACTGTGAAAGCAGTCTCCGGCATTCAGAAAGCAGATGTATTCGCCCTCTGCGGCCAGAATGGCCTTGTTCATGGCATCATACAGCCCTTTATCGGGTTCGTTAATCAGATTTATCTGGTGAGGAACAGCCTCGCGGGTGTTTTGTTCCACATACTGATGCACCAGTTCCATGGTGTTATCCTTGGAACATCCGTCCACAATGAGATGTTCGATATTCGGATAGGTTTGCGCCGCAACGCTCTTCAAGGTGCGTGGCAGCGTCTGCGCTGCATTATAGGTGACCGTAGCCACCGTAATACTCGGATAGGGGTCTTGATTCATATATTTCTTTTAAGCTTGATATCTTGTTTTTCAGGCCTTCGCCCTGTCGGTTGACTGATTATAGATTTTAATGTATTTCATGGCCACGGCACTCTCTCCGTAGGTCATGCCTGCTTTCTTGACGGCTGCACGACTCAGACTGTCATAGTCGGCCTGCTGAAGGACATAGAGAATACCTTCGGCCAGATCTTCTGAATCCTGATAACGGGCCACATAACCGTTTATCTTATGGTCGATCATCTCGGGAATTCCTCCTACCTCGAAACCGACGCAAGGAGTACCACACGACATGGCCTCGACGATGGTGTTCGGCAGATTGTCCTGAAGCGAAGGCGTAACAAAAGCCTGTACCGCATTGTAAAGACTGGCCATGCGCTTCTCGTCGGCCACATAGTCTACGGCATATACCGGGAACGGGAACATGCCTTTCATGGCGGCAGCCTCTTTTCCCACAATGACAATGCCCAGTTTTTCGGCCAGCTGAGGCTGGGTCTCGGCCAGATAACGGCAAGCCTCCACCATAAAGTCAATGCCCTTGCGCTTGTCGGTAATCTTCATGGAACTGAAGAGCAGCAGAATCTTGTCGGCAGGCAGATTGAAACTCAGGCGGGCAGTGGCCTTGTTTTCCGGTCGGAAGAGCGAGGTGTTGATGGCATTCGGAATGGACACCACACGCTGCCCCGTGAGCAAAGCACTCTGCGAAGCCAGTTTCTCGAGCCACTGGCTACAGGCCACAAAGGTGATGTGCGCCCCGCGAAGCATCTTTTCCTTCTTGCGGAACACACGGGTAGACAAGTCTTTCTGACTGCCTCCGTGAAGTAAAAGCGGGCAGTGATGACACTCGGTCAGGTATTTGTCGCACGAACCGCTGTAATGGCAGATACCGGTGAAGGGCCACATGTCATGCAGGGTCCACACGACCGGCTTGCCGCTGTCGATAATCTTACGGATGCTTTTCAGAGAAAGGAATCCCTGATTGATCCAATGCAGATGAATAATGTCTGCTTCCTTGAATTCGGGCAGCGACGTGATGTCAGCTCCCGTATTGGCAATGTCTACCTGAAACAGGTTGTGCTTCTTGAAAGCATTGGCCTTCCAGATAACCACGCGTTCCCAGACAAAGCGAAAACGGTTGCGCCAGCTTTTCCGCAAGGCACACACCGTGATCTGTCCGGTTTCCTTGTCGCGTACCAGCATCTTTGCCTTGACGCCATTATTTTTCAAGGCTTCCATCAGTCGGTTGGCGGCAATGGCTGCCCCACCGGTCCGTTCGGAAGTATTTACGATTAGAACTCTCATATCGAATGTGATTATTTTGTTTCGGGCGTGCTTGCTCCACGCCGTTTGTTTGCTACTTCATGCAGCGCATCGGCAATCTCCTTGCTGAAGATTTCCAGATTAAAACGCTCCTCGGCCAGCTTGCGGGCATTCCGTCCCATCTGCTCGGCCTCCTGAGGGTGCGCCGCCATCCAGTCAATGGCTTTCTGCCAGCCCTCTACATCGTCATAAGGTATCGTCATACCTACTTTCTCGCGGTCAATATCGAAACCGAAGGTAGGATTCTTGGAACAGAGTACCGGCATTCCCAGAGCCAGAGCCTCAACCAGTGTGGTCAGTCCCACGGTATAGGGTGCGTCCAGACAGCAAATCACAATGAATTGCTTGCGGGCTACCTTCAAGGCCAGTTCATAGGGAATAATGCCTTCTGTGAAATGAATATGCACATGCTCGGGAACATCCAGCTGCGACACAATCCGGTCATAATGCAGGCTGCCGCAGGTTTTGGCAATATAGATGTCGAGCTCTTCTTTGGTGCGGGCAAAAGCTTTGATCAAGGTAACCAAGTCGCGGTTTTCCTTTCCGGTAGAGATATAGCCATGCCGCTCCCCGGAAGGATTCTGCTGTTTCTCTTCACCAAGAATCCGGTCATAGAAGTCCAGATCCGGCCCCCAGTGCACCAGTTTCATTTTGGCCGGATCAAACTTGCAGGCTTCGCGCGAACGGCGGATCAGTTCTTCGCTGAAAAAGAACATATAGTCAAAACCTTTATAGAAGAAGCGCGACAGACGCTCACGCCATGTCTTTGACGAACGGATAATGGCCTGATGATGCCAGATGACAATCGGTTTGCGGTAAAGGCCAAGAGCCCGCAGGAAAACAATGAGTTCTATGCCGCGAAACGAAGTGGCATAAAGCACATCGTAGGCTTTGCGGCAAGTCAGGATTTTCCAGGTTGTATCAAGAGTCAGTTTCCAGCGCTCGCTGATAAAACGGAACGGATGCATCACACACGTAATACCGTGCTTGTCCAGCAAAGGCATGCCATAGAGCAGATGCCCCGGAAAACGCTTCTGCTTCCACTCGGCAAAACCTCCGTCGGTAGGACGGGTGTGATAGAAGTAAACCTTTAGCGGTGCTGATAAATCTTGAGCCATTTGCTGATTCTGTTTTTTATGGCGCTACCGATATAGCTGAAATTGCCGTATTTCAGGTTCAGGAACAGTTCCTCAAAGGAACGTCCCACCTTAATCAGCGGATTTCTCCAGCCCATAATCCGGTACACGCGTTTCTTGTATTCTGTATTTTCAATAATATATCGGGGGTGTCTGATCGGGAAGTCCAGTTCATAGCGCTTCATGGTAAAGATGCGCCGATAGCCTTTGGGCAGAGTCTCTACCGAAGCGCCGAAATGTACGGAACCGGCAGTGGCTCCCAAGTTGTTCACCATATTCCGGGTGGGCATGATGCACAAACCGGAATTCAGATAGATGGCAGCCTGAAAGATGGTTTCGTAGAAGGCTTTATGCTGACTGCGGTGACTGCGGCACATCTCCAGAAAATCATTCCGGAAACGGTTCGTTTCAATCAGTCCTTCGATGCGCTGCACCGCACGGGCATCGTTCAGGAAGGTATAATGCTCATCCCACTGATCGACCACACGGCGCCAGCTGGCCCATCCCCAGATGGAGAAGGTCCGGGTGAAGAAATAGTCTTCGGATACATCCTCCGTAACTTCCTCACAGTTGAATCCGGCAATCATACTGATCCGGGTATCGTGTTCATAACGGTCGAGCATCTCCTTGCAAAACTGAAAGAAGCTGACCGACGGCACATCATCATCCTCCAGAACCACACATTTGTCCACCTGCGAGAAGGCCCATTTCTGAGCCATAAATTCCGAAGGGTCGCAACCGTAGTTCTTTTCCTGATACAGGTGATGCACCTCACATTCCCAGTCAATATGCGACACCACCTCGCGGCAGGCCATAATGCCCGGAAGGTCTTTCTCATTGCGGGGACCGTCCTGATAGAGAAATAACTGGGCGGGGCGGGCTTTCTGTACTTCCTGAAAAACTTTTTCCAACTGTTCCGGACGGTTAAAGAACAGGATCAGGACAGCCACATCAACAAGTGCCGGTTTCATATTATTCTGTTTTTATCAATTCATGACAAAGGAAAGCGGCATGCCCCTTGCGTTTATCTTCAGGTGGCAGCTGCATATAGTTTTTATAAAGGTCCTTCAAATAGGCATCGGGATTGTTGGGAGCCTGAAAGGTGATTCCCTCAAACTGAATCTCCCCCAGCGGGAAAATGGAATCCTGACGGTGCATGATTCCATAACCGTTATTGATCAATACATTGGAGATATAAGTATTTTTCTTTCGGGTGGCACAAAGAAAAGCCCATTCTGCCTGATGGATCCAGTATTTCAGACCAAACTTCACGAATTCGGCTACCGCACGCAGGGAATAACGGTGCGGGGCGTGCAGAATGGCATAGCTCTTGCAAATGCCTTTAGCGACCCGTTTCACGGTGCGGGCACTCATGTCGGGATAGTCAATAAAGGGGAATATATCGACAAAAAGACCTTTCTGATAGTCGGCATCCATCTCCTCGCGCAACTCTATACAGAGTGAATTCAGATCGCGCACCTTGGCGCCGGGTATCGGACAAGAAGGGTCACTCTCCTGGGTTTGCAGGAAAAGACCGCTTTTCAACTCCTGAGGAGCAATCTGCTTGAAGCGCTCCAGGTCTTCCAGACGCATGGCAATGTCTATGTCGTCATCCCACGGAATAAATCCGCCGTGACGCACGGCACCGAGCAAACTGCCGCCATCCAGCCAATAAGGAATGTTATGTTTTCGGCAGACGCGGTCTATCTCTACGAGAATTGCCGTTTGCTTTAACTGGCAAGCCCGGAGATTTTCCTTCATGTATTTTTCCAGAAACTCGTTTTTCATGCCATCTTTCTCTTTACATCAATAACTTGTCCGGTGGCCGTAGAGAGCAATGTTCTCAATGTTGCCTGGGCCACCTCCTCGGCCGTGAGCAGGGTTTCTGGCGGTTCGATACCGAAGTTGCGGGTACGCATCGGGGTTGCCGTACGTTCCGGATTGATACAGTTCACGGCTATACCGTCGCCCTCCCACTCCTGAGCCACGGCCTGAACAAAATTCACAATGGCAGCCTTGGTCGAAGAGTAGATGCTGTAGAAAGCACGTCCGCGGGTATAAGAGCTGGAAGTAAAGAAAATCAGCATTCCCTTGGACTCCTTCAGCGGCGCATAAGCTTCAAGCGCCACATTGACCGTACCCATATAATTGGTCTGAACAGCCTTCAGAATATCGTTATAATCGGTTGTTGCCAAAGGCTCACGATTCAGGATTCCGGCAGTATTGATCACATAGTCAATACGTCCGCACTCGCGGTAAACCTCTGCCAAAGCATGGGCCACCTGTTCGCGGTTGCCGACATCCACTCCGTTCTGACTGCGTGAGAAGGAAAAGACACGACAGTCTTTTTCCTCCAGCAAACGGATAATCTCAGCACCGATACCATAGCTTCCTCCGAAGACAACGGCGGTGCGTCCCTTAAAGGAATCGCCATGACAATCCACATCCTGTGCCTCGCACTGACGGAGTTGGAAGAGTTTGTCCAAAAGGAACGTATCTTCCTTGTAGGTCAGTTTCATATTGGCTTCTTCGCCGGCCACAACATAGATCGGTTCTTCGGGCAGGTATTTGCGCACGATACCGCAATCATCCGTAGCCTTGAATCCGGTATCCTTCAGAGCCTCATCGTATGCCTTGCGAATCACATGGATATCAAAAGCCTGAGGAGTCTGTCCTCTTCTCAAGCGACTACGGTCGGGAATATTGGCAATAAAGTCGCCTTCCACTTCGATGATGGTGTCGGTAGCCGGAAGAGCCACGTCTATGGCCCGATAATGATCCAGAGCATCAATCACCCGGTTTACGATAGCCTGGCTGACCAACGGGCGCACGGCATCGTGAAACACAAGATTCACATCCTGTCCTTCGTAAGCGTATATGGCAGAAAGACTGGAATCCTGACGTTCACGGCCTCCCTTCAGGATTTTCTTCACCTTTTTCCATCCGTTGCGGAGTATCATACTCTCAAAATCGGTAATATAAGCCGCATTCGCCACAATGGCTATCTCATCAATACGTCCATTACGTTCAAACACGTCAATGGTATGTTCTACCACAGTTTTTCCGGCAACCTTGAAAAACTGTTTCGGAGTAGAAAGTCCCAAACGGCTTCCTACTCCTCCGGCCAATATTACTGCTATATTCTTTTTCATGACTGATTTCATTCGTATGTAATGATGCAAATTTAGCAAATCTGAATAACCTCTCCAAACTATAGATAGAAATAAGTATTGCCGTAGGACCGAATCATCGGATAAAAGAAACTGCGTACATAACTCATCATCCCCTTTTGGTTCGGATTGAAATAGACTTTCTCCTTGTGTTTCATGCACAAAGAACAGAGTCGCAGCAGACTAAGCGGATCTGTTTTCAACAGCAAACCGCAAATCTGATGGGCCAAAGCATGTTGTTTTCCTTCTGTGTGTTCATAGATATGCCGGTAAAAGAATTTCCAGGTATCCAGCTTCTGCAAACGGCGGTATTGCGTAAAACCAGTGACATAAGGCTGCCAGGTTGGCTTCTGCACCATATAGGATGCATACCGGGCATTCAACCGGGTGATTGCAGAACCTTGATGAGGACGATGCCAGTTCAGGGCCTCATCCACACGTACCAGTCCCCGATTCAGATGAGCATTGACCGCAATCCACCAGTCATAAAGGATATGACCGTCCCAGGCTTGAAAAATCTCTCGGGCGAATTCAGAACGAATCAGCATGCTATGCCCCGGAGTAGAATCATAAAAAAGCAAATACTCCAGATTGTAATGGGGAGCACTCAGCTTCTTCATCTTGCCCGGACGGAACTCCCGGTCGCCATGATAACAGGAAATGCATACATCATGATTCCCGATAGTCTGCATCTGGCGTTCTATCTTTTGGGCATACCAGATATCATCCTGGTCTGCCACAGCGATAAACTCACCCGAGGCTTTTAATATAGCCTCCTTAAAGTTTCTGTTAAATCCCATATTGGTCTGATTGCGACAAGCGCGAATCACGTCATAGCGGGCCGCATAATCCTGAATGATATCCCACGTTTCATCCGTAGAAGAATCGTCCTGGATAATAATTTCCTTTATCGGAAAAGTCTGGATCAAAATAGAGTCAAGCTGTTCTTTCAGGAACTGGGCTCCGTTATAAGTACACATAACGACCGAAACCCTGGCATCTGACAAAGGTTGTTGCTGAGATATATCCATGATATCTTACGATTTGTGTTTTTTATTTTTGAAAATATACTGCATGCTTTCTCTCAGGATATTGGCATTGCTCACATAAAGAATACCGACATAAAAGACTGCCGTGGTGAGAATCTTGCTGATCAAAAGCAGCAGATTGTTCTCGATACGGAACGTAACCAGCCAGCTGAGTGCAATCGAAACAACGGTGATTGCGGCAAAAGGAACAATATCCTTAATCACATCCCACAAAGAGATGCGAATCAGCCGCCAGGCAAAATAATGCCACACCAGGGTCCACAATACATTCACGGCGATAAATGCCTTCACCATGACATACAGACCGTAAGAGTGCAAGCCGATCATCAAAGCCCATATCAACACGCAGGACACGATGGTGTTAATCATGTTGATGTTTGATTTTCCCTGGCTGATGACCAGAATATAGTATAGCGTATTTACCGGCACAAAGGCACCATACACGCAAAGCATGCTCAGCAAAGAAGCACTTTCCAGCCACTTTGTGCCCACTGTAATCAGAATAAACTCATGGGCGATATATCCCAGTCCCAACATGGCCGGGAATGCTATGAAACAGGTGAAACGAAGCATTTTGCGGAACACATGAATGCTCTGCTGGCGTTCATCCTTCACCTGTGCCAATACCGGCTGGGCCACTCCGGAAATCATTCCGTTGATCATATTGAATCCCATCTCGTTCCACTTATTGGCATTACCATACTGTCCGGCAACATTGGTGTTGTAATACTTTCCGAGCAAGGTAGACAGCACATTGCGGTTCACTTGCGTAAACAGACTTGTGATCAGCAGTTTGCTACTAAATCCGAACATTTCCCGAATCGGGCCGAAATCCCACTGCATCGTGGGGCGCCAGGGAGAATAATACCAATTCATGATGACGATAACCGTCACATAAAGCACTCCCTGAGCCGCCAGTCCCCAATAGGCAAATCCGTTGTAAGCCATGATAATGCTGGCTACTCCGGAAATCAGCAAGGCCAGTACCGAAATGATGGAAGTCTGCTTCACCATCAGATGCCCGAACAGATAAGCCCGCTGGGCGATGCCGAAACTGGTGATCAGAAAACTCAGGAAAAGGAAACGGGCCAAGGGAGTCAGGCGCGGTTCGTCATAGAAATCGGCAATATAAGGAGCTAAAAAGAACAACAGCACATAAAGGAAACTGCCGCAAAGGATGTTGAACCAGAACACAGCGTTATAGTCCTTGTGGGTCGGGTTCTTCTTGTTGGCCAAAGCAGCAATAAAGCCACTCTCCTGCAAGCTGGCAGCCACACAGGAAAACACGTTCAGCACCTGTACCATACCATAGTCGTGTGGGGTAAGCAAGTTTAACAGATAGATACCGAACACGGCATTCAGTATCTGCACCATACCATTACTCAACCCGCCCCAAAGGAGCCCCTTTGCGGTCTTGTCTTTTAACGATTTGTCTGCCATTAAGTTTCTTTTATTTGTAATTGCCGTGCAAAGGTACATCTTTTCATTTCTTGATGCAAAGAATAGCGTTGCATATTTGACCGTGGCAAACCGTTATACCTTATAAACAAAACATCGGCTCCCCTGCTGAATATGATTTTTACATAAGTAACCAATTATGATCATTAAGGCGCTATTTAAGACATTGCAGAAAAAAATAACCTCAGAAGGTATTGCCATGACGAAAATAATCGGTAAATTTAGCCGCATCAAATTAACACGCATATCACTAAAATCTAAAATATGGAGAAGATCGATGAACTAACGAATAAGATCTACCACGAAGGTGTAGAGAAAGGAAAAGCTGAAGCTCAGCGTATCATTGAAGATGCTCAGGCAGAAGCACAACGTATCATTGCCGAGGCACAGAACAAGGCTCAGGAGCTGGCTGCCGAAGCAGAGAAAAAGGCGGCCGAACTGGACAAGAATACCAAGTCGGAACTGAAACTTTATACCGATCAGGCTGTCAATGCCCTGAAATCGGAGATTACCACACTGATCTCGGACAAGCTCTTAAAGGAAGGTGTTCAGAAAGCCACTGCAAACACCGATTTTCTGGGACAGTTTCTGGTGTCTCTCGCATCCCGTTGGGACGAGAAGGAGCAGATGGTCATTTCCGCTCCGGAAGCCGACAAGCTGAAAGCCTATTTTGCCAGCCATGCCAAAGAGTTGCTGGACAAAGGCCTTACCATCAACAAGATCAATGGTAAGGATGTGCTGTTTTCCGTGTCACCGGCCGACGGTTCTTATAAAATAAACTTCGGTGAAGAAGAGTTTATCAATTACCTGAAAGATTTCCTGCGCCCACAGTTGATTGAAATGTTGTTCTAAGTCTATTGTTATGAAGAATTATTATTGTTTGGTAGCCGGCATGCCGGATGTAGCGCTCGACGACTCCAAACTTCCTTTTCATGTTTCAGACTTTAAGGACGAATATCTCCCTCAACTCGCTCCGGAGGACCGGAAACTGGTTGAACTCTTTTATCTGCAATACGACAATCAGAACCTGCTGAATGTGCTGGAGCAGAAAGAAGACAGCGAACCACTTCCGGGATTGTTTACCCGCGAGGAACTTGAAGAGGAAGTGCGTGCAGCCCAGCGTGATGAAGCCTGCACCCTTCTGCCGGAATACATGTATCGCTTCATCCGGGAATACAGCCAGCTGAAAGAAGAAAGCAACGGCAATCTTCCTGAAGACATACTCACCGGATACTACTATGATGAGGCTTGCAAGGTGAAAAATACATTTGTAAAGGAATGGTTTACTTTCAACCAGAATGTAAACAATATCCTGATTGCCCTGACAGCACGCCGCTTTGGTTTCCCGCCGGCTTCGTTTCTGGTAGGCCAGGGCGACCTGGTGCATCTGCTGGCCACTTCGGCTGCACGCGATTTCGGAATCGGTTCGGATTTCGAACAGATCCACGAACTGATGTCTATCAGCGAACTGAGCGATCCGGTGGAAAAGGAGCGCAAAATCGACCTATTGAAATGGAACTGGCTTGAAGAGCATACCTTCTTCCATTATTTTTCCATTGAAAAGATTTTTGCCTTCCTGCAGAAACTGAACATCATCGAGCGCTGGACCATTGTGGACAAAGAGCGCGGCGGACAGGTGTTCCGGGATATGATACAACAATTAAAGGACGAGGTGGAAGTGCCGTCTGAGTTTCGTATAAAATAATCAATATCAAATATGACAACAAAAGGATCTGTTATTGGAGTAATTTCCAATATTGTAACCATACAGGTAGATGGTCCCGTATCACAGAATGAAATCTGCTACATCACCGTAAACGGCGACAGACTGATGGCAGAGGTGATCAAGGTTGTGGGCCAGAATGCCTATGTTCAGGTTTTTGAAAGCACCCGCGGCATGAAAGTGGGCGCTGAAGCCGAATTCACCGGTCACATGCTCGAGGTGACTTTGGGACCGGGTATGCTCTCCAAGAAGTACGACGGTCTGCAAAACGACCTGGAAAAGATGGAGGGTGTGTTCCTGAAAAGAGGACAATATACTTATCCTCTTGACGAGGACAAGAAATGGGCGTTCAAGCCACTGGTCAAGGCGGGCGATACCGTAGCAGCCTCAGCGTGGTTGGGCGAGGTGGAAGAAAACCATCAGCCGCTTAAGATCATGGCTCCGATTGCCATGAAAGGAACTGCCGTGGTGAAGAGCATCGTTCCGGAAGGCGAATATCTGTGCAATGACACCATTGCCGTGCTGACTGCCGAAGACGGAACCGAGATTCCGGTAACCATGGTACAGAAATGGGCCGTAAAAGTGGCCATGACCAATTATAAGGAAAAGCCGCGTCCGTTCAAGCTGTTGGAAACCGGTGTGCGTACCATCGACACCATGAACCCGATTGTAGAAGGCGGTACCGGATTCATCCCGGGTCCGTTCGGTACGGGTAAGACCGTGTTGCAGCATGCCATTTCCAAACAGGCCGAGGCCGACATCGTAATCATCGCAGCCTGCGGTGAGCGTGCCAACGAGGTTGTGGAGGTCTTCACCGAGTTCCCCGAACTGATTGACCCACACACCGGACGCAAGCTGATGGAGCGTACCATCATCATCGCCAACACCTCTAACATGCCGGTAGCTGCCCGTGAGGCCTCTGTATATACCGCCATGACCATTGCCGAGTATTACCGTTCTATGGGTCTGCGCGTGCTGTTGATGGCCGACTCAACTTCACGTTGGGCACAGGCGCTGCGTGAGATGTCCAACCGTATGGAGGAACTTCCCGGACCGGATGCCTTCCCAATGGACCTGTCTGCCATCATCTCCAACTTCTACGGCCGTGCCGGATTCGTTTATCTGAACAACGGACAGACCGGTTCCATCACCTTTATCGGTACGGTATCTCCTGCCGGAGGTAACCTCAAGGAACCGGTAACCGAGAACACCAAGAAGGTGGCCCGCTGTTTCTACGCCTTGGAGCAGGACCGTGCGGACCGCAAGCGCTACCCGGCTGTGAATCCGATTGACTCTTACTCAAAATATCTGGAGTATCCGGAGTTTGAAAGCTACATTACCGAACGCATCAACGGCGAGTGGACCACTAAGGTAAACGAGCTGAAGACCCGTCTGCTGCGCGGAAAGGAGATTGCCGAGCAGATCAACATTTTGGGTGATGACGGTGTTCCGGTAGAATATCACGTGATTTTCTGGAAGTCAGAGGTCATCGACTTCGTGATTCTGCAACAGGATGCCTTCGACGAGGTGGATGCCGTTACGCCGCTGGAGCGTCAGGAAGACCTGCTGAATCTGGTCATCGAGATCTGCCACACCGAGTTCAACTTTGAAACCTTCCTCGAGGTAATGGAATATTTCAAGAAGCTGATCAACCTGTGCAAGCAGATGAACTATGCCGTTTACAAGAGCGAGCAGTTTGAGAACTACAAGGCACAGATTGCTGCCCTGCTGGACGAGCGAAGAGCAAAATAACTGAATAACTAAAACGATTATGGCTACAAAAGCATTTCAAAAGATATACACAAAAATCAGCCAGATTACCAAAGCCACCTGCTCGCTGAAAGCAACAGGAGTGGGCGCCGACGAACTGGCTATGGTAAACGGCAAGCTGGCCCAGGTGGTTAAGATTGCCGGAGACGAAGTGACCTTGCAGGTGTTTGAAGGTACCGGCGGTATTCCTACCGATGCCGAAGTGGTCTTTCTGGGCAAGGCTCCTACTCTGAAAGTGAGCGACCAGCTGGCCGGACGTTTCTTCAACGCCTACGGTGACCCGATTGACGGCGGACCGCAGGTGGAAGGTGTGGAAGTGGAAATCGGCGGACCATCTGTAAACCCGGTGCGCAGAAAACAGCCTTCTGAACTGATTGCTACAGGTATCGCCGGTATCGACCTGAACAACACCCTGGTTTCCGGACAGAAGATTCCGTTCTTCGCCGACCCGGACCAGCCGTTCAACCAGGTGATGGCTATGGTGGCCCTGCGTGCACAGACCGACAAGATCATTCTGGGCGGTATGGGTATGACCAACGACGACTATCTGTACTTTAAGAATGTATTCTCCAACGCCGGTGCGCTCGACCGTATCGTCAGCTTCGTGAACACCACCGAAGACCCGGCCGTAGAGCGTCTGTTGGTGCCGGATATGGCACTGACCGCTGCCGAATACTTCGCGGTTGAGAAGAACGAGAAAGTATTGGTGCTGCTTACCGACATGACTTCATACGCCGACTCACTGGCCATCGTATCCAACCGTATGGACCAGATCCCATCCAAGGATTCCATGCCGGGTTCGTTGTATTCCGATCTGGCCAAGATTTACGAGAAGGCCGTACAGTTCCCGTCAGGAGGTTCCATCACCATTATTGCGGTAACAACCCTGAGCGGTGGCGATATCACCCACGCCGTGCCGGATAACACCGGTTACATCACCGAGGGTCAGTTGTTCCTGCGCCGCGACAGCGACATCGGTAAGGTTATCGTAGACCCGTTCCGCTCTCTGTCCCGTCTGAAACAGCTGGTAGCCGGAAAGAAGACCCGCAAGGACCATCCTCAGGTGATGAACGCCGCCGTGCGCCTGTATGCCGACGCCGCCAATGCCAAGACCAAGATGGAAAACGGTTTCGACCTGACCAACTACGACGAGCGTACGCTGGCCTTCGCCAAGGACTACGCAGACAAGCTGCTGGCTATTGATGTGAACCTGAACACCACAGAGATGCTGGATGTTACCTGGGGCCTCTTCAGCAAATACTTCAAACCCGAAGAGGTGAACATCAAGAAAGAGCTGGTGGATGAGTTTTGGAAAAAATAAAAATAAAATAGCATGGCTATAAAGTTTCAATATAATAAAACTTCACTTCAGCTGCTGGAAAAACAGCTGAAGGTGCGCGTACGCACTCTGCCGATTATCAAGAACAAGGAGAGTGCCCTGCGTATGGAAGTCAAGAAATGTAAGGCCGAAGCAAATGAACTGGAAAAGAAGCTGGAGGAAAGCATTCAGGCATACGAATCCATGTTTGCCCTTTGGGCTGAGTTCGACCCCTCTATCGTAGGTGTCAAGGATGTCAGCCTGTCGGTGCGCAAGATTGCCGGAGTGCGGGTTCCCATGCTTCAGAATGTGGAGCTGGAAGTAAAGCCTTTCAGTCTGTTCAACGCCCCGAAATGGTATTACGACGGCATTGCCCTGCTTCAGGGACTCGCCAAGACCGCCATCGAAAGGGAATTTGTTTTGGCCAAGCTGGGCCTTCTGGAATATGCCCGCAAAAAGACTACCCAGAAGGTGAATCTTTTTGAGAAGGTACAGATTCCGGGCTACCAGGATGCCTTGCGCAAAATCAAGCGTTTTATGGAGGACGAGGAAAACCTGTCGAAGTCTTCTCAGAAGATCTTGAAAACCATTCAGGAAAAAAGAAAGGAGGCAGCCGTATGATTACGAAAATGAAAAAACTCACGTTTCTGGTCTATCATAAGGAATATGAGGAGTTCCTGAAACGGATACGCGATCTGGGCGTGCTGCATATCCAGACGGCTCAGGAAGGAAGCAGCGACACCTCGGTGCTGCAGGAACGCATCCAACTGGCCGACCGTATCAAACGGATGATTGAATCGTTTGCAGACATCGAGCCGTCGGCTCATGAAGGCGATGCTGCCAAAGGTCCGCAGACATTGGAACATATCGAACAGCTTCAGGCCGAGAAACAGGCTCAGGAAAGTCTCGTGCAGGGCTGCCGCAAAGAAGAGGAAGCTCTGGAAGTGTGGGGCAATTTCGACCCGAAAAACATCAGCCGCCTGAAAGAAAACGGCTATGAGGTGCGCTTCTTCACCTGCCCGGCCCGAAACTTCAATCCGGAATGGGAAGAGCAGTTCTGCGCCACTCTGATCAATAAGGAAGGCGACCGCCTGTACTTCATCACCGTAACCCCTGCCGGACAGCAGCCCGATCTGGATGCCGAGGCGGTGACTCTGCCTCAACGCTCCCTTCAGGAAGCCACTCAGCAGAAAGAGGTGCATGAACATGCCGCCGAGGCTATTCAGAAGCAGATAGACCACTGCGCCCACAAGCATCTTAAGGATCTTCAGGCCTGGTTGCAGCAGTTGCATTCTTCCGTGGCCTTCGACCAGGTGGTATTGGGCACAGCCCGCGCCGCCGAAGACAAGGTGATGATTCTCGAAGGCTGGATTCCGGCCCCGAAGGAACAGATGGTACGCGAATTTCTGGACAGCCAGGAAGTGTACTACGAGATGCGCGAAGCACGCAAGGGCGACCATGTGCCCATCCTGCTGCGCAACAACGCCTTCACCCGCATGTATGAGGTGCTGACCGGCATGTACGGTATGCCCGATTACGACGAGTTTGACCCGACGCCGATGATCGCGCCCTTCTTCACCCTGTTCTTCGCCTTCTGTATGGGCGACGCGGGATACGGACTGGCCCTGATCCTTTTGGGCTTCTATCTCAAGAGCAAACTGTCCAAATCCATGGCAGGCATGATGAATCTGGTCATCACACTGGGTGTCGCTACAACCATCTTTGGTGCCATTCTGGGTACTTTCTTTGGAGTGGACCTGTTCAAGGCCGATGTGCCGGAATGGATGAAACAGTTCATGATTACCGGAAAGATCGGTGAGACGAACTACGACAAGCAGATGCTGCTGGCACTGATCATCGGTGTGGTTCACATCTGCATCGCCATGACCGTGAAAGCCATCGGCGCTACCGTACGCTTCGGCTTCAAGGAGTCGCTCAGCGACTGGGGCTGGCTGCTGCTCGTGGTGGGCTTCGTTGCTTTGGGCAGCCTGTCATTCTTCCAGCTGATACCGGAACAGGTATCTTATTGGGGCTTCATCGTGGTGGGCGGCATTTCGGCCATTGGCATCTACCTGCTCAACAACCTGCACCGCAATGTGTTGGTCAATATCGGAGCCGGACTGTGGGACACTTACAACATGGCCACAGGACTGATGGGCGACGTGCTCTCTTACATCCGTCTTTATGCCCTCGGACTGGCCGGTGCCATGCTGGGCGGTGTGTTCAACCAACTGGCCTTTATGGTACAGGATGCGGCAGGAGGCGTGCTGGGCATCATCTTCTGCGCCCTGATTCTGGTATTCGGACACACACTGAACATTGCCATGTCCTGTCTGAGTGCCTTCGTTCACCCGCTGCGTCTTACCTTTGTGGAGTATTTCAAGAACTCCGGCTACGATGGCAAGGGTGAAGCTTACAAACCTTTTACAGTAACAGAAAAAGAATAAATAAAATCAGAAACAATAAAAAATTAAAGTTATGAATGAAATTTTAGGTTATCTGGGTCTGGGCCTGATGTTGGCTCTCGCCGGAATCGGAAGTTGCTATGGTACAACAATCGCAGGTAATGCAGCCGAAGGCGCATTGAAGAAGAACGCTTCAAAGTCTGCCAGCTACATGATCCTTTCGGCTCTGCCGGCTACTCAGGGTCTGTACGGTTTTGTGGCTTTCCTGATGTCTATGGGACGCGACTTCACTACTGAAGGCCCGCTGATGCTGGGTATCGGTCTGGGTGTCGGTCTGGTATGTCTGTTCTCAGCCATCCGTCAGGGACAGGTTTGTGCCAACGGTATCATGGGTATCGCTCAGGGTCACGATGTGCAGACCAACACCATGATCTACGCCGCTCTGCCTGAGTTCTACGCCATTCTGGCCCTGGTTGCCGCTTTGATGGTATAAAACGATCCAAAATTTTCGTCGGGATGATTTTTAAATTTCATCCTGTCGAAAATAAATTATCATCACGTTGAAAATTTTAAAAGATAAGGAGTGCGCCCAAACATGAGATGATCTCATGCGGGCGCACTCCTTTTTTTTACTATAATCTTCCGAACCGGATTACTTCTGCAACAGCACACGCTCAATAGCCTCGATAAGTTGTGGCTTAGGCATGGCACCGGTCACAATCTGCGGCTGTCCGTTCACCGGAATGAACAGGATGGTCGGGATGCTGCGGATATTGAATACAGCGGCCAATTCCTCCTCATTCTCGGTATTTACCTTATACACGTCAATAACTCCCTTATACTCTTCGGCTACCTCCTCCAACACCGGAGCAAAGGCTTTGCAAGGGCCGCACCAGCTGGCATAGAAATCAATGATGGCCGGCTTGTCGCCCAGAAATTTCCACTCGTTCGGGTTCTGCTCGTAGTTTACTACCTTCTCCAAAAAATCTTTCTTTGTCAGTTCCATAACTTTTTTCTCCTTTATTTGTTTGTTACTATTTTCTTTATTTCCCCCACGGAACAGGAAGTAGATTCCTATTACCGCTGCCAATATAATGGCTCCAACTTTAATCATTTGCATCTTTGTTTTATGTGGTTACTATTTTCATATCGCAAAGATGAGAAATATTTCGATATAAAACAAGTTTTTAGTGGAAAATATTTATAAAGGAATTAAAAAGGGTCCTGTTCTACCCTTTTGAGGAGTGAGAACAGGACCCGATATGAGGGATTTTAAAGAATCAGGAATCGCCTTTTTTCTTGAACCGAAGCTCATAGAGATCCTTACGGCGGTCTTTGAGTGTGCGCACGCTTCCGTAAGTATGCAGCTCGGTGAGCAGATCCAGATCAATGTCGGAAACCAGAATCATTTCCGTATTCGGAGTGGCTTCGGCACGCTTTCCGTCTGTCGGGAAAGCAAAGTCACACGGCGTGAACACACCGGACTGCGCATACTGAATATCCATATTATGCACACGGGGCAGGTTACCCACACTTCCGGCAATCACCACGAAGCACTCGTTTTCGATGGCGCGGGCCTGAGCACAGACACGCACACGGGAATAGGCATTCTGCGTATCGGTGAGGAAAGGCACGAACAGAATCTGCATTCCCTGGTCGGCCATGATACGTGCCAGTTCGGGGAACTCCACATCATAACAGATCAGCACACCCACCTTGGCACAATCCGTATCAAATGTACGGATCAGGCTTCCTCCGGTCAGTCCCCAGCTCTTTACCTCCTCGGGCGTCACGTGAATCTTCTCGTACATCTCATACGAACCGTCGCGACGGCACAGGAAGCCCACATTATAGAGACCGTCCTCACGCTGCTGCGGCATGCTTCCGGTAATGATATTGATGTTATAACTGATGGCCAGGTCGACAAAACGCTTGCGGATCTCGTCGGTATAGGAACACAGTCCGCGGATGGCCTGCGATTCGCTCATATGGTTGAACTCCTCCATAAGCGGGGCATTGAAGTATTCGGGGAAGAGGATAAAATCGCTCTGATAGCCGGAAACGGCATCCACGAAGAATTCTATCTGCTCAAACAGGTCGTCGATAGAATGATAATTACGCATCTGCCACTGCACAAGGCCCACACGCACGCTGTTGTTCACCGGCAGCGGGTTCTCCGTTGGAGGCTGATAATAGATGTTGTCCCACTGCAACAGGCAGGCATAGTGCTTGGATTCCTGGTCATTGGGCAGGTAGTTCTTCATCACCTTGCGCACATGGAAATCGTTTGAGAGCTGGAACGTAAGCACCGGATCGTAAATCTCACGCTTGCGCACCTGTTCGATATATTCCTTCGGACGGAGCGTATCGGAATACAAATGATAGTTCGGAATACGACCGCCGAACATAATGGCTTTAAGATTCAGCTTTTCGCACAGTTCCTTGCGGTACTCATACATACGGCGTGCCAGACGCATGCCCCGGTATTCGGGATGGATGAACACTTCGATGCCGTACATAATGTTTCCCTTCGGGTTGTGTGTACTGAAGGTTTCGTTTCCGGTAACCTGGGCGTAAGTATGGTCGCCCTTCACCAGATTGTAGTCTACGATGATAGAGAGGGCACAGCCCACAATCTTGTTATCGACCACCGTGACAATCTGTCCTTCGGGGAAAAGGCGCAGCAGCGTTTCTATCTGCTTGCGGGTCCAGAACACATCGCTGCCGTCGGCATACACACGCTTGAAGGATTGGGCCAACTGAGTGTAATCGTCCATCTGCAACGGACGTATCTGGATTTTACTGGTATTATCTTCCATAACGGTTCTTTTATTTAGTTTTTGACAAAGTCTTGAAAAAGCAAGAATCCGTGCCTGCGTTCCCTTACGGAACACGGACACGGATTCTCTTATGGATTAAGAATTGAATATCGCCTTACGGTCTTTCCAAATCAGGAACAGCACGCCCAGCAATAGGATGACTAATGCACCATAGGCAATACCCTCGGTGACATGAACACTGGTAGGATCGAACTTGAACTCTACCACATGCTTGCCGGCCGGCACTTGAATGGCACGCAGAATGTAGTTGGCACGGGCTATCTCTACCGGATTACCGTCGATGGTAGCCGTCCATCCCGGGTAATAGTTCTCGGAGAAGACAACCACACCACCCTTCTGCGAGTTGATCTCATAGGTAAGCGCATTGGCATCATAGTGGGTCAGCTTCACGGTGCTCAGGCTGTCCTTAGGCTGCTGCTCGGCAGCGTTGCCCAACTGCTCCTTGAACTTCTTGTCCACCACAGCCACTTCCTTGAGCGGAGTGTCGTGCAGGGCCAGAATCTCCTCGTCGGCGTTGTTCACATACTTCACGCTGCTTACAAACCAACCATTACCATTGGCATGCGGATTCAGTACCGGGAAGGTCTTGCCTTCCTGCAAAGGAAGAATCACATACTTCACGTTGAGCATATTCAATACCGGGAAGATGGAATCGCCGTTAATGGAATCCAATACGCCGCCGGCCTTGGCCGCAGCTGCGCCGAAAGCGCTCATCTCAGGAACAATATGTTCTTCGATCATTTCCTGATAGCGTCTCAGCTTGGCAGGATGGTAACCGCCGATGCTCTTGTGGAAGAAAGAGGTATTACTCTCGTTAAAGGTATTCGAAGCCATATTCAGCACACGGTAGTCCAGACTCTTATCCTGCAAGATCATCTCGTCGGCTGGAGTCTTGACGGTTTCCTTCATATTACTTACCGGTTCTGTAAACATCTCATCGTTCAGATAACGCTTGTCCACCTGCCACATATCAATCAGACAGAGCACAATCAGGCTGGCGGTAACCATCGTAGCATTCATCTTCTTCATGCGGAAGGCAATAAGCAGTAACAGACCGATAGCCACAATCAGCGCACTGCGCCAGGCATCCGAAACAAACATGGCACGGCGCATATCCTCCAGATTGCTCAGGATTGGCATAATCATATCCTGCGGAATGTATCCGGCCTGAGCAGCCTGCTGGAACATGCCCTGCTCCATGGTAGAGATATAATTACCGAAGAATACATCCGGCATCAGGGCAAACAGCAAAGCTATACCGCCAGTAAGTGCGGCACTGATATAGACGGCCTTCATGCGCTGTGGCAGCAGGTCAGGTTTTTCGAGCAGTTCCTTCAGCGCCAGCATGGCCAGCAAAGGAATGGTAAACTCGGCAACAACCAGAATAGAGGCCACGGTGCGGAACTTGTCATACATCGGAACATAATCGAGGAAGAAGTCGGTGAATCCCATGAAATTCTTTCCCCAAGAAAGCAGGATGGACAGGATGGTAGCTGCCAGCAGACACCATTTCATCGGTCCTTTTACAATAAACAATCCCAGTACAAAGAGGGTCAGCACAAAGGCTCCTACGTACACCGGTCCGCTGGTTCCGGGCTGCTCGCCCCAATACTGGCCGAGCGATTGATAAATCGGTGTGAACTGCGGATCGGCTTTCTTCATGGCAGTTTCGTTCATGGTCAGCGGCATGGAAGCACCTCCCTTGGTGTTTGGAACCAACAGTGTCCATGTTTCACCAATTCCATAGCTCCACTGAGTGATATAGTCACGCTCCAAACCGCTGCTGGTCTGGTTCGACGGGTCTTTGATATCCTTATGAGTCAGCTCAGACTTGCTGCGCATACTCTCCTTACTGTACTGATAAGTGTGATACAGATTGGACAGATTGATGCAGACACCCAGGATTCCGGCAATAACCAACACACCGGTAGCCTTGAACCACTCGCCCACGCGATGCTCGCGCACGGCCTGAATCAGATAGGCCAGAGCCATCAACAGCATCACAGACAGGAAGTAATAACTCATCTGAATGTGGTTGGAGAAAATCTGCAAGGCGGCAAAGAAAGCCGTTACAACTCCACCGGCAATATATTTGCCGCGATAACACAGCACCATTCCGGCAATCGTAGGCGGAATGAAAGACAGGGCCATGAATTTCCAGATATGACCGGCAGCAATGATGATGAAATAGTAGGATGAGAAAGCCCACAAAATGGCACCTAAAGCCGCCATCCATACCTTGAAATTAAAGGCACGCAGCAGAATGTAGAAACCCAGCAGCATGATGAATACATACATCACATAAGTGGGCAGACCCAACTGATACACGCGTTCTACGGCCGAAAGCGTGTCGGTTGAACTGTAACTCGGCGACATCTGATAGGTAGGCATACCTCCAAACTGCGAATTGGTCCAGCGGGTACGCTCTCCTGTGCGCTCATAATACTCCTGAAGCTCCGCTCCGGAACCCGAACCTCCGGTATGGTCGTGACCGGTCAGTACCAGTCCTTCTGTAGTCGGCACATAAAAATAGGCCAGACCGATCAGAATAAAGAACACTACCGCCAGAGCGTCGGGAATCATTTTCTTGATTTTGTTCATGTTATTCTTGTTTTTATGAATTGATATTCCTGTGCAAAGTGCGCAAGCACGGCTGCAAAAATAATAAAAAAACCGCCTTTCCGTTCAGGAAAAGCGGTTAAATCTTCAGCAGTTTCGGAATTACTTACGCAATCCTAAAGCCTTGATGATAGCACGGTATCTCTCGATATCACGCTCCTTCAAGTAGTTCAGCAAAGCACGACGCTTACCTACCAGACCAGTCAAAGCTCTTTCAGTACTATAATCTTTACGGTTCTTTTTCATGTGCTCCGTCAAGTGGGAAATACGGTATGAAAACAATGCAATCTGGCTCTCTGCAGAACCAGTATCAGTGTTAGACTTTCCGTACTGTCCAAAGATTTCTTGTTTTTTTGCTGCGTCTAAATACATAACTTTTTGTTTTTGAGTATAATTTTACTAAGCGGTTGCAAAGGTACAACTATTTTTGTTTGTTGCAAACTTTCCGTCTTGTTTTTTCTTCTTATCGTGCACTTTTTCAATTATTTGTTGTAACTTTGCCACCCGAAGTTACGAAAAGAGTGTAATTTATTGGAAATGAGCATTGGGTAATCGCTCATAATAGTAATAGGTTACGAATTAGTTAGTTATCTACTGCATTATTCTTCTGTGCGTTGCGTAACCTTCAAAGAACTCTTCGTATGCAAAAGTAACAATAAAACGGGAGATTTAGAAATGAATCTCCTGATTTTTTCTTCTCACACAAGTTTTTCCGTAAAAGCGATTTTATCCGTCAGCACACCATCGCCCAAAAAGATTTTGAACGAACGTGTGCCGACTGCCGCATAAGCGGAGAAAAGGGCTTTGCCTCACGCCTAAACAATAGTTTAGACTGATGAGACAAGGCCCCTTTCTTTTGTGCTTATGCCAAAGAGGTGCTTTTACGGGGTTTTGACGATTTTTCTTTTTTCGTTGTCCTTTTGAGCCGGAAGCGGAAAGCCGTGTATGACCGCACATTCCATAAATGGAACAAGCCGTCACTCACGGCAGACAAACCGGGAAGAATGATTTTATCCATCCGACCAAACACGTTTGGCCAAACAGATAAAAACATACTTCCTTGCCGATGGTTTGCTCGGTTTCACGCTACCGGCTATGTTCTTTTCTGTTGGGGATGTCTTTTTCACGGATTTCTCTTTTGAAGTTTTCCTGTCTAATCTGCCTCCACTTCCGTTTACCTCCATTTTCGCGCCTTTCAGTGAGCCGCATCAGGCAGTCATTTTCGTGCTGGGTGCAAAGGTAACTCCGGGATTGTACGGGAAAGCAAGGTCAAGCCTCCTGTTTTCTGGAAAAATCTCCAGCCCTTCGGGTAGTATTTTTCCGAAAAACCTTGCATTCCCTAATCCCTACCTTTTTAAGCACCCGAAACGAAAACGACCGATGCGACAGAAAGACGCATTAAAAAAAATGTCGGATAAACGAGAAGCAGATAAGATAGTTTGAAACTCAACTCCCTCAGCTCTTGAATCCGCATTAAAAAACAAAAAATCAAAAACAAAACGGATATGAGAACGGCAATAGCAACAAAATTCGTGGCATGGGAAGTACCAAGTTTGGAGAACCTGCAAGGCAGCAAGGTGTACGGACTTCGCACCAAACTGAACAATGGTGAGAAATTGAGCCGAGAGGAAAAGGATTGGCTTACACGCAACGTGAACAGCAACACCTATTTCAAGAGCGCAGTACCCTTGCAAGGTTGGATGTTTGACTTTTCCGACATTCTCCGAACCTACATTGTAAAGCAGTATGGACATTGGGCGGAATACAAGGCTACCGACAAGACCGCACTCCGCAGTTTCCTATACGGCAGGATAGACAGCATCGTGGAACTTAACAAATGATACGGCTATGACAGCAACGGTAAATTTCAGACAAATGGCGCAATACATAGGGCTTGCGATATGCACCCTAATCATGCGCACCGCCTTTTGGGTGTCCGGCATCCTTTGGTACATCGTCAGAGAGATAATAAACGGAGTGTTCCGAGTGGCAATAGGGGTAATCGTGGCTATTCTTTCCGTTATCCTGTTCTTCGGCTTCATTCTTTGGTTATTCACCCTTTAATCCCTACCGACATGGCAAAGAGAAGAAGCAAGACAGTGGAGCAACAATGCAGATACTACGAGGTGGGCAACATCTTCGAGTACATGGTGGAAACATACCTCAACGGCAATATGTCCGTGTTCCGTGGACTCTACCACGAACTGAACAAGGACGCACGGAAGGACTTTATAGACTTCCTATTGAGCGAGGTTGAGCCGATTTATTGGAGGGAGATTTTGAAACATACTATTTGACAACTCATAAAAACGACAGCGATATGAAAGGAACAGACCATTTCAAGAGAACGATACAGATGTATTTGGAACAACGTGCGGAGGAAGACACGCTCTTTGCGAAGAACTACCGCAATCCAGCCAAGAACATTGACGATTGCGTAACCTACATTCTGAACTATGTGCAGAAAAGCGGTTGTAACGGCTTCACGGACGGAGAGATATACGGACAAGCAGTACACTACTATGACGAGAACGAGATTGAGGTGGGCAAGCCTATCCAATGCCAAGTGGCGGTGAACCACATTGTGGAACTCACGGCAGAGGAAAAAGCAGAAGCACGTCAGCAGGCAGTCCGCAGATACCAAGACGAGGAACTCCGCAAGTTGCAGAACCGCACCAAGCCGACAAAGGCGAAAACAGAAACCCAAGTTCAACCCTCATTATTTGATTTTGGCTTATGAAACCGAGAAACAAATTTGAAAAAGCAGTTCTTGCCCAAAGCAAGAAACTACGCCCGATAACCCCGATACAGATAAATTGGGCATTCCGTAATTGCGTGGAGCATTATGCACACCGCTTGCCGAAAGGTCGTACCACTTGTATGGATTGCGGTCATAGTTGGGTAATGACGGAGCAGACCGAGCATTGTACGTGTCCCGAATGTGGAGCAAGTTTGAAAGTCTGCCTCACCTATCAGCGCAAGGTAAGACAAAAGCAGTATTTCACAACCCTTACCACAAGCGGAGAATACCAAGTGCTACGAATGTTCTTGCTTGTCGTGGGTATGGAGAAAGGGGTTAATGCCAAGTCCTATGCCCTTGAAATCGGGCAGTATTGGTGGAATGAACAAGGGCGTAAGGCTGTTGTTGCCATTCCACGCACATTGGGATGCTACATCGACACGTTCTCATTCGCTTCTCCTTTTGCTATCCGCAATGACAATGAAGCGTACCGCCATATCTCATATTCCCCGATATATCCAAGATATAAGGTGTTGCCGACGCTCCGCAGAAACGGCTTTAACGGCAATTTCCACGACATTGTACCCACCAAACTAATACCGGCATTATTGTCGGACAGCCGTGCGGAAACGCTGTTGAAGGCAGGGCAATATCCCATGTTGCGCTACTATCTGTACCACTCTTTCAATATTGGAGAGTATTGGGCTTCAATCAAGATATGTATCCGCAACGGCTATACTATTGAGGACGGCTCAATGTGGCGTGACACCATAGACCTCCTGCGTCATTTCGGCAAGGACACAAACAGCCCGAAATACGTTTGCCCTGCCGACCTCAAAGTTGAACACGACAAGTTGGTGGCAAAGCGCAACCTGCAAAGGAAACATGAGCGGACTGAACAGCAACGCAGGAAAGCGATTGAGGACGAGAAACAATATCTGAAAGCTAAGGGCATATTCTTCGGACTTGCCTTTACCGACAGCCTTATTTGCGTCAAAGTCATAGAGAGCGTGGAAGAAATGGCAGAGGAAGGAAGGACGATGCACCATTGTGTGGGCGGTTACCACAAACGAAAAGACTCCCTTATCCTATCCGCCACCATTGACGGAAAACGAATTGAAACGATAGAGGTGTCACTAAAAACTTTTGAGGTGGTGCAGTGTCGTGGCGTATGCAACGAGAACTCCGAATACCACGACCGCATCATCGCCCTTGTGAACAAGAACGCCAACCTTATCCGCCAGCGGATGAAAGCGGCATAATATCGACATCTAACAACTAACATTATGGAAGTAAGATTTGAAAGCATGGTTTTCCTATGGGATGATAAAATCCCCACGATGTTCCTTGAATTTATGAACCTCCTCACTCTTTGTCAGAGTGAGGAGCAATTAAGGGCGAGCGTCAAGGACTTTGCCGAGAAACACGAACTTGACAAGTTCTTCCTTTACGGCTTCGGCTCTCATCATTTCTACCTGCACCAACGCTACACGAGCGACCCCGAAATGGTGATGCAACACAGAGTGCTGTCTGTACATTTCTAATCATCTAAATAACAACGACTATGGCAACAAAATGACAATTAACGGAGTAAGCACCTGCCAATCGGCAGGAACGGAGAACTACGAGAAATTCCAAACGGGTATCGACAGACGCAAACGCACCCTTGTGCAATACGACTACCGCCACACGGACGGGGAACTTTTCTCTTGTGTCAAACCCACATTAGACGAATGTCGAGCCGCACGGGACAAGTGGCTAACGGCAAAGGAAAGGAAGGAGGAGAAGCGATGAACGAAGCAGGCTACCAAACGCTGATAGTCAAATTCAGCGAACCCATTACGGCATTGGACGGCATCTTTGACGATGCCGAAGCGTGGGGAGTTGATACCCTAAAGGGGTGGATAGACAGCTATGAAAGCAGCCGTTTCACTGCCATTGACAGCCATACGGCAGTCATCACGAGCGAGTATAGCATGGAATGTCTGAAAGAGTGGCTGGAAAAATGCACACCCATAACCGAGAAAACAGAATTTTGAACATTGGGGCGGTGTCCGCACCGCCCGAACCATAAACCTAAAAGACAACGGATATGATAGCAAAGACAATTTTAGAGCAGATTGGCGTCAGACGCTTTGCCGCCATGACGGGAAGCAAAGACTTCACAGACATGGGCAACGGCTTGCGCATGAGCCTTGCGAGGAACAAGACCAGTGCCAACCGCCTTGACATCATCTATGACGGAGGGGCAGACCTATACAATATGCGTTTCTACCGCAAGACGTTCAGCAAAAAGACATTCGAGAGCAGGACGAAGGACATTGAAACGCACGAGGGGATATATTGCGATATGCTGGAGGAAATGTTCACGATGGTAACGGGACTTTACACCCGCTTTTGAGGGGTGGGCGGCAAAAGCCGCCTACTTTCTTTCATGAGCATGATGGCGGATAAGAAAGTAGGCAAAGAAACCTTTGTACCAATCTACGATAGTATTCACAAAAACAAGTTTTAATCATGGAAACAATCAGACAGAACGGAAAAACCATCTTGTACAGCAACGACGGCATAAGCATAAAGATGGTTTTCAAGAACCTTACGGGCAGGAATTTTCAAGGTCAGGAATATACAGACTATATCCGGCATATCGCAATCGGCAGCATGGGATTTTCACCCGGTATCATAGAGCATTGCAGGGACGGTGAGGTTGCAGGCAAAGGGACAATCCCGAATGTATGAAAACTGAAACTCCGATGAAGTTGGCGGCTTCATCGGAGTTTCTTTCGTCAGACACTTATTCTTTATGGTACATACAGCAGCGCAAACTCAGCCTTCCTTCGTTTGAGCAGCATGGCGTGGCGTTTCCCCTTATAGTTACAGAAAGCGATATACTCCCGGTAGATGTTCCTGTCACCCGCCTCCAGCTTTCGGATTAGCGTGCTTTTGGGTATCTTCCCACTCCCCAAAAGACGGTACGGACCGACATTGTAGGCGAGCGTGGCAAGCAGAAGCGAATCCTTCCCGAACTGCTGGAACATCGCGCAGAACTTCCGCAGGTCTTTTCGCAGAAGCGCGTCCGCCTGCCGCTTCGTCATGGTGCGTGCCGAATACCTTTCCCCCGGCTGCAACCGATGTCCATATCCTACATACGGGTGATGTTTTTCCGAATGCCAGCCCTCAAAATACTTCGTGCATCGCACCGCCCTCTCAAATGGTGGCAGCCGGTAGATAGCCGCCTGCCCGTCCGTTCCCTCATGGCGTCTGTTCCGTGCGGACACGGAACAGACCGCCAGAAGCGAACAGAGGATAGCCATGAATACACGCATCATCGTGTAAAGGGCTTGAAGTTCCCGATGGGGACAACAGTGATAACCCCGTCATCCTTCACGTTTCGGTTGTTGAAGTCAAATTCCAACTCATAGGAGTTGCCGAAATTGTCCTCCACTACCACGATGAAGTTGTGCGCCTCGTCACCTTGCGCCGTGTAGTACAGCCGGAACTTCTCGTTTTCGAGCAGGTAGCGGTCATTGGGCAGGAAAGTGATGCCGTTGTCCATTTTCAGTGTGCCCTCACCCTCGAACTGGAAATACCGGATGGTATAGAGGGTATTGGCGAAATCGCCCGTTTTCTTCAGCTCACAGCGGATTTCCACCGTCTGCCCCTTTGTGACCTTGTTCGGCACGGGCATGGTTTCCACCGTGAAGGGATAGGATTGCTGGATGTCCATATCGTCGTCGCACGATACGAATGTGAATGACACTGCGGCGAACAGGCAGAGTGCCAACGCCTTGAAGATTGATGTTCTCTTGTTCTTGTTGTTCAGTATGTTCATTATTCTTTGATTTTTAGATTGTTGTTCTTTTGTTGTTTTCTTGATACTTGTTGCAGGTACTCGTTCAAGTCCTTGCAGCCTTGATAGATGCCGGAACGGTCTGTCACCTTTCCTCCGTAGCGTGTCCGCAGGGCTTCCATTGCCCTGCGTCCGGCTTCGTCTCGGTCGAGGTAACAGTCGATGCGCTCGTACCCGTCCAGATGTTTCAAAGCCTTTTCCACGTTGGCGACGGAGTTCAGCACAAGGCAGTCACCCGTTGCCAAACCGAGCGTGACGGCGGACAGGAAGTCCATAAAGCCCTCGAACACGCTGCACACGTCCGCCGGGATGTCCCCCGCCTTGACCAGCGACACGTCCTTTGGTGGTACGCAACCCTTGAAACGGCGGCTTCGGGTTTCATAGCCGCCCGACACGTTCGGAAAGCCGACGGCAAAGTACCGCTTACCACGCACGCCGTAGTTCAGGCGGCAGCAGTGGCGGGATGCAACGGCATAAGGGATGCCTCTTTCCTTCAAATACTCCGTCAGCGGAGAGCGGAGCAGCGGGACGGCTTCCACTCCCTCAAAGGCAGGTTCGGACGGTTCCGGCAGGTACAACGGCTTTTCTGCTGCGGCAAGCGGCATACGGGCGGTTTCCGCTATGAATCTCGCCTGCGCCATGAAATCCCCGCTTCGGGTAAACTCCCCGACAAGCGTGAAGATGTCGCCGCCCTTGCCCAAGCCGAAGTCGTACCAGAGCTGTTTCGCCACGTTCACACGGAAGGAGGGCGTGCGTTCACTGCGGTATGGCGCACGATACCACAGCTCGTTTCCGCTCCTTCGGACAGGCTCATGTCCCAGCCGTGCGAGAAAGTCCGCAATGGGTATCTGCCTCATATTCTCAATGTCCGTCCGTTCCATGCGACGTGTCAGTTGATGATTATCTTGACGCCCGCCCCGAACTGCGTATGGAACTTCCGTGTGTCGCCACCCCACAGCAGGCGCTCCCGGAGGTTGGCGAGCAGGGCGATACGGTCAGCCACGTAAAACTCCACATCGAGCGTCAGCGCACCGCCGTAGATGAAGGCGTCCCGGTCATGGAGCGTGGAGCCGTCATGCAGCACTTTCTCGCCCCAATTCACCGACTCATATCCGGCGAGAGCCGAAGCCCCCGCATAGACGAACACTATTTTACGGGCGTCGGAGAGTATCTTGAAATAATAACCGCCCTCCGCCGTGAACTGCGCCACAGGTATGGCGGTATCCTTGTACGGGTTGTTCTTCAAGAGGTATTCGCCACCGAACACCCACTTGTTACCGTTCTTCGTGTAGGTGGAGAGAGCCGCCCCGAAACTGTAACCGCCATTGTTGCCACTTAAACGCATACCGTCCACAAGGTTAGCTCTCAATTCGATGCCCTGCATCTTCGGCAGGCATCGCTGGGCGTGCGCCTGCCCCGTGAACAGGGCAAGCGACACGATGATTATTGCGATGTACTTTCTCATGGTCAGCGCACTTGAAGTTCGTTGATGGTATTGGCACGTACCAAGTCCTCGTTTTCAATCACGAAAGACTGGTGACGCCCCCCGTTCTTCTCGTTGAGTTCCACCACGAGGCATTTGTCGTCGGGAATGGTGAACTTCGCCATCGTGAATACCGTGCGCTCGCTCTTCTTGCCCGGCACGAGTGTGGCGTAATTCTGCGCACGGAGCGGCAGGATAATCTGCTCCTGCACGGCGGTACGCTTCGCCACCTTCTTGTCCACGATTTTCCATGTGATGTAGTCCACATCGAAAGGCACGTTGCTCTGGTTCTTTATCTCCGTGTGGAAATAGAGTAACCCATTATGCGTGTAGATACCTTTCAGCAGGTACTGGATGCCGAATCGCTTGCAGCCGATGTGCTTCACCTCACGCTTGTTCTGCTTGTGGATGGACTTCATGATAAGGCGCACCAGCATCGGGCTTTCGCTGCCCAGTTCCTTCAGGTAGATTTCCTGCGCGTTGTTCGGGCGGTTCACCTTCTCGCCGTCATGGATGAAGTCGCACATCTCCACGTTGAGAAGCAGCGGTTCGGAGGCGTACTTCACGTGTAGGCTCGGCGATGGGCGCCTTACCACCTTTCGGTGGTAGGTTTCCCATAGCCTGCCCCCGAACCGTACGTGCAAGTCTCCCTGCATACGGCTCTCCACTGGTAATGTCAGTTTATTTGTCATGAGCATGAATGTTTGCATTACAATGTTTGCATACTGCCAACGTCTTACGCCATTTCTTAATCATCAGTCGGTGCCACTCCGTATCGGTATTTATACCTTTGAGTTTACGGACTTGATACATTACGGTCTTGACATTGGTTGCTCCACACAATTCACATTTGTGCTCCATGAGTCTCTCCGCAAGAGTGGGGAAAGGAAGTACAAACGTGTTAGGTAGATTATCGCAGGTTGCGTCTTTGTCCGGCTCTTGCCTTGCAAAGCCGTCATTATAGAGTATTCGGAACTTGGTTTCTCCTTTCTTTGCTTGATAAGGTATCGCCAGGTCATGGTCTCTTCTGTACTTTCGTATAACCTTGGCAGTTGATGAATTTAGTTTCTTTGCCAAAGTTTTGCAGAAACTATATCGCATTATGTAACCGAATTTACTTCCTGCAAAAGAGATGTTGTCCGCAATCCTATAATATTGGTACAAACCTCTGATTTCAGTTGTATAGCGTGCGCAGATTGTGGCTGGGTCTTCTTTGGTCAGGTAATTGCGTGGCATGGCATACCAGATTTCCTTTCCATTGATTACCCTAAGCTCCATTGCTTTCAGTTCCAATAATTTCTTTTGGACGGAGGCGATAGGCAGAGCCAGTATTATGCGTCCGCTGAACGGTCTCTTCAGCCATCCCAGCTTGTTTCGCTTCATGGCTTCGGATTTTCTGACAGAGATTTCATACCCAAGAAACTTTGCTGAATCCTGCGCATTTGTGATAAGGGTCTTTTCTTCGGAGAGTTCAAGCTTTAGTTTGTCTCTCATGAATATTGTAAAGTTCTCTTTCATTTTCGCACAGTCTGCTTTACTACCAATTACACCGATTAGAAAGTCATCGGCATATCTGATATATTTAAGTCTCTTGTAATTACTATCCATTGCCATAGATGCCGGCACTCTCCGTGTCTTAGCTTCCACCTCTTTCAGTTGTGTCAGCAATTCACGTTTCGTATCCTCATCAGTGGCGTTTCGGATAGTCTTGCGTAATCTTACAGCCTTTCGGCTGTAACTTGCGTGGAGTGGGTTTTCCCGCTTTTTCTTGCCCTTGTCGAATGATTCCGCATATTCACGCATGTATTTATCGAACTTATCAAGGTAGATATTTGCCAAGATAGGGCTTATTATCCCTCCTTGGGGAGTTCCCGAATACGTCTTGTGAAATGTAAAATCTTCGATATATCCAGCCTTTAGGAATTTCCATATCAGTCGAAGAAATCTTTCATCTGATATGCGCTCACGAAGAGTTTCAATCAGAATATGGTGGTCGATGTTGTCGAAGAATCCTTTGATGTCACCTTCGATGAACCAGTTCGCACCAGTGAAAAGAGTTTGGATGGAACGCAAAGCCGTATGACAGCTTCTTCTTGGTCTGAATCCATGCGAGGAATTCTCAAAATGTCCCTCATAGACAGCTTCAAGAATAAGTCTGACGACCTCTTGCACCATCTTGTCTTCGATTGATGGGATGCCCAATGGTCTTTTCTTCCCATTCTTTTTAGGGATATAGACTCTTCGGGCAGGCGTTGGCATGTAACTTTCATCCTTTAGCGCAGCTATCAGATGTCCTATTCTATCAACGCTCATTCCGTCAATGGTCTTACCGTCTGAGCCGGGTGTCATGTTGCCCGGTTTCGCATAAATGCTCTGGTAGGCTACATAAAACATCTGTTCATTGAATAGGATGCGGTACAACCTTTCGTACTTGTAATGCACATCTTTGCTATGTGCAGATAAACTGTTTAATATGGTCTCTGGATTTCTCATACGTCTCACACGTTATCGTTTGACAATATTAAAATTACCGAGCTGTTCCCCTTCGCCATGTACGTGGCTTTCCCACGCTCAGACTACTACGGGAACTCCGTTGCCATGCGGAGTTTTCAGAGCCTGTGCTCATAGCCTTTCGGCATCTCCGTGTAGGCAATCCCCATTTAGTGGACTTGATAACTTGGCTTGACAGACTGTCGGATGCAACGTACATCCCTTTCTGTTCTCTGACGGATATGTCGCAGTAAATTCCTTGCCCATCACTCCGTTCAATAAGCGTGGGTACTGCGAGGCAACGTATATAACTGCTTTCCGTTGCCACCTCTACATTAGTCATAGGACTATTGTTCAACCAATCAGGTTTCATCCTCGTGCCTGTCTTTTCCCATAGCAATTCAGTCGCAGTTTAGCAATTAACTGACTTATCGCGTTACCGACATGCTTCACTCCCCGTTTGGTTTCCCATTCGGATAAGTCGGTCTGGGATAGGTTTATAAATTGGAATACTAACCTAATCACTTGCCAAAGTGATTATTATCAAGCCCCTATTATGGGCGCACTAAAAGTATAGAAACTCCCGTCCTCCGTGATTACCGACATATTGGTTTCGTTCGGGAAGTTACGCACGGTAGCTTTCACGCGGATGACGTTCTCCGCTCCGTCGGCTTTACCCGCAATCAGGTCGGGCGAGCCTAAATCGACGTAGCGCACCTCCGAGGGGAAAATGACGTGGACGGTCTTGTCGTAGGTCACTTCCAATCCGTGCGGGGGAACCATGCGGTCGAAGGTCAGCTTCTTTGTCAGCCCGTGATACAGATCGCCGTCCGCCTCCTTCTGCGGATAGACCTCCTTTGTCAAGGTCGGTTGTTGGCTTTGCCTTCCTCCTCCTTGCGAGGCATAGTCAAGCGAGCTTGTCTCTGCTCTCGCTTCGTTCGTCGGTTCACTTCCGTTGTTCTCTCCAACGGTTACGTTCTCCTGCGCGTTGGCAGTTATGATGCCCATAGCGAGGGCAAACATGATGATTACTTTTTTCATTCTACTTTGGATTTTAGTGGTAAATAAAAATTTGGTTGTTGTTTTTTTAGTCGTTGATTGTTATTGTTTTCAATCTCTGTCCTGATATAGCATGACCTTGTATCCGGATTTCAGATGCACCTTGACGGTACGCATCTTCTTGGCGATATACTGGCTCGTGCCTTGTATCAGCCCCTTGCCCAAGTCGGAGGCGAGCTGCGCCCCTGCGTTGGTGGAGATATTAATGCTGCTGCCCAGCGAGCCGCCCATGTTGGCGGCAACCTCCCTGACGGCGTTCATCTCCATCGAGTTTGGAATGAAGATGCCGGGCTGTCCGTCCGTGTCATACACCGCCAGTTCTACCGGGATAATCGTACCTGCGTACTCCAGCGAAGTAATTTCAATATCGAGTCGTTCGCCCTGAATCTTTGCCGTGCCTACCACCACTGCATTGCGGGGTATGATTTTGTCCGCCACTGCCATCGGCTCCAGCAGCCGTAATCTTACCGCCTGCCCGTCAGTCACACTCTGCGCCCCATAGACACACGCCGATATGGTGTTCCTGTCCGATACAGTCGTGACACCCACCGCCGTATTGAAACTGCGGTTGCGCTCCTGCGAGAAGGAGGCGACAAACTCAGCGTTGCTCATCGGCTGTGAGAGCGAAGATACCACCTGATGCGTTACCTGCCTGACAGGTGCAGCCGTGTTCTTTCCGGCTTTCTGCACGGGGTAAGGCTCTGCCGCCTGTCCGACAGGTGGCTGTGTGCCGTTCTGCCCGCCCATGTACTTCGCCGCCAGTTCATAGGACTTCTCCATGAGTGCCACTTGGTCATCCATAGCGGATGCCTTGCCTTTCTCGGTTTCCAGTTCCGATTCCAGCGAGGCGATACGCTCTAACAGTTCGTCCATTTCCGCGTTGTCGTTCTTCGGCTGCTCATAGAAGTTGCCGAGCGTGGTATTGAGGTCGCGGTAGGCAGCTGCGGAGGATTGGATGGTTTTCGGAGCGGATGATTTTGCTGTTGCATCTTCCGCATTTCCGGGATTAGCAAGGTCGAAGTCCCTGCCGCCGTCCGTTTCCGCCACCTCGCGGTCGAACATATCGCCCAGTTCCTGCATGGCGCGGCTGCGGTTCTCCTGCCGTTCCTCCATTGCTCCCTGTTCGTAGGCTTTCGCCTTGTCGCCGATGATCTGGCGGTTCGCCTTGTCAGCGTCGGGCATTTCGATGTTGTAACCACCCGTTCCCGGTTGCTGCTCCTTGTCGGAAGACGGGGCGAATATCAGCCACATAGCACCGATGAATACCAGCACTATAGCGGGCAGCACTATCATTTTCTGACGTTTCAGCCTTTGGGCTTCGGTCAGCGGCTTGCGCTCCTTCTTCGGTTTCCCGTTGTCGGGAGCCGCCTTGTTCTCGTTTTTAGGTTCATTCTTCGTCTGTTCCATATAAATAAGGTATTACATTATGATTGTTGTCCGGCTTTATGGACAGTTCCACCTGTCCGGCATGGTCTGTTACCATCCGGCTGCCGTCATTCCTGCCGATTTCATAGACGGCTTTGCCGAAGGTGTAGAGGGCAAGCACCGCAAAGGCGGCGAGCATCGCCAGCACGATGCGCCTGCGTGTCTTCGGGGGCAAACCGTCCAGATAGCCTTTGAGCCTTGCCACCAGCATTTTCTTTTTGTCGTGGAGCTTCCAGTACGCACGCCAAAATGATTTTTTGATTTTCTTCATGTCCGTTTACCTTTTGATGGTTTGTAAATCCTTGTTCTCGATGATGGTGAATCCCTCGATGGTGAAACCGTTGGGATTGTCGTCCGAACGGGACGAGTTCAAGAGGCGGCACGTAGTCACGAGGCTGCGCTCGGTGACGTTGCTCTGCCGGATGATCTTCTGCGTGGCGTAGGTCACGGCACGGTAGGGATAGCCGTTGAAATCGCACACCACGCTGTCCACCTTCAACACCTGATTGATGTTCCCGGCGATGATGCGGTTGTAGTACCCCTTCTCGGCAAAGTCCGAATAGTAGTTGTACACGCTTTTGTCCGCTAATAGCAGGGCGCGTTTCACGTTATGCTCTATCGCGCTCTTTTCGGGTGAGAGCGTGAAGAACAGCTCGTGGAAACGGCGCACGTGTTCCCTCGCTTCTGCCGGACGGTTCTGCGACAAGTCTTGCGAGAGAGCCAGCATCAGCGACTTGCCGTTGTCCAGCACGTAAATCTTTTCCCGTTGCCGCTCCGCGAAGCGGTAGGAACTCCACACGCTCCATACCGTTATTACGGCACACAACGAGAGGAAGACGATACCGAACAGGCGTATCTGCCTGAACGATGATTCGATGTTTTTAAGTGACTTAAATTCCATTGTTGTTTATTCGTTTTTAATTGTCAGTTGATTATTTCAGCAGCTTCCCGACACGTCCGACCACGTTTCCTGCGGCTGCGCCCGCCACGCTGCCCGCCATACTTCCGGCTCGTCCTGCCGTCTGGTTCACGTTGCGACCGTAGCTTCCCATGCCTCCGGCTTGGATAATCCAGCCTGCTACCGTGGGGATGGTGAAGTAACCAATGATGCCGATTATCATGAAGACGATGTACACCCCGTCGCTCGAATCCAGCGAGAAGTTCGGGTCAGCCTGCATCCGTTCGATGTCGCTTTGCAGCATCAGCACTTGTATCTTCGCCAGTATGGTGCTGAACATATCCGACACGGGCAGCCACAGATAGACCTGTATGTAGCGGCATATCCACTGTGTAAGCGTGCTTTGGAAGCCGTCCCACACCGATATGGCGAAGGCTATCGGACCGAGTATCGCCAGCACCACGAGGAAGAACGTGCGGATGGTGTCTATCACGAGGGCGGCGGCTTGGAACATCAGTTCCAGTATCTCGCGGAAGAAGTCGCGGATGCCCTTCTTCATGTTGTACATCCCGCGCTCGATGTACATCCCCGCCATCGTCACCATGTCGCCGGGCGACCAGCCCAGTTCTTCCAGTTGTTTGTCAAACTCCTCATTTGACACGAGGTAGGCGGTTTCGGGATTGCGCATCATCGCTTCGTACTCCAGTTTGTCCTTCTGCTCACGGTATCGGTTCATGTCCAGCGTTTCCGCCTCCAGCATCTTTGCCGTACCCTGCACGACGGGCGACATGATGCTGTTTATCGTACCCAGTACCACCGTCGGAAAGAACATGATGCACAGACCGATAGCGAACGGGCGGAGCATAGGGAACACGTCTATCGGTTCGGCTCTCGCCAGCGACTGCCATACCCGGTAGGCCACATAAAAGAGTGCGCCCAGCCCGGCGATGCCTTTCGCCACGCCCGCCATGTCCCCGCATAGCGGCATCATCTGTTCGTAGAGCGAGCGCAGAATTTGGTGAAGGTTGTCGAAATTCATAGGCTACCAATATCTTTCGTTCATGTTCCCGTACAGCCCCATGATGCGGTCAAGGTCGTTTTTCTTCTTCGCACGCAGGTAACTCACGCTAATGTTCTTGTTGGTGTAGTAGCTCACGAGGTTGCGGTAACGCTTCATTTTGGAGTAGCAGCGTTCCACCACGTCCATGCGCTCCTTGTCCGTCATGGAGAGCGTGGTGATATTCACCACATTCTTCAGTTCCGTCAGCACATCGTTGGATTCCTCCAATAACTTGGTGTAGCCAAAGGCGATGGCTCCCAGTTCCTCCACCGTGAAGTTGTCGTCACGCATCATCTTCTGGAAACTGGTCACATAGGTGTCGGTGATGTCACCCACCATCAGAATGGTCTGCTGCACCTTCCGGGCGTCCTTTACCAGATTGTTCACGGATTTGAGTGCGTCGTAATACTTCTTGCCCTGTTCGTAAATCTTCACGGTCTCTTGAAAATTTTTTATCATATTCTGGGCGGTCGTGGAAGTGTGTACCACGTTCTTCGAGGTGTTCACGATGCTCTGCGCGATGTTGGACGGGTCTATCACCGCCCACTGTGCGCTTGCCCTGCCGACTGCAAACAGGCACAGGCAGATAATAAGTGTTATTCTTGTTCTCATGTTACTTTGGATTTTAGTGGATTTCATTATTTATTGCTCGCCTATCGGATGGTCCGGTTTCGGGTTCACACGCACGTAGTCCCCGTTCGGCGAGAAGGTCAGGATGTCCGTCGCCTCGTTGTAGGACACGTCGATGCGGAATCCGGTGTTCATGAACAGATTGCCGTTCTCCTCCTGCAAGAGATAGGTTTCCGGCTTCAGCTTGCGGCGGATGCCGCTCCGCTTGAATACCGTCACCTTATAGGCTTCGCCCTCCTTGTAGATAAGCACGTCGGGCTTGCCCTCCACACTCTCCCAGTTTCCGCAAAGCAGGTCGCGTCGGTTGTCCGTTATGTCGCAGGATTGCAGCACCATGACCGCCAGCCCGATTAAACACTTGCTGACTTGCAGCATTTTCGTTCTTGATATACTCATACGCATTTTCTTTTTTAGTTGATGAATCTGTTTCTATTTATTCCTTTTTTCTCCGCCTTTCGGCAAGCTGCCGGATGACGGCTTCAATGTCGCCGCCCAACTGTTCCGCCAGACGGTAAACCTCTACTTTTTCCGTTTCTTCGGTGGTGTACGCCAGATACTCTTCAGCACTAACTTCGGTGGCATAGACTGCCGACTGCGTGCCGCCCAGTCCTATCCACACTTCCTTGTAGAGCCTTGACGGGTTGTTCGCCATGTTGATGGAGAGTATCTGCGACTTCTCTTTCTCCGTCAGACCCAACAGGGACTGTATGGCATCAAACTTGTTCATGTACTTCCGCTGGTCAAGGAGTATCTTGCAGTCGGAGTTGTTGATGATGCTCTCCTTGACGACGGGCGAGGAAATGATGTCGTCCACCTCCTGCGTCACCACGATTGCCTCCCCGTAATACTTGCGCACGGTCTTGTACATATAGCGCAGGTACTCAGCCATGTTCGCCGAAGATAGAGCCTTCCAAGCCTCTTCCACTATCAACTGTTTCCTTACGCCTTTCAATCGGCGCATCTTGTTGATGAAGGCTTCCATGATGATGATGGTCACCACAGGGAAAAGCTCGCGATTTTCCTTTATACTGTCAATCTCGAAGACGATGAACCGCTTGCCGAGCAGGTCGATGTTCTCCGTGGAGTTGAGCAGGAAGTCGTAGCGTCCGTCCCGGTAATACTGCCGCATGGTGGTGAGCATATTGTCGATGTTGAAGTCGGACTTCTCCACCTTTATCTCACGTTCCGCCAGTTCGCGGCGGTAGTCGTCGCGCATATACTCGTAGAAGGTGTTGAACGAGGGGACGATGCTCCGGTCAGCCCTGATACGCTCGATATAGGCGTTCACCGCACTGCCCAGTTCGCCGCTCTCCGTCTTCGTCACTTTGTCGTCCTCCGACTTCCAGAGCGTCAGCAGCAATGTCTTGATGCTGTCCTTTTTCTCCACGTCGAACACGTAATCATCGGTGTAGAACGGGTTGAACGAAATCGGTTTCTCCTCCGTGTAGGTGAAGTACACGCCGTCCGCCCCGTTTGTCTTGCACCGGATCATCTCGCACAAGCCCTGATAGGAGTTTCCCGTGTCCACCAGCACCACGTGCGTACCCTGCTCGTAGTATTGCCTCACGAGGTGGTTCATAAAAAAGGATTTGCCGCTGCCCGAAGGACCCAACACGAACTTGTTGCGGTTGGTCGTGATACCCCGCTTCATCGGCAGGTCGCTGATGTCGAGGTGCAACGGTTTTCCCGTAAGCCTGTCCACCATCTTGATGCCGAAGGGCGAGAGCGAACTGCGGTAGTTGGTTTCCTCCGTGAAGAGGCACACCGCCTGCTCGATGAATGTATGGAAACTCTCTTCCGCCGGGAAGTCCGCCGCGTTGCCGGGCATCGCCGCCCAGTAGAGCGTCGGGCAGTCGATGGTATTGTGGTGCGGCACGCACTCCATGCTTGCCAGCTGGCTGCCCACATCGTTCTTGATATGCTTCAGTTCCTCCGCGTCATCGCTCCACGCCATGACGTTGAAGTGCGCCCGTACCGAGGTCAGCCCGTAGGAATGGGCTTCGTTCAGGTACTGGTCTATCCACTCGCGGTTGATGCTGTTGCTCCGGCTGTATCGGGATAGCGACTGCATATTCCTTGCGGACTTCTCGAACTTCTGCAAATTTTCCTCGCTGTTGTCGATAATCACATACTGGTTATAGATGTGGTTGCAGGAAAGCAGCAGCCCCACGGGGGAGGCGAAGGAGAGGCGACAGTCCGAGCGGTCGGTGGAGAGTTTCTCGTAGCGGATGTCGGTAGCCACCTTTCCTGGCATATCCTCCGCGTCGGAGAGGGTGTGCAGGCACAGGCGGTTGTCACCGATACGCATTTCTTTTGCCGAGAGGTCGATGTCCTGCAAGGTCGTGTCGCCTTCGGGCATGAGCGAGAAGTAACGCTCTATCAGCCCGGCGGACTTCTCCGTCCCGACAATCTCGTCGGTGGAGAGGCGGCGCAGCCTCACAAAGCCGCTGTCGTTCATGATGCGCTCGAACTGTTCGGCGGCCTCCATGAACTTCCCGGCGGTTTCCTTGTCCAGCTCCTTCGGGATGATATGTCCCCGGCACAGCGTACTGAAGTTGCTCTGCATACGGTTACGTTCTTTCGTCGTCTTGGTCAAGTAGAGATAGCAGGAGTGTTTCAGGTACGGACGCTCGTTGAAGTGGCGTTCAAAGGAACGGCTCAAGAAACTCATGTCGTCCTTCTGTAACTCCGGCATATATTTCTCCTTGATGAACCAATCCTGCTTATGCACGACGCAGAAGTACGGCAGCACCTTGATAGCCTTGCACCAGCAGCCGTGTATCGCCTCGTACTCTGCGCCCGTCACGGTGTAAAGCTCCGGCAGTTCCACCTCAAAAGCCACCGTGATGTCGGCGTCTTTGGAGATGATGCAGCCATGCTCCACCGCCAGCAGGGGGAACTTGTTTTCCAGTGTTGTCATTTTGGATGTATTTCTCATGTCGTTTCTTCCTTTCGTTGCCGTTTGAGTAATCGGGTGATCCGCCGTCGGTTGATAAGGTATCGGGGATGGCTCCTTGCCGCTCCCAATTTCATCAGCCCGTGTTCGCCGTACCGGGCGTTCAGCGCGAAGGTCTGCCATACGAGGACGGAAGACGATGCCGCGCCGAAGCCGATACATATCCACTGGTCGATGCCGACCATATAGAGGATGACGAACAGGACGAAGAGAGCCAGCAGACCTCCGCAGAAGATGAAGAGGTACTGAGCCTTCAAACCCTTGAACTCGACCGGACGGCCGATACCCTTGTTTATCGGGTATTCAGCCATACATTGTTTATTAAAGGAAGAATGAGCGCAGGATAGTGGCGGCGACAATCAAGAAGATACAAGCCCCGAACCACGAGGCGGCGGTCTTCGAGGTGTCCGGGTCTCCGGACGAGAATTTTCCGTACACTTTCACGCCACCGATAAGCCCGACTACCGCGCCGATGGCGTAGATTAATTTCGTGCCGGGGTCGAAATACGAACTCACCATAGAGGTGGCTTCGTTGATGCCAGCCAGACCGTTTCCCTGTGCGAAAGCGGAGGCGGTTGCGGCAATCATAAGTGCCGCAGCGATGATTAACTTTTGTCTGATGTTCTTGTTCATAAACTGTTCTTTTTTGTGCCGTCCAAAGGGTGGATAGTCCTTTTTCGGGCGGTTGATACTTGATTACTTTACTTTGGTTTTAGTGGTTGCCCGTTTGTTTCTACGGACTTGGGGCTGTCCGTTGCGGGTTGGCTGTACCTTGTACCGCCGTGCGCGTGGGTGTCGTCATTTTACGTTTTCATTTCCATTCTTTTTTAGTTGTTATACATAGTTTCGGAAGTCGAACTCCTCGATGTTGTCGGGAATCACGAACACCTTTTCCTTTTGTTGTGTCACGGTCATGTTCACCGTGTCCACGAAAACTGCCATCGCCTTTGCAATCCTCTCGCTCATTGCTTCATCGGTCAGGCGTTCCGTTATTCTTGTGAAAAGCTCTGTCCCGTCCAGTTCCGTCATGACCTTTCCGGCGTGTCGCATTTCCTCATCGGATGGTGATTCCTTCCGTATGGTGTGTACTGCCATGTCAATATCCTCGAAGCTACTTCCCGAAGCCTGCTTTTTGTCTGGTTCTTCATCCTCCGGTTCATCTTCTCCGTACTCCAGTTCCGAGGGCGGGATGCTCGTGAAGGTTTCATCGAGTTTGTCCTCCGGTACTTGTGTCGGGCGTGAGACGGTTTCCGTGTTTCCGTCGTCAAAAGTAGCCTCTTCCTCCGACAGCTCAATGCCTTTTTCCGAAGTGGCGGCTTCTTGCGTCGGTATGGCAGCGGTTGTCCGGGTCGATGCCATCTTGAAACGGCTCTTGCCAATGATGTCCGAGGTGTCTGCGTGAGGTATTTCCTTATCCTTTCCTTGCTCTGCCACCGTACTGTCCAATGACCGCCACAGCCCGGCAATATGTCTGAAGAAACGGATGAGCTTCATGTCCATGATGCGGTCATAGAACAGCAGAAACAGAAACCACACGTTGCAAGCAACCGATACGATTAAAAACGCCTTTGTCATAATCTTACTTTTTGGGCGTTTTCAATCTGTTCCATGTACTGCTGCCCGTATTGTCGGAAATGGTCGCGGAGGATGTTATCCACAAACTTGCCGATGCTCAAACCGTTTCCCATCCGACTGGTAACGATAGCGACTTTCTCATGAATTTCTCGGCTGATGTATATACATTGCCGCGTTTTGATTTCCGATGCTTGCAGGAAAGTCGAGAGCGGTTTGTCTCTGCCTTTATCCTTGCGGAAGTCAACGTCGGTATTTTCATGCCCGTAGTCGGTTACACACTTTGCTGCACGGACAGCGGTTCTTTCACTCTTTCCTGTTTGCAGATACTCAGCCTGACGGTTCTTATTTGTTCTTTTCATACTTCTTTGTTGTTTTTGAGTGTTTATAAATTATAGGATTCCATGTGCCGTTTGAACGATTCGGCTATCTCGTCTTGGAACAGCGTGAAATGGTGTGTCAGCACGTTGTCAAGAAATGCCGCGATAGTCACTTCGTTGCCTCCGATTACATGAAGCATCTTCTGTATGCGGTCGTGGTACTCCTTGCGGATATAGACCTGCTTGCCGAGCCTTGCCGTGATATTGGAACCGCATATGAATACTGTGTCATAATCCAATTTTTCCGGCTTGCTGTTCCTGCGCCTGCGTTCCGGCTCCTCTTTGGAGTGCGAGGCGGGTGGAGAAACGGCTTCTTGTATCGCTTCTTTCGGAGGTGGGACAGGAGCGTTCCCGTCCGTGCTTCTCGCTTCCGGCGGAATGCTTGTATCGTCCAGTCGAAATGAGTTGATTACGGCTTCGCTGTCGATGTCCTCGATTCTTGTTTTCTTTGCCATGCCGTTCAGTTTTTGATGATGCCGAGAATCTCATCGACGAGTTTGTCGAGGTTGCTGCCGCGTACCAGTATTTTGTCCGCCGGAAACGCCGTGGAGCGGAATACCGCCTTGCGTTCTGCCGCCGTCTCCTTGCGGAAGCGCTTACTGTCCGGTAGATGTGTTTCCAGAATGGGCAGGGCGAACTCGGCACAGACCTTGTCGTATGCCTTGTAAAGTTCAGTCTTTTCGCGTCCGTCCACCATGTTCCACACGAGGTAAATCCCTTTGATGCCGGACTTGCCCGTGCTTATCATCTGTTCGTTGATGACAGTGGCGAACTTGATGGAACTCTCCATCACCACACGGTCGGCGATGATGGGCGTGAAGATATAGTCCATTTGGGAAATGGTCTGCACCACATCGGCATTGTTGATTGTTCCCGGCAGGTCGAAGAACACGAAATCGAGGTCGGGCTGCGCTGCCACCAGATTTTCGGCGGTCTTTACCGCATCTTCCGCACGGCTGCATCTGATGGTGTACGGGTTCTTCTTCAGCCGTTTGAGCTGCTCATACGCCAGCACCTTGTAATGCCCGTCCTCCATGACGGCTTTCATGTCACGCTTGCGCATGTCATGGATACTGTACTGCGGGAAATCGCAGTCCACCACGGCTACGTTGTAGCCTTTCACATAGTGCAGATAGCTTGCTACAAGCACTGTCAGGGTTGTCTTACCCGCTCCACCTTTCTGCGTGGAGATTGCCACATAAGTTGCTTCTTTCATTTTTTTGATAATTTATTTGGTTATACATCTGTCCGGTGGCGGTAGCGTATTGTCATTAGTACGTACGCACGCACTCCCATTCATTTATTTATTCACTCCTTAATCCGGCTGTGCCTGCGGGTATTCATCGGTTTGTCCAACCGTCCATGCTTTTATCCGTCCGCACGGACGTGTGCTTGGAAAACTATCTGAATACATACACCTGTTTTCAACCGTTTGGATTGATGCCCGGATTGCTGTCCGAACATCCGGCGGAAGGAGTGTATTTTCAGTCCCACATCCGAATCACACTGCAAATAAACAAGGATATTTTGGAACTTGTATCACTTCTCCGGCAAGTGGCAGCACGTTGCGCCGGTTGGCACTGATTGTCCGGGGCAAGCCTCTGTCGGACATCGCCTTAAGGGCGTAACTTTGCACCCGAACGGCAGGGTACGCCGCAGGTAGCGCAGCCCGGAGTTTGAAAGGAATCATCCCCAATCCGTCCCCGACGGATTTTTATGTTCACCTGAACATAGCAAGATGTCTTTTCAGCCGCTCAAAATATTTTGAGCAGCCACGAAAAGCACTTGCCCTTGCAGGGGGCGGGCTTTCCCTCCGAAGTCGGGAAGCCTTTCAGAACTGCGGTGCTGTAATCCGAAGCGGCGGCTTATGCCGTCAATCCGCTAAATCCAAAGTAATATGAAAGAGAAAAGGAAAAGCAAATCAGGGAGAAATCCCAAACTTGATCCGGCGGTGTACCGGTACACCGTCCGTTTCAACGAGGAGGAACACAACCGTTTCCTCGCCATGTTCGGAAAATCGGGTGTCTATGCACGGTCTGTTTTCCTCAAAGCGCACTTCTTCGGGCAACCGTTCAAGGTGCTGAAGGTGGACAAGACGTTGGTGGACTATTACACCAAACTGTCGGATTTTCATGCACAATTCCGTGCCGTGGGTACGAATTACAACCAAGTCGTGAAGGAACTGAGGCTGCATTTTTCAGAGAAAAAGGCGATGGCGTTGCTCTACAAATTAGAGCAACACACCGTCGAACTCGTGAAACTGAGCCGCCGGATTGTGGAACTTTCAAGGGAAATGGAGGCAAAATGGTCGCAAAAATCAGTGTAGGAAGTTCGTTGTACGGCGCGATTGCCTACAACGGGGAGAAGATTAACGAGGCGCAGGGGCGGCTTCTCACCACCAACCGCATCTACAATGACGGTTCGGGAACGGTGGACATAGGCAAGGCGATGGAGGGTTTTCTCACCTTCCTGCCACCGCAGATGAAGATCGAGAAGCCGGTGGTGCATATCTCTCTCAACCCGCACCCGGAGGATGTGCTGACCGATATTGAGTTGCAGAATATCGCCCGCGAGTATCTGGAAAAACTCGGTTTCGGAAACCAGCCTTATCTTGTATTCAAGCACGAGGACATCGACCGCCACCACCTGCACATCGTGACGGTCAACGTGGACGAGAACGGGAAAAGGCTCAACCGGGATTTTCTCTACCGCCGCAGCGACCGTATCCGCAGGGAACTGGAACAGAAGTACGGATTGCATCCGGCAGAACGTAAAAATCAGAGATTGGATAATCCGTTGCGCAAGGTGGCCGCATCGGCAGGTGATGTGAAGAAGCAGGTAGGCAACACCGTGAAGGCTCTGAATGGGCAGTACCGTTTCCAGACGATGGGCGAATACCGTGCGCTCCTTTCCTTATATAATATGACGGTGGAGGAAGCGAGGGGCAACGTGCGCGGACGGGAGTATCACGGGCTGGTCTATTCCGTCACGGACGACAAGGGTAACAAGGTGGGCAACCCGTTCAAATCCTCGCTTTTCGGGAAGTCCGCAGGCTATGAAGCCGTACAGAAGAAGTTTGTCCGTTCCAAATCGGAAATCAAGGATAGGAAACTGGCAGACATGACGAAACGCACCGTCCTTTCCGTGCTGCAAGGCACTTATGACAAGGACAAATTTGTATCCCAACTCAAAGAGAAGGGCATCGACACCGTACTGCGCTACACAGAGGAAGGGCGCATCTATGGGGCTACCTTCATCGACCACCGCACGGGATGCGTGCTGAACGGTTCGCGCATGGGTAAGGAGCTTTCGGCGAATGCCTTGCAGGAACACTTCACCCTGCCATACGCCGGACAACCGCCGATACCGCTATCCATCCCTGTGGATGCTGCGGACAAGGCACACGGGCAGACCGCCTACGACAGTGAAGATATATCGGGCGGTATGGGCTTGCTCACTCCCGAAGGTCCGGCGGTAGATGCCGAGGAAGAGGCTTTCATCCGGGCGATGAAGCGCAAAAAGAAGAAAAAACGCAAGGGCTTGGGTATGTAATCAGAGTATCAACAATTAAAAAATCAATGTATGTCACAACAAGAAGACGATTTGAGGGCATTGGCGAAAATCATGGATTTTCTGCGTGCCGTGAGTATCATTTTAGTGGTCATGAACGTGTACTGGTTCTGCTACGAAGCCATCCGGCTGTGGGGCGTGAACATCGGCGTGGTGGACAAAATCCTTCTGAACTTCGACCGCACGGCGGGGCTGTTCCATTCCATTCTCTACACGAAGCTGTTTTCCGTCCTTTTGCTTGCCTTGTCCTGTCTGGGTACGAAGGGTGTCAAGGGTGAGAAAATCACTTGGGGGAGAATCTGGACAGCATTTGCCGTCGGGTTCGTGCTGTTTTTCCTGAACTGGTGGTTGCTGCCCCTGCCGCTGCCGCTTGAAGCGGTGACGGGACTGTATGTCCTTACCATTGGAACGGGCTATGTCTGCCTGTTGATGGGTGGTCTGTGGATGAGCCGCCTGTTGAAACACAATTTGATGGAGGATGTTTTCAACAACGAGAACGAGAGTTTCATGCAGGAAACGAGGCTTATCGAAAGCGAGTATTCGGTCAATCTGCCGACACGTTTCTATTACAGGAAACGCTGGAACAACGGTTGGATCAATGTAGTTAATCCCTTCCGTGCGTCCATCGTGTTGGGTACGCCGGGCAGCGGCAAGTCCTATGCCGTGGTAAACAATTTTATCAAGCAACAGATTGAAAAGGGCTTTAGTCAATACATCTACGATTTCAAGTATCCCGACCTATCTACTATTGCCTACAACCATTTGCTGAACCACCCGGACGGCTACAAGGTAAAGCCGAAGTTCTATGTGATCAACTTCGACGACCCGCGACGCTCTCATCGGTGCAATCCCATTCACCCGGATTTTATGGAAGATATTACGGATGCCTATGAGAGTGCCTACACAATAATGCTCAACCTCAATAAAACGTGGGTGCAAAAGCAGGGCGACTTCTTCGTGGAGTCACCTATCATTCTGTTTGCCAGTATTATCTGGTATCTCAAAATCTATCAGAACGGGAAGTTTTGCACGTTTCCCCATGCTATCGAGTTTCTGAACCGCCGTTACGAGGATATATTTCCGATACTGACCTCTTATCCGGAGCTGGAGAACTACCTTTCGCCGTTCATGGATGCGTGGCTTGGAGGGGCTGCGGAGCAGCTCATGGGTCAGATAGCGTCGGCAAAAATCCCGCTTTCGAGGATGATTTCACCGCAGCTCTACTGGGTGATGTCAGACAGCGAGTTTACGCTGGACATCAACAATCCCGAAGAGCCGAAAATCCTCTGCGTGGGTAACAATCCCGACCGTCAGAATATCTACGGTGCGGCACTCGGTCTGTATAATTCCCGTATCGTGAAGCTCATCAACAAGAAGGGGATGCTGAAGTCATCGGTCATCATCGACGAGTTGCCCACAATATACTTCAAAGGGTTGGACAATCTTATAGCTACCGCCCGAAGCAACAAGGTTGCCGTGTGTCTGGGCTTTCAGGATTTCAGCCAGTTAGTGCGTGACTACGGGGACAAAGAGGCGAAAGTGGTGATGAACACTGTCGGCAATATTTTCTCCGGTCAGGTGGTGGGGGAAACAGCCAAGACGCTCTCCGAGCGGTTCGGTAAGGTGTTGCAGAAACGGCAGTCCATCTCCATCAACCGGCAGGATGTTTCCACCTCCATCAACACGCAGATGGACGCGCTCATTCCACCGAGTAAGATTTCCGGGCTTACGCAGGGAATGTTTGTCGGTTCTGTATCCGACAACTTCAACGAGCGTATCGAGCAGAAGATTTTTCATTGCGAGATTGTGGTGGATGCCGAAAAGGTGAAACGGGAAGAAAGTGCCTACAAGAAAATTCCCGTCATTACAAACTTCACGGACGAGGACGGCAACGACCGCATGAAGGAAACGGTGCAGGCGAACTACCGGCGCATCAAGGAAGAGGTGAAGCAGATTGTGCAGGAGGAACTGGAGCGTATCAAAAACGATCCGGTGCTGTGTAAACTGCTACCAGATAATGAGACTGTCTAACAAGTCCCCAAAATTGAAAATTATCCCTATCGAAGTTTGAAGTGACCCCCAAAAGTTGGATACAATTTTTTTGGGGGGCACTTCAGTTCTGACGGGTAAAATCGTAAAATTCGGACTTGTTAGACAAATACTTACGCGGTTTCAACCTCAGGTACTGAATCTATCGAATTGACAAATTTAACCAATTGCGGATCTGAATCTTTTTGTATGAGGTTTCGGAGACTCTTTTTCAATTCATAAGCATCATCCCCTGCTGTATTTATTAAATCCATATAAAAATCTTTGTTTTGCAGAATCAATGAACGGCATGCCCCATCGGAAATTACAGGTTTCACTATTTTATCAATAACGTCTCCAGCTTGACTTTTCAAATTACCATGCGATCTAAGCCATGTTTCGAAAAATTGAAACTTTATTGCATTGATAGTCTTTTTACCGATGCAGAAATCATTTCTTATATCGGTAACTGTCGATTTAATTTTTCGTTTATCCAATCTTTCAACTATATTCTTGAAACAATTAGGGAAAGGATTCAAACTTTGAGTTCCAGAAGCAATATCCATCAGAATCTTTTTGCCAAATTCAGTCAAGTTATCTGGCAAGGATTTGATTTTAGCCAGTAAATGTTTTATTGCGACAAACCAATAATATGATGTATGTGCTGTTCTTTGGGCGTATAATGTATCAACACTTATTTCAGACAACGCTTCGAACGCTATTTTATTGATATGATCGGTCAGGACATTGCTTATTTTAGTGGTCAAATCGTAAAAAGATGCGTCAGGAATTACATCTTTAATATTGTTCTTAGTGATATACTTATCCAAATCGGTATTCCACTCTGCTAAATGCTCGATAAATACCTCATCCGTTACACCTATTCTGTTCTTAATATCTTCAAATTGGGGCAATATGTCTGAGAGCAATAATTTATAGCCAAGTTTATGATTTACCATGTATTGTAGTGTTTCATTTAATAGCGGTATATTCCATCCCACACTATTTACTAATAAGTCTCCATGATCCACATAATAGTCCATGAGTTCTGCAACATATTTTATATCTCCACCCTCTATTAAGGAAACGGAATGACCATGTGCCAATTGCATGGCGACTAAATCGTAATATCCAGACTCTTTAATGTTTCGGCCATCAGTTTCTAATTCAGAATGCAACTGATTTATGTAGGTTGAATCTAACGTTACAGGTAAAGGTCTTTCTTCGTCAGATGCCAATAAACGATAGGTTGTAAATATAGCCCCTATATTATCTTTATTTACATTCTGTTCATCAATGCAATTCGTGATCGCTTGCAAAAGCGTTGGAAACGTATAGGTAGAATTATCTTTTAACGTTTTTACAATATCTGCATGGTCGAAATTATCGGGTAGTAAGTTTGCCAAATAATTATCGAGCGCCTCCGAATTTGTTGCTACTTGATAATATTTATATGCTTTAGTTGTCGCGTTATCCCGATAGGCAGCATCTGTTGCATTTGCAGCTTGAATATAATCGATAAATGTATTTGGCTTGACTGTTTTTGCTTCAATCAATGACGTAAAATCGCACGCCAACTTATTTTGCGCAATAAACCTGTCTATTGCATCTAACGTTTTGAAATAGTCGCCGCCATTGAAGTCATTGAACCGAACTATCTTCTTATATAATTGAGCAATCACATGGTTTTGGCTTTCCGTGTCTAAATGCAACAGCAGTTCTTGGTATTCGACAGGGAACACCTGCTTCTCTATGGATTCTTTTAATTTCAATTGTGCTATTCTTTGCCATACACGCAGAATAACATCGCTCTTTCGAGTTAATTTATGCAAACAATGTATAATCTTATCGATAAGCGCATTGTCCATACATTGTATAACTTCTTCTAATACAGTGTCAAATTGTTTATTAGTCTCTGCATATTGATTTATGTCGTGGTCTTCTTCTCCGTTGATGCAGCCTTCAATATATTTTTTCAATGGAATTTGTCGAGCATCTTCAACATCGACACCATATACCAAAGCTGCAATTTCGCGTTGTGTTTGCAGATCATTGTTAATTATTGTTTGAATGCCATTCAGATAGTCGCCGGACAATATTTGTTCTACTGGATTTGCCAGAATATCCGTCTTCTTCAAACAGAACAATGCTATGTTTATCATCAAAATTTCGTTACACCACTCTTGTTTAAGAGCGACCATCTCATTGATATATGATATAATTTCCCTAACATTGGCATTAGGATTTACCAATCTGAATATCCGATTTATAGTTTCTTTCGCTTCATTTTCTGTTTCTCCAAATGCTTCAACAAACAGTTTGTTGAATATACTTCGATAGTCGGTAATAACAGGAGGAGCAACACGATAAACAATAGGGAAAGTTTTATTGATAAAATACTTGGTCAGTTGTTTCGTTTGTTCGTCGGTCTCATCTCCGAATGCACAAGCTAAATGTGTTTCATCGAAAGGAATAACAGCCCAAACATTTTCAAAACCGCTATCGGCGAAGAACGTATGGATAGAAGACCATAATTCTTTTACTTTTTCAGCGGGGAGACGATCCATGTTGTCAAAAACAAGGACTAATTAACGTTGTCCTTTTTCCTTGATAAAATCAGAAATGTCTTGCATCCATGTTTTGAACTCGTAAACCGTTGGTTCGTCTTCGCTCAAAGTCTCATAGCAAACGTCCTTTTCGACTTTATCTTGATAAATAGCTAACATATAACTCCATCCATATTTATGATCTTTGCTATATGCCCATTTCCAAACGCACAATGCAATAAGAACTGGCAGTGCAGCTATGATAATAGACAATAAAGAAAACCACCATGTTGTGGGTGTAGGTTTTACTGCATACGCAATAAATGTAAATATCGGAGTTAAAACTGCAACCAAAAATGCCGCAACCATACCATTACTGATAAGGGGATATTTTTCGGTTACGGTCTCCGTTTTACGGGCTAATAAATATTTCAGCTTTTCAGACCATGATACGGTTTTCGTACCTCCACCTTTGACTTTTATTGTTGCATTTCCAGATAGGATACCATCATCAATAAGTTTGCTTGTAAGCAATTCCAATATAGAGCGGCGTTGCAAGTCCTCTTGATGTCCCCATGCGTCATACTCAAAAAAGTAATAGTCGTCTGATAATTCACGTTCCAACATTTTAACCACGTTGGATTTTCCAGATCCCCAAATACCTTCGATGCCGATAATTCGAGGTAAAGTACATTCCTCATCCAATGAATCATTCTGACAAAAATGGCGAGCAATAGTTTTTGCCAACCTTTCTTGCGAACCTCCATCGAATTTGTCAATACCACACGGTTTATTTTGGATAAACCGCGGATATTGCTGTTTGGATTGTAGTTTTGTTTCCATATACGTAATTTATTGATTATACGAACTCCAAATAATTCTCCCGATTTACCACATGAAACTCGGCATAGGGATAGGCTTCTTGGAAGGCTTTCGGTGCGGCCGGCATTTTATTTCCCCACTTGAACTCCAAGGCGGTAAGACTGTCGGCACTCTCCTCAATCAGGTCGATTTCCTGTTTGTCGTAGGTGCGCCAGAAATAGAACTCCCTGTGCAGTCCCTCATTGAAGTTCGCTTTGCGCCGCTCTCCGATGATGTAGTTCTCCCACAGCGCACCGACATCCTGCCGAATGGCCAGCGGTGAGAAAGCCCCGATAATGGCATTGCGAATGCCGTTGTCGTAGAAGTACCACTTGCCAGCTTTTGTAACCTCCTTGCGTAGGTTACGCGAATAAGCCCCCAGACGATAGATAACGAAGACCTTTTCCAATAGGTCGAGGTATTTTTCAACGGTCGTCTTGCTCATGCCGAGTTGTTTACCTAACTCTTCGTAAGAAACTTCGCTGCCCAACTGAAAAGCTATCAATCGCAGTAGATCGCGCATCTTGCTCGAATTTTTTAAGCCGTCAATTGCTAAGATATCTTTAAGCAGGTATGCACCGACAATATCACGTAGGTAGTCTGTTTTACGTTCATAGTTCTCCATCATTACTACTTCGGGATAGGAACCGTAAATCAAGCGCGCTTCGAGGTTCTGGCGGGTTTCAAGTGCCGTTTCCGTCTGTGCGATTTCCCGTTGCGAGAATGGTGTAAGGAGAAATTGCGTACTGCGGCCGACCAACGGTTCACCAGTCTTATTCAGCAAATCGAATGACGAAGAACCACTTGCCAAGACACTTATTCCCGGTATTTCATCAACTATCAACTTCAGAATACTACCGATTTGTGGTATGTTCTGTGCCTCATCAATAGCCAGCAAATCAATACCATCCAATAAATGCCGATAATTGGCTATTGAGCGATTCTCCAATAGTGCTAATGTGTCGTAGTCTTCGCCGTTGAGCATCATCGTCCTACCTGAATAGTTGTCCACAATTTTACGCATCATTACCGTTTTACCAACACGGCGAGCACCAAAAATCAGTACTGCTTTATTGGGCGCGATTCGTGCTGTAATCTTCTCTTGAAGTATTCTATTTACTGTTTCCATACCTTATAAAATATAATGCAAAGATAATCATATTTTTTTAATTGGCGAATTTTACAAAAAAAACGGGCTATTAAATGGCGATTTTTACAACCACAATCTTATGGAAGTTGTTTCATTGTTTTTAGTAATGATATATGTTCATACTATGATGACTCAATAATTTACCAGACATACGTTTCTGAAATTTGTCCTTATAGGAATGAAAAACTCACATATATTGTGCTAATTAATATATAATTAAATGAAAATAAAAAGACAGGATACGAGTATTCCTGTCTTCTCATATGTAATGGATATTTTTTTATTTTCTCATCCGCTCCAACTCCTCATCACGCAACATTCTCTCGTTCAGTTTTTCCTGCATCCTGTCAATGAAATAGGTGCGGCTTTCGTTCTTCCGGCGTTTGATATCAGTGTAGAAGCGGTAGCAGTCTTTAGAATCAACCCCGAATATCTTATAGAGAAGTGGGGCGAGCTGTTTGAGCGGCATATTGCCGTTGTTGATGCAGCCCATCACGTCTATGCCGTAGATAAGTTCCACGAGGTCGATGGCATTGCCCGTCCATTGAAGAAGGCTGGCGGTGGTTTCTGTTGCGTTGTTGGCGGATATTAGTGGTGGCACTTGGGGCGTGGCAAGGAATTTCTGCATCTTTCTTACGAAAGACAGAGCCTTGCTGACGTAGGCGGCAATCTCTCTTTTTTCTTCTGACAGATTACGTACGGGATGGTGCTGCAACTCGATTTCGATGTAGGCAAGCGCGATGACGGTAAGGTTCATGTCCATGCCGCCGTTGCACAGTTCGATCACTTGGGTGGCGAAAGCCGTGTATGCCGTTTCCATATTGCAGTCGCCGGCTTCGTTTATCAGGCGGAAAAAGTCGGTTTCCGCCAGCAAGAAATAATTCATGGTTCTGTCAATTTTGAAAATTACACTTTGTTTTCTGCGTGCGCACATGAATATAATTGGCAAAAAACGCGGCAGAAAATAAAAAATCCAACACTCAATTTTACAAAGTGCTGGATTTCAGAGGTATAAAATTCAGTATTTTTTCACAAGGACAAATTATCTCCGACTTAAATTGTTTGTAATCGGAACATTTATTCTATTCCTGAAAATAGAAATGTATGCTTGCCGCACATTTTGGCTATCTTGCTTTTTTATCAAGGATATAGATAATGCGACATACACCGTTGGGATAGCTTTTCAAAGAGGAAAGCGTCCAGTGTTGCTCTGGCAGAGCCGACTTAAAAAAATGTCGTCCGCTTCCGGATATGAAAGGAACGGTGTATAGTATGATTTCATCCACAGCGTGCATCCGCAGCAGTCCGTTTATATAGTCTGCCGTGTCCGGTGTGGCTTCCGCGAGGTAACGGATGTTTGTGCAGTCTTTTCTCCATTCGTGCAGCATTGAAATGGAATAGTCCGGTGTCACACGGTAAAAGGCTTTCTTCCTGATTTCATCAAGACCGCAACGGTCAAGGCACAAATCCTGATGTGCTTTATCATATAACTCTGAAGAAAGACATCCGTCCATCGTCAGTACGGCGAGAATCTGAACTTTACCCATAATCGTTTCCTTTCGTTAGGCAAGGGTAAAAAAGTAGCGTGCAATTCACACTACCTTCAAGCGATGGCTCTGGTAAAGCCTTTACGGAGAGTACGTGAATGCACGCTATGCGTAAGCATAGCATAAGCATCACGCAATCGTCTCCGTAGTTCCAATTTACCAGATTTTCGCTTGAAACGCCTTGCGGTCTTATCCTATATGTTGGCGGCGAAAAGCTCCTGCCAATCGCCGTTTTTCTCAAATGTTATGCAAAGATAGCCAAATTCAGTGAATTACGGGCTATGATTGCTTGAATTTATATTTAATCTCCTATGCGCACTTTATCTCCTATCGAAACATTAATCTTGTCCAGGACTCCCGATATCTGCGATTTTATTTCGATCTCCTTCATCGGAAAAACATTGCCGGATATGTTTATTTCCTCTTTGATCTCGCGATATTGTGGTTGTGTAGTTTCGTAAATTGCCTTTGTACCTCTTAGCGAAGAACGAAAAGCAACAAATGCCAGTGTGGCGGAAAAGATGCAAATTAATATAATCTTAAATGTCTTCATTATCCTATATTTTCGTTTCTAATGGCGTCAATGGGTTGTATAACAGATGCTTTCATAGCCGGAAATGCTCCGGCAATGACACCGGACAAAATCAAGATAACCAAAGCGAGAACAGCTACATTTATATCTATTTCTGCATGCTTTATCATTGTCGCGTGACGGGCGCTTTCGAGCAACCAATTTATAATCTCAAGAATAGCTGCACCTGATATCAATCCGATGATACCGGAGATTACAGTTATGATGACAGATTCCGTCAGCATTAACACAAGAATGGATTTAGGAGTTGCTCCTACAGCCTTACGGATGCCTATTTCGCTACTCCTTTCTTTGATCACGACAAACATGATGTTGCTTACTCCAACAATACCACTTATCAGAAAACAAATTCCTACGATCCAGATAAACATTTTCAATCCATCAAAGAGTCCCTCAAAAGCAGATGTTTGTGTCTCAAAATTGATTATCTGTAAGGCTTGCTTATCAGAATAAGCAAATTGGTATTTATTAGCGATGAAGGCTCTCAGCTCATTCTCAAATCGCTTGGAATCAACTTCTTTGTTCAGATATAAACAGAAAGCGCGCAATGGAGTCTTATTGTCAATACAGTTTATGTAACTTGAGAAGGGCACATATACCGAATTGATTTCCGAAGCGCTGAAAATATCATCATTCTTTAGTACGCCTATCACCTTAAAATCAATACCGGCAATGTTGATCGACTTACCCAACGCTTTTTGATTATTAAATAAGGTCGTACTGACATTTTCGCCGATAATGGTAACATTACGGGTATTCTCGTCATCTCCTTTATTAAAATATCGTCCATCTTCGTTGATTTTAAGTATCTTAATTCCCATATAGTTTTCATTGATTCCTATAATCTTAAAAAGTCCGCTTTTAGCTTTATTCATCACTTGCGAATAAGGTCCTGTTATTTCAGGCGAAATAGCTTTTATCCCCGGGAACTGTTTCTTTATGCGGTTAAGAAAATGCAAATCGAAATGCAATTGTTCCCCTTCTCTGATATTCTTATACTTCACCCAGAATCCTCATCATTCCATACCATGACGGATTCACCATAAGTTACTAACGTGGTCACATAGCGGTGTGTGGTATTGATATTGTGCTGGGTTTGAAAAATAGCGATTGATTCATTCTCTATTTTCTGTACACGACTACGCTCGTGCAGAACAATAGCGACCATGCTGCCAATGATCGCCATTAAAAGAAAGTATCCTATAAATATTTTATGCTGCAAAAGTATTTTCATTGGCTTGATATTTTACAATCCAAATATTGCTTTCGTACAATATCTACATGCGGCAGAATCACGAAAAATATCCGAGATGAATAACACTAATAATAATTTCAAATTTTTCTATTTATTGCAGTTACATTCCTCCTCCCAACACATGATAAAGTTTGATTACACTTTGTATGCGTTCAAAACGAGTTTGTAGCTGTTGCACTTCCGCTTCGAGAAGAGACTGTTGGGCGGTCAACACTTCCAGATAGGTGGCATTGGAATGACGCATAAGCGATTCTGTCTTTCGCACAGCATCGCATAATGTTTCAACCTGTCGAGCATTGATTTCAATTTGCGATTTTGCCGTCTGCCATGCAGTCAGAGCATCGTTCACTTCTTTTCCAGCGTTCAGCAATGATTGCCGGAACAACAGTTTGGCTTCTTCCTGACGGCTTTTGGCTATCTTCAAGTTGGCGATGTTTGTGCCCCGGTTGAATAAGGGCTGTGTCAGGGAACCGATGGCATTGAGCAACCATTGTCCGGGATTTACGATTACGCCACCGCCGTTATTAGTCCATCCAAGAGTCCCCGAGAGGGTAATATTGGGATAGAAGGCGGCACGAGCCGCATTGGTGGCGTAGAACGCCTGCGCCAGTTCCATTTCAGCCTGACGCACGTCGGGACGGTTGGAAAGCAGTTGCAAAGGGACTCCAATCGAGACAGTATCGGGGAAAGCAGCCTCGGCCAGATTACTTCGTCCAATCGAGTGTGACGGCATGGCAAGTATCGCAGACAGGGCATTTTCTGTTTCGGAAATACTCTTGCGTATGGATAACAGGGATGCTTCGAGTCGCATCACGTTCGCCTTTGCCTGCAATACGCCGGCTTCGTTTGATTTCCCCACTTTTTTCAACGCTTCAAGAGTACGTACGGTAGTCCGCCAGTTCTCCAAAGTCCGGTTACTTATTGCCATTTGTGCGTCAAGCATGGCAAGGGTGTAGTAACTGTCTGCAATAGTGGCGACAAGCTGTGTCTGTACGGCCTGCCGGTAGGCACGGCTTCCTTGTAACGCGGCGGCTGCACCACGCTTTGCCGCCGTAAGTTTGCCGAAGATGTCCAGTTCCCAGCTTGCCGACGCTCCCACATTATATGTCTTTGCCGTTGCTCCGTCATGTTTATTGGCATTACCTTCGGCAGTCAGTCCCAGTGATGGAAGATATGATAGTCTGGCAGTCATCAGGACGGCTTCTGTCGCTTCCACGCGTAACCGTGCCACATTGAGGTCTGTGTTCCGTTCAAGTCCGGTTTCAATCAAGGACTGGAGTTTCGGGTCGGTAAACATTTCCCGCCACGACAGGGACGCGATGGTCGTTGTATCAATGTCCGCCGGTACGTCCCGATACAGATTCTCCGTTGAGAGGTCAGGACGATGATACCGGCTGTATGTGCCACAACCGGCAAACATCCATCCTGACAATATGATATATATTACTGTCTTCTTCATTTAATTATGCTTAACACGTTCTTGAATATATTGGAATACAATAAACAATGACGGCACAAGGAACAACAGAGCCAAAGTACCGACAATCATTCCACCGATTACACCTGTGGCAAGCGAACGGCTGCCGTTGGCACCCACTCCGTGCGCCATCATCAGCGGGACAAGACCGAACACCATGGACAGCACAGTCATCAATATAGGGCGCAGGCGGACTTTTGCCGCACTGTATGCTGCCTGTGCCAGCGTCATGCCTTCCGACCGCCGCTTGCCGGCGTATTCGGTAAGCAGGATGGCGGTCTTGGCAAGCAGGCCGATAATCATGATTAATCCGGTCTGCATGTAGATGTTGTTCTCCAGACCGAAGAGCCACGCAAACAGGAAACTGCCCATTAGTCCGCAAGGCACCGACAACAGAACCGCGAAGGGTATGAACACGCTCTCATACAAGGCGCACAGAATCAGATAGACCAGAACCATGCAGAGCAGGAATATAAGCGTGGCATTGTTGGTCGTCTTGCTTTCCTCACGCGAAATGCCGCCAAACTCGTATGTGTAATTTGACGGAAGCACTTCACGTGCCGTCTCGCCGATGGCTTCGAGCACCTGCCCTGAACTGTAACCCTGCGCCGGCGACCCGCTAATCGAGATGGCGTTGAACAGGTTGAAACGGGTGAGGTCTGACGGGCCGTTGGTCTTGGTCAGGCGCACGAACCGGCTCAAAGGCGACATGCCGCCATCGGAGGCGCGCACATACATGTGGTGCAGGGATTCCGCATTCACACGATATTCCGCCGGAGCCTGCATGGTCACATGGTAGAGCTTGGAGAACCGGTTAAAGTCGGAAACATATTGTCCGGTATAATAGCCCGACAATGTGGAAAGCACATCTGCGGGCGACACACCCGACTGCTCACATTTGGCGGCATCGATATCCACCCAGTATTGCGGATAGTCCGTGGCAAAGGAGGAATAGACTTCGCCGATTTCGGGTCGTTGCGACAAGGCTTCGACAAACTTGTCCGCCTCTTCCTTGAAAGCGGCGATGTTTCCGCCCGCCTTGTCCTGCAAATAAAGCTCGAAACCGTTTCCCATGCCGTACCCGGCAATCATCGGAGGCGACATGGCGAACACCGTGGCATCGGGAATATCTGAAGTGGCGGCATAAATCTTTCCGATGACATCATTCACCGACTGCCCCTCTCCCTTACGATCCTCCCAGTCTTTGAGTGTCACGAAATACATCGCCTGCGAGGGACCGGAACCGCTGAAAGAGAAACCGGCTACCGCACCGCTGTATTCAATCTCGCCGATGCTGTCGAGACGGCTGTTGATACGCTCCATCACCTTACTTGTCTGAGCCATGGATGTGCCGGGCTTCGTGTTCATGCTCACCATGACCGTCCCGGTGTCCTCTTCGGGAATAAGTCCCGTCTTTGTGACATTGACCAGCAGCACCAGCAACCCGAAAGAAATGCCTATGATGCTCCACAACAGCCATCGGCGATGGATAATGAACATCACTCCACGTACATAGCGTCGGCTCAGACTGTCGAAGACGGCATTGAACGCTTTACGGAAACGGGCTGCAAAATTGTTCTTAGTGTTGCCCTGCTCATCGATATAGGGTTTCAGCAGCAGCGCGCAAAGTGCCGGTGAGAGTGTGAAGGCATTGACTGCCGAGATTCCCACGGCAACAGCCATCGTGATACCGAACTGCGTGTAGAACGCTCCCGAAGTCCCGCCCATCATGGCTACGGGGAAAAACACTGCCATAAAGATTATGGTAGAGGTCAGGATAGCCGACGAAACGCCTTTCATGGCATCATCAGCCGCGAGAACTGCTGATTGATAGCCCTCATCGAACTTCGCCTGCACCGCTTCCACCACCACAATGGCATCATCGACCACGGTTCCGATGGCAAGCACAAGCGCGAACAGGGTGAGCAGGTTGATGGAGAATCCAATCATGGACATCACGGCAAATGTGCCGATGATGGAAACGAAGATGGATATGGTAGGGATAAGCGTTGACTTGATGTCCTGCAAGAACACATACACCACCACGATGACCAGAAGTATCGCTTCCAATAAGGTGCGGAGGACAGAGTGGATGGAGGCATACAGGAACTTGTTGGTATCGGTAAGCACCACGAATTCCGTCCCTTCGGGCAAGTCCCGGCTAAGGTCGTCAAGCACTTCGTGAATCTCCTTGATGGTGCTTGATGCATTGGACCCGGCTTTCTGGTTGATGAGCATCATAGCTGCCGGATGCCCGTTCACCTCGGAGGAATAGTTGTAGTATTCATCGCCCAGTTCCACATCGGCAACCTCTTTCAACCGAAGCACATTGCCGCCCGGCAGTGACTTGACGACCAGCTCACCGAACTCTTCCGCTCCGGACAAGCGTCCGCGGTATTTCATCGTGTATTCATTGGCGGTAGGATGATTGGCACCGAAGGAGCCGGTGGCGGCCTCGATGTTCTGTCGTGCAAGTACGGCAGAGATGTCATCGGGGATAAGCCCGTATTGCGCCATCTTGTCGGGACGCAGCCAAAGTCGCATGCTGTAGTTGGAACCGAACAACTGTGCCTTTCCCACGCCGCTGATACGTTTCAGCCTCGGCTCGACATTGATTTTCACGTAATTGCTCAGGAAGGTCTGGTCGAAGCGGTCATCGGGCGAATAGAGCGCGAAAGTCATCAGTTCGGCATTCTGCTGCTTTTCAGTGGTGACACCGGTCTTGGTGGCTTCCGCCGGAAGTTGGCTCAGTGCGCCGTTCACGCGGTTCTGCACGTTTACCGCCGCCATGTCCGCGTTGGTTCCCTGTTTGAAATAGATGTTGATGGAAGCATCTCCCGTATTCGATGCCGTGGAAGTCATATAGGTCATGTCTTCCACTCCGTTGATGGCTTCTTCCAGAGGGGTTATCACTGCCTTCTGCACGGTTTCAGCGTTTGCTCCCGGATAAGTTGCGAATACGTTGATGGTCGGAGGTGCGATGTCGGGGTATTGTTCCACCGGCAAGGAAAACATGGAAATCATGCCCAACAGTACAATCACCACCGAGATAACGCCCGAAAACACCGGGCGGTCTATAAAAAATCGCAGGTTCATTTCGTTTCGTTTTTAGGGGTTATGCTCATGCCTTCTCTCACCAGTCCCACGCCTTCGGCGACAATGGTGTCACCGACCGAAAGACCTTCTTTTACGATAAACCGGTTGCCGTCGTTCAGGCGGTCCACCGTGAGATAGGCGGCTTCCGCCTGTCCGTTTTTCAGACGGTAAGCGATAATCTTGTCCTGCAGTTCCACGGTGGCGGTCATGGGAATGGTTACGGCCTCCGTTTTCGGGTTTTGAAGGATGACATTGCCGATGCTGCCACTCAACAGTTCGCGGTCGGGATTGGGGAACAGGGCTTTGATTTGTACCGTTCCGGTAACAGGATCCACCACGCCGCTTACGGTTTCAATACGTCCTTTCGCCTTGTACAGGCTGCCGTCGTTGAGTTGCAGGCCCACTTCCGGCGTCCCGGCTATCATGCTGTCAATCGAGCCATAGCGAGCCGAATATCGCCGTAGCATATTCTCCGAAATGGAGAAATAGGCATACATCTCCGCATTGTCGGACACGACCGTGAAAGGCTGTGCCATATTGGGACCGACAAGCGCACCGATGCGATAGGGCAATGTGCCTACTACTCCGTTGCTCGGGCTTTTGATTTCCGTATAGGAGAGATTGTTGCGTGCATCCGATTCTTGTGCCTTTGCCTGTTCGAGTTCAGCACACGCCACTGCCAGTTGGTTCCGGGCGAGAGAAAGCTCGTAGTCGGATATGACCTTCTCGTCAAACAATGCCTGCTTGCCCCGCAGCTCGATTCTTGCCGTTTCCACTTTTGCCTGTGCCGCGCTGACATTGGCCTGCGCCGTGCGTAATGCCGCCCGATAGGGCACTTGGTCAATTACAGCCAATACTTGACCGGTCTTCACCCGTTCACCCTCTTTCACTTTCAGACGGATAATGCGCCCGGATATTTGCGGCAGGATGTCCACATCCTGCCGTCCGCGTATGGCGGCGGAATAGGACTCGGAGATTTCCACCGGACTTGCCGCGACCTTTATGACCCGATAACTCTGCACCGCATCCTGCTTGCCGTCCGCCTGCCTGCATCCGGTCGGCAGGAACAGCATGAGAGCAAATGCGGCGAAATTCGTGATAATGAATTGCTTGTTCATATTTTCTTCTTGTTTTGTATTAATTCATAAATTGATTTTTGGAACATGAATAAAAGTTTATCTTTTTCGTTCATGCGGATATTATCAGAATAACCGTCTTTTGTTATTTGATACCCACATGGCTTAACCATAAAAATGCCTAAGCCCTTAGTGTACGAACTTACTTCTGAGGCATAGTCTTTACTTGTATTTAATGGAACTTTCCCTTTAATATGACACCACTCATTATTACAACTGATGTCTTCAATCTCAGACATCAGTTTTTGCAAATCTGTAATAGCTTTGGAACTCGCTACTTGGGGTATCTGCAACTCAAAACAGAGCATCGGTTCGAGAATGTCCACACCTGACTGTTGCAAAGCCAGCCTGAAGACATAAGGGGTCAGCTGTCTGAAATCAGCAGGTGTACTTACCGGGCTATAATACTCGGCTTGAGTAAAAGTTACTTTCAGATCTGTCACTTCCCATCCATGTAAACCAGATTGGCAAGACATACGAATCCCTTCAAAAACGGCATTTTGAAAAGAATGGTTCAGATAACCATAGGAGATGTCACTTTCGATTTGCAACCCTGCCCCTAACGGTAAGGGTTCAAGAGTCAGCCCTATTGTGGCCCAGTAAGGGTTGGGTGGTACTTCGATCTGAATAATCTTATTGACCTTTTTTATAGGTCGTTCTTTGTAGATAGTCTTGATCTCATCAAAATGGACCTTTACGGAAAATCGTTCTTCCAGCAATGTCTGTATGATTTCCTTTTGGGTCAAACCATATAACGAGATTTCCAATTCATCACTATATGAGTTTATGGAAAAGGACAAAGACGGGTCTTCAATCCACAATGTATTCAGAGCGGATATCACCTTGCTTCTCTCTTCGGGCCTGTCTGGCCGGACGGAGGATTTGAGAGCGGGATGCTGATGCGATAATCCTTGAATCAAACAAGGTTCAGCACCTAAATAATTTCCGATTCGAAAATCATCCATATCCTCTACAATCGCGATATCATTGGCGCCCACTTCATCAACATTTATCTCTCTGCCCTGATTGATAGTTTTTAGATTTTTAATCTTGATGAATTTTTCCGAATCGTTGATTCTTACAACGTCTCGAAGTCTCAGACTTCCGTCAATTATTTTTAGAAAACTTCTTTTATGTCCTTTGGGGTCATGCTCTATCTTATAAAGATAAGATGAAAGTCTGTTTGAGACCGATGCCGGAGGAAGTATAAAAGAAGTGATGGCGTCCAACAACTCATTGATACCGATATTGAACATTGCTGATCCATGTAGCACCGGATAGACTTTGGCTTTTGCCACAAGATCGATTATCGTATTCCAATAATCAGCCGGTGAAATTTCGCTATCCGCCAAATATCGTTCTAATATATTGTCGTCATGGTTGCATACAAATTCTTTGTATTCTTCCTTTATATATGTTTGGGAGCAAATCGGATAAACCAATCCATCGACAACAGTTTGCATAAACAGGACATCTTGAGACAGATTTGTTTTTATATCCAGATACAAACGCTCTAAATTCACACCGTCACGGTCAATTTTATTGATAAATATAATTGTCGGGATTTGCAGTTTTTGTAAAGTATTGAACAGCAACTTTGTTTGCGCTTGTATGCCTTCCTTTGCGGATAAGATGAGGACTGCTCCATCAAGCATTTTGAATGTCCGCTCCACTTCCGCAATAAAATCCATGTGTCCCGGAGTGTCAATGATATTGCATTTCACTCCATTCCAGATAATAGATGTCGTAGAAGCCCGAACAGTAATTCCTCTACGTTTCTCTATATCCATAGAGTCTGTTATGGTGTCACCATTATCCACACGGCCGCACTTTTCCGTTGCTCCACTGGCAAACAGCAGATTCTCGGTTACGGAAGTTTTTCCTGCATCAATGTGAGCAAGAATTCCTAAATTTATAATATTCATTTGGATTAAGCAATAATATACTACAATAGATGCATTGTCGAAACGCACCTTTTAATACCTCCTCGTAGCATGTGAGAACTACAGGATTACTAACTCGTATTAATATGTATATTATTACTGCCGCATAACGATTGCAAAATTACACAAAAAAAATATATCTAACAAAAGTGGGAGGATTTTTTAACTTTTTTTACCATAGACATTTTATTAGGGAAGCGTAGGTTCAACTGGCAAGTACAAATAAGTAGAAATGTTTGAACAACACCGTTTTAGGAAGTTGAAAAATCAAGTTTCTCTCTCGGTATAGCGTTTATTTTGGCCAATATCTTCTTTAGTTTGGCATTTGAGTATTTCCCATTCGTGTTCTATTTAGCTCCTTATTATGAGTATGTAGCAAGTTGCTTATCAAATTCAGCCTCTTTGAGGGTCAAATATGGTTTTGCAAATGGTGACTGACAAGACATAAACAAGGTCAGCAGGATTTTTTACATAAATGGACATGAATGTATATAACCTAAAATAAGAATAAATTTTAATAAGGGCTGCCCAAAAAGAAAAAAAATGCAGTTGCCATCCTACAGATACTTGCAGAAAGGATAAAATTTACTTTTAGACCTTTTGGGATAGCCCTTATTAATACTTCAGATAAAATTCCTAAGGTTATATTTTCAATCCTTTGGACCGGGTTTCCTCCTTGGCATACAGCCCCGGATGCCCAGTTATGGTGTGATTGGCGATAATACTTTCCGATGGATTGCGTATTTGCGGTGATGTATCTTCGGGATATTGCCTGATACCGTTTCGCACACCTTTCGCTTCCGGTTTGACCTGTTGCCCTTCATGCTCCTTTTCGGTGATTTCGGGTGTAGGCGGCGCAAGTTCCAGCTGTATCTTGCGGTCAAGGGCGGCAAGTTCGGACTTCAACTGTTTCAGTTCTTCCTCCTTCTTCCACACCTTGCCTGCTATCTCCTGCAACTGCGGTATCTCACGTTCCAAGACCTCATTCTTCGCTTTATACTGGTCGATGATGGAGGGGATTCTCTCAATCGCGTTGAGGAAGTTGCGGGCGGCGGCCAACGGGTCAGCCAGCGCCAGATGCCCGTTGTTGTAGGTGTACTTGTAGTTCCCCTCGACCACGAAGCGGTTGTCGGTAAACTCCAATCCCTCTTTGAGTATCCTTTCGCTGACCACCTTTATCGGGAAACCGTAAAACTCTCCAACCTGCGTGTACAACCCTCCGGTCGTGGCATTCTTGGCTATCTCCTGCAAACGCTTTCCGATGACTTTCTCATCGGCGGAATCCACTCCGTCCACCTTTATTATATTAAGGTGATTGCCCTCCTTGTCGGTCTGCACCACAGAGAGGAAGCGGTTCCAGTCCTCCGTCATGGCATCTATGAAAGCTGTGTTGTTGCCCAGCTCGCGGGTCTTCGATTCCAGCTTGAACTCCGAATCACGCTTGCCCTTGTTGAACGACTTGCGTTCCCCTTCGAGCGAGGCGATACGTTTTTCCAGTTTCGCCTTGTCCAGCAGGTCGGTGTTGCCGGATAGCAACGCCATATATTCCGAGAAGTTCATGCCCGATTTCTCGTCCATTGCCCCCTCGTCGATGGTACGCGCTTCCATAGCACCGCTTTTAAGCTGGCTGATGAAAGTCTGCTTGCAGTGCAGGAGGTTGAACTTGTAACTGTCCAGTGATTTTTCCACCGCGTAGATTATTACGTCCACGTTGTTCCCGGCGAAATGCTTGGCTATCTCGTTGCCTGCTCTAACTCCCCGTCCGTCACGCTGTTGCAGGTCGGACGGTCGATCGGGTAGGTCAAGGGCATTACTGCCCTCTTCCCCCCT
>NZ_QUEM01000080.1 GCF_003477995.1 Bacteroides sp. OF04-15BH
ACATATCGGATTTGCCCATGAAGAAAGGCATCACGACCAACCGTAATAATACCCTATATTTTTACCATTTTTATATTGTTTGAGTTTGTATATAAATAACTGATATTTAGAGATTATTAGGAAAATGATTTGGCTTTTGATTTGCTGTTTTTTCCGATAATCTCTATTTTTGTATGCAAATCGTATGTACAAAATAGACGTATAACAATAAACAAGGCAGCCTATGTTCAAGTATTCAAAAGATGGCATATCCGTACTATCGGTACTGGATGCACGTAGGGCGAAGAAAAGCGGTCTGTTCCCTGTCAAGATACAAGTGATACACAACCGCAAGCAGAAATATTATTCCACCGGAAAGGAATTGTCCAAAGAGGACTGGGAAATCCTTGCCGAAAGCAAGAGCCGCAGACTGATTGAGATACGGGCAAGCGTGGAAAACAGTTTCTCCATCATAAAAAGCCAAGTGGAAGCCCTTGCGGAACGTGGGGACTTCTGTTTCGATGCGCTCAGCATGAGGTTGGGCAGGTGTACGGGTACAACCCTTAACACAGCCATACAGGGGAAAATAGACGCATTCAAACTCAACGGGCAGGTAAATTCCTATTATAACTACCGCAGCACGTTGAAAAGCATAGAACGGTTCGCAGGCGGCAGCGTGCCGTTCTCTGCGGTTTCTGCGGACTGGCTGTCACGCCTTGACAAGTTCCTGCGGAACGAGGGCAAGACCGTCACCACCATAAATTTCTATATGAAAGCCCTTAAATGCGTGGTGAATGACGCAAGACGCAACGGGATTTTAAGAGAAGCCCAATACCCGTTCGGCAGGGGGAAGTACGAGATTCCGAGCGGCAACAGCCGAAAGTTAGCCTTGACGATGGAACAGATAAAAAAAGTCGTGACATACAAGGGCAGCAAGACCGTTGAGAAGTACCGGGATTTTTGGTTTTTCTCCTACCTGTGCAACGGTATCAATTTCAGGGATATGCTTTTCTTGCGGTATGGGAACATCGTGGACGGTGAAATCTGCTTTGTACGCTCCAAGACATCGCACACGTCCAACCATATACGGGAAATAAGGGCGGTACTCACTCCCGAAATGCGGGATATTATAAAACGGTGGGGAAACCCTGACGATGGGAAACCCGATACTTTCCTGTTCAAGTACGCCAGAGAAACGGAGGACGAATTTGTCATTTCCAATATTGTCAGACGGGTAACGCACCGTTGCAACATCGCTTTGGCTAAAATAGCCCAAGCTGTCGGTGTCCCACGTTTCACGACCTATTCCGCCCGGCATTCCTATGCGACTGTCTTAAAACGCAGCGGAACGAACATCGCTTACATATCCGAGAGTTTGGGGCATTCAAGCCTTGCCATCACGGAGAACTACCTCGCCAGTTTCGAGCAGGAGGAGCGGATAAGGAATGCGCAGTTATTAACCAAATTCGATTGAGCCATGCCGAACAAGAAAACCAAGACGGTGAAGATTAGACACCTTGAATGTTTCAGTGCCATTTACGGGGAACTGGCGCAGAATCCCGAATACGCAGGCTACGAAATAGAAGAAGCCGTACTGCAAGTGAAATCATATATTCCCCCTACTGTTAAAGACGTGGACAAGGCGATAGAGAAAATAAGGTTCAGCCATGCCACCCGTAAATACAAGTACCCCGTATTCGAGGGCAGGGAACTGATAGACCAAAAGACATTGGCGAAAATGGCGGGCGTGAGCAGGCAGACCGTAGCCCGGTGGGAGGAACTCGGTTTCATATCCCGTTCGGACATAGGGCTGTCGGGAAACAAATATTTCGTAATAAAAGAAGTCGTTTCCCAACTTGAAAGGTTAAAGGATGTGAAATAGCGGCATTCGCATAATCACTTAACATACATAGGACAAACGGTGTGTTGGAAGGACAAAATCACCAATACATCGTTTGTCCCTTTTTTTATCCCGCTCCAATCTTGCCGGATGTCCTGCATTGTCCCAAGTTGTCCGGTCTGTGTCAAGTGATTAGTAATTGAATAATCGGTTTCTTTTATTCTTCCTTTGCGGCATCAACCGGTTGCAACGGCTATGACGGTAGCCAAGTAATAACTAAAAAAGGAAGAAAATATGACGAACATTATTCTGACAACGCCCGAAGAACTCCGGGCTATCGTGAGCGAAACCGTTTCCCAGTCATTGGCAGGATTCACCCAGCCGAGGAACGAACCCGACAACCTCACGCCCGATGTGGCGGTAGAGGTGCTGGAACGACACGGTTTTCTGATTTCAAAGGCACGGCTCTACAAGCTGACCGCAAAAAAGGAAGTGCCGTTCCGCAAATACGGGAACAAATTGCTTTTCTCACGGAAAGAGCTTCTCACGTGGGCGGAAAACCTTGCAAAAAGGGTGAACGACAAGGACGAGGCGGCACTCGCCATCGCCAAGAGCGCAAACCGGAAAATCCGTAACTATGGAAAATAAGAGGAAAGAAGAAGCCGGGCAGGGTGTTACCATGCAGAAAGAGGATTTCGCAGCCCTTTGGAAAACCATTCATTTAAAGGTGACGGACACTTACGAAGTGCCGCCCGAAATACTCTGGGTGAACGGCTCTACCATTGGCACGCTGGGTA
>NZ_QUEM01000081.1 GCF_003477995.1 Bacteroides sp. OF04-15BH
GGCAAAAGCACGTTCTTGAACTTCCTGAAAGCCGTGTTTGAGAACAACGTGACTTTCAACACCAACGAAGATTTCCGCAGCCAGTTCAATTCCGACTGGGCAGGAAAGCTGCTAATCGTTGTGGACGAAGTTTTGCTCAACCGCAGGGAAGACAGCGAACGGTTGAAAAACCTGAGCACCACTTTCACCTACAAGGTGGAAGCCAAAGGCAAAGACCGAACGGAGATTGCTTTCTTCGCCAAGTTCGTGCTATGTTCCAACAACGAATATCTGCCTATACTCATAGACGCAGGAGAAACACGCTACTGGGTGCGGAAGATAATGCCGTTGCAGAGTGATGATACCAACTTTCTGCAAAAGCTAAAAGCGGAAATACCTGCATTTCTTTATTTCCTGACCCAAAGGGAACTATCCACGACACAGGAAAGCCGTATGTGGTTCAACCCAAGACTGACACATACCGCAGCCTTGCAGAAAATAATTCGAAGCAACCGCAACCGACTGGAAATAGAAATGACCGAGTTGTTGCTTGACATCATGTCGAACATGAACGTGGAAAGCGTATCATTCTGCCTGAACGACCTTGTAACCTTGCTACTCTATTCACAGGTCAAGGTTGAAAAGTATCAAGTGAGGAAAGTTGTGCAGGAAGTATGGAAACTTACTTCTGCACACAATTCGCTATCCTACACCGCTTATGAGTTCGCACCCCATCGTGAGTGCCACTATGAGCCGAAAAGGAAAACTGGTCGGTTTTATACGGTAACGAAAGAACAACTGACCGCTATCTAATTATTTTGATGAAATGATGAATAAGGGAAGTAATATATTGCCTTACAGATAGATATGTATTCATCAAACACTCATCAACAACGATTGCTGATGAAAAAAGAAAACATCATTTCTCTTTTGGCAAGCAATCTGATGAGAAAAAGATGAGCCGATATAACGCTGTTTAACAGTGTGTTAAATTCCAAATTCATCAAATCATCATTTTTCATTCACCAACAAATCCGCAAGAAAATGACAATAGAAGAAGCTAAAAGCATACGAATAGCCGACTACCTGCACAGCTTAGGTTATTCACCAGTAAAACAACAAGGTATCAACCTTTGGTACAAATCTCCGTTTAGGGAAGAGAGTGAAGCATCGTTCAAAGTGAATACCGAACGTGAACAATGGTATGACTTCGGTTTGGGAAAGGGCGGAAACATCATTGCACTGGCTGCACATCTGTACGCTACCGACCATATACCTTACATCTTGAAACGGATAGCAGAGCAGACACCGCACGTGCGCCCGGTATCTTTCTCTTTTGGAAAGCAAAGCTCTTCTGAGCCGAGCTTCCAACAGTTGGAGATTGTTCCGCTGTCATCTCCTGCCCTGCTTGCCTACTTACAAAGCAGAAGAATTAACATAGAACTGGCGAAAAGAGAATGTAGTGAAGCCCGTTTCACCCACAACGGCAAGCGGTACTTTGCCATCGCCTTTCTCAATGCTTCGGGTGGGTTTGAGGTTCGTAACCGCTATTTCAAGGGCTGCATCGCTCCAAAGGAAATCTCCCACATCAGACAGTCTGGGAAAGCGAGGAATACCTGTTATGTGTTCGAGGGATTTATGGACTACCTCTCCTTTCTGACATTGAGACAAGAGAACTGTCCGAATTATCCGGAGCTGGATGGACAGGATTACATCGTATTGAATTCCGTATCGAATGTGAACAAGGCTCTCTATCCGTTGGGCAATTACGAACGCATCCACTGCTTTTTCGACAACGACCATGCAGGCATGGAAGCCCTCCAACAAATCCGCAAGGAATACGGCAGAGACCGATACATCCGTGACGCTTCACAGACTTACAGCGGATGTAAGGACTTGAACGAATACTTACAGAAACAGGTTGAAAGAAAAAGGCAAGTCCAATCCGTCAAAGGAGTGAGCAGCCAGTCACCGAAAAAGAAAAACGGCTTTCGGTTATAGCCCACTATAACTACACGCTCCGCTTTCGTAGTTGTGGGCTCTCCCGAGGGGATTAGAGCTTTGCCCTAATAACCCACTCAGGGCGTTTCACCCCTGAGAACCCCGAGCAAAGAGTGACCCTCTCTTTGCAATCTCCGCTTATGGGTTACCCCTAAGAACCCCTCTGCGAAAGCGAGCAGAATAATCAATTGCAAACAAAGAAAAGAAGCTATGGCAACAAAATCAAGCATACATATCAAGCCTTGCAACATCGCATCGAGCGAGGCACACAACCGAAGAACTGCCGAGTATATGCGTAATATCGGGGAGTCCAGAATCTATGTCGTTCCCGAACTTTCCACCAACAACGAACAGTGGATAAATCCCGACTTCAGCACTCCCGAACTGCGAACTCATTATGACAATATCAAGCAAATGGTCAAGGAAAAGACCGGACGTGCCATGCAGGAAAAGGAAAGGGAACGCAAGGGAAAGAATGGAAAAATTATCAAGGTGGCGGGATGTTCACCCATCCGTGAAGG
>NZ_QUEM01000082.1 GCF_003477995.1 Bacteroides sp. OF04-15BH
CCAATGGCTAAGCACAATGCGCCTTTCTTCCCTTTATGGAAGCAGGTTTCAATGTACTCGCCGCCGAACCGTACGTACTCGTCTCCAAGTATACGGCTCTCCGTGGTTATTGTCAGTCTATTTATTTCCATGAATTTTGTTATAACATTTCTCGCAAACTGCGATTGTTTTTCTTTGTCGGGCAATCATGAGTTTCTCCCATGCTTCTTTGCCTTTCAAATCTTTGAGCTTGCGGACGTGTATCATTTTCAGATTGTCCTCAGCTCCACAATATTCACATTTATGGGCTTTCAAGCGAGCCATAAGGCTTGTACTCTCCATTCCATAGTAATTGGGCATAATGTGTGCATTGTCAATGCGCGCTTCCTTGTTCAACCTAAATCCACCATGATATAAGGTACGTTCTAACCATTCACCTTTTTTGTTTTGGTATCTTACCGTGAAAATCTTGTCCTTACAATACTTGTTGGCAATCTTTCTTACGGTAGATTCGTACTTTGACGAGAATGTCTTGTACATACTCTCTTTCATGATTCCATAGAAACTGTTGAGAATGTTGACATTGTTAGCAATACAATAGTAGTTGTAGATACCTCTGATTTCTGAATTGTAACGGTTCAGAATTTCAAGGTCGTCATTACTACGAAGATAGGGACGAGAAGTTGACTCCCATACTTCCTTGCCATCTTTGATTACAATGCGCATGGCATCGTAGTCCAGCAGTTTCTTTCTCATTGCCTCAAATGGCAACAATAAGACAACCTTATGGTCAAGGGAGCGAATCGGAATCCCTCTGTAATCCTTTTTCGTTTTGTTTGTACTGCGGACAGTGACTTCAAATCCAAGAAATTTTGCTGTATCATGAGCATTTGTGATAAGTGTCTTCTCGTCTGAAAGTTGAAGTTTCAGCTGTTCCTGCAAGAAGTTTTTAATATCTTCTTTTGCATTTTGGCAGTCAGCCTTGCTTCCAATAACACAAATCAGAAAATCGTCTGCATACCGTACGTATTTCATCCTCTTGAAGTTTTCATCCATGTCAAGAGTTGCAGGAAGTCGTTGCATTTCACGATGCAGGGATGCTATCTCTGAACGTAAAACACCTTTCTTCTGCTCGTCCTGTTCATTCTTCAGTTTCTTTACTCGTTTGTCTTTACGATTGGCAACCCTCTTGTATTCAGGGTTGCGTTGCCGTGCTTTACCCTTGTTAAATGTCTCGATATATCTCAACATGAATTTGTCGAGCTTGTCCAAATAGACATTCGCCAAGATAGGACTGATGATACCGCCTTGTGGAGTGCCGATATAGGAGTTTTTGTATTCCCACTGTTCCAAGTAACCCGCTTTCAAGAATTTTCGTATCAGTCGCAAAAACCTCTCATCGTGGATGCGTTCACTAAGAATGCTTATGAGAACATCATGGTTGATGTTGTCAAAGAATCCCTTGATGTCACCCTCTATGAACCATCTTGTTCCCGAACCTCCCTTTTGCAAGGAAGCCATAGCAGTATGACACCCTCTGTGTGGTCTAAAACCATGCGAGCAATCCTCAAAGTGTCCCTCGTAAATTGCTTCGAGTATCATTCTTACTACTTCTTGAACGAGCTTGTCCTTGAAAGAAGGGATACCCAACGGACGAAGTTTTCCATTCTTTTTGGGTATGTATATTCTTCTTGCAGGACAAGGACGATAGCTTTCATCCTTTAGTTGTTCTATGAGGTCACGGATGCGCTTTATGCTTGTTCCGTCTATTGTCTGTCCGTCAGTTCCTTTTGTGCAGTTGCCTGGATTTCGGGACAACCGTTGATAGGCTTCTGCAAACAGATTCTCATTGAACAACAGTCTGTAAAGTCTTTCAAACTTGTAGCTTAGGTCTTGGCTATGCCCAGCCAGACTGTTTAATACATTTTCTGAATTTCTCATAATGTCTCACACATCATTCATTTAACATATTAAAAATAACACACTGTCTCCCTTCGCCATGTACAAGGCTTTCCCTTGCTCGGACTACTACGGAGACTCTGTTACCTTGCCGAATTTTCAAAGAACCCACTTCCTATAGCCATTTGTTGGCACTTCGGTTTAGGTAATCCCCATTTAAGCAATACTGTAACTATTGGCTTGATGAATTGTCGGATGCGATTTTCGTCCTTTTCCGCTTATTGCGGCTGACCTGCAATCGGTTTTCTGCTCTCGCACTCGAAGTCGGAAAGTGGAAGTATTGCAGACAGACCTTTATAACTATCTTAGGTCTGTGTTTACCAACTAACGTCTTGGACTGTCGTTCAAACAGTATAGTCTTCATCCTCGTATTCATCGTTTCATCTTGACATTCAGTAGCGGCATGATAGTTAGCCGACTTATGCCGTTTCCAACATGCTACACTCCCCACCGCTTTTCAGCTAAGTGGATAAGTTGGCTGATGACCAGCGTAGAAAACCCTTGCTGGGTAGGTTGCCAAACCTACATTTACAGTATGCCCTTATGGGCGCAG
>NZ_QUEM01000083.1 GCF_003477995.1 Bacteroides sp. OF04-15BH
CCTGCGGTAATGTCTTCGGCCTTTAATGCTTTTTCTTGCACGAAGATAGACTGTGCAATAGCCTGGCTCCATCCTGTAATCAAGAGGAATAAGGCTGTGGTTAGGCGGGTAATTTTTTTCATGATAATTATTTTATTTAAAGTATGTATTAAGATTTTATTTTATGGTAACTAGACGCAAATGTAGATATTTTTTTGGCATTTGTTGTCTTCTGTATGTTAAAAATAGTAGTTCTGTAGTAATTTTAGGATTTTGAATACTTGTTGGTCTGATGTGGACAGGCGGCAGGGGGCGGAGAACAAAAAAGCAGGGAAAGCAATGTCCCTGCTTTGTAATAGTAATATTCGGTGTTTGTTATTCCCACACATTGTAATCAGCTTCCTCGTTGCTCAGTGCATCGCTGGCACCCATACTGTCGTCATAGATGCCGAGGCTGCTTGTAGCCATCATGTTTTCCTGCTCCATATTCATCATGTCGAGAGCCGGTTTCTGATATGTTTTTTTCATTGATTTTAGAGTTTAAAATGAAACATAGAATGGATTATTTGCAGAAGAGAACCTTCTTGCCGCTCTTGGTTACGTAGATTCCCTTGGTTGGGTTCATTACGCGACGTCCCTGCAAGTCGTAGTACTCTTCGGTCTGAGCATCCTCGGCTACAGTGTCTTCAATACCGGTGGTCGGTCCACCAATTGTGATAGAACGAACGTGGCTTGCAGATGCCGGCAGAACCAGATAAGCCTTGTTAGAACCCAGAGTGCGGTCTTCCTCATTCATTTGATAGAAGCCTACAGCTCCCTCGTTGTTACCCATAATATAGGCATTTTCTGTGGTTTCAACTTTCTGGAAGATAGTGCTTCCCTTCAGATCATTTCCTGCAATCGGTGCTTCTGTGTTGTCGGCCAGAATGGTCAAAGTGTAAGTCTGGGCTGCTCCTTCGAGAATTACCGGTGTGTTGGCCGGAATAATGCCTCCCTCTACTTCTTTCAGAGTGAAGACACCAGCCTGTGCGTCGGCTGTTCCTGTATAGGCTTTAACATCGGCTGGAACCTGAACAGCAAACGGATAGTTGGCAGTGGCATAACCGGCGTCGGTAATGGTCAGTTCGATGCTTGTTGCCGGGATGAGATACCAGGCAGATGGAGAGTTGGAGTCGCCGCCGTTGTAGAACATGATGGCAGCACCATCACTTGTTCCTGCACCAGAAGCGTGCAGTCTCTGGTTTGAACCGGCCTTCTTGATGTGATACTGTGCGTTGCCCAAAGAAGCCAGACTAAAGGCTGTAGCGCCTTCGGTAGTCTCAATACCAGGGGTGAAGTAAGCACCGTCTTTTCCAGACATGTATGTTCCGGCATTCAGGTTCTGCAGGTAATACTGTCCTTCTGTGCCGGTAGCTACGAATTTCCAGATGGCCTGAGCACGGGCTGCGCTGCGGTCGTTGCTGAAGTAACCGTTGATTTTAGAATAAACCGGAAGTTCCAATGTGTCTACAGCTTCCAGATAACCGCCGTCGTTCAGATTGCTGGCATTGCGTGTGCTGTATTTACGGGCCAGATTTTCGATACGATAATATACATTCGGGTTGAATGTGGTCAGGTTGGCCGGGTTCTGAGCGATAGCCTGAGCTGCGCGCAGACCTTCGACGCTTCCCTTGGCCAGTTCAGCCTCAAATTCGGAGTAGGCTTCTTCGTTCAGAGTACCAATAGCGCCGCGCTTGGTGGCTTCGTTCAAGCTGGATTTTAGAGCGGCTGCTTCTTCTGTCACCGGAGTTACGCGGAATGTAGAACCTATATCCTGTCCGGTCCAGTAAACCAGTTTGTTGTTCTGCAGGTTGATTTTTGTTGTCTCACCTTTGCGTGACAAATAGAAACCATTGTCGTTTGGATAGTTTACACTGGCATAGATGGTCCATAACTCGTTCTTGGTCTCATCCAGTCCGGCGGCATTCTCAAAATGAACATAAGTGCTACTTTCTACACCTTTAGGAGATACAGAAGTCATGATCTGTGCGGCACCGGCTGCTTTGTTGTAAACCTTGATGCCATTCTCAGCATCGCCGCCGAAAGCCCACCAGTATTTGTCTTCGTAGCCTTTTGAGCTTACTCCGGAAATTTCGTCTGGTGTTTCGCTATTATAGGCGATGTAAGAGTCGCGAAGGCGTAATAGATACCACTTTGTATCGGCCGGGAACTCGTTACCGCTGATGTTTGAGGTTTCGAACGGAAGATTCCAGTTGTAAACATATTCCACAGTGGTGTTGCTGTTGATGGTAATTGATGTGGCGTCGCTTTCTTCGTTATTGATCTTTACGGTTCCGGTAAAGGTGTAGAAATTGACATTTGGAGCAGATACGGTGTATTCTTCTCCGGGGAAGATGGACTGATTTTCGGTACTGATGACATTGCCCTTGGTGTCCACCTTCTTGATGGTTACTGCGTAAGGAGCTTTATATCCTTCGGCATTATAAACCATAACAA
>NZ_QUEM01000084.1 GCF_003477995.1 Bacteroides sp. OF04-15BH
ACGCCGTGGGTGCGACATGAAGTCGCATAGATAATTGTTGGAATGATACTTACGGGTATCAGCTTTAACCCGCTGTTCCGTCAGCGGTAGCCTACCGACCGATGCACCTTAATGTTGTATTAAGCGGTCGGGACGAAGTACACTTTCGCAAGACAAGACAGAACCGTGAGGGGAAGTCAAGTACGGTTAGTATCATACCGTAGAGTGGCGAGGCTGGATAGTATGGTTAGCGCAAGCGAACTGTTAGTAAACTTCGTAATGTCACGAAAGAGTGTAAGATACTGGCACACTCTACCCAAAAGGGAAGCGGTCGGTTAATCCTCTCCATGGTAGGATTACACGGATATAAGCACCGCCGGAGGATGAGACAGAACCTAACCTATCCGTTAGTTATCTATGTGGAACATGGTAAGCCTGTATATCTCCTGTCATGTAAAAATGACAGGTAAGCTGACAGCAATGAAAGCCGAATGGTGTGCAGGTATAAGATAACAGAAAAAGCGAATGCCGTTCTGTAATGGAGCGGATACGGATTGAACCGACATCACGGGCTGATGTGGGCGACATCATCCGACACGAAAGTGGGCAGACTTCTGTGACGACATTAGGTAGGCAATCAAACCGAATGTTGTCAAATGGTGATTCTTTACAATTAACTTTTAGAACTTTCAAAAGGAGGAAAGCAAATGAACGAAAACAAGACATCGTGTGCGCCTGCTGACAATCAGCAAACACTTTGGGACAGAATAGACTGGACTAAAGCGGAGTTGGCTGTCAGAAAGCTACAAGCACGAATTGTAAAGGCTCAGAAGGAAGGCAGATACAACAAGGTGAAAGCCTTGCAGTGGACGCTGACCCACTCTTTTTACGCAAAAGCCTTAGCCGTAAAGAGAGTTACTTCTAACGGAGGTGGCAACACCCCCGGAGTGGACATGGAAACATGGGAGAAACCCGAAGCAAAAACACAAGCGGTAAGCGAACTCAAACGCAGAGGCTACCAGCCGAAGCCATTGAGAAGAGTCCACATCAAAAAGAGTAATGGCAAACTGCGACCGTTGGGAATACCGACAATGAAAGACAGAGCCATGCAAGCACTCTACCTTATGGCATTAGAACCAGTGTCGGAAACAACAGCCGACTCACGTTCATACGGTTTCCGCAAGGAACGCCGCTGTATGGACGCGGTAATGCAATGCCATAACATTCTCCGAAAAGGCTATTCTCCCGAATGGATTCTGGAGGGTGACATAAAGGGGTGCTTCGACCATATCAGCCATGAATGGCTGCTTGCCAACATCCCTATGGACAAGGCAATACTCCGAAAATGGTTGAAATGCGGCTATATCTTCAACAAACAGATGTTCCCGACAGAGGAGGGAACGCCACAAGGTGGCATTATCTCTCCCACGCTTGCCAATATGACATTGGACGGATTGCAGAAAGTCCTTGCAGAGAAATATAAACGAGTTAGAATCAAAGGTAAGTTATATTCGCCAATGGTGAATCTTGTCCGTTACGCTGATGACTTTATAATTACCTGCGAGAACCGTGAAACACTTGAAAAGGAAATCAAGCCATTGGTAGCCGACTTTATGTCTGAAAGAGGTCTGACCTTATCAGAAGAAAAGACGGTGATAACCAATATCCGTGACGGTTTCGATTTTCTCGGTTTCAACATCCGCAAATTCGGCAATGAAATATTGACCAAGCCGACCAAGAAAGCCGAAAAACGCTTTATGGAGAATATCCGTAAGGTGACAAAAGGTCATAAGGGTTGCAAGCAGGAATCATTAATCAGGATGTTGAATGCTAAAATCCGAGGATGGGGAGCATATTATCAGCATGGGGCGACACGTGATTCTTTTCACAGAATCGACCATCAGATATTTCTCGCCTTGTGGCAATGGGCTAAACGCCGTCATTCCAAGAAAGGGAAACAGTGGATAAAAGACCGCTATTGGCACAATATCCGAGGGAACAGCTGGACTTTTGCGGCTAAGTTCAAGAAATCAAACGGCAAAGAAGACCAACTTACCTTGTTGAAACTGGCATCTTCGTTTCCTTTTCTGCAATATACGCAGATAAAGGGGGACATGAATCCGTTTGACGCAGACTGCCGCCTGTACTTCAATAAAAGAATGAAGTCAAAGATGCTTGTGACGCTGAAAGGACGTAAATCCCTGCTTTACCTATGGGAAAAGCAAGGTCGGAAATGTCCGATATGTGGTGAACCGATTGACACGCATAAGGCATGGAATGTAATGCCGACCGTACAAGACGGACGGAAATGCAATCTGTTGGTTCATGATGAATGTTTCAAATTATCCCGTAAAAACAATGGAAACAAGAAGTAGGATGAGCCGGTCTCTGCACACGAACAGAGACTTTGAAAAGCTTGAGCCGTATGAGGGGAAACCCTCACGTACGGTTCTGAGGGGGGAAGAGGGCAGTAATGCCCTTGACCTACCCGATCG
>NZ_QUEM01000085.1 GCF_003477995.1 Bacteroides sp. OF04-15BH
TTCTTTCGGGTGTAGTAGTTCACGAGGTTGCGGTAGTTGAGCAGGCTTTTATAGGCGTTGTTGATTACCGCCAGCCTTTCGGCATCCGTCAGCGACATGCCCGTCACGTTCACTACATTCTTCAAGTCCTGCAACACGTCCGCACTTTCGGAGAGCAGCTTGGCATACCCGGCTGAAATGGCGGTGAGTTCATCCGGCGTGTAGTTCGGGTCAGCCAGCATGTTCTGGTAGTTTCGCACGTAGATTTCGGATATTTCCGCCACCAGTTCAATGGACTTCTTCACCTTGATGCCGCCCTTGACAACATCGTGTACCGCTTTGAGCGCATCGTAATAGACTTTTCCCTGCTGGAAAATCTTCTGCGCTTCCATGAAGCCGTCCAGCGTGTTCTTGGCAGTGGTGGAAGTCTGCACTATCTGCTTGGTGGTGTTGATGATGCCCTGCGCCAAGTTGCCGGGGTCTGACACCACCCACTGTGCGGATGCCTTGCCGATGAAGCAAAGGCATACCGCCATAAGGAGAATTGTTCTTTTCATTATCTTTTGTTTTCAGGGTTTGTAACTCGTTTGTATTCGCCGCCGGGCATGAGCGTTATCCGGTCGGTCTTTTTGTCATAGGTGAACTGTATGCGGAAGTCCGTTTCGATGAACAGGCAGCCGTTCCGTTCTGTTACCGGGTAAGCCGTTTCCAGTATTCTGCCCCTGACATTCGCTTTCCGGGTGACGGTGTATCTGCCGCCCGTTTCCGAGAGTGTGAAAGCCGGGTGTCCCCTGACGTGTACCCAATAGCCCTGCATCCTTTCCAGCTCCTTGCTTCCGCTGTCCTCGCAGCCCGCCAGCAGGCAGGCGGACAATAGCGTGTATATCAGATTGTCAATCCATTTCATGTTCCTAATTTTTAAGTTGTTGATGATTGGGGATTTCTTTTGCTTTCTGCAAGCCGCTTGATAGCCAGTTCAAGGTTGCCGTCCAGCTTCTCGGCAAGAGCGAACAGTTCCATTTTTTCGCTTTCCTCGGTCGTGTACGTGTAATATTCTTCCAATGAAACTTCCGTGGCGTACACCGCCGATTGTGTGCCGCCCAGCGAGAAGAAAACTTCCTTGTACTTCCGTCCGGGGTGGTTCGCCATGTTGATAGACAATATCTGCGAACGCTCCTTGTCGGTCAGTCCCAAGAGGTTCTGTATGCTGTCGAACTTGTTAAGGTATTTCCTTTGGTCTAACAATATTTTGCAGTCCGAGTTATTGATGATACTCTCTTTCACGATAGGGGAAGAAATAATATCCTCTACCTCTTGCGTGACTACAATCGCTTCCCCGAAATACTTTCGGACGGTCTTGTACAAATATTTTATGTAGTCCGCCATGTTCGCCGATGCAATCGCTTTCCACGCTTCCTCGATTAGTATTAACTTCCTTATTCCCTTTAACTTGCGCATCTTGTTTATAAAGGCTTCCATGATGATGATAGTCGTTACCGGGAATAAAATCTTGTGGTCTTTGATGTTGTCCAACTCAAAGACAATGAAGCGTTTGTGCAACAAATCCAGTTCCTTGTCGGAGTTCAGCAGGTAGTCGTACTCACCGCCACGATAGTACGGTTCAAGCACGTTCAGGAAATTGTTTATGTCAAAATCCTTTTCCCTGACGTTCTTCTGTTCAAGCTGTCGGCGGTAATCATCCCGGACAAACTCGTAGAACGTGTTGAAGCAGGGCGTTACCGAACTGTCTTTGCCTATCAGGTCGATATAGGCACTTACCGCATTGGATAACGCCACTTCTTCCGACCGTTTGGGGGCTTCATCGTCCCGCTTCCACAGGGTGAGTATCAGGGTCTTGATACTCTCTTTCTTCTCGATGTCAAATACCCCGTCCTCGACATAGAACGGGTTGAACGCTATCGGGTTCTCGTTGGTGTAGGTGAAATAAATCCCGTCCTCGCCGTGCGTGCGGTTGTGGATAAGCTGGGACAGCCCCAAGTAACTGTTACCCGTATCGACCAGCAGCACGTGCGCACCCTGCTCGTAATACTGGCGCACCATGTGGTTGGTGAAGAAGGACTTACCCGACCCGCTCGGCCCAAGTATGAACTTGTTTCTGTTGGTCGTGATGCCTTTCTTCATGGGCAAATCCGATATGTCGATGTGCAGCGGGCGACCGCTTACCCTGTCCACCATTTTGATGCCGAACGGCGAAAGCGAACTCTTGTAGTTCGTTTCTTCCACGAACAGGCAGAGAGCCTGCCCCAAGAACGTGTAGAAACTTTCCTCTGCGGGGAAGTCGGCTTCGTTGCCGGGTATGCCCGCCCAAAAGAGCGTGGGCGTATCGACCGTGTTGTGGCGTGGCTTGCACTCCATTAGCGCAAGCTGGCTTCCCACATCGTTGCGTATGCGTTTGAGTTC
>NZ_QUEM01000086.1:0-1619 GCF_003477995.1 Bacteroides sp. OF04-15BH
AACAAAACTGCGGAAGCAGGAGCCTTCTACTACATAGAGAGCCATGACCGCAAAATACGTTACAAATCAACCCTTAAGACAGGGATGGACAATGGGGATCTGCAACAATTCACATCAGCCACTTCGTTCCTCCCGGAAACAGATGCAGTCCATACTACAGCCTACCGCGAACAACGCAACAAGAATACTTATGCCAATTGGGATAACCTGTGTATTTTCATCTTTCCCAAATTCTATATACGTTATATACCGAAGCTTTCTTATTCCTACGGACGGACAGATGGGAATTACCTTTCTGCCGAAGGAAACAGACTGCTGGGACGTCAAGGACTGGACTCTATCTTCATGACAAACAACTGTGGGAAAGACTTTCTCAACCTGCTTGCCACTCAGGATCGTAACCGTACGCATAAATGGAGTACTAACGGACATATGGATACAGACATAAACCTGAAAGCATGGAATTTGAATTACTTTAATTTATCACTGTTCTATGAATACAACCATGAACGGGGATATGATATGCAACACTACAACCTGCTCACAGCAAACCAGACGGCCGACAAACGCAATCGTTATGACAATCGGCCCAAAAGTAAGTATATTTATCGTATTATGATTGATTGGCCTTTTATATCCAATAAAAAACAGAAACTGTTTTTTACCTATGGTTACACCCAGGAATTCCATTCTTCCGAGCGTATGCTTTACAGACTGGACCGGCTGGGCAATGAATGGATGCCCGATAAGGCTCCTATCGGGCTACTTCCTTCTGCAACTGATTTGTATAGGCATTGTATGGATTCGCTAAACAGCTACCATCGTTCATACTTTTATTGGTTTCATTCACCACGATTGAGATGGTACTATAAAACGGAAGATTTGCAGATAGATGCCGAGCTCCCGCTTAACATCACATACGAACGTCTGAATGAATGGCGGCCGAAGGGAGAACAATCCAATATTCGAAGGGAGGTATTTACGTGGCCGAATATAACTGTCACGTTCAAGGGAGTGGAGTTACACTTTGATATGCAGCACAGATCACCTTCACAGACTTTAATGCTTGACGTATGTGACGACAGCAACCCTCTGGCTGTCTATCTCGGAAATCCTTCTCTAAAATCATCCTATGAATATTATCTGGGTACAAAATGGGCAGGATTCAAGCAGGAAAAAACGCGTCTTTGGAGTCTGGGTCTCTCCTTATATACAATCAATAATGCCATAGGACAGTTACGCCGTTTCAATCCACAGACCGGAGGTTATACCTATACCCCCTGGAATATTGACGGAAACAGAGGATTGTGGTTTGCTGGAAATTTCAGTCAATATATAGATCAATATCGGCATTGGTTCCTCAAGATTGATACCGATATAAGACTGGACCGCAGTGTAGATTTCACCAATACGGGTACGACCGATGATTTCCAGAAGAGCATCGTACAGAATCTGCATGTTTCTCCAAACATAGGCATAGACTACCGCAGTCTCAAATGGCACGCCGGATTCAAGGCCTCCGCAGACTGGGAACGCCTCACATCTGCACAGGAAGGATTCGAAACGCTCAGCCAGGTGGATTTTCTCTACACCCTCAATCTGGATGCACAATTGCCTTT
>NZ_QUEM01000086.1:1629-2099 GCF_003477995.1 Bacteroides sp. OF04-15BH
TTCTCTACACCCTCAATCTGGATACACAATTGCCCTTCAATGTGACTTTCAATACCGACATGAATCTGTTTATGCGCCGCGGCTACGGTGACCAGAGTATGAACACAAACGAATGGGTTTGGAATGCCAATCTGAGCCGTTGCATCGACAAACGGAAAACCTGGGTTGTGAAACTGTCCGCCCATGATTTGCTGGGCCAGATCAGCGCGGTACGCAAAACAATTAATGCCCAAGGGCGTGTAGAAACCATAAGCAATACCATTACCCAAAACATCATGCTGCATCTGATCTGGAAATTCAATAAACAGCCATCAAAGAAATGAAACTGAATAAAATACATCCGATAGTGACCGTTCTTCTCCCCGTCTATAATGCGGGGAGTTTCGAACAGTTCATTCTAAAACCGAACCATCTTATGTGCATACGACAACTATTCTTTTCCATCCTGCTTTGCCTCTCCGTCATTGCTT
>NZ_QUEM01000087.1:0-1790 GCF_003477995.1 Bacteroides sp. OF04-15BH
CCCGTTCCGTCCTCACGGAGCATCAAGCGACCGATGCGGTTTTGAGAAGCATTGCGACCACCATAATAATACTTCACGTTGTTCTCCGGGTGGTCAGGATAGTTGATGCCCGTCAAACGCTGATAGTCATAATCGTAGGTGATGAACTTGCCTTCCTTGGCAAGGTTGGCAGTCTGCTTTGTAAGCACATTGCCGAGCGCATCATAAGTAAAACTGGTGATGCCGCTTGCAGGATGGTTCACCTCCGTGCGACGGTCGCCCATGTCGTAAGTGGAGGTCGTTACATTGCCCTCCGTGTCGGTAACACGAACAAGACGCTGTATGCCGTCATACTCAAACGAGGTGGTAATCTCACCGTCAGGACCGCTCTTCTGGATGGTCTTCAAGGTCTTGCCACTGCCATTGGTATGGGTAGCCTGCACATTATGGAGTGCGTCTGTTACGGTTGTAACAAGTGCATGACTGCCGTTGTCAACAGAATATGCCGTAGTTGTCGTAGAGTTGTCCGGCAATGTCACTGAGGTAGCACGGTCGAGCACGTCATAGACTGTGACGGTAGGAGATACATTGTCAAATGACTTGCTGAACGTTGATTTCGATCCAGTTCCTTCCGTTGTAGGATAGAATGCCTTTGCCACACGTCCGAAAGCGTCATACACGTTTCTTCCGCTGACTATCATCACGTTCTCATCCTTGGCAGAGTTGCCCTTTGCTGCACTTGTCACAACACCGTCCTTCTTCACCTGAACGGCTCTTCCGAAGCCGTCAACGAAAGTAACGGTCTCCAAGTCATCGTTAGGATGCTGGATGTCGTAGTGCTTGGTCACTGCGTAAGCAGGAGCGGTAATGCCACTCTCACCAAAGGTAGCCAAAGGCTGATATTCAAAGGCGATGGCATAAGGTACACCTGTAGCCAACTCGTTAGGACCACGCACGCCAGTGATGCGACCGAGGTCGTCAACATCAGTCTCATAATAGAAGTTGTTGAGGTCACGATGCTCCTTGGCAATACCATAGCGATAGTCGAAGTTGCCTTGCTCACTGCGATACCCCCACGCATCATCAATGCGCTCAACATACATGTTCATCTCTGGCTCATAGCGGTACTTGTACCACATACGCTGTCCCTTGCCGTTGGCAGGTAGAGTCTTCTGTGTGATGTTGCCGTAAGAGTCATACTTATAATCCGTCACCGCCTCACCATCATTCAACTGCTGCGTAATCTGCGTGATGTGGTTGGCGTAGTTAGTGTTGTACTTCGCCGTCACATGGTGATAGAGCGAGCCGTCACCACCTGTCACAGTCACATCAACAGGAAGACCGAAGATGTGCTTGCCTGCATTGTCGGTATATTTGATAGCAGTCGCATAATCGAACTTGCCGTTTCCGTCCTCGCCAAGACTGCCCTTGTCGCTGTACTTGTAGGACTTCAACTCACCATGATAGCCATTGAGATAATACTCGTTCCATGCCTCGGATGTAACCACACCGTTTGCCGCTCCCTCATACTGCAAGTTGGCCGTATAGCGGAGAGGTACGAATGCAGATGCACGGTCACTCCAAAGATTCACGTCACGCTTTGCGAACGTGTACTTGTCACCATCGGCAGTCAGATAGTAGCTGTCGTAACGGTTCTTTGTCTCGGTGTACTTGTTGCCGTTGGCATCCTCTACGGATGTGGCGGTAACATTGCCCTGCGTGTAGTAGTTAGCTACATCGTAGTTCTCAACAGCCTGTCTGTAAACAGAATTGCCATTCTCCGTGTCAAGGTTCTTGGTGATGACCTCACC
>NZ_QUEM01000087.1:1800-2093 GCF_003477995.1 Bacteroides sp. OF04-15BH
AGGTTCTTGGTGATGACCTCACCGAAACCGAGGAACTCACGCTCATGGCGGTCACGCTTTCCGTCCTTATACTCAAAGGCGGTTGTCATGACTGGACCATCGTCATGGATTCCGTCGTCAACGGTAAGGGCAGACATTACCCACTTGCCACCAGGAAGGCCGTAGGTCGGAGTGGTGTGGGCATAGTCCAATGTGAAAGTTCCGCCCAAGGAATTGGTGACTGACTTCAACATGTTGGTTCTGCCAATGGCAGAGCGTGTAACCTTCAACTCGCTTTCCTTCTCAGACTCAAC
>NZ_QUEM01000088.1:0-328 GCF_003477995.1 Bacteroides sp. OF04-15BH
TCATAGAACAGCGTGTACAAGAGTACTCACCATCACGGAACACTCTGTCTTCGGAGTCGCTCCAGAAAGGAGGTGTTCCAGCCGCACCTTCCGGTACGGCTACCTTGTTACGACTTAGCCCCAATCACCAGTTTTACCCTAGGCCGCCCCTTGCGGTTACGGACTTCAGGCACCCCCGGCTTTCATGGCTTGACGGGCGGTGTGTACAAGGCCCGGGAACGTATTCACCGCGCCATGGCTGATGCGCGATTACTAGCGAATCCAGCTTCGTGGAGTCGGGTTGCAGACTCCAGTCCGAACTGAGAAGGGTTTTCGGGATTCGCATCCA
>NZ_QUEM01000088.1:338-1687 GCF_003477995.1 Bacteroides sp. OF04-15BH
AGAAGGGTTTTCGGGATTCGCATCCAGTCACATGGTAGCTGCCCTCTGTACCCCCCATTGTAACACGTGTGTAGCCCCGGACGTAAGGGCCGTGCTGATTTGACGTCATCCCCACCTTCCTCACATCTTACGATGGCAGTATCCAAAGAGTCCCCAGCATTACCTGATGGTAACTTTGGAAAAGGGTTGCGCTCGTTATGGCACTTAAGCCGACACCTCACGGCACGAGCTGACGACAACCATGCAGCACCTTCACAGGAGTCCCGAAGGAAAGGACCATCTCTGATCCATGCACCTGCAATTCAAGCCCGGGTAAGGTTCCTCGCGTATCATCGAATTAAACCACATGTTCCTCCGCTTGTGCGGGCCCCCGTCAATTCCTTTGAGTTTCACCGTTGCCGGCGTACTCCCCAGGTGGAATACTTAATGCTTTCGCTTGGCCGCTGACATTGTATCGCCAACAGCGAGTATTCATCGTTTACGGTGCGGACTACCAGGGTATCTAATCCTGTTTGATACCCGCACTTTCGAGCCTCAGCGTCAGTAACACCCCAGAAGACTGCCTTCGCAATCGGAGTTCTTCGTGATATCTAAGCATTTCACCGCTACACCACGAATTCCATCTTCCTTGTGTGCACTCAAGGCAACCAGTATCAACGGCAGAGCATGGTTGAGCCACACTATTTTACCGCTGACTTAATCGCCCGCCTACGCTCCCTTTAAACCCAATAAATCCGGATAACGCTCGCATCTTCCGTATTACCGCGGCTGCTGGCACGGAATTAGCCGATGCTTATTCATAAGGTACATACAATAGGCCACACGTGACCTTTTTTATTCCCATATAAAAGAAGTTTACAACCCATAGGGCAGTCATCCTTCACGCTACTTGGCTGGTTCAGACTCTCGTCCATTGACCAATATTCCTCACTGCTGCCTCCCGTAGGAGTTTGGACCGTGTCTCAGTTCCAATGTGGGGGACCTTCCTCTCAGAACCCCTATCCATCGTCGACTAGGTGGGCCGTTACCCCGCCTACTATCTAATGGAACGCATCCCCATCCTTTACCGATAAATCTTTATTCGGAATCTCATGCGGAATCCCGAAACCATCGGGTATTAATCTTTCTTTCGAAAGGCTATCCCCGAGTAAAGGGCAGGTTGGATACGCGTTACTCACCCGTGCGCCGGTCGCCATCAATTGAAGCAAGCTTCAATCATGCTGCCCCTCGACTTGCATGTGTTAGGCCTGTAGCTAGCGTTCATCCTGAGCCAGGATCAAACTCTTCATTGTAAAATATCTTTTTATAATAATTTCTGTTTATCCACGGCTCCGAATCTTTATTCGTTT
>NZ_QUEM01000089.1:0-457 GCF_003477995.1 Bacteroides sp. OF04-15BH
AAGCAAAGGCATACCGCCATAAGGAGAATTGTTCTTTTCATGTTCCTGATTTTTAAGTTGTTGATGATTGGGGATTACGTTTGCTTTCTGCAAGCCTCTTGATAGCCAGTTCAAGGTTGCCGCCCAGCTTGTCGGCAAGTGCGAACAGTTCCATTTTCTCGCTTTCCTCTGTCGTGAAGGTGTAATATTCTTCCAATGAAACTTCTGTGGCGTACACCGCCGACTGCGTGCCGCCCAGCGAGAAGAAAACTTCCTTGTACTTCCGTCCGGGGTGGTTCGCCATGTTGATAGACAATATCTGCGAACGCTCCTTGTCGGTCAGTCCCAAGAGGTTCTGTATGCTGTCAAACTTGTTGAGATATTTTCTTTGGTCTAACAGGATTTTGCAGTCCGAGTTATTGATGATACTCTCTTTCACGATAGGGGAAGAAATAATATCCTCAATCTCTTGCGTGAC
>NZ_QUEM01000089.1:467-1670 GCF_003477995.1 Bacteroides sp. OF04-15BH
AATCTCTTGCGTGACTACAATCGCTTCCCCGAAATATTTTCGGACGGTTTTGTAGAGGTAGCGGATATAGTCCGCCATGTTCGCCGATGCAATCGCTTTCCACGCTTCCTCGATTAGTATTAACTTCCTTATTCCCTTTAACTTGCGCATCTTGTTTATAAAGGCTTCCATGATGATGATAGTCGTTACCGGGAATAAAATCTTGTGGTCTTTGATGTTGTCCAACTCAAAGACAATGAAGCGTTTGTGCAACAAATCCAGTTCCTTGTCGGAGTTCAGCAGGTAGTCGTACTCACCGCCACGATAGTACGGTTCAAGCACGTTCAGGAAATTGTTTATGTCAAAATCCTTTTCCCTGACGTTCTTCTGTTCAAGCTGTCGGCGGTAATCATCCCGGACAAACTCGTAGAACGTGTTGAAGCAGGGCGTTACCGAACGGTCTTTGCCTGTCAGTTCGATATAGGCACTCACGGCGTTTGACAACGCCACTTCTTCCGACCGCTTCGGGGCTTCATCATCCCGCTTCCACAGGGTGAGTATAAGGGTCTTGATGCTCTCTTTCTTCTCTATGTCGAATACCCCGTCCTCGACATAGAACGGGTTGAACGCTATCGGGTTCTCGTTGGTGTAGGTGAAATAAATCCCGTCCTCGCCGTGCGTGCGGTTGTGGATAAGCTGGGACAGCCCCAAGTAACTGTTACCCGTATCTACCAGCAGCACGTGCGCCCCCTGCTCGTAATACTGACGCACCATGTGGTTGGTAAAGAAAGACTTACCCGACCCGCTCGGCCCAAGTATGAACTTGTTGCGGTTGGTGGTGATTAATCCGTACCAACATTTATTTATTTAATACTGAATATCAGTTAATTATGGTATAAAGCACATCAATATTAATATTTTTAAAGCATACAATTTGCATACAAATAGAGTGATTATAAGAAAACAGAAAAGGATATTTGTTGTTAAGGGGTAAATGTGGTAGGAGATGTTTTTATATCTGTTTTCTCTCGTTTTTCAGTGAAAAATAGACATGATACTGGCAAAAAGAGAAAGAAACTCTGTTTTTCTTTTTTCGCCAGCATATATAATTTGCTGTCTAAATAAGTTTAGTTCGTTTTGGATATACAGACAAAGAAACGTACTAAACCTTTGAACTTAAAAATATACCTCAAATCCGCAACTAAGCTCTTCAGCGTCCTTCTT
>NZ_QUEM01000009.1 GCF_003477995.1 Bacteroides sp. OF04-15BH
CTAATTTTCAGGCGGTTTTTTAATTCCGCCAACAGGTTTAACCGACTGCACTAAGACCGCAAAGTTTGCCCTTTTGGGAACTCCGACAAAGGATTTTACAAAAAACCGGAAGTCCGGCGGCACAACGAAGCGAGTTTTTCTGTAGCTTTGCAGTCGTAAACGCTAACAGACATGATACGCAAATTTGATTTCTTGATTATCGGTTCGGGCGTAGCCGGCATGAGTTATGCCCTGAAAGTGGCCCGTTCCGGAAAAGGCAAAGTAGCCTTAGTATGTAAAACAACGCTGGACGAAGCCAATACTGCCAAAGCGCAGGGTGGAATCGCTTCGGTAACGAATCTGAAAGTAGACGATTTCCAGAAACATATTCAGGACACCATGATCGCAGGTGATTACATCAGCGACCCGAAGGCCGTGGAAATGGTCGTGAAGAACGCTCCGCAGGGTATCAAGGACCTGCTGAAATGGGGTGTAAACTTCGACAAGAAGGAAAACGGAGAATTTGACCTGCACCGCGAGGGAGGACACTCTGAATTCCGCATCCTGCACCATGCCGATGACACGGGTTTTGAGATTCAGCGCGGCCTGATGGAGGCGGTACGCAACGAACCGAACATCACGATTCTGGAAAACCATTTTGCCGTAGAAATCATTACGCAGCATCATCTGGGCGTAGAGGTGACCCGCCGCACTCCGGACATTGAGTGCTACGGTGCGTATATCCTCGATCCCGATACCCAGAAGATTGATACCTTCCTGTCTAAAGTGACCCTGATTGCCACCGGAGGAACAGGAGCCGTTTACGCCACAACCACCAACCCGAATATCTCTACAGGTGACGGTATCGCCATGGTTTACCGTGCCAAAGGTACGGTAGAGGGTATGGAATTCGTACAGTTCCACCCTACCGCTCTGTATCATCCGGGCGAAACTCATCCGGCCTACCTCATTACCGAGGCCATGCGTGGTTATGGAGGTATTCTGCGTCTGCCTAACGGTGAGGAATTCATGCAGAAGTACGACAAACGCCTCAGTCTGGCTCCACGCGATATTGTGGCACGCGCCATCGATAAGGAAATGAAAATCCATGGTCTGGATCATGTTTGTCTGGACGTAACACACAAGGATCCCGAAGAAACCAAGAAACATTTCCCGAATATCTATGCCAAGTGCCTCAGCATCGGTATCGACATCACCAAGCAATATATTCCGGTAGTTCCGTGTGCCCACTATATGTGTGGCGGAATTAAAGTGGATCTGCACGCTGAATCAAGCATTCATCGTCTGTATGCCGTGGGCGAATGTTCCTGCACCGGTCTGCATGGCGGTAACCGTCTGGCCAGCAACTCGCTCATCGAAGCTGTGGTCTATGCCGACGCGGCAGCCAAGCATAGTCTGGAAAACATCGACAAATATACCTTCAACGAACAGGTTCCGGAATGGAATGACGAGGGTACATTGAGTAACGAAGAAAAGGTGCTCATTGCTCAGGATATGAAGGAAGTGGGACAGATTATGAGCAACTATGTAGGTATCGTGCGCAGCGACCTGCGTCTGAAACGTGCATGGACCCGTCTGGACCTGCTCTACGAAGAAACCGAAGAACTCTTCAAGCGGGTTAAAGCCACCAAGGACATCTGCGAATTGCGCAACATGATCAATGTGGGTTATCTCATTACCCGTCAGGCCATCGAGCGGAAGGAAAGTCGCGGACTGCACTACACCATCGACTATCCGAAGCATGCTTACGACCAGAAATAAGACACGATTATAAAATTTAATTTGCATGAAGTAAAGGAGATAACGGCATGAAATTATCCCGACTTCAAGACATGATATAGATAAGATGAACTGAAAGACTATTCCGGATCCGGGAGGAAACGGGATAGTCTTTCGGTTCTTATATTGTTTTCAAGGTATAACAATTTTTTTATGGTAAAGGAAATGACTGAAGGGTCTCCCTTCAAACTGATCTTCAATTTCGCTCTCCCATTGATTTTAGGCAGCATCCTGCAACAGACCTATAGTCTGATTGATGCAGCCATTGTGGGAAAATATCTGGGCATTAACTCATTGGCTGCCGTGGGCGCCAGCACCTCGGTGGTGTTTCTCATCATCGGGTTCTGTCTGGGATGCTGCTGTGGCTTCGGTATCCCCGTGGCACAGACTTTCGGAGCACGCGACTACAAAAGCATGCGCCGCTATATCAGCAACAGTCTGTGGCTGGCATTAGGCATCTCTGTTTTTCTGATGATTGTCACTTCTTTGCTGTGTCACACCATCCTGAAGCAGATGCAGACACCCGATGAAATCTTTCGTGATGCGTATCTGTACCTGTTGGTAACATTCATCGGCATCCCGTTTACATTCTTCTACAACCTGCTTTCGAGCATCATCCGGGCATTGGGCGACAGCCGTACCCCGTTCAACTTTCTGATTCTGGCGGCCGTATTGAACATTCTGTTGGATCTGTTCTGTATTCTGGTGCTCGACTGGGGAGTAATGGGTGCCTCTATTGCTACCGTCTTCTCCCAAGCCGTATCCGCCATACTGTGCTTCATCTATATGTTTCGCAAGTTTCCGCTTCTGAAAATGGATGCCGAGGACAAACGGTATGACTGGCACTATGCCAAAGGACTGTTGGCAATGGGCCTTCCTATGGGCCTGCAGGTTTCCATCACCGCCATCGGAAGTATCATGCTGCAAAGCGCAAACAATGCACTGGGCACTACCTGTGTGGCTGCCTTTACTGCGGCTGTGCGCATTAAAATGTTCTTTATCTGCCCGTTGGAGAATATGGGTATTGCCATGGCTACCTATTGCGGACAGAATCTGGGAGCCGGACAACTGAAACGAATCAACTGGGGCGTGCGGGCCAGTTTTTCCATGATTATCGCCTACTGTCTGGTATGTCTGGTGATTTTATACACCGCAGACAAAACCCTGTTGCTGATGTTTGTCTCTCCCGAAGAAACCGAAATTATCAACAAAGCTTCTCAGTTTTTGAGAATATCCAGCACATATTACATTCCGCTCGGATTGCTTTGTATTCTGCGATACAGTATTCAGGGATTGGGATTCAGTCGTCTGGCCATGCTTTCCGGCGTTTTTGAGATGGTAGACCGTGTAGCCGTGAGTCTCTTTCTGGTGCCGATGTTAGGCTATACTGGAGTGTGCTACGGCGACCCTTCAGCATGGCTGGCAGCTGATGTATTCCTCATTCCGGCCTTTATCTTAGTGCATCACAAACTGGCACGCAGAAGATACCGGCAACAGCAGGCTTGTCTTCAGGAAGCTTCCTGAAGCTTCTGAAATTATTATCCGAAAAGGAACGGACTTATATCGCTCTATAAACAACCGAATCGGGTCATCATTCACCTTTTTGAATGATGACCCGATTCGGTTGTTATTCTATTTTCATATAGCAGTCAGACTGTATCTGCTTTCGTTTCTTTATCAGGCTTTCTCACGCCAGAAGTCAGGCATAAAGAGGAACAGCACCGTAAAGATTTCCAAACGGCCAACCAGCATCAGGAAACTCAGTAACCATTTTCCAAAAGCCGGCACAGCAGAAAAGTTCGAAGCCGGACCTGTTGATCCCAATCCCGGACCGGCATTGCTCAAACTCGTGATGCACGAACCGAGAGCCGAATCCAAATTCAATCCCATCATGGTAAGTAAGCAAGTGCCGATCACCACGATGACCAGATAGAGGAACAGGAATGCCAGCGCACGAAGCACCTTATTCTCCGGAAGTACGTAGCCCGACAAGCGTACAGGAATCACGGCACGAGGATGCAACTGTTGCTTGAATTCATTCTTGGCATCCTTAAGACACACCAGCATGCGAATCACCTTAAATCCACCACTTGTCGATCCGGCACAAGCTCCTATGAAGAGGATGATGAGTGTAGGCATCCAGAACACTTCTCCCCAGGCCACATAATCAAAGTTCGCCGCCTGGAATCCGGTGGAAGTAAGCAGGGAGGTTACCTGAAAGAGCGAGGTGCGGAACGTGTCCTCAAAACCTTCGGGGAGTACAGTCAATTGCTCGGGTGTGACAGACATCTGATAACGGGTGTAATAGAACAGTCCCGCAAACACAGCCACGGCAGCCAGAGTGAAGCAAGTGTACCAGCGTAACTCCTCATTGCGATAGAACACCTTTCTCTTTCCAATACTCAAGTAATAGTAAAGCGAAAAGTTTACTCCCGCAATAAACATAAAGAAACTGCACACATACTCTATGTAAGGAGAGTTGAAATAGGCCAGACTGTTCTGATGCGTACCATATCCACCCGTAGCAATGGTGGTCATGGAATGGCAGATCGCATCAAAGAAGTTCATCGGGCCTACCCAATAACTGAGCATACACAAAACTGTAATGAGTATGTAAATCACAAGCAGCCTGCGGGCCGTATCCCCAATCTTGGGTCGGAGCTTATCCACATCCAATCCCGTTACCTCGGCAGAGAAGATCTGCGTATTCTTCAACTCATACACAGGAATCAGGGCAAACGAGAAGACTACGATACCCAGACCACCCAGCCACTGTATGATGCTTCGCCAAAAGAGAATGCCATGCGGCTGGTCGTTGATGTTATTCAGCACCGAAGCTCCCGTAGTGGTGAAACCCGACATGGTCTCAAAAAAGGCATCTTCTATGGTAGTCGTCGTTCCGTAAAACAAAAACGGCAACATGCCCAGAAACGAGAAAATCACCCACACCAGAGCTACAATCAAAAAACTGTCCTTGCGTGTCAGTTTGGTTTTCGGACTCCTTTTTCCAATCAGGAAAAGTCCTCCTCCCACCACAAAGGTAATCAGCGTGGAATAGAGCAGTGCCTCCAAGTCCTGATCGCCGCAACGATGTTTATAAAATAAAGACACTCCCGACGAAAGCAACATGAAGACCGCCTCCATCAGAACGAGAATTCCAAAAATCTTCGATTTCATAGAATAGTTATTTCTTCTTTCTATATTCTTAGTAAGGAAGGCATGACATTAATAAGATACGGAAACTTCGAAACCTGCCTCACGTACCTGTTCTCCGATACGGTCGAGCACTTCCTTTCCGGCCTTGCGCAAGTCGTGATCGGGTGTTTCGCGGTCGATGGTATAAATCATCACCTGCCGTGGTTTGATTTCCTGAACCACTTTCAGCCAGGGCTCCACAAATTCCGGAGTGGTATTATCCACAGACTTTCCCTGCGTGCTGCCCGTCATGAACATGGTCTGGATAATCACATGACCGGAGAAGGCTTTCAGCTGGTCGATAATCTGCTGCACGTCATAATGCCCGGTAGGACGGTCCACAAGTTCAATATAATCCGGATTCACCGTGTCGAGTTTCTGGATATTATTATCCACTTTCAACAGGGCGTTGAAAACTTCGGGTTTCAGCACTTGGGTGGCATTGCTCAGCACACTGATTTTCGCTTCCGGAAAATAATGGTTACGCAGGCGTACCACATCCTCAATGATTCCGGCAAACTCCGGATGCAAGGTCGGCTCTCCGTTTCCGGCAAAAGTCAATACATCGGGGTGCGGACCGTTTTCATGCATATCTTTCAAGCGCTCCTCAAGCACGGTATATACTTCCTCACGGGTGGGAAGCGGGCGGTGAGGTCTATGGTCCTTATTGAAGCCACACTCACAATAGACACAATCAAAAGTGCAGAATTTTCCGTCTTCAGGCAGCAGGTTTATTCCTAAGGAAACTCCTAGTCTGCGGCTGTGCACCGGTCCGAAAACCGGAGACGGGTAAATAATTGTAGACATAGCAATCTGTTTTTAATTTATCAATCCCGCAAAATTAATGATTTATTTTCTTCTTGAAGATGAATCCGTATTATTAATTTAAATTTTGACACGCAGCTGCAAATAAAGATCCTGCTTGAGGGAACCGGCAATCCGCTGACGACCGGAAGATATTTCCATAACCCCGAAATATTTGCTCAAACCATACTTTATCATCAGCATGACCCGTTTCCCAAAATCCAGACGCAGCGTGCCCGAAGTGCGCAGCACCGGATCATAGAAGTTGTTGAAAGAGAAGGAGTAAAGTAAACCCGGCTCATAAAGAGAAAGACTGCACAGACTGCCGTCGGCATGAATATAGGCACAGGTCAACGTAGTTTTCAACAGGCTGTTCATAACCCAGGAAAAAGATTCTCCGATCAGGGCACCATACTTCCGGCTTTCTCCTGCCTTCTGTGCGCCCACTCCGGAACATTCCGTTTGCAGTACCATCTGTTCCGTGGGCCGATATACGTACTTCAGGCGCAGGCGGTGTGTCTCATGAAAAACATTGAACTTTTCCTTTTTCTTAAAGGAATAAGTCAGGGCATAGCGCATCCGGTCATTCTGCTTCACATCACACTGAACCCTCACCTGATAGCCCGAACTGCTATGATCGAGCCCGTACTTGGGCCAGGGAAAATAATAATAGTCGAAGGCAGCCTTCAGCTGAACAAACCGCCAGGGCTGATACTCTGCTCCCAAATAAACACCGCTTTCGTTCTGTGTTTTACTTCCTTCGGAAAAGGCAGAAGCATAAGGAGCATAGTAACGGTAAGCATACAAACGATACAAGGCAAACAGCTTGAGATAGGCCAGAGGACGGTAAAGAAGCTTGTCTACCGTGGCCCATCCGTGATACAGCCCGCTGTAAGCCAGCTCTCCCGAAAACGCCCAATTTCCCCAAGCCACACCGTAGTCGGCCGACAGTCCCCAAAATCTTTTTCCGCTTGGAGCATACCGTTTATAAAGTTGCGTGCCTGTTGAAAACTCACGATTCCAATGCTGATAATACCCCGTCATTCCCGTTTTATAATGAGGTCTGTTATAAGAAAGATGCGCTCCATACAGACTGTTGAAAACATTGTTCTTGCGAAAATATTCCGTCCATGTCCGATGATAACCGTCTGTTTTCAAGCTCTCTATATTTCCGTCATCGTCCAGAGAGGCATCTGTTTTCCGAAAAGACACAAAAGGAGAAAAGCGCCAGTCGCCCCATTTCAGGGTAGCGGCCATTCCCCGCATAAAATAGTATTCATCCGTTGACGTATGCTTGTTGATAACCTGACGGTTCATCGTGATATCAAATTCCTTTCCCATAGAAAAAGCGGAACCGAAAAGCAGTCCTTCGCCGGTTCGTACCCGATAGTCGCCCAAGGCCAGTGTTTCCCAAAAAGCCCAGTTTTTCAACAACAGATGAAAACTGTATGAATCATAACCTTTATTCAGATTATTGGCAAAAGGTTCACCGGCATCTTTCACGGCAGTCAGTCCCCAATACAAACGATTCCGGTAGTCATATTGCAGTTTCACGTAATGATAAAGCGCATTTCCCAGATACTTTTTATCAGGAGTTTTCAACAAGATGCTATCCGGATAATTTTTGTATCCATCTCGTTGATAAAGAGGAATATCCAAACGAGTTGTAAACGAATAGTGTCCTTCTTTCAACAGATTTTTCAACGAAACAGACGACTTTTCAACAGGGTTATCATCAACGTAAAGAAAGAATTTGAGGAACTCCCGCCTTTCATAGTCCAAACTCTCGATGAACTGAAGTTCTCCCAACGACTTCATCGGTCCGTATTGATAGAGATAAGCCAGAATATCTTCAATTTGTACGGATTCCAAAAAGAAGAGCCGTTCCAAATCATTTTTCGTAACGGTGTTGATGTTCAAAGGCTGCTCGCGCAGGTGATACAAATCCTGCAAATCTTCGTCCGAAACAGGGCGTTCATAGAAATCCTGCTGAGCAAACTTTTCTAAATAATAATCCCAGGAAAGTTCCTGAGCCAACAAGTTATCAACAAAGCATAGCACTGAAAAACAAGCTATTACTATAGTTTTCAACAACATCTGTTGATAGTTTGAAAAACCCCTATTCTGCTGAACCATACAAACAAATGTCTTTAAAATTTAAAACGCAGAAGATATTCACAAAAACATGTGCCTACCAAACAATTAAATTTATAAATTTGCACCGACATTATGAAATGGTATGTTCCGCTGATATGGATGATGGTGTCTTCACTTCCGGCTCACGCCCAATACGAAGATACGGACGACTTGGGAAGTGCTCCCGAGCTGCAGCTTCGTGTTGTTTTCTATAAAAAAGTGCAGAAGGAATTCTATAAAGGTGATTCCATCGAGGTGATTATCATGCCGGAACTGCCTGTGTATCCTCCGCTGAAGTTCAAGAACAAACGCGAGGTTGCCCGCTACAACAAGCTGATAAGAAACGTAAAGCGCACACTGCCTTACGCCAAACTGGTGAACCGAAAGATTTTGGAAACCTACGAGGAACTGGAGAAACTGCCCACTAAAAAGCAGAGAGATGCCTACATGAAAAAGGTGGAAAAAGACCTCAAAACCGAATACACTCCAGTAATGAAGAAACTGACTTATGCTCAGGGCAAATTGCTGATCAAACTGATTGATCGGGAGTGCAACCAGTCTTCCTTTCACATTGTGCAGGCATTCTTCGGCAGCTTCAAAGCCGGATTCTATCAAAGTTTTGCCTGGCTGTTTGGTGCCAGTCTGAAGAAAGAGTACGACCCGGAATATGACGACCGCATGGTGGAACGTGTAGTGCGGCTTGTTGAATCCGGCTCCATATAATCCGCATCTATTTTCTACAAAACACGCGAAGTTACTTTTTGACAGTTTGTCAACAACAGACGCTCAGACTATAAAATATACAGTCCTGAAGGCTTCTGATTGTAAAAACGGCAGTCTCAGAAAGGCATTTTCGATACAAGACTCTGTCAGTCAGTTTATTGCTCTCGAAAATAACGTTTTTGAAAAACGACAAACAGAAATACGGAACTCCCATTCGGAGTTTAAAAACAGGATAATCCCCCGTTTTGAACAAGTAATGTTGAAAACTTATTCAAAACGGGGGATTATTCTTTGAATTGATGCTGATGAAATTCACCAACCATCCTGATGCTTTTGGTAAACCATCGTGTTCATTGCTGCATAAAAATACGTATATTCTGCATTGAGGAGCGGAAAAATGAATATTTATAATGCCGCCGGATTTCTCTTTGTGTACTTTTCCAAAAAGCAGTGGAAAGCAAACCAAAGAATATTTCAGCAGAATGTTTCGTTTCCCGGTTTTTCCCTGACTTTCCTTTCTCCGGAAATCCTCCGGTCCTCTCTCCCCGCTTCTGACGTTCAACCAAGGTTATCAACAGTTATCAACAAAAGGTAATAACTATATAAACACCTGAATTACAAAACTATACGATATAGCAGTTTTGTTATAAACAACAGTTATCAACAGTTATGAACCGATCTTGAGAATCCGTGCAAACTCCCAAATAAGGATACCGGCAGTGACCGACACATTCAACGAGTGCTTGGTTCCGAACTGAGGAATCTCAATGCAGCCGTCGCACATATCCACAACCTCCTGCTGCACGCCCTTCACCTCATTTCCCAAGATAATGGCATATTTCTTTTGCGGGTCCAAAGAAATGTTCTGCAACATGGTGCTGTGCTCCACCTGTTCGATGGCAAGCACCTCATAACTCATTGCTTTCAGCTCATTTACAGCATCTTGTGTACGTTTAAAATACTTCCAGTCCACCGATTCCTCGGCTCCCAGCGCCGTTTTATGAATCTCGGCATTAGGCGGAACAGCCGTAATGCCGCACAGATAAACCGCCGAAACGGCAAAGGCATCCGATGAGCGGAATACCGATCCCACATTATATAAACTTCTGACCTCGTCGAGTACCACCACCAGAGGCAGCTTGTCTATTTTCTTGAACTCCTCCTTCGATACACGGTTCAGTTCCGTAATTTTCAGCTTTCTCATGACTATTATCAATAAATTGTTCACAAAGATAATAATAACCCGTTTAAAACCTGTTCAAAACCCGTTTATAAATAAGGAATACAATTTAAAAAATAAATTTGTTTGCTAATAATCAAACAGTTAATATAAAAATTCGGGAGATAGACAAATTAATTATCAAAAGATGATAACAAGATTTAAACGAGATTTTCATCTGTTTTTTACCACTTTTTTCTATTAAAGTTTTTAACTTTGCATTTTATCAACATATCGTTGAAAAATCAAGGAAAAGACCGGATATGCCCATCATTATCAAAGGATAAGCGAAAGATTGGATTGTCGATAAGTTGTTCATTACTTATTCTCCAGAAATAATAACGTAAAAAGCAAATTATCAGACACTTTTTTCTGAACACTTTCAACAGGCAATAAATATCATCATAAGGTTTTTCTAAAAAATAAAAGAATAAATATATTAATAATATGATTAAAGAAGATTGGTTGAAAAAAGGTTATGTAGATGAACCGGTAGATGCAGCATTGGATCTGAAGCAGGAAATCCGGAATTTGTGCCAGCAGAAGAATGCAGTAATCATGGCGCACTACTACACCGACGGGGCAATACAGGATTTGGCAGACTTTGTGGGCGACAGTCTGGCACTGGCGCAAAAGGCAGCTAAAACCACCGCAGATATTATTGTGATGTGTGGTGTGCATTTTATGGGCGAGACCAACAAGATTCTCTGTCCGGATAAAAAAGTACTGGTTCCCGACCTGAATGCCACTTGTTCGCTGGCAGAAAGCTGTCCGGCCGACCGTTTTGAAGAATTTGTCAAGGCGCATCCGCAGCACACCGTTATTTCTTACGTCAATACGACAGCAGCCACCAAGGCGCTGACCGATGTGGTAGTCACCTCGAGCAATGCCAAGCAGATTGTGGAGAGCTTTAGCGAAGATACACCGATTATTTTCGGTCCGGACAAAAATCTGGGTGGCTATATCAATTCTGTAACCGGTCGTAATATGTTGCTCTGGGATGGAGCCTGCCACGTGCACGAGCGCTTCTCGGTAGAGAAAATCATCGAACTGAAGAAACAATACCCCGATGCCAAGATTCTGGTGCATCCGGAATGTAAGGGAGCCGTGGCCAAGCTGGCAGATAAAGTGGGCTCTACAGCCGCTTTGCTGAAATATGCCATCGAACAGCCGGCCAAGGAGTATATCGTGGCTACAGAGAGCGGTATCTTGCATGAGATGCAGAAATCCTGCCCGGACAAGACCTTTATCCCGGCTCCTCCTTCGGACAGCAACTGCGCTTGCAATGAATGTAACTACATGCGCCTGATTACTCTCGAAAAGCTGTATAACACCTTGAAGTATGAATGGCCCGAAATCAAGGTGGATCCTGCGGTTGCGGAGAAAGCTATCAAACCGATAAACAAGATGTTGGAAATCTCCGAAAAACTCGGACTTTAATAATTCAATGAAGGAGAAGGGGCGTTTCCCCCTCTCCTTTTTTTATGTGTTTTTTACGGATTGCAAAAATAAAGGATAACACGATGAATATTCGAAAAGCAAAAACAACGGATTTGGACCATCTGATGGAGCTGTTTGAGGTGGCCAAGCAGTATATGGTGGCCAGCGGTAACCCGAACCAGTGGATTCAGGGATACCCTTCCAGAGAGCTGGTCGGCGAACAGATTGCGCAGGACTGGTGCTATGTCTGTGAGGAAGAAGGGCAGATTGTGGCTACATTCTGTTTTATCCCCGGACCCGACCCCACGTATGCGCATATCGAAGGACAGTGGCTGTCGAACACTCCCTATTATGTGATACATCGCATTGCCTCCAACGGAAAGGTGAAAGGGGTGGCCGACTATTGTCTGCGTTGGTGCCGTGAGCGGTGCCGCTCGCTGCGTGTGGATACCCATGAGGACAACAAGCCCATGCAACACATATTATATAAGAACGGTTTCCGTTACTGTGGCATCATCCGTGTGGCCAACGGAACAGAGCGGCTGGCTTTTCAGGTAGATTTCTAAATATACCCTATATAGGGTATTGTCCTCGGGGCCTTCTTTCCCTAACTTTGCAAAAAACAAATGAAGCTTATGGAAAGAAAGAAACTGCATTTTGAAACCCTCCAGCTCCATGTGGGACAGGAGCAGGCCGACCCGGCAACCGGAGCGCGTGCCGTACCTATTTATCAGACAACATCGTATGTTTTCGACAACTGTGCTTCGGCGGCAGCCCGCTTTAATTTGACCGAGGCAGGCAATATCTACGGTCGCCTGACCAATTCCACCCAGGGAGTGCTCGAAGAGCGCGTAGCGGCTCTCGAAGGCGGTGCAGCGGCTCTGGCCGTGGCATCAGGGGCGGCAGCTATTGCCTATGCCATTCAGAATCTGGCCTTGGCAGGGGATCATGTGGTTTCGGCAAATACCATTTACGGAGGAACCTATAATCTGTTGGCCAATACACTTCCCCTGTCGGGAGTGACCACTACCTTTGTAGATCCTTCGGATATCAGCAATTTTGAACAGGCGATTCGCGAAAATACCAAACTGATTTTCATTGAGACGCTGGGTAATCCGAACTCCAATATCATTGATATGGAAGCTGTGGCTGCCATAGCGCACAAGCACGGCATTCCGCTGGTGGTGGACAATACCTTCGGAACTCCTTATCTGATCCGTCCTTTGGAGCATGGAGCTGATATCGTGGTGCATTCGGCCACTAAATTTATCGGTGGCCACGGCACAAGCTTGGGAGGTATTATCGTGGATTCCGGCCGTTTTGACTGGAAGGCATCGGGTAAGTTTCCTCAGTTTACCGAGCCCGATCCGAGCTATCATGGCGTGCGCTTTGTGGATGCAGCGCCGGGACTGGCTTATATCGTCCGTATCCGTGCCATCCTGCTTCGCGACACAGGAGCTGCCATCAGCCCGTTCAATGCATTCCTGCTTCTGCAGGGTGTGGAGACACTTTCCCTGCGTGTAGAACGTCAGGTAGAGAATGCTCTGAAGATTGTTTCTTTCCTGAGCCGTCATCCGAAGGTGAAGGCCGTAAATCATCCGTCGTTGCCTTCGCATCCCGATCACGCGCTCTATCTGCGTTATTTCCCGAAGGGAGCCGGGTCGATCTTTACGTTTGAGATTGCCGGAGGTACCGCCGAGGCGCACCGCTTTATCGATTCGCTCCAGATTTTCTCATTGCTGGCCAATGTGGCTGATGTAAAGTCACTGGTGATTCACCCGGAGACGACCACACACTCGCAGCTGACTGCCGAGGAACTGGCCGAACAGAATATCACTTCGGGCACCATCCGTCTTTCTATCGGTACAGAGCATGTGGACGATTTGATAGAAGACCTGTCTCAGGCTTTTGAGCAGATTTGAGCGTAATTTCCTTAGACCATACTTTAACTTTACGGATATCGCCCTGCAGAGACCTCAGGGCACAAAAAATCCGCTTTAGGTGTATTGCATACTGGCATACCCTAAAGCGGATTTTTTGATAGTATGGCGGGGTCATTCCCTAGATATAATATTCCATTACGTCTACAATACCGGCCTGTACGGCATAGCGCACGGCTTCCTGGGCATTGTTTACATCGAGCTTGCGGAAGATATTCTTGCGATGGGTCATTACCGTATAAACGCTGGAATATCGCTCTGCGGCAATCTCTTTGGTGGTTTTACCCAAGGACATGGCCTTCAGAATCTCTTTTTCTGTGGCGGTAAGTGGAGATTTCTCATTCTTTTCAGAGGTTTCCATCCAGATGAGCAGCTTCTGGTTGACAAACTGGCGTCCGCTGCGGATATCGGCGTATGCCTGATGAATTTCCTGAAGCGTGGAGTCTTTGAGCAGGATGTGAAAACGTTTGTTGGTCAGCAGAATCCTGCGGGCAAAATCCTTGCTCAGATTATCGCAGAACAGGATAAAATGGGCCTTCGGAAAGCGTTGGTTCATGACCAGCAGCTGTTCGGAGGTGAGGTTCATCAGGGTATAGTCCAAAAACACGGCGGATTCCGGACAGTGAATCAGTTCCTGAACGAGCTGTTTGTCCTCTTCGGGCAGAGAAATCCTGCCACAGTCCGGATATTGGCTCAGAATGCTTCTCAGTCCTTCACGGGTGATTTCCTGTTTGTCCAGAATAATGATGTCCATAGGCGTGTTTATTTGATTCGTTTTTCTATCAGCTGATAGTTCATGATGGATAAAAGAGTGACAATGCCCAGACAGAGTAGGCAGCATCCGGTGTGGCTCCATTCGTTGACCTTGAAATGCAACAGGATCTGCACCACGGGGAAATGATACAGATAAAGCCCATAGGTGACATTGGGCACTTCGCTGAAACGGCTCAGCACTTTTGCGTTCAGAGACAGTTCCATGATGATGACGGCATAGCAAAAGGCGGTGAGATATTCCCAGGAATCGTAGTAGGAGCCCACCAGGAATACGACCACGGAAACCGGAAGCAGCCACTTGACCTGACTGTGTACCTGCTGATAGTAGAAATAAATGCACATACCGGCCAGGAAGTAGATGTATTGCCCTCCGATCTGTCTTTTCAGCATCAGATACAGCGAACTGCCTGAGTGCTGGTACAGATACTCAAACACTTCGTTATAAATTACCGTAATCAGGAAAATACCTGCCAGAACCCACCGTTTCGGATATTTGCGGAACAGATAGTACAGAAACGGTACGGTGACATAAAACATGATGTCAATTTTCATGGTCCAAAGGGAACCGTTGACGGCCTGAGACTCGTTGTGGGTAAAGACACCGGGCAAGTCTGGACCCAGGAAATTCAGAAACGTCAGATTGGCGACCAGATAGCGGTAGCTCTGCGATGAAGTGAAATACTCTGTAAAAGAGTATTCACTGAGCAGTGAGCAGCCGAAGAAGCAAAGAAGCACCGTAAAGACATACGAGGGAACCAGGCGCTTGAAACGTCTTTTGGCGAACTCCTTGGCTCCGGGATGCTTGAAATAACTGTAAAAAGTGAGGAAACCGGTCAGGATAAAGAATGCCTTGATGCGGTATCCTCCTTGAAGCAGCCAGAACACATCATGCCCCGACAGAATGTTGTAATGAAAGATAATCAGTGCGTAAGCAAAGACATAACGTATGAAGTTTACTCCGTTTTTTCGGGGAATGACGAGATTCTTGTTTATCATTTATCGGATCATTATTATTTTGGTTACCACACTCTCCTTGCCTTCTTCATCGGTGGCCATGACACTGTACACGCCGCTGGCTACACGCTTGCCTTGTTTGTTGCGTCCGTTCCAGGTAAAGATACCGCCGTTGGAAGTGCCCGAGGTGATGAGCTGTCCGTTGGAAGAGGTGATTTTTACACTGCTGTTGGCGGTCAGACCTTTAATGGTGATATAGCCGTTATAGTCAGGTTTCACCGGATTCGGATAAGCCAGTACCCCACTCTTTTCCAGACTCTCTTCCGGTTCTGAGGCATCGTTGTTATAGGCCACCAGTCCCTTGTCGGTAGCTATCATTACTCTTCCTGTGGCCGGATCAATGGCAATGGAATTGATGTTGTTGGAGATGAGCGGAGAATTATCAACGGTAAAATGATAGATGGTCTCCAGACCGTCGGCACTCACCAGATACACGCCGCTTGTGGTTCCGATCCATTTCCGGTTGGCACCGTCTACGGCGATACACGTCACCGAGGTATTGTTCAGCAGATAGTCGGCATAATTGGTACCGTCGTTTCTGGGCACCTTGATCTGTGTGTAGTGAAAACTGTTGCTCATGAACTCATCCGGATTGGAAATAACAAACAGTCCCAGATTGGTTCCTACCCATATTTCTCCGTTCTTGTCTTCGGTCATGCAGTAGAACACATCCGGTGTATAGGTTGTTCCATCCTGGTTGGTAATGCTGCTTCTGAAGATGGACTGGTCATCGGAATCGTCACTCATGGTTCCGTTATAGTCCAGCATATACATGCCCGGCTGGTATCTTCGTGAGTTGATCCACACCCGGTTCTTCTGGTCGAACATAATGAAGTCAAAGGTAGGCAGGCCCTTGAGTTTCTCATCATAGATTTTAACCCAGCTGCCGTCAGCCTTGATGATGTTGATGATGGTGTCCACCTGATTGTTGATAAACCACAGATTGTTGTCCCGGTCGTAGATGGCGCCTGCCGTGCTGACGTATTGTCTTTTCAGTACATCGTTCGGATTGATGGAAACCAGCCGGCTATTATCGCAGGAATAGTGTTTGAGCAGTTGTCCGTTCTGGAACTCATAAAGTCCCATACGGGCAGAAGTGACGAAATGATGGTTGGGATCTCTTGGGTCCTGCGCCATGTTTACCGTGTTGATATACGGAACTTTGGTTGCTGTGGCTATTTCGTTTCCATCCTGGAAATTGGTCCATTTGCCGTCGTCATAATACATGACGGTACCGTCGTACTTCACTCCGTTATAGTTCAGACTTCCTCCCACAGCCAGCAGTCGGCTGCCGGTGTAGTTGATAAAGTTGAAGTAATTTCTGACCGGACTGTTGGGAACGATGGCTTCACCGATAGCTTCCAGTTTGTTCTGACTGCTTAATTTATACGGTTGCAGGCCTGCATATCCCATGCTCATCCAATAAGTTCCGTTGCTGTAGCTGATGTCCGTAAACGAATTGCTTTGCGCAATGGCAGTACGCTGATTGGCTTTCTGGAAAATATAGATATTGGAACTGTTGGCTGCTATCATCACTCCGTTGGAAACCTGGAATATATTTACTTTTTTTTCATCCGTGGCGATGAAATCATTTCCGGCGGCATTCAAGCGGAACAGAGATGCAGAGGTATTGTTACCGTAGAGATTGCCGTCAAAAACGAGCAATTCTGTCAAATAATGGCTGACCAGTTTTTTCCAGTTGCTTTTATCCAGCAGATTCTGCGTTCTGTCTCCTCTGTATACACCTGATGATGTGGCTGCATATATACTGTTTTTATAAATGGTAGCCGCATTGGTCTTCACATCCAAAGTATAAGTATTGGTGATGATTTCCTGTTCCAGATCCAGCATGACAACTCCAAAGCCGGTTGAGAGTAAAGCATACTTTCCCACTACGTTTACTCCGTTAATGTCTTTGTTGTTGATGTTCTTGTCTTTATATTGAGGAATGTTGATTACTGTCTCATCATCGCGCAAAATATCAATATTACCGTCAGAATAGACAATAATCAACTTCTTTACTTCCTCATTATACTTGATAAAGGATATCTGGAACTCGTTCAGCAGATTGGTTTTGTCATACAGATACAGTTCCTGATCCGCTGGCTGATAGGATATCAGATCGTTGTTACAAAGAGAATATACCTTTCCTTTGCTGGATACGTTTTTTTGTGAATTATGATACGAGGGGTAAATCTCCCATTGATACATTTTCTGTGCTGCAACAGGGAGCAAATGCAAGCATCCGATGATCAAAAAGAAATGGAATAATATTCTGTTCATAACGACATTTATTAGAGATTTTATTGGGAAAGATATTCACACAGTTTTTTAACGGCATTTGCGCGATGGCTGATTTGGTTCTTGGCTTCGTTGCCCATTTCGGCAAATGTCTCAGAAAAGCCGTCCGGACGGAAAATCGGATCGTAGCCAAAGCCGCTGTCGCCCTGCTTCTCTTCGGTAATGTTTCCATGGACGGTTCCTTCAAAAAGATGGGTATCTCCACCTTCTATGAAAGCGATGACGGTTCTGAAACGTGCTTTCCGGTTGGCCTTTCCCTGCATTTCCTGCAAAAGCTTTTTCATGTTGGCTTCCGAATCATGCCCTTCTCCTCCGGCATAACGGGCAGAATAAACTCCAGGAGCGCCGTTCAGAGCTTCAACTTCCAGTCCGGTATCATCGGCAAAACAGTCCAGATGATAATGCTCATATACAAAGCGTGCCTTGATGAGCGCATTTCCTTCGAGGGTTTCTGCCGTTTCGGGAATATCTTCGTGGCAATTGATGTCTTTTAGAGAGAGAACATCGATCTGTTGGCCTAGTATAGCTCGGATTTCTTCTAGTTTATGGTTGTTGTTGGTTGCAAAAACAAGCTTTCTTTTTTCCATAGGGCTTATTTAACTTTAATCTGATCAAATCCTTCTCCATATACGCCTACTACATTGCTTTGCGATACAAAGGCTTTGGGATCAATTTGGTTGATCAGTCTGAAAATAATGACACTTTCTCTTCTTTTGGCCAGGATGACCAAAACTTTCTTCGGTTCCTTACTGTACCAGCCTTCACCATAAAGTACGGTTACTCCGCGCGAAACATCATGGCTGATTGCTGCCGCGATTTCATCGTATTTATTGGAGAAGATCAGGAACTGGACTGATTGGCGTGAAGAGTTCATGACATAGTCCAGCATGACGTTTGATACGACCAGGGTAAAGAAACCGAATACCACTTTCTCCCAGTCATGGAAGACGATATAACTGGAGGATACGATGATAAAGTCACAAATCATCAGAATACGCCCCATGGTGATATCTTTGTATTTGTTGACAATGGCGGCAATGATATCCGTTCCTCCGGTACTTCCGTTGTTCAGGAATACGATAGCCAGTCCGAATCCTTCCAATGCGCCACCGATTATTGCGGCCATGAAGGCCTGATCACCGACGATGCGGGGCAAATTGCCCTGTTCGTCGGCAATCAGTTCCTGGAATCCGGCCAGTAATAGGGTAAGAGCAATGATGGCATAGATGCTTTTGACGCAGAACTTAAAGCCCAGCACCTTGATGGCAGCTATGAGCAAAATAGAGTTGATGACCAGGTAAGAATACTGTACCTTGATACCGGTGGCAAAGTAAATCAACGAAGAAATACCCGCCACACCTCCGGTGGTCACTTCATAGGGAATCAGGAAGATAGTTACTCCCAGGGCATAACAAAGCAGCCCGATCATGATAAGCGCATAGTCTTTAGTCTCTTGCCATGCATTAATCTTAAAGTGTTTCATTTTAATTTTATTTGGTTAAATCCGTTTCCATAAACACCTTCTGCCCTACTTGTTGAAACAAATGCATTCGGATCTACTTCGTGAATCATACGCAAGATATGAATGGATTCATTCTTGTGTACGATGGTAATCAATACCTTGGTCGGTGTGTGGCTGTAATAGCCTTCACTGTCGATTACCGTTACCGAGTGACTCGTTTCATTAATAATGCGTTCACTTAACTGAACGTGGTCTTTCGTAAAGATGATAAACTGCACATCTTGTCGCGAACTGTTGACAATCATATCGAGCGTGTAGTTGCAGATAACCAGAACTACATAGCCGAACACCACCATTCTCCAGCTGTCAAAGAAATAGTAGCAGGAAGAAATGGTCAGAATGTTGATGTAAATCATCACGCGGCCCAGACTGATATTGCGGTATTTGGTGACGATGGCCGCCACGATATCCAGTCCACCGGTACTACCGTTGTTTACAAATACCGTACCGATACCGAATCCGCAGATGATGGCTCCCAGCACGCAGGCCATGGAATCCTGTCCGGGACCGAGTAACTGCAGGAATTGTCCCTGGTCGTCCTTCATGATGTTTTGTGCCACATCGAGGAAGAAAGACAGCGCAAAGATAGCGTATGTGGTTTTCAGCACAAACCGGTATCCCAGCTCTTTGATGGCAAATACCAGCAGGAACACGTTGGCGATACAATAGGATAACTGAATGGGGATGCCTGTCAAGTAATACAAGATGGCACACATACCCGTCAAGTCACCTGTTGTCATCTTGTAGGGCAGCAAGAATGCTGCCCAACCGATGGCGTAACAAATCAGTCCAAAGTTAATGGCTACGAAGTCTTTGGCTTCGGTCATTACAGCCGCTTTGGTCAATTTCTTCGGCTTTAGCTTTTTTATGTCGTTGAACATTGCTATTTGATTACGATGTTTACAATTCGTTTCGGAACAATGATCACTTTCACAATCTGCTTGCCGTCAATATACTTCTGAGTCTGTTCGTCAGCCAGAACCGTTTCCTCGATGGTCTTCTGGTCGGCATCTGCCGGGAAGTCCATGGTGAAGCGTGTCTTACCATTAAACGAAATACTCAGGCGCATATTGTCTTCTACCAGATATTTCTCGTTGAATTTCGGCCACTGTGCGTCACAAACCGTAGTGGTATGACCCAACTGCTCCCACAATTCTTCGGCGATGTGCGGAGCGAACGGAGCGATCAGCACTACAAGCTGCTCCAATACCTGCTTGTTCTTGCACTTCAGCTGTCCCAGTTCGTTCACACAGATCATGAACGCACTGATCGAAGTATTGTATGAGAAGGCCTCAATGTCGGCGCTTACTTTCTTGATCAGCTTGTGCAGCGACTTCAGTTCTTCTTTGGTAGCCTCACCTTCTTCCGGCAGGAACTTGCCGTCGCGGCTGAAGTAGAGCGACCAGAATTTCTTCAGGAAGCGGTGGCATCCGTCAATACCGTTGGTATCCCAAGGCTTGCTCTGCTCTACCGGACCCAGGAACATTTCGTACAGACGCAGAGTATCGGCACCGAACTTCTCGACAATCATATCCGGATTGACCACATTGAACATACTCTTACTCATCTTCTCGATGGCCCATCCGCAGATGTACTTGCCGTCTTCGAGGATGAACTCGGCATTGTTGTATTCCGGACGCCAGTTCTTGAAGGCTTCTACGTCGAGCACGTCGTTTGTCACGATGTTCACATCCACGTGCAGCGGTGTGGTGTCGTACTGATCCTTCAGACCCAGAGAAACGAAGGTGTTGGTGTCCTTGATACGATATACAAAGTTGCTTCGTCCCTGAATCATACCCTGGTTCACCAGTTTCTGGAACGGCTCTTCCTTCACGCTGTAACCGTAGTCATAGAGGAACTTGTTCCAGAAGCGGCTGTAGATCAAGTGACCGGTAGCATGCTCTGTACCGCCCACATACAGGTCTACATTCTGCCAGTAAGCGTCAACCTTCGGATCAACAAGTGCCTTGTCGTTCTTCGGATCCATATAGCGCAGGTAATAAGCCGAACTTCCGGCGAATCCCGGCATGGTGTTCAATTCCAACGGGAAGATGGTCTTGTTGTCGATCAGTTCGTTGGCTACCACCTTGTTGTTTACGGTGTCCCAAGCCCAGTTTGTAGCGTGTCCCAATGGAGGCTCACCGGTTTCGGTAGGCAGGAATTTGCTTACTTCCGGCAATTCCAGAGGCAGACAGCTTTCCGGAATCATATAAGGCATGTTGTCCTTGTAATATACCGGGAACGGCTCGCCCCAATAGCGCTGGCGGCTGAAGATGGCATCACGCAGACGGAAGTTCACCTTCACGCGTCCCAGATTGTGTTCCTTTACATATTTCTTGGTAGCAGCGATGGCCTCTTTCACAGTCAGACCGTTCAGAGAGAAGTCGATATAAGGAGTCACTCCCTCTTTCGGTGAATTGGTTACGATACCTTCCTTGGCATCGAAGCTCTCTTCGCTCACGTCGCATCCCTCAACCAACGGAACGATCGGCAGGTTGAAATGCTTGGCAAAAGCATAGTCGCGGCTGTCGTGTGCCGGAACAGCCATGATGGCACCGGTACCATAACCGGCCAATACATAGTCGCTGATCCAGATCGGGTTGGCCTCTCCTGTAAACGGATTGATGGCGTAAGAACCGGAGAACACACCGGTTACACGGCGGTCGGCAATACGCTCACGCTCGGTACGCTTCTTGGTTGCCTCGAGATAAGCCTCCACTTCGGCCTTCTGCTCGGCTGTAGTAACCAATGGAACCAGTTCGCTTTCCGGAGCGAGAACCATAAAGGTCACACCGAACATGGTATCCGCACGGGTGGTAAAGATGGTGAATGAACGGTCGCTGTCCTTGATCTTGAACTCCACTTCAGTACCCTCCGAGCGGCCGATCCAGTTGCGCTGAGTCTCTTTCAGAGAATCAGTCCAGTCGATGGTATCCAGTCCGTCGAGCAGTCTCTGTGCATAAGCGCTGACACGCAGACACCACTGGCGCATCTTCTTCTGGACTACCGGGTAACCTCCACGCTCAGAAACACCGTCCACTACCTCATCGTTGGCCAATACGGTTCCCAGTTTCGGACACCAGTTAACCATTGTCTCGCCCAGATAGGCAATACGGTAATTCATCAATGTTTCCTGCTGCTGCTTTTCGCTCATGGCTTTCCACTCGTCGGCAGTAAAGGTGAGTTCCTCACTGCAAGCCACGTTCAAGCCTTCCGTACCCTGCTGTTCGAAGTGAGCAACCAGTTTTTCGATAGGCTGTGCCTTTTGGCAGTCATTGCAATAGAAACTTCCGAACATCTTCTGGAAGGCCCACTGGGTCCAGTGATAATAGTTCGGTTCGCAGGTTCTGATCTCACGGTCCCAGTCAAAGCAGAAACCGATTTTGTCCAGCTGCTCGCGATAACGGTTGATGTTGGCAGCTGTTGTGATGGCCGGATGCTGTCCGGTCTGGATGGCATACTGCTCGGCCGGCAGTCCGTAGGCGTCATAGCCCATCGGGTTCAGCACGTTGAAGCCCTGCAGTCTTTTGTATCTGGCATAAATGTCCGAAGCGATGTATCCCAGCGGGTGTCCCACATGAAGGCCCGCTCCACTTGGATAAGGGAACATGTTCAGCACATAGAATTTCTTTTTCGATTCGTCTTCTGTCACTTTGTACGTATGGTTCTCAACCCAACGTTGATGCCATTTCTTTTCAATTTCTCTGAAATTGTATTCCATTGTGAGTTTTGTTTTATGATAATTATTATGTTGTCTGCAAATGAATGGGCGCGCTCCCCTACTCGTTGATCCAGATATGTTCGATTTCGGCAACGATCACTTTATGCAGGTTGCCTTTCTTTTCTCCGTACCAGTTTTTCAGGATTTCCGGGTCCAGAAAATCCGATTCGCGCATTTCTCCCTCATAGAGCTGCTGGCATTCCAGAGTCATGCGTGCCTGTTCGTAAGTGATGCCGTCGGTTTCCGTAAATACCGGTTTCAGTCCGCTTTCCTTTACTTTATCCAGGTCCCTACCCGATTTTGAGCCGCAGAGCGTATAGATTTTCCGTGCCTCTTCTTCCTTGCCCAGGAAAGAAAGCGACAGTTTGCGGTTCTTTTTCAGAAACTCGTAGGTGTATCTTTCCGGACGGACAAAGATAAAAGCCACGGGTTTGTTCCACAGCCACCCTATTCCGCCCCATGATGCGGTCATCATGTTAAAACACTCTTTGGTGCCGCCGGTTATCAGCATCCATTCCTTACCGATTGTTTCAAAGATATTTTCTTTGAATTCAGAGGGTTCAATCTGTTTCATTTTTTCTTTTTATTAATAAGGTGCAAAGATATAAAAAAACTATTATCAAGAGCGAATTCTTGCTTTAAAAACCGCCGTCAGCGGGTGTATAATTTTTCTCTGCAAGGCCTTTCCCGGTCATTCCGATTGACATAGGTCAAGAAATGGTGTGTTTTTTTCTAATTTAGCTTGCTTTTTTTTCGGGAAAATGAATTTCGCCCTACCTTTGCAGTGTTCAAAGGAACAACGAGAGATTTAAAGTAAAAAGATTGTTAGTAAATTGATAATTAGTAAATTATCGTTGTAGGGATACAATGGAATTTAATGTTTAGGGTTTTAGAAAAAAATTGAGAGATTTAGGATTGATTGTCGGGGCGCTTTTAAAGTGGTCCCGTTTTTTATTTTTGTCAATCTGTGCAAAAAAGCCACAACTTGGCTCTTCCCGGTTTCGGGAAGAGTATTTTTTTGTAATTTTGCGCGAACTTATTTTATAAATCACTAGTTTATGGCAAAAGACGGGCTCACCCCCATGATGAAGCAGTTCTACGATTTGAAGGCAAAGCATCCCGATGCGGTGCTGTTGTTCCGCTGTGGCGACTTCTACGAAACGTACAGCAGCGATGCTGTCTCTGCTTCTGAAATATTAGGAATAACTCTTACAAAAAGAAATAACGGAGGCAAGGGTGGGGAACCTATTGAAATGGCCGGTTTCCCGCATCATGCCTTAGACACTTATCTGCCCAAACTGATTCGGGCGGGTAAGCGCGTAGCCATTTGCGACCAGCTGGAAGATCCGAAACTGACCAAGACACTGGTCAAGCGCGGTATTACGGAGTTGGTTACTCCCGGTGTGGCAATGGGAGATAATGTACTGAATTATAAGGAAAACAACTTCTTGGCTGCGGTTCATTTCGGAAAGAACAACTGCGGTGTATCTTTTCTGGATATCAGCACCGGCGAGTTCCTGACTGCGGAAGGAACCTTTGAATATATCGACAAACTGCTTGCCAACTTCTCTCCCAAGGAAGTGCTGTATGAACGGGGAAAGCGGGGCATGTTCGAAGGGAATTTCGGAACAAAATATCTTACATTCGAGTTGGAAGACTGGGTTTTTACCGAAATGACTGCCAACGAGAAACTGCTGAAGCATTTCGAGGTGAAGAACCTGAAAGGTTTCGGTGTGGATCATCTTAAATCCGGAATCATTGCTTCGGGAGCAATCCTGCAATATCTGGAAATGACGCAACACAGCCAGATCGGACACATCACCTCATTGTCGCGCATCGAGGAAGAGCGCTATGTGCGCCTGGATAAGTTCACCGTGCGCAATTTGGAGTTATTGGGTTCGATGAACGAAGGCGGCAACTCCCTGCTGAATGTCATTGACCGTACGATTACTCCGATGGGAGCGCGTCTGCTCAAACGTTGGCTTCTCTTTCCGCTGAAGGATGAAAAGCCCATCAACGAGCGTCTGGATGTGGTGGAATACTTCTTTAAGGATCTGGAATACAGAGAGATTATCGAAGAGCAGCTCCATCTGATCGGTGATCTGGAGCGTATTATCTCCAAGGTTTCCGTGGGACGAGTGTCGCCCCGCGATGTGGTACAGTTGCGCACGGCGCTTCAGGCCATTGAACCGATAAAGGCCGCCTGCGAGCAGGCCGAGGACCCGACTTTGAAACGTATTGGCGAACAGCTCAATCTGTGTGCTTCCATCCGCGACCGTATTGCCCGCGAAATCAAGGCCGATCCGCCTTTGCTGGTCAATAAGGGTGGGGTCATTGCCGAAGGAGTAAATGCTGAGCTCGATGAGTTGCGCCATATTGCTTACGAAGGCAAAGACTATCTGTTGCAAATCCAGCAGCGCGAAACCGAAGAAACCGGAATCCCCAGTTTGAAGATAGGTTACAATAACGTCTACGGATATTACCTTGAGGTACGAAATACTCATAAGGACAAAGTACCAGAGGGTTGGATCAGAAAACAAACTCTGGTCAATGCCGAGCGTTACATCACTCAGGAACTGAAAGAATATGAGGAAAAGATTCTGGGAGCCGAAGACAAGATTCTCTCTTTGGAGCTGAAACTTTTCAATGATCTGATCCTTTCCTTGGCCGAATATACTCCTGCCATTCAGATCAACGCCAACCTGATTGCCCGTTTGGACTGTCTGCTTTCCTTTGCTCTGGTGGCTCAGGAAAACAATTATATCCGTCCCACAATCGAGGACAGCGATGTGCTGGAGATTATTCAGGGGCGCCATCCGGTGATTGAGAAACAGCTGCCGGTAGGGGAGCGCTATGTGGCCAATGATGTCTATCTGGACTGTGAACAGCAGCAAATCATCATCATTACGGGTCCGAATATGGCCGGTAAATCGGCTTTGCTCCGTCAGACCGCTCTGATTACCCTGATGGCACAGATCGGCTCTTTCGTGCCGGCCGAGCGTGCCCGCATCGGTATGGTGGACAAGATATTTACGCGCGTGGGAGCCAGCGACAACATCTCCTTGGGCGAAAGTACCTTTATGGTGGAGATGAACGAGGCATCCAACATTCTGAACAACCTGTCGTCCAGAAGTCTGGTACTGTTTGACGAGTTGGGTCGTGGTACGTCCACTTACGACGGCATCAGCATTGCCTGGGCCATTGTGGAGTATATCCATGAGAACAAGAAAGGCAAGGCGCGCACGCTTTTTGCCACTCACTATCACGAGCTGAATGAGATGGAACAGATATTCCCACGCATCAAGAACTACAATGTTTCCGTGCGCGAGGTAGATGGTAAGGTGATCTTCCTGCGTAAACTGGAGCGAGGCGGCAGCGAGCATTCCTTCGGTATTCATGTGGCCAAACTGGCCGGTATGCCTAAAAGTATCGTGAAGCGTGCCAATGTGATTCTGAAGGAATTGGAGTCGGGTAGTGGTAAAGAGCAATTGGCTGCGTCCTTGAAAGAAGATCCCAAGAAGACACAACCCGTCCAGCTCAGTCTGTTCCAGTTGGACGATCCGGTATTGTGTCAGGTGCGCGATGAGATTCTTCATCTCGATATCAATAATCTGACCCCGATAGAGGCTTTGAATAAATTGAACGAAATCAAACGTATCGTATTGGGCAGATAAACAGAAAAAGGCCATAGCACGCTTTCATTTAAAGCTGCTATGGCCTTTTTGTTACGTATCCGTAGGGAATGATACAAACAAACTTTTCGGGCCTTTCTGCGCTGTTTTTGTATCATTTATTTCCAGATTCTTTTTGGGAAAAAACGGTTGCTGCAGTTTCCTTTTCAAATGATCGGGATGATTTTCCAAAAACATCGAAATGTTTTTTTCCGATTATCCTGATGTTTTTCCGAAAAGACCGAAAAGAAAATCCTGTTTCATTCAAAATACTGATAATCAGTAGTCTGTATATTTTCTGTTTTCAGAGCTATAGAATGGAACAACTGTCTGATTTTTTCAAAAAACTTTTTTCAGTTCCTGTATTTTTTATTTATGGAGCAGATTCATTTTAGACATCGTTTTGTCTAAAGGTTCTGTGTTTATGTACCTGTTTCATAGGCTGCAAACTGGTCTTCGTTCTCCGATACTGTTTGATAGGACCTTATTTCAGCATACTGTTTGCTGCAAATAGATAAAACAATGGATATATGTTCTCTGAGAGATAAATAAAAATCCATATCCGGATCGTTTGCTATCGGATATGGATTTTTCTGATTTTGTTTTGAAGAGTAGAGGCTTGTTTTTCCTCCTGATAAAGTCACTTTGTTATTTCATATTGTTCACTAAATGTTCCAATCCCAAAGCGCGGGCCACTCCCATACCATAATTTTCATCGGCTTTCAGGCAGTTGCTGATGTGGCGGAGTTTGATTTCTTCCGGAATATCTCCCATAGCGCGGGCGGTGTTCTCAAACAGCACCTGCTGTTGCTCCGGAGTCATCAGGCGGAACAGGGCTCTGGGCTGTGAATAGTAGTCACAGTCATCTTCACGGTAGTCCCACTGATAAGCGCTGCCATCCAGTTCCAATGGTGGCTCCTTATACTCATTCTGGTCTTTCCATTCTCCGTAACTGTTCGGTTCATACCCTAAAGTGCCACCATGATTACCGTCCACACGCATCTGTCCGTCGCGGTGATACATATTCAGGAAAGGACAACGGCTGCGGTTCACCGGAATCTGATAGTGGTTCACTCCCAAACGATAACGTTGGGCATCTCCGTAAGAGAACAGTCGGCCTTGCAGCATACGGTCGGGTGAAAAGCCGATTCCCGGTACCACATTAGCAGGATTGAAAGCCGCCTGCTCTACATCTGCAAAATAATTCTCCGGGTTACGGTTCAGTTCCAGAATACCAACTTCTATCAACGGGAACTCTTTTTGCGACCATACCTTGGTCAGATCAAACGGGTTGTAAGGCATCTGTTTGGCCTGCTCCTCGGTCATAATCTGCACATACATCTTCCATTTTGGGAAATCTCCCTTTTCGATGCTTTCAAACAAGTCGCGCTGATGGCTTTCACGATCCTTGCCGATCAGAGCTTCAGCTTCCTGGTCTGTGAGATTCTTGATGCCCTGTTGTGTCAACAGATGGAATTTCACCCAATGACGTACGCCTTCGGCGTTGATAAACGAGAAGGTATGACTGCCATAACCATGCATGTGACGGTAAGAATAAGGGATACCGCGGTCGCTCATGGTGATGGTTACCTGATGAAGGGCTTCAGGCAATAAGGTCCAGAAATCCCAGTTATTGCGGGCGCTGCGCATGTTGGTACGCGGATCCCGCTTCACCGCATGATTCAAATCAGGGAATTTCAGCGGGTCGCGCAGGAAGAATACCGGGGTGTTGTTGCCCACCAGATCCCAGTTTCCTTCCTCGGTGTAGAATTTGATGGCAAAGCCGCGGATATCTCTTTCCGCATCGGCTGCACCACGTTCTCCGGCCACGGTAGAGAAGCGGACAAAGAGTTCGGTTTTCTTTCCGATTTCCGAGAAAATGGCTGCTTTGGTGTAACGTGTGATGTCGTGCGTTACGGTAAAGGTACCAAACGCGCCCGAACCTTTGGCGTGCATACGTCTTTCCGGAATGACTTCGCGGTCAAAGTGAGCTAATTTTTCGAGGAACCATACATTCTGAAGAAGCATCGGACCTCGGCGTCCGGCAGTGGCAACATTCTGATTGTCGGCTATTGGTGCTCCAGAAGCGCTAGTTAGTTTTTTATTCTCCATATTACTCCATTTTAAAAGTTAAATCTCTTGTTTCTAATAAATTGATCCAGAATCTGTTTGTCCTTCTCGGTCAGTCGTCCGGTTTTTGATTTCAGTTCCGGAGAGTGACTTTCTCGGGGAATCTGCATCACCTTCTTCATCTTTCGGAACATGCTTCCCGTGTGAATCTTGTAAGTGGTGAAAAACAGAGTCTGCTCTGCGGGTATGATGCCGGCAAGCGGTCGGCTCAGATCTACCCACGTGCGGTGCGGATGCTGCCCCACGACAAACCAGCCGCAGGTCCAGCATCCGGTAATCAGCAAGTCTGTATCCCGAATGCGTTCCGGCTTGAAGTCGGATAGGGAACTCAGGCTTACATTCCATCCCTTAGACCATAGATACATGGCGATTTCGCGGGCGTAACCGACCGTTTTTCCTTTATGACTGTAATAGACAACGGTTGCTTTCATCCTATCAATTGTTAATTTCACAAATGTATAATGGGTACAAAAAATATATTATATTTGCAGACCACTATTTTTCGATAAGCCATATAGATGAAAACGATAAGTTGGGATGGAATTAAGACAGTTGAAATATTTTAAAGAGGCCTGCGAGTTGCAGAATTTCTCCGAGGCCGCACGGGTGCTTCATATCTCTCAGAGCACACTTTCGCAGCAAATCAAGCAGTTAGAGGATGAACTGGATGTGTTGCTCTTTGACCGTATCGGCAAAAGAATTGTACCTACGGAAGCCGGAAAGGCTTTTTTGCCTTTTGCCTGCAAATCCATACAGGATGCCGAGGACGGCCGGCAGATTATCCGTGACCTGAAAGGAGTGGAGACAGGTACTCTGCATATTGGTGCCACGCATAGCCTGGTACCTCTCCTGATTGCGGCCATGAACCGCTTTGCCGAGAGTCATCCCAAGGTAAAAATCATGGTTACTATCGGTACTTCGGCACAGATGATGGAGGGATTGAAGAGTAATACTCTGGATTTTGTATTGTCTTTTGATGCGGAAGAAGAGTGGGGGGATATGGATCGGATAGCCTTGTTTACTTCGCATCTTTTTGTGGTCATGCATCGTACGCACCCTTTCTCCGGACTTTCTTCCATAACGCTCAAAAAACTGCAACAGCTTACTTTTATCTTGCCCGAGAGGGGATTTGCCACGCGTAAGAGAGTCGATGCCATCTGCCGCCGTCATGGATTGGAGTTGCAGGTCGGTATTGAAATCAATGATGTGCACACCATTCTGCACATGCTTGCCGGAGGAAAATGGGCCACAATCATGAGCGAAGCGGCAGTTCATGGGGAAGCGGATCTGGTTTGCATTCCGATTTTATGTGCCGATCAGACGGCTTCCAAGGCATATCTGTTCTGGCCTCAGGGCATTTATCGTAAGAATTCTGCTTTGGCTTTTGCCGCTTGTCTGCAAGAAATAACGGCAGGATAGGGGAGAGGTCTTGGATAAAAAAATATAGCCATATCCAACGCGTAAATGCAGGATATGGCTATATGAATATAGTTTCTAGTATTATTTTCTGAACTGCGGCTCACCGAGTTTGCGGCAGAGCTTGCCGCCCACCATGCAATATACTCCCAAAATGATGAACGGAATGCTGAGCAACTGACCCATATTCAGCAGCATATTGGCTTCGAAAGCCTCCTGAACTTCCTTTGTAAACTCTAAAAGGAAGCGTGCGGTAAAGATGGTTGTCAGGCAGAATCCGAAGAAGAAACCGCTGCCCACCTGTTCCGGACGTTTCTTATACAGGTACAGACCAATGAAGAAAAAGGCCAGATAACAGAGTGCTTCGTACAGCTGTCCCGGATGGCGCGGTTGCATATCCACACGCTCAAAGATGAAAGCCCAGGGAACTGTAGTAGGATCTCCGATAATTTCGGAATTCATCAGATTTCCCATACGGATGAAGAAGGCACAGATCGGTGTGGCTATGGCAATGTTGTCCAAAATACGCATCAGGTTGATTTTGGTTTTGCGCACATAAAGCCAAAGGGCAATCATCAGACCGAGGGTTCCTCCGTGACTGGCCAGCCCTTCGTAGCCGGTAAACACCCATCCGTTCATGGTGTGGCGCATGGGCAAAATCATTTCCAGAGGATGGCTCAGGAAATATCCCGGCTCGTAGAACAGACAGTGGCCCAGGCGGGCACCGATCAGGATACCGAAGAAACAGTAAAAGAAGAGAGGCTCAAACAACTCTTCCTTAAGGTTCTGCTTCTTGTAGAGCTTCTGCACAATCACATAGCAGGCCAGAAGGCCCAGACACCAGCAGATGGAATACCAGCGGATACTGAGGCCGCCGATGTGGAATGCCTCCACCGGAGGATTCCACAGAATATACTGGAGGGCAGTCATTGCTGTGCGGATTATACGTTAAAGCGGAAGTGCATGATGTCGCCGTCCTGCACTACGTAGTCTTTACCCTCTACGCTCATCTTTCCGGCCTCGCGTACGGCTGTTTCTGAACCATACTTAATGTAGTCCTCATACTTGATGACTTCGGCGCGGATAAAGCCTTTTTCAAAGTCTGTGTGGATGACACCGGCGCACTGAGGAGCCTTCCATCCGCGACGGAATGTCCAGGCGCGTACCTCCATCTTTCCGGCAGTGATGTAAGTCTGCAGGTTGAGCAGATGATAGATTGCCTTGATCAGACGGTCGCAACCGGACTCTTTCAGACCGATATCTTCCAGGAACATCTGTTTCTCTTCATAGCTTTCCAGCTCAGAGATGTCCGCTTCAGTCTGTGCGGAGATGGTCAGCAATTCCGCGTTCTCGTCCTTGATGGCCTCGCGTACTGCCTCTACATATTTATTGCCGTTGGCAGCAGACTTGTCGTCTACGTTGCACACGTAAAGTACCGGTTTGGTTGTCAGCAGGAACAGATTCTTGGCTGCTGCCACTTCTTCATCGGTGTCGAAAGATACGGTACGGGCTGATTTTCCTTTCAGCAGGGCTTCCTGATACTTCAGCAACACTTCGTATTCAATCTTTGCCTGCTTGTCGCCACCTACTTTGGCAATCTTTTCTACACGCTTGATGCGGTTCTCTACGGTTTCCAGGTCCTTGAGCTGGAGCTCAGTATCGATAATTTCCTTGTCGCGCACCGGGTCTACAGAACCGTCTACATGCACGATATTATCGTTGTCAAAACATCTCAACACGTGGATGATGGCATCCGTTTCGCGGATGTTACCCAAGAACTGGTTACCCAGTCCTTCGCCCTTGCTGGCACCCTTTACCAATCCGGCGATGTCCACAATCTCACAAGTGGCCGGTACGATACGGTCCGGATTGATCAGTTCGGCCAGCTTGGTGAGTCGTTCATCGGGAACGGAGATCTGTCCCAGCTGGGCGTCGATGGTACAGAACGGGAAGTTTGCTGCTTGTGCCTTTGCGCTGGACAAGCAATTGAATAGGGTAGACTTGCCCACATTCGGGAGGCCTACGATACCTGCTTTTAATGCCATAATGTTATTTTGTTTTTAATGATATGCTTTTGTTACTAAACAGTTTGCAAAATTAAGAATAAATCCCGTATACAGAAAATGCTTCTCCGTATTTCTGCCGGAGAAGCATTTTGTCAATGGGCTTCGAGCCAGTTTTTTCCCCATCCGTAGTCAGCTTCGAGAGGTACCAGCATGGAGTAGGCACTCTCCATTTCCTCGATGACAATCTGTTGTACTTTTTCCTTTTCTTCGGGGTATACACTGAAGTTCAATTCGTCGTGCACCTGCAGGATCATCTTGGAGCGCAACTGCTCTTCGCGGAAGCGGCGGTAAATGCGGATCATGGCAATCTTGATGATATCGGCCGCGCTTCCCTGAATCGGAGAGTTAATGGCGTTACGTTCGGCATAGCCGCGCACTACAGCGTTGTGGCTGTTGATGTCGCGCAGATGGCATTTGCGGTGGTATACGGTCTCTGTATATCCTTTTTCGCGTGCCATCTCAATGCTTCGGTTCATGTATTCCTTCACCTTGGGATAGGTCTGGAAATAGCCTTCTATCAGCTCCTTGGCTTCCGTACGGCTCACTCCCATACGTTCGGCTAGGCCGAAGGCCGTGATGCCGTATATGATGCCGAAATTGGCCGTTTTTGCCTTGCTTCTTTCCTCTTTGGTCACTTCCTCCAGACTTTTCTTGAAAATCTTGGCAGCAGTAGCCGCATGAATGTCCTGTCCGTTGCGGAAAGCCTCGATCATGTGTTCGTCGCCGCTCAGATGCGCCATGATGCGCAGCTCGATCTGTGAGTAATCGGCCGAGAAGAACAGGCAGCCTTCTTCGGGGATGAACGCCTTGCGGATTTCCTTGCCATACTCGTTGCGTACGGGAATGTTCTGCAAGTTCGGGTTGCTGCTGCTCAGACGTCCTGTGGTGGTGATGGTCTGATTGAATGAAGTGTGTATGTGGCCGGTGACCGGATTTACCAGTTTGGGCAGGGCATCAATATAAGTACCCAGCAGTTTCTTCAGGCCGCGGTGTTCCAGGATCTTCTCCACAACCGGATGTTTGGCGCGCAGACTCTCCAAAACCTCTTCTGAGGTGACATACTGCCCTGTTTTGGTTTTCTTGGGTTTGTCTACAATTTTCAGACGGTCGAACAGCACTTCGCCTACCTGTTTCGGCGAAGCGATATTAAAGTCTGTTCCGGCCAGTTCGTGGATTTCCTTTTCTATTCGGTTCATCTCTTCGGTATAGAGACGAGATGTTTCCTTCAAACCCTCCCGGTCGATACATACACCGTTACGTTCCATATAGGCCAGTACCGGCATCAGCGGCATTTCGATTTCCCAGAACAGGCGGTTGCAGTCGTTTTCCTTCAGCAGCGGCTCCAGCACATTTTTCAGCTTGAGCGTCACATCGGCATCCTCGCACGCATATTCATACACGGCAGTAGGAGGGAGGTCGGCCATATTCTTCTGGTTCTTTCCCTTGCTGCCGATCAATTCCTCTATGTGGATGGTCTGGTAGTTCAGATAAACTTCTGCCAGATAATCCATGCCATGATGCAGTTCCGGTTGGAGCAGATAGTGAGCGATCATGGTGTCGAAAATCTTTCCTTTCAGTTCCACACCATAGTTTTGCAGCACCAGCAGGTCGTATTTGATATTTTGACCAATTTTTAGAATCTTTTCATTTTCATAAATTGGTTTAAATTCATTAACTATTTTTTGAGCTTCTTCATCATTTTGTGGTATCGGCACATAAAATGCCTGATTTTCGCGGATGCTGAAGCTCAAACCCACGAGTTTTGCCGAAATTGGGTCTGTTCCGGTGGTTTCCGTATCTAGACTGAGAAAATCGTTTGTAAAGAATAAATCAATAATTTCCTTTCTTTTCTCTTCTGTATCAATGAGTTGATAATCAAAATCACCCTTATTATACTTCGTGAGACTTGAATTTTTTGATTCTTCCGGGGAATTGGCCGTAAAATCTGCAAAGAGAGTGCCTTGAAAAAGGTCCTGTGCTGGCTGCGGATTCTCCTTTTTGAATTTTCGGTCGAGCAGCGTGCGGAATTCCAGTTCTTCGAACAGGCTGCGTAGTTTTTCCTCGTCGGGCTCTTCTTTCTTCAACTGTTCCATGTCGAGTTCGATGGGCACATCCGTTTTGATGGTGGCCAGGAATTTTGAGAACTCAATTTGTTCGCGGTTGTTTTCGATTTTGGTCTTCAGGGCTCCTTTTAGCTGATCGGTTCCGGCGAGCAGGTTTTCGATGCTGCCGAACTGCTGGATCAGTTTGGTGGCAGTTTTCTCACCCACACCCGGGCAGCCCGGAATGTTGTCGGCCGAGTCGCCCATCAGTCCCAGCATGTCGATGACCTGAGTAGGCGAGGAGAGCCCGTATTTCTCTTTCACCTCTTCCACGCCCAGCACTTCGAATTCCTTGTCGCCGTATTTCGGGCGGTACATTTTTACGTGTTCAGTCACCAGCTGTCCGTAGTCCTTGTCCGGAGTCATCATGAAAGTATCCACTCCGCGGGCGTCAGCCTGGCGTGCCAGCGTACCGATAACATCGTCGGCTTCGTAGCCCGAAACCTCCAGAATTGGGATTCGATATGCGCGGATGATGTCCTTTATATACGGTACAGCAGCGCGTATTCCTTCGGGAGTTTCTTCGCGCTGCGCCTTATATTGCTCATAGGCTTCGTGTCGGAAAGTAGGTCCGGCAGGGTCGAAGGCAATGCCGATGTGCGAAGGCTGCTCTTTGGTGAGCACTTCCTCCAGCGTGTTGACAAAGCCCAGGATGGCCGATGTGTTGAGACCTTTGGAATTGATACGGGGATTTTTTATAAAAGCGTAATATGCTCTGTAAATTAAAGCATAGGCATCCAATAAGAATAATTTCTCCATATTATTGATATATTTCTCCGTAAAATTACATAAAAAATATGAGTTGCTTTTGATTTTTATGTAATTTTGTGGTTATAAATTAGCCGATTATATGGACGTTTTATCACAGATCAGAAAACCGATTGAAGCAGAACTTGAGTCATTCAAGAATCTGTTTGATTTTACTTTGCAGCACCGGAATCCTCTTTTGGAGACAGCTCTGCGCCACGTTCTGGGGCGCAAGGGGAAGATGATGCGTCCCATATTGTTGTTTCTGGCCGCCAAAAAGTGCGGTGCGGTAACGGATCAGGCTTTGCATGCAGCAGTGAGCCTGGAGATGCTCCATACGGCCAGTCTGGTGCACGACGATGTTGTGGACGAGAGTGCCGAGCGGCGCGGACAGAAGTCTGTCAATGCCTTATTGGACAACAAGGCGGCTGTGCTCGTGGGCGACTATATGCTCTCTACGGCCTTGAAACATGCCGCGCTGACCGGAAATATCCGGGTAGTGGAGCTGATTTCCTGGTTAGGACAGGCACTGTCTGACGGGGAATTGCAACAGCTGGCCAATATCCAGTCCGAAGAGATCTCCGAAGAGCAGTATTTCGAAGTAATCCGTAAAAAAACAGCATCGTTGTTTGCCGTCAGTGCGCAGATTGGTGCCATGCTGGCCGGCGGTTCTGAGGAGCAGATAGAGCAGGCCCGTCAGTTTGGAGAATATATCGGTTTGTGTTTCCAGATCCGTGATGACATCTTTGATTATTATACGGATCAGGAAGTAGGAAAACCGACCGGAAATGATATGAAAGAGGGAAAACTCACTTTACCGGTGATTTATGCCGTATTGCAGTCCGGAGCTGATGAGTGGAAGCAGCTGGCCTATAAGGTACGTTCCCGAATCGCGAATGACGAGGAAATTGCGGCTTTGGTGGAGTTTACCAAAGCATCGGGCGGCATTGATTACGCTCGCCGCAAGATGGATGAGATTCGTCAGACCGCCTTTGAACTGGTGGGTGAAGGAGGGGACGAAGCTGTTAATGAAGCTTTGCGCCTGTATCTGGATTTTGTTTTGAAGCGCGTTTCGTAAAACCCGATATAAAAGAATAAGGGCTGCACCGTAATGCACGGTGCAGCCCTTATTCTTTTTGAGAAAAATCATCCTGATGAATTTGAAAAATGATTTCGATGATTTCAGAAAATCATCCTGATGATTTTTTTCTGCCTTCCGGTGCAGCTGCATTTGCTCCTGCGAGGTGCTCCGGCAGACGGCCGCTCATGGCGGTTTTTCTCTTCCTTCAGGCGCTTCTGATTGCGGTTAGAAGAACTTCACTTCTTCGTCCAGAATATCGCTCAGCAACTGGTTGGCCAGACGGCTGGTGCCCAGACGGAGCCACTGGTTGGTGAGCCATTTTTCGCCGAGAACCTCTTTTACGATGGTGTAATATACCAGAGCATCGTGCACCGTGTTCATGCCTCCGGCGGGCTTGAATCCGATCTGAATGCCGGTTTTCTCGTAATATTCCTTGATGGCCTGGCACATCACATAAGCAGCTTCCGGAGTAGCTGCCGGCGATTCCTTACCGGTAGAGGTCTTGATGTAGTCGGCGCCCGCATACATGGATAGGATAGAGGCTTTTTTGATATTCTCCGCGGTTTTCAGGCAACCGGTTTCGAGAATCACCTTCAGTTTATGATCGCCGCAGGTAGCCTTCATTTCGCTGATTTCGTCGCATACGGTTTCGTAATCTCCGCTCAGGAATTTACCTACCGACATTACCATGTCAATCTCTGTAGCTCCGTCTTTCAGAGCCAGTGCTGTTTCGGCGATTTTGATCTCCAAGAGTGCCTGTGAAGAAGGGAAGCTGCCCGAAACGCAGGCCACTTCTACACCTTCCACTTCGAGCGATTTGCTCACGATTGAGGCAAAGCACGGGTACACACAGATGGTGGCTACGTGTGGCAGATCGGGATATTTCTCTTCAAACTCATTCACCTTTTCGGTAAACTTCAGGACGCTTTCGTCGCTGTCTGTGGTCTTCAGGGTGGTGAGCTCCACGCTGCCCAGGAGGAACTTCTTTACTTCCTTGGTGTCGTTTTCCGGCACTCGTTCGGCAATCAGTTTCTCTACCGCCTTTTTTACATCCTCATCCTTGATAGAGGTGTTGTACTGATCCAGGGCTTGCAGATATTTGCTTTCCTGATCCTGCTCAAAATCTTCGTATGGTTTCATAACTAATATAGTTTGGAATTGTTTTTATGTCGTTCTTTGTCACGGCTGGTTTTCTTCTCGATGCTCTTTTTCAAGGCTTCCTCCAGGTTCACTCCGGTCTGGTTGGCCAGGCAGATCAGTACCCAGAGCACATCGGCCATTTCTTCATCGAGATTCTCTTTCTCTCCGGCTTTAAAGGACTGGTCGCCGTATTTCCGGGCCATGACGCGGGCCAGTTCGCCCACTTCTTCGGTGAGGCAGGCCATGTTGGTCAGCTCACTGAAATACCGTACGCCGTATTCCTTGATCCAGCGGTCTACGGCTTGTTGTGCTTCTTGAATGGTCATAGGAATTATTCTTTGTTTTTAGTGTCCATGCAGATGGTCACCGGACCGTCGTTCAGCAGTTCCACCTTCATATCAGCTCCGAATTCGCCCGTCTGTACCGGTTTGCCCAATTCTGCGCTCAAAGCCGCACAGAACTGTTCGTAGAGCGGAATGGCGATTTCGTGACCTGCGGCACGGATGTACGAAGGGCGGTTTCCTTTCTTGTAGGAGGCCATCAGGGTGAACTGACTCACCACGATGATGTCGCCCTGAGCATCCAGAATGTTTTTGTTCATCACGCCGTTTTCGTCGTCAAAAACGCGCAGTCCGATGATCTTCTTGCAGAGCCAGCTGATGTCTTCCTGCGTGTCGGCATTCTCAATTCCGAGCAGGATGAGATAGCCTTTCTGGATGGATGATTTGCAGTTTCCGTCGATGGTGACCGACGCATGTTTTACTCTTTGTATAACTACTCTCATGGGGTTTTGAAAAACTTATAATTACAATATTCGTGAAAAAATGGGAGATATGCAAGCGGCCTCTTTGCTTTTGTGCGGCGCTGCTTCTCCTTTTATATTCCTTTAAAGATTTGCTTCGTTTTATACTCTTGTCCGCAGGGATAGGAGCCTGGTTGCGCCTTGTGTATTTGTTGAAGCGGAAAGGCTGTTTTGCTTTTTGGTCTCTGCCTTTCGTATATTACTTCGATGGGTAGAGGGCCGTGCAGACAGTATTTTTCCGAAGACATGATTCCTTTAAATGAATCATTCTCCGGACGGAGTCGGCTGACTGTTTGCTCCGGTTAGGCCGAACGCTTCGCGCAGGATGCGGGTTTTGGCGGCACCCACGAGGGCGATGAGTTCGCTTTCTTCGGCTTCTTTGATGCGCTTCACACTGCGGAAATGTTTCAGCAACGTGCTTTTGGTGGCTTCGCCGATGCCTTTGATGGAATCCAGTTCCGAGGCTATCTGATGCTTGCTGCGCTTGTCTCTGTGGAAGGTGATGGCAAAGCGGTGCACTTCGTCCTGAATCTGTGTGAGCAGACGGAACAGGGGACTGTCTACCTTCATGCTGATGGTGGCCGCCGGAAATCCGTAGAGCAGCTCGTTCGTGCGGTGCTTGTCGTCTTTGGCCAGTCCGGCAATCGGAATGTCCAGATGCAACTGGTCCTGGATAACCTGGCGTACGGCTTCCATCTGTCCCTTGCCACCGTCGGTAATGATCAGGTCGGGCAGGGGTGTTTCCTCCTGTACGGCTCTTTGATATTTGCGGAACACCACCTCTTTCATCGAAGCGTAATCGTCCGGACCTTCTACGGTCTTGATGATATATTTGCGGTAGTCCTTCTTGCTGGGCTTGCACTTCTGAAATACCACACACGCAGCCACGGCATCCGTTCCGGAGATATTCGAGTTGTCGAAGCATTCGATGCGCATGGGCAGTTTTGGCAGTTTCAGGCTGTCCTGGATTTCCTTCATCAGGCGCATGCTTCTCTGTTCGGGATTCAGCTTCTCCTCCTGTTTCATGCGGTCGGCTTTATATTGCTTTACGTTGAGCAGCGACAGGTCCAGCAACTTTCTTTTTTCGCCCCGTTGCGGCACGGTGAAGATGACATTTTCCAGATTCAAGTAAATCTCAAACGGCACGATAATCTCACGCGAATCGTTCTTGTAGCGTTCTCTCATTTCAATGATACCGAGCGACAGCAGTTCCTCGTCGGTCTCGTTAAGCCGCTTTTTGAACTCAAAGGTGAAAGCCTGATTGATGCTTCCGTTGCTTACGTGCAGGTAGTTGATGTAGGCCGCCTTATCGTCGGTTTCGATGCTGAACACATCAATGCGGTGCAGGGTGCGGCTCACAATCTCACTCTTGCTGCGGTAGTTCTCCAGCAGCATATATTTCTGTTTGATGACCTGTGCTTCTTCAAAGCGCATCTCCTGAGCCAGTGTCTGCATCTCTTCCAGCATCTGGCGGCAGAGTTCGGCGGTGTTGCCTTTCAGAATTTCTTTGGCTTCCTGAATATACTTCATGTATTGCTCCACGGAGATGTTGCCGACGCAGGGTCCCAGACAGTTCTTGATGTGGTATTCCAGACACACTTTGTATTTCCCTTTTTCGATTGATTCGGGCGAAAGGGGCAGGGAACAGGTGCGCAGCGGATACAGTTTGGCAATCACTTCGAGCAGACTGTTCAACGTGGGGATATGGCTGTAGGGACCGAAGTAAGTATAGCCCTTATGATTCAACTGGCGGGTCTTGAAGATGCGCGGAAAGTATTCGTTCGTGATGCAGATGGACGGGTAGGTCTTGTCGTCTTTCAGCAATACATTGTAGCGTGGCTTGTAGCGTTTGATCAGATTGTTTTCGAGCAGCAGGGCATCCTCCTCTGTCTTGACCACGATGTATTTGATGTCCCGGATTTTTTTGACCAGCATGGCGGTCTTCCGGTTGTCATGCTCTTTGCTGAAATAAGAATACACCCGTCGTTTCAGATTGCGCGCCTTACCCACATAGATGATTTCGTTCTGCTCATTGAGGTATTGGTAGCAACCCGGACATTCCGGAAGATTCAGCACAATGTTCTTCAGATAGCTGTCGGTTTTTTCTTTTTCTTCTTGCGTCATATCCATTCGTCTCCTGTAAAAAATAAGGCTGTGGATTGCCACAGCCTTTGTTCCTAGATTTTGATGAGCGTCGTGATTTCCGTATCCGGATCGAAAGTTTCTCTTCCGTTCAGACCCTCTCCGGTCAGTTCGATGATGAAGTTTATGTAGATCTTTTTGGGGTGGAATTTCTGCACGAGATTGTATACCGCTTTCATGGAGCCGCCCGTTGCGAGCAGGTCGTCATGAATCAAAACCACATCGTTTTCGTCGATGGCATCCTTATGGATTTCGATGGTGTCCTTGCCGTATTCCTTCATATAGCTTTCGCTGATGGTCTCGGCCGGAAGCTTTCCCGGCTTGCGGGCGAGCACAAATCCTGCGTTCAATTTTACGGCAGCGGCGGCACCCAGAATGAATCCGCGCGACTCGATGCCGACTACTTTGGTAATCCCTTTGTCCTTATAAAGGTCATACACTTCGTTGACCATAATCTTCATGCACTTGGGATTCTTGAAGAGGGTAGACACATCCTTGAACTGAATGCCCGGGATTGGGAAATCGGGGATGTTTCTCAAGTTTTTTATTAATGTTTCGTTATTCATATACAATCAATTAGGTTTGTTTGTTTAAGTAATGTTTCACGTGAAACCTGCATTTTATCTTCCCAGAAGAACGAGCAGAACGTTGATGTCGCTTGGGGAAACTCCCGGAATTCTGCCGGCCTGAGCCAGGGTCTCGGGGTTGATTTTGCTCAGCTTCTGACGGGCTTCGGTGGAGAGTGAGTTCATGCTTGCGTAGTCAAAGCGTCCGCGAATCTTGATGCTCTCCAAACGCTGCATCTTGTCGGCGATGACTTTCTCGCGGGCTATGTATCCGTGATACTTCATCTTGATTTCGGCAGCCTCGATAATTTCCTCGCGGCGTTCGGTGATGCTGTCGAGCAGATGCTGCAACGGTTCGATATAAGGAGCAATGTTGAGCAGTGTGATCTGAGGACGATTGATCACGTCAAACAGTTTGCAACCGTAGCGCAGTGGAGTAGAGCCGAGCGCTTCGAGGCCGGCGTTGATGAGTGCCGGTTTCAAAGAGAAGTTTTCGCAGAAACGGATAATCTCTTCGATCTTCTCTTTCTTGCGCATCCAGTTCTGGTAACGTGCCGATCCGGCCAGTCCCATCTTGTAGGCCACTTCCGTGAGTCGGGCGTCGGCATCATCCTGACGGAGCAAGATGCGGTACTCGGCTCTTGAGGTGAACATACGGTAAGGTTCGTCCACTCCCTTGGTGACCAAGTCGTCAATCAGAACACCGATGTACGATTCATCGCGGTGCATGATGAACGGATCCGATCCGCCACATTTCAAGGCGGCATTGATACCGGCTACGATACCCTGTCCGGCGGCCTCCTCGTATCCGGTCGTTCCGTTCACCTGTCCGGCGAAATAGAGTCCCGAAATGATTTTCGATTCCAGGGTATGTTCCAGTTGGGTTGGATCAAAGAAGTCATACTCGATGGCATATCCCGGGCGGTATACAACCAGGTCGCGGAAAGCCGGAATCTTTTTCAAGGCCTGGATCTGAATATCCAGAGGCAGGCTGGATGAAAAACCGTTCAGATAATATTCCTGAGTGGTCTCGCCTTCCGGCTCCAGAAACAGCTGGTGCTGCTCCCGTTCGGCAAAGGTGACGATTTTGGTTTCAATGCTCGGGCAATATCTCGGACCGATACTTTGAATCTGTCCGTTGTATAAAGGAGAGTCGGCAAGTCCGCTGCGGAGCACATCGTGCACCTCGGGGGTCGTGTAGCAGGTCCAACAGGTGAGCTGTTTTAATTTCCGCTCTTCTTCCATGAAAGAGAAACGGTGAAAGTCGTGTTCTCCCTCTTGTATGGTCATATCCTCGAAATGAACACTTCGTCCGTCGATACGTACGGGAGTACCGGTTTTCATTCTTCCGGCAGTGATGCCGTGGCGTGTGATGGATTCGGTCAGGTGATAAGAAGCCGGTTCGGCCACGCGTCCTCCCGGGATTTGTGTCCGTCCGATGTGCATCAGTCCGTTGAGGAATGTTCCGGCAGTCAGCACCACACATTTGGCTTGAATGGTCAGATCAAAGTAGGTGCGCACTCCTTTGACCTCTTTGTCTTCTACGATGAGTTCTTTCACCTGGTCCTGCCAGATGTGCAGGTTGGGTGTGTTCTCCAGAATCTCTCTCCAGTTCCAGATAAACTTGCCGCGGTCGCATTGGGCGCGGGGGCTCCACATGGCCGGTCCCTTGGAACGGTTCAGCATTCTGAACTGAATGGAGCTGCGATCGGTTACGATACCCATGAAGCCTCCCAGGGCATCCACTTCGCGTACAATCTGACCTTTCGCAATGCCACCGACAGCCGGGTTACAACTCATCTGTGCAATCTTGTTCATGTCCATGGTAATGAGACAAGTCTTGGCACCGATATTGGCAGCGGCAGCGGCGGCTTCGCATCCGGCGTGTCCTGCTCCGATAACAATTACGTCGTATTTAAAATCCATTATTAAAGAGATGTTTTTAGTGTTTGCAAAAGTAATGTATTTTTAGGAATATATTGGATATTTCTTTTGTGCAATCACGGATTTAGATTAAATTTGCATCTTATTAAAAGTGTACCAAGTATACTATTTTCTTAATTTAATTTTTAAATAATTTAATTTCAATCATTTATGTGGTTATGTGATTCATCTATTGGACGTAAGGTTGTGATGTCAGTAACTGGTATTGCCCTGGTCCTGTTCTTGACGTTCCATGCGTCAATGAACGTTGTGGCACTGTTCTCTGCAGAAGGCTACAACATGATTTGTGAATTCCTGGGCGCAAACTGGTATGCAGTAGCTGCAACCATCGGTTTGGCTGCCTTGGTAGTGATTCATATTATTTATGCGTTCTGGCTGACTATCCAGAACCGTCGTGCCCGCGGTAACAACCGTTACGATGTTACTGCAAAACCTGAAAAGGTAGAGTGGGCTTCACAGAACATGTTGGCCCTGGGTGTGATCGTAGTTTTGGGTATGCTCCTGCACTTGTACAACTTCTGGTACAACATGATGTTTGCCGAGTTGTTGGGTGATCCTTACCTGGGTGGCATTCATGCAACAGACGGTTACGGATACATCGTGCAGACCTTCAGCAATCCGGTTTACACTGTATTGTATGTAATCTGGTTGTTCGCTATCTGGTTCCACTTGACTCATGGTTTCTGGAGTGCTATCCACACTTTGGGTTGGAATGGTAAGATCTGGTTCAACCGTTGGAAGGTTATCGGTAACATCTATGCAACAGTAATCATGCTGATGTTCCTTGTAGTAGCTTTGTATTTCTCTTTTTGCGGTAGCTGCTGCTAATTAAATTTCACGAATCATTAAATAGAAAAAGTATTATGACTAAGATAATCGATTCAAAAATACCTGAAGGTCCAATAGCTGAGAAATGGACCAACTATAAAGCTCATCAGAAATTGGTGAACCCGGCTAACAAGCGTCGCTTGGACATCATCGTAGTAGGTACCGGTCTGGCCGGAGCTTCTGCTGCCGCTTCATTGGGTGAGATGGGATTCCGTGTATTCAACTTCTGTATTCAGGACTCTCCTCGTCGTGCTCACTCTATCGCTGCTCAGGGTGGTATCAATGCTGCCAAGAACTATCAGAACGACGGTGACTCTGTTTATCGTTTGTTCTACGATACAGTAAAGGGTGGTGACTACCGTGCTCGTGAAGCTAACGTTTATCGTTTGGCTGAGGTTTCTAACGCCATCATCGACCAGTGCGTGGCTCAGGGTGTTCCTTTCGCTCGCGAATACGGCGGTATGTTGGCTAACCGTTCATTCGGTGGTGCTCAGGTATCTCGTACTTTCTATGCAAAGGGTCAGACTGGTCAGCAGTTGCTGTTGGGTGCTTACTCTTCATTGAGCTGCCAGGTAAACGCTGGTACAGTTAAGCTGTATACTCGTTATGAGATGATGGATCTGGTTATGATCGACGGCCGTGCTCGCGGTATCATCGCTCGTAACCTGGTAACTGGTAAGCTGGAGCGTTTCGCTGCTCACGCAGTAGTTATCGCAACCGGTGGTTATGGAAACACTTACTTCCTTTCTACTAACGCTATGGGATGTAACTGTTCTGCCGCTATGCAGTGCTACCGTAAGGGTGCTTGGTTTGCTAACCCTGCTTACGTTCAGATCCACCCGACTTGTATTCCGGTACACGGAGACAAGCAGTCTAAGCTGACTTTGATGTCTGAGTCTCTGCGTAACGACGGTCGTATCTGGGTTCCTAAGAAGATCGAAGATGCCAAGGCATTGCAGGCTGGTACCAAGAAGGGTAGCGATATTCCGGAAGAGGATCGTGACTACTACTTGGAGCGTCGTTATCCGGCATTCGGTAACTTGGTTCCTCGTGACGTGGCTTCACGTGCTGCCAAAGAGCGTTGCGATAAGGGCTTCGGCGTAAACAACACCGGTTTGGCTGTATTCCTCGACTTCTCAGAAAGTATCGAGCGTCTGGGTATCGACGTTGTATTGCAGCGTTATGGTAACCTGTTCGATATGTACGAAGAGATCACCGACGTAAATCCAGGTGAGTTGGCTAAGGAAATCAACGGTGTGAAGTACTACAACCCAATGATGATTTATCCGGCTATCCACTATACAATGGGTGGTATCTGGGTAGACTATGAGTTGCAGACTTCAATCAAGGGTCTGTTCGCTATCGGTGAGTGTAACTTCTCAGACCACGGAGCAAACCGCTTGGGTGCTTCTGCATTGATGCAGGGATTGGCTGACGGTTACTTCGTATTGCCTTACACCATCCAGAACTATCTGGCTGACCAGATCACTGTTCCTCGTTTCTCTACCGATCTGCCTGAGTTCGCAGCTGCAGAGAAAGACGTACAGAGTCGTATCGATCACCTGATGGGTATCCACGGTAAGCGTTCTGTTGATTCTATCCACAAGGAACTGGGTCACATCATGTGGGAGTACGTAGGTATGGGCCGTACAGAAGAAGGCTTGAAAACTGCTTTGGTTTGCCTGAAAGAGATCCGCAAGGAATTCGAAACTAACCTGTTCGTTCCGGGTTCTAAGGAAGGTGTAAACGTTGAGTTGGAGAAGGCTATCCGTTTGAACGACTTCATCACTATGGGTGAGTTGATCGCTTACGATGCATTGAACCGTAACGAGTCTTGTGGTGGTCACTTCCGTGAAGAGTACCAGACCGAGGAAGGCGAGGCTAAGCGTGATGACGAGAACTACTTCTATGTAGCTTGCTGGGAGTATCAGGGTTCTGACGACAAGGCTCCGGTATTGTACAAAGAGCCTCTGGTTTACGAAGCAATCAAGGTACAGACTCGTAACTACAAGAGCTAATTAACGGTGTGTTCAACGATTATTAAAGACAAAAACAATGGAAAAAAATATTTCATTTAAACTTAGATATTGGCGTCAGAACGGACCGAAAGATAAAGGTCACTTCGACGAGCGCGAGATGAAAGATATTCCGGGCGACACTTCATTCCTGGAAATGCTCGACATTCTGAACGAGCAGTTGGTTGAGGAAGGCAAGGAGCCATTCGTATTTGACCACGACTGCCGCGAGGGTATCTGCGGTATGTGCTCTCTGTACATCAACGGTACTCCACACGGTAAGACTGAGCGCGGTGCTACAACTTGTCAGTTGTATATGCGTAAGTTCAACGATGGTGATACCATTACTGTTGAGCCATGGCGCTCTGCCGGTTTCCCGGTAATTAAGGACTGTATGGTAGACCGTACAGCATTTGATAAGATCATGCAGGCCGGTGGTTATGTAACTCTGCGTGCCGGACAGCCACAGGATGCTAATGCAATCCTGATTCCGAAGCAGAACGCTGACGAGGCTATGGACTGCGCAAGCTGTATCGGTTGTGGTGCTTGTGTTGCTGCATGTAAGAACGGTTCAGCTATGTTGTTCGTTTCTTCTAAGGTAAGCCAGCTGGCTCTGTTGCCACAGGGACGTCCTGAAGCTGCACGTCGTGCTAAGGCCATGATCGCTAAGATGGACGAGCTGGGCTTCGGTAACTGTACTAACACCCGTGCTTGTGAGGCTGTTTGTCCGAAGAACGAAAGCATCGCCAACATCGCCCGTTTGAACCGTGAGTTCATCAAGGCTAAGTTGAACGACTAATCAGTGCTCTACGGGGCTGAAAATGCCTCTGAGTATCTATTTATAACAAGAAAGCGGAATCGCCAATCGGTGGTTCCGCTTTTTGTTTTTATTGTATCTGGGATGATTTTCTCAGTTCATGATTTACACGTCTTCTTGCAGAAAATCCTTGTTTTTTATAAGTGGCTTTTATCAGGCATTTCCATCTGTTTTTTTACTCTGCAATGATCAACGCAAGGAGTCTTATTTGACATCTTTGAAAAGGTTAAAGGTATCTTGAGATTACCAGACTTCAGATTCCGATGATGGTTCTTTGCAAAGTTTTTATGTAGAGCCTACTTTTAGAAGAAAGATTCTCTTTGTTTTTTTATGATGTTATCATTTGTTTTTGGTGGAGATTTTGATTGCATCGGGATTTAGGTCCAATGGAATTAAAAAAGACAGGTGATGCGTTTGGCATAGATTATTTTTCTATTTTTGCAAAACAACCCTACTTGAAAAGTAAGTATCAACCAATAATTATTTAAGTGTTATGAGAAAATTAAAGAACCTGTTCTGTATTTTTTGGGTTAGTTTCTTCAGTCTTGTGTTGTTCTCCTGTTCTACGGAGGAAGAAGAAAGCGGTGTAGTCAGTTATACGATGGGATTTGATACGGTTCAAAGTTCGGACCTTTCAGATTTGGCAGTCATTGAGTCGGCCTATAAGGCAGCTTTGGGGACTAATGACAATACATTCAAGATGGAAGGAAAAGTTCAGGATTGCGACCAGAAAGTATTACAGACCTGTCAGAAAGTGGAAACGAAACTGGACACCTGTGACTGGCATGGCAGTTATACTTTCTGTATTAGAAATATTTCGACAACCCAAACCATCTACTCGAAAACCTATGAGAAGAAGGTTCCTTAAAGGAACTTCGGATTGGGAGACATCACCTTTGGGGATGACTTTGATAACTCTGTAGGTTTTCCATCAGAAATAGAAAATCTACAGAGTTTGTTTTGTCTTTCCATTTTTCTAAAGAAGGCTTTAAGGACATACTCTAAAAAATGAATATCAGACTTTAGAATTTCCGTACGGAAGGAGGGAAGCAAGCAAAAAATGAAGTCTCAGCGCTTTGAAATGGAGATAAGTATTTGATATTTTACTTGTTATCTATAAAAATGAAGAAACGAGAAACAAGTCAAATAGAAACGTTTTGTTAAAATAGAGAAAATGCAGTTCAAAATCATTAAAAGTGACTCTTGAACTGCATTTTCTTTTTGAAATTTTTCCAGCCTCCTCAGAGTAGTCGGTACATGCCGCCGCTGAGTTGTTTGATGATGCCTTTCATCTCCAGATTGAACAGAAAGGCACTCAATTTATGTACGGGCAGGTTCGTGGCTACGGTCAGCATATTAATCTGAAGTTTGTCATGCTGGCGCAGACAGTCCACGATGCGCTGTTCTTCCTCGCATAAGTCCGGGAACAGTTCGAAACAGCTTTTTCCGTTTTTCTCTTCCTTTTTACGGCAAGGCCAGCCCATAGCTTCCATAAATCCCTGAGCCGATTCCAACAAAGCCGCCTTACTGTCACGGATCAGTCGGTTGCAGCCCTGTGAGTAAGGATCTCCGATACGTCCCGGAAAAGCGAATACATCCCGATGATAGCTGGAAGCAATGTCGGCGGTAATCAGCGCCCCGCCTTTCTCAGCCGATTCCACTACAATGGTGGCATCGCTGATGCCGGCCACGATGCGGTTACGGCGCACAAAGTTTACCTTGTCCGCATTCGTTCCGCTCATAAATTCGGTGAGCAGTCCGCCCTGCGTCATCATCTGTATGGCGGTGTCGCGATGCATACGCGGATAAATCTGGTCCAACCCATGCGCCAGTACGCCAATGGTGGGCAAACCGTTCTCCAAAGCTCTGCGATGCGCCTGAATGTCGATGCCATAAGCCAGTCCGCTGACGACCAGTACTTCGGGGCAAAGTTCGCTCAGTTCACGGATAAAACGATTGCAAATGTCCTTTCCGTATTCCGTGCAGTGGCGGGTGCCTACGATATTGATGATGCGGCTTTGATTCAGCGACACGTTACCTTTGAAGAAAAGCAGGATAGGGGCGTCCGGGCATTCCTTCAGCCTTTGCGGATAGGTTGCATCGTGAAAGCACAGGCAATCCACTTTCTTTTCCATGACAAAGCGCAGTTCTTCTTCGGCACGGGCTATTTGTCCGTCCATGTGGGCTACGGCCTCGACCAGTTTTTCCGACGCATCCGGAAGCACCTGTTTTAAGTCCTTCCGGTTTTCGAATACCGCCGTGGCGCTACCCAGTTCCTGCAAGAGAATGCGTTGGTTCGTGGGATTCAGCCGGGGCACCCGTGTGAGAGCCATGGTATAGATGATTTCCTGTTCGGTCATTCGCTGATATATTTTTCAAGAACCGCAAACAATTCCGGAGATTCGGCCAGACGTCCGTTTACGACGCATACCGTGTCCACCTGCGCCTTGATGGCACATTTCATATCCGGCAGACGGAAGATGTCCTGATAGAACACGAACTTGATGCCTTCCTTCTTCAGACGCAGTTTGCAGACAAACTCATCTCCGCTTTTCAAGGGAGTCTTGAAGGCGATGTTCAGTCGTGCCACCACCGCATCAATACCCCGGTTATGCAGATCGGCAAAGCTCACGCCTGTAGAAAGCAGAAACTCATGTCGTGTGTGTTCCATATAATGCTGGTAATTGGCGTTGTTGACGATTCCCTGAAGGTCGCACTCATAGTCACGCACCTTCATCTTGAGTTCATAACAATATTTATCCTCCATAATTATTTTGTTTTTTATTCGATTTCAGAAATTCATAGCCAAAGCGGCAACGCAGGCACTCGTGCCGGTCGCAATATTCCTTTTTCAACTGGATCAGAGCCTGACTGTCGGCCGCATGCTGCACCTCCAGTCCACACTGTCGCCACAGGCGGATAATGTGGTTTTCTTCGGGCTTGAGCTGTTCCAACAATCCGACGGCCTGCTCCTGATAGCGTGTGTCGTTCAGATAGCGTCCGTATGCAAAAAGGGTAGGGATGATGGTGTTGATGATGATCAGGTCTATGGAACCGCGTCCCATCCGCTTGATGCTGTGCGGAGACGGATAGCCGAACAGGAAATGCGTCTCCCAATATTCGCTGGTCTGGAATTGCAGTTTGCGGCGCAGCTCGTCGATGTCGCTGATATCCCGGATAATGGAAAAGTTCAGTTTCTCCTCCTGATACATGCGGCTGATTTGCGACAGACGGATGTGCGGAAAGTTCTGTGGCCGTGTGCGCATGAAGCGCCAGCTGTCGGCCGGCAGCGGAGTCAGTTCAAACTTATGGCGCAGATACGCATATTCCTTTTGCAGACGCAGGAAATACTCGTCGTTCAGAGCAGCTTCGCGTTCCTCACGGTCCATGCCATCAGAGTCCAACAAACCGGCCTGTCCCATAAAGAAAGCTTCAGTCTGGAACAGACTGTCGCGATGCTTGGCAATGGCCTGAAACGGAATCCGTCGTGCCCAGCGCTCAAAGGCATCCCCGTTCAGTCCGAAACCGAAGTTGCGGGCCAGTGTGATGAAGAAAGCCTGTTCCCAGTCGCCGTTCTGCTGCTTGAGGCGCTGCAACACCAGTTCCGACCGTGTTTGCAGTCTTTCGTAGACCAAGGCGCTCATCCAGCTGTGCACCATAAATCCGCTCAGATTACGGATGAGTTCGTGGCAGCGCGGATAATCGTCAGAAGCTTTCAGAATCTGGTATTGCCGGAGTGTTTCTTCCGGTATGGGCAACTGCAATTGCGGCACCGGTTTTCCGGCAGCAGTAGTCACCGGCGAGTCTGCCCGTTCTGTGACATGAAGAATCACATTATTGTAGGCAGCGTCCTTGTCGTGTCCGTGCTGAAACCATTCCGAAGCATGACGGTGCACCTCCACATTGCCTACCCAGGTTGTATCTCCTATCTTTATTTTGGCATTGAAGAAGTCCGGTCCGGCATTGGTGTTCTGAATGCCCGGATCGATTACCTCCACTTCTTCCCCTTTATCGGTACGTAATGGAGCCAGCGGAAATATCTTGTGTTTCCAAATATATTGCAGCAGTTTTTCCATAGTATGCCGGTTTTATATCCATTTTATTTCTATACAAATGTAACGAATTTAAATTCAAATCCCTATCTTTGCCCTACAAAAACATAGATGAATATGAAAATAGCATTAATTGGTTACGGCAAGATGGGCCGTATGATTGAGCAGATTGCATTGAGCAGAGGACACGAAATTGTAAGCATCATTGATATTGACAATCCTCAGGATTTTGATTCGGAGGCATTCCGCAGTGCCGATGTGGCGATAGAGTTTACCGCGCCTCATGTGGCCTACGATAACTATCTGAAAGCCTTCAAACACCATGTAAAAGTGGTTTCCGGTTCTACCGGATGGCTTGAGGAGCATGGCGATGACGTGCGCCGCATGTGCCGTGAAGAAGGACAGACCCTGTTCTGGAGTTCCAACTTCAGTCTGGGAGTTGCTATCTTCAGCGCTGTGAACAAGTATCTGGCCCGCATCATGAACCGTTTCCCGGAATATGAGGTGAAGATGGAAGAAGTGCACCACATCCATAAGCTCGACGCACCGAGCGGAACCGCCATTACTCTGGCCGAAGGCATTTTGAGTGAGCTGGACCGCAAGGACAAATGGGTGAAAGGCACCCTGCTGGCTCCGGACGGTACTTTGAGCGGCAGCGACGAGTGTCAGCCGTCCGAGTTCCCGATCGACAGCATCCGTCGGGATGAGGTTCCGGGCATTCACTCCATTTCTTACGACAGTGAGGCCGACAAGATTACCATCACACACGATGCTCACAACCGCAAGGGATTCGCCTTGGGCGCTGTGCTGGCTGCCGAATACACGGCAAACCACACCGGACTGCTCACGATGGACGATCTTTTCCAGTTCTAAAAGCCAACTAACCTCAAGAAGATAAACATCATGAAAAGAAAGAATCAGAAACCGACCAAGGCGCAGTGGATCAAAATGAGCGTGGTGTGCCTGCTCTACATTGCCTTTCTGATCTGGATCAGAAGCTGGTGGGGCGTGATCGTGCTGCCGTTCATTTTCGATGCCTATATCACCAAGAAAATACGCTGGACCTGGTGGAAGGATGCCGAAAATCCCGTTACCCGCACCGTGATGAGCTGGGTAGACGCTATTGTCTTTGCTTTGGTTGCGGTATATTTTGTGAATATCTATTTCTTCCAGAACTATACCATCCCTTCTTCTTCGCTGGAGAAATCCCTGCTTGTGGGCGATTATCTGTTTGTGAGCAAGATGAGTTACGGACCGCGCGTGCCGCAAACGCCGCTTTCCATGCCGCTCACCCAGCACACCATGCCTATTCTGGGTACCAAATCCTACAGCGAGTGGCCCCAGTGGGAGTATAAGCGTGTCAAGGGAGGCAAGGTACAGCTGAACGACATAGTCGTGTTTAACTATCCGGCCGGAGATACCGTGTCGCTCAATCCGAACTATCAGGCTGTGTACTACCGCCTGTGCTACGGCTACGGTCGTCAGATTTACGACCAGATGATTGCTCCGGTGCCGGTGCTTGACTCACTGCCCGTGATGCAGCAGCGTTCCTATCTGCTTCAGTTCTATGAACTGGGACGCCAGTATGTGGCGCAGAATCAGGCCGAGTTTGGTGAGGTTACCTGGCGCCCGGTGGACCGTCGTGAGAATTATGTGAAGCGCTGTGTGGGATTGCCCGGACAGACGCTCCAGATTAAAGATCACATTGTTTATCTGGACGGAAAACCGAATAAAGAGCCCGATAATGTGCAGTATAACTACCGCATCAGCCTGAAACAGAATATTCCCGACGAACTGGTTCGCGAACTGGGACTCAGTCAGGAAGACCTTCAGGGAGCCGCACAGCGTGGTGGCGTGATGCCGCTCACCCAGCATGCCTATGACGTTCTGTCCAAACGCAAGGATATTGTAGAAAGCATCGCTTACGAGCCGGCCAACGATACCGAGGGTATCTACCCCTGGAATCAGGCAACCGGATGGACCAGCGACAACTACGGTCCGGTATGGATTCCGGCCAAGGGCAAGTCTATCGACCTCACTCCGGAGAACATTGCCGTTTATGAGCGCCCGATCCGTGTGTACGAAGGCAATGACCTGCAGGTGAAGGAAGACGGAAAGATCTACATCAACGGTAAGGAAGCCAAGAGTTATACCTTCAAGATGGACTACTACTGGATGATGGGTGACAACCGTCACAATTCCGAAGATTCCCGTTACTGGGGATTTGTGCCCGAGGATCATGTAGTCGGCAAACCGATTATCATCTGGCTGTCGCTCGACAAAGACCGCGGATGGTTTGACGGACATGTACGCTGGAACCGCCTCTTCCGTCTGGTAGATAATATCAAATAAGCAGAAACAAGAATTATGACCGAAGAAAAAGACACCGTATGGCTCACAACCGCTTATTGGGCCCCGGTGCAATATTATACCAAACTGTTCCGTTATCCCCGTGTGGTGACGGAACAGTTTGATCATTATACGAAGCAGACTTACCGGAACCGCTGCGTGATTGCCGCGCCCGACGGACCGTTGGCACTGACGGTGCCTACCGTGAAATACGAAGGACTGAAATGCCCCATGAAGGACATCCGCATTTCCGACCACGGCAACTGGCGCCATCTGCATTGGAACGCGCTGGAATCGGCCTACCGCAACAGCCCGTTCTTTGAGTACTATGCCGATGATTTCCGCCCGTTCTATGAGAAAAAGTGGGATTTCCTGTTGGATTTCAATCTGGCCATTCAGGACACGGTGTGCCGCCTGATTGACCTTCAGCCTCAGATGAGTCGTTCCGACCAGTTCCTCGACGAAAATTGCGGTCCGGCAGAAGATTGCCGTTTCCTGATCCAGCCGCGTGTTCCGGCCGAGCAGGACGCCCATTTCCGAGCCGTACCGTATTATCAGGTATTCGCCGAAAGAAACGGTTTCCTGCCCAATCTGAGCATTGCAGACCTGCTCTTCAATATGGGACCGGAAAGCCTTCTGGTACTTCGCGACTGCTGTCAGTAAAGAAAAAAAAATCGCTCCACGAAACAGTTGGAAAAGCTGTTTCGTGGAGCGATTTTTCGTTTGTTTCAAATCATCACGGCAGTGCGATCTGGTTCAGTGTATTTCTCCAGTAATCCTTTACGGCCTTCCATTCATAATAAGGAGCCGTTTTCGATTTTATCGGTAGCGTGGCTTCCCGCTCGTTCAGCAGGATTTTTACCAGAATATTGCCTTTTGCATTCTTGTAGAATACCATCTGAATGTTGCCGCACATCGGGATAATCTGATAAGTGCGGTAAGTATCGGCAATTTTTTGCCAATCGGCAGTCTCGGTACGGAGGCGGTTCAACCCCATCAAGGTTGCCAGTGGAGCCAGATTGGTGTCGTGGCCGAAGCGCAGGCTCACCAGCTTGCAGGAATGATTGATAACCGAGTCGGCCGTTTCGATGAAGTTGTTCAGCAGATTCTTTTCCAGATAATACATGTGTCCTCCGCTCAGTGGCGAAGCTCCTTTTTCGTAATACCATTCAAAGTTGTTCCGTTGCCACATGTCGTATGCTTCCTCCTGAGAGAACAGAAAGTCCAGTCCCTGCTGGTTGTCGTAGCTCTGACTGATTCCGTGCAATTCGAACAGATCGGCCATAAACTTGCGGGTGTCCGGAATATGTTGCTGCACAAAATCCGCTTTGCGGAACAGTTCTTTCAGGATTCTTTCCGGATGAATGTAAATGCTGTCCGCCATCCGATATACCGAGTCCATATGGACGAGATTCTGTTGTTCGTAGGCTTCGTTCTCGTATTTGATATAATACAGGTCGGCATTGCTGCTTTCCGTGGTGACATTCAGCTTTGGATTCAGCCCTTTCAGTTCCACACAGGCGGCCGCCATGGATAGAAAGGCGCGGGTCTTATAGGTAGACCGGGCGTCGACGTGCACTCCGTCGGCAAACACTTCCGGATAGTTCCGGAACATTCTCTGAATCAGTTCGCGGTGCTGACGCGCTCCCTTTTCGGTCAGTTCCCCGTAACGCCCCTTGGCGCGGTCATAAAGTTCTGTGGCAATCTTCAGAGTCTTTTCCCCTGTCGGAGTCAGCATCTGAGCCTTTTCTGCGTCCCACAGAATCTGGAGCGGTTCGGTATATTTCTTCTCCTTGGTAAGATGACGGGAGCCATGACGGGCAAAAGAAGACAGATAAAAGGCTTTATAGCCCGCTGGAGGCGCTGTTTGTGCTGTGGCGGGGGCTTGATAGGCAAAATATTTTCCCGCGCTCAGAAGCGGGTTTTTCTCAATATCCTCGCGTGCGGTCTGTGCCGGTGCATTCCAGATGCAGCAGGTGAGGGCAAATAAAAGTACGGCTCTTCTCATATTCTGTTATTCCTAAAAAAATCTTGTCTGCAAAGGTAGTGTTTTCTGCATGCCGCCGGTTTTTTCGTTTCTTTTTTTCTTCACGCCGTTTTTCGCTGTTATACCATTGTAACCGGTTTGTTTTATCAATTAAATAAATCATCTCAATGATTTTCTAAAAACATCACAATCATTTTTTCCAATCATCCTGATGATTTTTCAGAAGCTTCATGGAGATAAGAAAATTCTGTGTTTTTTATATAAAATAAATATTTTCTCCGTTTTACTTGTTTATAATTTTCTTTTGTCTTAGATTTGCCGTCTCACCATTTGAGTGGCGGGAGTAAATATGTTTTATTTTTAAAATGAACGACTATGAAAAAATTTTTCTTTTTATTGGCGAGTGGTATGCTGTTGGGTTCTTCCGTGGCTCAGGCACAGTATAAGGCTGAGGCAAACACCTGGTCTGTTGAAATGAACTATTCGCCCGGCGGTGCAGACAACGGACGCTTTGATTTGCAGAAATACGGTGCACGGGTCCGTTATCACATGAGCAATAATCTGGCCCTGCGTTTTAATGTGGGTATCGGTACCAGCAGCGACATCAGCACCACTTATTTCAAGGACTCTAATGACAAGGAGTATGAATCAGATGCCAAGGTCTTTGTAAACAAGTTCTCTTTCATGCCGGGTCTGGAGTATCACTTTGACAAGTTCGAGCGCGTATCTCCATTTATCGGAGGTGAACTGGGATTCATTGCCGGAAATACCGGAAACAAGACCGACAATACACGGAATGACAATTACACGGTAGAAAAGACTCCGTTCTTCGGTTTTGGCATTAATTTCATTACCGGTTTTGATGTGTATGTGTGCAAAGGTCTTTATCTCGGTGCCGAATTGGGCTTGGGATATGAATATAACAGCACAGGCCGCAAGAATACCGAGGTTTCCAATGGAAATACTGTAGAGAATGAAGACGGTAATTCAGCTTCATCAAGTCATGATTTCGGATTTAACGTGAATCCTTCCATACGAATTGGTTGGAACTTCTAGGCAGATTCTTTTCCTGATTTAATATAACAAAAAGCCATGATTCTCGCAAAATGGGATATTTCGTGAGAATCATGGCTACTTTTTATGGTTTTATTCAGGGCGGTTCTTGCCGATGTGCTGGGCCACCGTATAGGCCGTGGTCCAGGCTGCCTGCAGATTGAACCCTCCGGTGATGGCATCAATATCGAGCACCTCGCCGGCAAAGAACAGGCCCGGACAGTGTTTGCTCTCCAGAGTCTGGTGCGATACGGCATTCAGACTGATGCCTCCGCAGGTGACAAATTCCTCGCGAAAACTGCCTTTGCCGCTCACTTCATACGTATCCGAGGTGAGCAGGGTGACCAGCCGGTTGATGCTTTTCTTGCCCGTTTCCCCCCATTTCTTGTCGGGAGTGAGTCCGGCTTTTTCGATCAGATGGTTCCAGAGTCGCTGGGGCAGCAGATAAGGACGGATGCTGGCCAGTTGTTTCTGGGCATGCTGGTTCTGGATGTGTTTCAGCTCTTCGGCAACACGCTCGGTATTGTTTTCTTCGATCCAGCACACCTGCAACGGAAAACGGTAGCCGTTTTCGTGAATCCAGCGGGCTGCGTAGGACGACAGTTTCAGAATGGCCGGACCGCTCATGCCCCAGTGCGTAAAGAGCAGGGCGCCCTGGCTTTTGAATTTGGTGCCCGGAATCCAGGCCGTGGCTTCCTCTACAACGATACCCATAAGCTGATGGGCTGCTTCGTTTTTGATATTAAACGTATAAAGCGAAGGTACGGGAGCCTCGGTTTCGTGTCCCAAAGTCTCCAGATAAAGCAGGTCTTTGGGGAGCGGTGCTCCACCCGAAGTGATGGCCACACGGTCCACGCAGCAGGGAGCTATGTCGGCCGAGGTAAAGGACAGTCGGAAGGTGCCGTCCTCGAGATGCTCTATCCGGCTCACTTCATGGCGTGTCCGGATTTCCGTCCCATTCTTCTGTGCTTCTCTTTTCAGGCAAAGGATGATGGACTCCGAGTCCTGTGAAACTGGAAACACACACTGGTCTTCTTGGGTGGTGAGCCTCACACCTCTGTCTTCAAACCACTGGTAGGCATCCTCATAGTCGAAAGTCTTGAACAGCTTCTTCATGAGCCGGTGGCCGCGCGGATAGGCATGCACCAGGTCTTTGATTTTGGCAAAAGAGTTGGTCAGGTTGCACCTTCCTCCTCCCGAAACCTTTACCTTGGCCAGCACTTTGGCGGCTTTCTCAAAAATGATGACTTGTGTGTCCGGATTGCTTTTCCGGATATTGGCAGCCAGAAAGAATCCGGCGGCTCCTCCGCCGATGACGGCGATTCTGGTTGTAGCCATGAACAGTAATGCTTTTGATGGTTTTTATTCGAAAATCAGGATGCTGAGCTTGTCCGGAGCAAACAGTTCGCAGGCCACCTGATGCAGTTCCTGTGCCGTGAGCGCGTCGATCTTCCGGTAGAGCGCTTCGCGGTCGCGAATGATATGATAATGCAGATAGGTCTTGCCCGAAGCCAGTGCCACATTCTCAAAATTATCATACGACACACCGATCTGTCCCTTGATCTGACGCTTGGCTGCTGCCAGCGCACGGTCGCTGATCGGTGCGCGGGTCCACCGTTCCAGCTCTTTCTGGATGAGGCGTACGCAGCGCTTCACGTCGTGCGGGTCGCAACCGAAATATACGCTCCAGATACCCGTATCGGTATAGCTCGTCATATTGCTTTCCACGGTGTAGACCAGTCCGTTGTTTTCCCGCAGGATGATGTTGAAACGCGAGCTCATTCCCGGTCCGCCCAAAATATTGTTCAGCAGATACAGTGCGATGTGACGCGGGTCGCGGGCACTGTAAGCGCGGGTACCCATCATGACGTGTGCCTGGTGTGTATCTTTGTTTTTGGTGATGCGGGCTGCCTGATAGGGGGGCAACGGCATTGGTTCGGTTGGGGCAACCGGCTGTTGGTTTTCCTGCTGGAACAGGTAAGGATACAGCGGACTTTCCGGACCGAGCGAACTGCTTACCTGGGCGATGGCCTTGTTCAGGGTGTCTACGACCTTCTTTCCGGGTATCTGTCCGTAAAGGAAGAACACCATGTTTTCCGGACGGTAATTGCGCCGGATGAATTTCTGTACGTCCTCCGAGCGGAACTGGCGCAGCTTGTCGGCTTCGCCCAGAATGTTTCGTCCCAGAGGATGCCCCTGAAAGATGATATTCTCAAATTCATCGAAAATCAGTTCGGCCGGTGAGTCGTTGTAACTTTCAATCTCATCAATCACCACTTCCACCTCCTTGTTCATCTCATTTTCCGGGTAAGTGCTGCCCAGTACGATATCGGTCAGAATCGTGGCCGCCTTGGGGAAATGTTCCTTCAGAAAGGTGGCATAATAAATGGTTTCCTCCTTTCCGGTATAGGCATTCAGATCGCCGCCAACCGACTCCATGTAGTTGATAATCTGACGCGAACTTCGGTGGTGCGTTCCCTTAAAGGTGAGATGCTCACAGAAATGGGCCATACCGCTTTCGTGAGGCAGTTCATCGCGAGTGCCGGCCTTGATGGCTATACCGCAATAGACCACATTGGTGATGGAAGGGATGGCCACCACACGCATGCCACAAGGCAGTGTGGTGGTGAATATATCGGTTGCTGATGTTTCTTGAGTCATGATGTTTCTTGTTTTATCTGGTGCAAAAATAGGAAAATTGCGCCAATCTTTAATTGCCGATTTCAAAAGAAGCCCGAATCAGAGCGGCCATTTTATAGGTACCGTTCGTGTTGATGCAGTGCAGTGCCGGTTGCAGAGACAGATATTCGCACACCGGAAGAGTGGTGGTCAGCTCTATGTCTGTTTCCCGGCCATCGCTCATCAGCACGCGGTTTACGGCCAGTCCGACTTGCGCTTCCATATTTCCGAGGCGGTTGCATACCAGTCCGGCTCCCCAGTAATGGCTGCAATAGCTGCTTTCCTTTGGGGCAATGCTTCCTTGCAGCATCAGTCCCAGTCCGCTTTTGCCGATGGTGCAGAGTTCCTGTTCGGCCAGCAGCCACAAAGCATATTGGAACGGTTTTTCCGGCTTCCCGGTATCTTCGTTTTCCATGCTCGAGTTGCTTAGTCCCGCTCCCAGAGAATAGGTATAGCGCTCCTGGTCGGAATACTGTATGCTGGTGATGTTTACCACTCCGTCGCCTTTCGGACAGAAACGGAACTGATGGTCCAGACGGTCGTCGGCCATACCGTTATAGAGAGTTTCCTTGATGGTCAGTTTCTCTATGGGCTGGTATTCAAGATGAAGCGCCAAGGCGGCTACAGGGGCCGTGGCTACAGGAAAATTGTAGGCCAGGGTAGGGAAACTGGTATGGGATGAATTGGTAAAAAGACTGGTGTAGGGTGAATTAAAACAGTCGAGATCATTATTATGCAGTCCAAGAGAAACCAGTCCTTTGTCGCCCAACTGCTGCGACAATTCGAACTGCATCAGTCGGAATGCCTTGTTGGCTCCAATGGTAATGTTGGAAAACCACTGCAAGTCTCCGAGCACCGGATTATGATATTCGTACGTGGCAATGGCATCCATGTTGAGCGATCCGCCTTTCCATAAGCCGATTTCCGCTCCGGCTTCTATATAGTTGGCCCATCCGACGCGGCCGTCACTGATGTTCCAGGGCATTTCCGTAGTAACGGAAGCATACCAGGATACGCGTGGTGCCGAAGCGGTATCGGCTGCAAGAGAATCGGGCAAGGATTGCGGATTCTCTTGTGCTGAGGTTACAGACCATGTCATAACAGAAAGACAGAAAGCAAGGCATCTGAAAATGCCTTGCTTTGTACGTGTGATAAAATTCATTTGTAGTGTTTCTTTATTTTATAGTGAATCAAACTTTTCCTAGAGGAACAGGGCCAGACGGTAGACCACAAAGGCTACGACATAAGCCAGACCAGTGGTGTATCCGGCGGTAATCAGGGCCCATTTCCATTTGCCGCTTTCTCCGGCGATGGCCGCTATCGTGGCCAGACAGGGGAAATAAAGCAGGGCAAATACCATATAGCCCAGAGCTGCTTCGGGGGTGGTGTGGGTCTGCAGGGCAGAAGCCAGTCTCGTCTGAGAAGCTTCTTCAACAGAACCGGCCTCAGAGTCTCCTTCCGGACTGTTGTAGAGTACGCCCAAACTGGTAACCATCAGCTCTTTGGCTCCTACGCCAGCCATGATACCGACACCCATGCGCCAGTCATAACCCAACGGTTTGATAACCGGTTCGATGGCGTGTCCTATCTGTCCCATCAGGGATTGTTCCTGTGCTTCGGCCGGACTCATCTCGCGGTCAGGGCGCGGGAAATAGCCCAAGGCCCAGATGACGATGCTGGCAACCAGAATGATGCCTCCCATCTTGTGCAGATACTGGCGGCCTTTCTCCCAAGTGTGGCGGAACACACCCTTCCAGTTCGGAAGGCGGTAGGGAGGAATTTCCATCACAAAGTGTGTATCCTGTTCGGGATGATAAATACGGTTGAACACCCACGCTACAAGCACGGCCATCAGTAATCCGAACAGATAAAGGCCGAACATTACCCAACTGGCATAGGCCGCAAAGAACGCTCCAGCAAAGACCACATATACGGGGATACGTGCGCTGCACGACATCATCGGAATGACCAGCATGGTTACCAGACGGCTCTTATGGTTTTCAATGGTGCGGGTAGCCATGACCGCCGGCACGTTACAGCCGAATCCCATCAGCATCGGGATGAAAGACTTGCCATGCAGTCCCAGGCGGTTCAGAATCGGATCGGCCAGCATGGAGGCACGGGCCAGATAACCGGAGTCTTCCAATATAGTAATGAAGAAGTACAGAATCAGAATATTGGGCAGGAATACGATGACACTGCCCACACCGCCTATGATTCCGTCAATGATCAGGTCGCGCAGCGGACCTTCGCCCATATTGCCTTTGAGCAGGTCGCCCACCCAGGAAATGCCCTGGTCAATCCAATCTGACGGATAAGCTCCGATTACGAAAGTGGCCCAGAATATGAACCACATCAGGACAAAAAAGAGGGGATAGGCCACCCATTTGCTGGCAAAAATGCGGTCCAGCAGGGTTGTCGTCCGGTCGGCTTTGCCTTTCTTTCGTTGGTAGACGTCCTGAAGCAAGGCACGGATGCGTGCATAGCGCATGGCATCATCTTCCTCGCGCTGTTTGCAGGGGCATGCTTCATGGTGCCCATGAGTTGGCGTTTCAAAGGAGTGTTGGCATTCTTTTGGCTTCTCTTTGGTGCAGGAACGGTTTTCCACACACGAAGCCTGCTGTTGGTCGGCCAGTTTGATGGCCTCCTCAATCAAGGTGTCAATGCCTCGTTTGCTGCGGGCTACCGTGGGGATCAGACGCATATCCAGTTTCTTTTCCAGCGCCGGAATATCAATAATACTTTGGCTCTTTTCGACCTCATCAAACATATTCAAGGCACCGATCAACGGCAGATTGCGCTCTTTGAGCTGCATGGTGAGCAGCAGGTTGCGTTCCAGATTCGTGGCATCGAGCACATTGATTACGGCATCAATCTTTCCGGTTTCCAGTTCGTGGGCCACGTAAGCCTCTTCCGGACTGAAAGCACGAAGCGAGTAAGTGCCGGGCAAGTCCACAAAACGAATCTGTCGTCCCTTAAACTCAATACTGCCGATGACACTGCTCACCGTAACGCCACTGTAGTTTCCGGTGCGTTCATGCCCGCCGCTGGCTGCGTTGAACAGAGATGTTTTTCCGCAGTTGGGGTTACCGACGAGTGCCAGGGTCACCACATCGTGACTGTGTTCAAAGGTTGATTGGACTTTTTTCCTGCTTTCACAAGCGCAATGAGATGCTTTGTCGTGTATCTGAAAAGGGGAGTTTGGAGTGTGGATGGAGGCAGAGATGCTTTCCTGATCCGGAATCTCGTCAGCATGACGTACTACTTCGATGCTGGCAGCTTCCTGACTGCGGAGAGCTACCTTACTGCCCATGATTTCAAAAACAATGGGATTGCCGATGGGCGATGCGAACAAACGTTTTACCTGTTGTCCTTTGACAAATCCCATTTCTCCCAATCGGGCGCGGAATGAACCGCTTCCTTCTATTTGAGCGATGAAAACACATTCATCGTTTTTGACTTCTGTTAATTTCATTCTGCTGAATTTATTTTCCGGATGCAAAATTACTCTTCTTTATACAGATAGCCAATACCTTGATTAGTGATTTTTAAAAAAAGAAGAACAAAAGAGGGTCGTAAAAATCACTATTTTTGGGTATAAAAAAATATGATCTCTTCTCAGAGACCATATTCTAGGCTTTTTAATTTCAAAATGTACTAATACTAAACTAATAAAATGGTTATTATGGTTCATCACGAATCATATTCTGGAAGAACGTCGGTTCTGCGTTAGGGAGGTATAATCCCGAAGTCAGAATACGTTTTCTTCCAGTCAGAAAGTTTTTCTTTCCGACGTTGCAAAGTTAAGGCCTGTCCGGTTTGGTTGCAATACTTAAATTGTATGATTTTCTTCATTCGGTTTCTACCTGTTTTTGTGGCAGATAGAGCTCTCTGTTGGTTGCTTCCTTGAAAAATACTTAGATGTAGTGATTGTTTCTTTGGCCGATTTTAATTTTCTTTGCACCGTAAAAAATAAACAAGGTGATATGACGGAAAAATATAAGGAAACAGACAAGATGAGTGACATCATTTGCGACGATTATCGTCTGTTGCAGGTGATCAGCCGTTTTGGATTGACATTCGGATTTGGCGACCAGACCGTGACCACGGCCTGCGCTTCCAATGGCGTGGATACCATGACCTTTCTGGCTGTGGTCAATTTTATCAAGTCTAACGGAAGAGTCAACGTTGGCGATGTGGTGGAAACCATTTCTGTGGCGGCCATGACCAAGTATTTGTCGCAGTCGCATACCTATTTTGTTGATTTCCGAATACCTGCTATCCGTCGTAAGCTCATAGAAAGTATTGACTGTTCGGCCCGTAACCAGATTGCCTTTCTCATTCTGAAATTCTATGATGAGTTTGCTGCCGAAGTATCCCGACACATGGAATATGAAGACAAATACATCCATACTTATGTGGAAGGACTGCTTGCCGGTAAACTTTCGGAGACGGGAGTGAACATCAATGTGCTGGAAGAAAAGCATCATGATAATCATGCTCAGATAGACAAAAGCCTGGGCGAGTTGAAAAGTATCATCATCAAATATTATCCCAGCGACAGCAACGGACAGTTGCTGAACGAAGTACTGATGGATTTGTATATGTTGGAGGAAGATCTTTTCAACCATTGCCAGATGGAGGATACGCTTTATATTGAGGCTGTCCGGAAGTTGGAAAAGGATTGTGCCCTGCGTGCGGAGACCTTGCAGGCCCAGGAAGAGGAAAGCGGGCAAACGGACAATGCAGGAACAGATTCGCTGAGTGATCGCGAACGGGAGGTGATTGTCTGTGTCGTCAAGGGGCTTTCGAATAAGGAAATTGCCGAAAAGCTTTTCATTTCTGTCAATACGGTCATGACCCACAGAAGGAACATCAGTCGCAAACTGCAGATTCATTCTCCGGCCGGACTGACCATATACGCCATTGTCAATGGGCTGATTAATCTGGAAGATGTAAAACTCTGATTCTATTTTTATTCATTTAACAGACAAAGTTGCGCTTTTTGAAAGGAAAAGTGCAACTTTGTTTGTTATGAAACATATTGGTGTATTTTGTGCTGCTTCGCAGAGACTGGAGGCAGCCTATTATGATGAAGCCCTGCGTGTGGGCCGGAAAATCGGTCAGATGGGATGGGCGTTGGTTTACGGAGGAGCCAATTCCGGTTCCATGGAGTGTGTGGCGCAAGGAGTGCACGAAGCGGGAGGAACCGTTGTGGGAGTGGTTCCGCGCATATTGGAGACCAAGCGTCGCGCCAGTGCGTATATCGACCAGCTGGTTCCGTGTACGGATTTGAACGACCGGAAACAGATTATGATTGAGCAGAGCGATGTGCTTCTCGCTTTGCCCGGGGGCGTGGGAACTTTGGATGAGATCTTTACTTTGATGGCAGCCGACAGCATCGGATATCAGAAAAAACCGATTGTCCTGTATAATGAATCCGGATTCTGGAACTCGTTGCTGGCATTGCTTGAGGAGTACGACAGAAAGTCGTTTATCAATGTCCCTTGCCAAAACTATCTGCGGGTCGTTGCTTCGCTTGAGGAACTGGAAACGCTGATGGCAGACTATACCAAGGCTGTTCCGGGTGCTTAGCTTGTAGTTTTCGGAAGATTGCTTCCTGATATGGATTCTTTTTGTTTACTTTGCATATCTATTTACAGATTCTATGGATTTATTGAAAACCTATACAGATTCAAGAGGTTGTCTGACCATTGCCGAAGTGGGGCGAGAGGTGCCTTTTGAAGTGCAGAGAATATATTGGATTTATCAGGTTCCCGAAGACAAAAGCCGGGGAATGCATGCCAACAAGATATCTTATCAGTATCTGATAGCCGTGCACGGCACGGTGGAAATCTGTCTGGAGAATGCGCAGGAGAGAAAGCATTATCTGCTGGATTCGCCCGACAAGGGACTGCTGGTGCCGCCGCTGACCTGGAATGAACTGCTGAAATTTTCCGATGATGCTGTGCTGCTTGTCATGGCCTCTCATCCCTATGAGCCCGAGACGTATATCAACTCTTATGAAGTGTTTCAGAAAATCGTGCATCCAGTAGCTGAATGATTTATGGAGAAAGCGTGGCTTTTAGAACCTTATTCGTCTGAGAAAAGACAGTTGTGGAATGATTTTGTAAACGGATCGCGTAATGCCATTTTCCTGTTCTACAGAGAATATATGGACTATCACGCCGACCGCTTTCAGGATCATTCTTTGTTATGTTATCAGGGCGGCAAGCTCATGGCGCTTTTGCCGGCCCATTTGAGCGGAAGCACTTTTGCTTCGCACAACGGGCTTACGTTTGGAGGTTTTCTGATTCAGGACAGCATGACCGCGCAAAGTATGCTCGAACTGTTTCAGGCTGTGGTGGATTATCTGAAGCAGCGCGGAGATGTGGAAACCTGGTGCTATCGTCCCATTCCATATATCTATGCCCGTTATCCCAGTCAGGAGGACTTGTATGCCCTGTTCCGCCTGGGAGCTGTCTTGAAACAGCGGAAGATATCCTCGGTGATTCCTTCGGAAAATGCTTTAGGATTCAGTACCCTCCGGAAAAGAAAAGTAAAGAAAGCCAGTCAGGAACAGTTCTGTCTGCTTCAGGATGAGGGCTGGGCTGCATTCTGGGCTGTGTTGCGGGAGAATCTGCAAGACCGTCATCAGGCCACTCCGGTACATACTTTGGACGAGATTCTGCTGCTGCATCAGCGTTTTCCACAGAACATTCTGTTGTATCGGGTGTGCGATACGGCGGGACAGACCGTAGCCGGCACGGTGCTCTATGTGTCGCAATGCGCCGTTCATGTGCAGTATATCGCCTCTACGGACTGTGGACGACAATGCGGGGCCGTGGATTTCCTTTTCGACCGGTTGATTCATGAACACTTCCGGAGCAAGAAATATTTCGATATGGGCACATCGGTAGAGCAGGGAGGATGGTTCCTCAACGAGGGACTGATCTTTCAGAAAGAAGGTATGGGCGGCCGCGCTGTGGTATATGATATGTATGAACTGCCAATAAGAACAACAACACGATGATAGATTATCTGGACTTAAAAAAAATCAATCACTCTTTTGAACCGGAACTGTCGGAAACCGTAGGAAGGATTGTCCGTTCGGGCTGGTATTTGCTTGGTGAAGAAAACAAAGGTTTTGAACGGGAGTTTGCCGATTACTGCGGAACAGCCGGTTGTGTGGCTGTGGGCAACGGACTGGATGCCCTGACACTGATTTTCATGGCTTACTGTTCGTTGGGACTGATGCAGCCGGGCGACGAAGTGATTGTTCCTGCCAATACTTATATTGCTTCCATACTGGCCGTGCAGCGTGCCGGTCTGAAGCCTGTGCTTTGCGAACCCGAATGGGAGACCTGTAATATTGATCCAGAGCGGATTGAAGCATTGATTACTGAAAAGACCAAGGCTATTCTGGTGGTTCATCTGTATGGCCGGGCATGCCACATGCCCAAAATAAAGTCTTTGGCGGCGAAATATGCCCTGAAGATTGTGGAAGACTGTGCGCAGGCCCATGGAGCACGGGACGGCGGTGTGCGTGTGGGTGCTTTGGGAGATGCTGCCGGATTCAGTTTCTATCCGGGCAAGAATCTGGGAGCGCTTGGCGATGCCGGTGCCGTGACTTCAGATGATGAGGCCTTAATCGACCGGGTGCGTGTGCTGTCCAACTACGGTTCCTCCAAGAAATATGTGCATCCTTTCCGTGGGGTCAACAGCAGAATGGATGAGTTGCAGGCCGCTGTCTTGCGCCTGAAATTGAAACGGTTGGATCAGGATAACGAGAAACGTAAGCAAGTAGCGTTGCGTTATCTTCAGGGAATCCGTCCTTCGTCCGGACTGTGTCTTCCTGCGTTTGATGATCCGGAGGCACATGTATTCCATATTTTTACGGTGTTCTGTGCGCAGCGCGATGCCTTGCAAGCCTTCTTGAAAGAACGCGGAATCCAGACATTGATCCATTATCCGATTCCGCCTCACCGGCAGGATTCCATGACCGAGTTTGCGGCCTGTTCGCTGCCCATTACGGAGCGGATACATCGCGAAGAGCTCAGTCTGCCTATTTCTCCGGAGATGAGCGAAGAAGATATCCGTTGTGTGATTGACGCCATCAACGAATTTCTGGATCAGGTTGCCTTTTAAAGGCAACTGAGATCCAGTTTCGGGTCAATACTGTTATGAATACTCTGGCAAACATTGGCGGCGAAGTAAAGTCCGCAGTTTACCAGTTTTTCCCATTGATGGTTTTCCATTTGCAGTAAATCTTCCTTCTTGATGCCATAACGCATCAGTCCGTAAACGAATCCTGCGTTGAAATTGTCTCCGGCCCCTATGGTACTGACCGTCTTTATCGGCGTTATGGGAAAAGCCAAAACCCGGTCGGGCAGACACACCTTCAGTTCTTTATTGGCATTGGTGCAGATAAATACCGGGCAATAAGGAGCGATTTTTTCCTTATAGATTACCTCAGCCTCTCTGGTTCCATACATAATCTCAAAATCATCGGCCGATCCGCGTACAATGCTTGCCAGAGTGAAATTTTCCTGAATGGCCGGAGTCAAAGCCTCCAGTTCCTGCTGATGACTTTTTCTGAAATTGATGTCGTAATAAACCATTCCGCCGGCCTCTTTGTTGGCATGCAGCAGTTGTTTTACCTGCGCTCTCAGGTTCGGGCAGATAGCATAGTAAGAACCCAGAACCAGAATATCCTCTTTCTGAAAATCGGGGATGCAGAAGTTGTCGTTCGGTTTGGGCTTGTCTTTATAAAAAACGTATTGTGCGTCGTTTTTCTCGTTCAGATAAGCCAGAGACACCGCGGTGCGGATATCCTTTCGGGTGGTGAAATAATCGGTGCTGACCTGATTCTCTTTCAGGAATGCCGCAATCTGGTCGCCCACGGCATCTTCGCCGGTTTCGCCTAAAAAGAAAGCCGGAACACCGGCTCTTCCCAAAGAAATGATACAGTTAAAAGAAGATCCGCCGGGCACGGCTGCTATCGGCTGGTTGTTTTTAAACAGAATGTCCAGTATGGTTTCACCGGCACAAATCACTTTACGCATATTCTAGTTTTTAGTTTGTTTTATCAAGGAAAGTGATGCAATATTCGCAAAAAATACGGAGTTTTGCAAGTGCAAAACTGCAAAAACGGGTTCTTATCCGATGCGATTGTGCAGTTCTTTCCGGATAAATTCTTGTTTTTTGAGCGGGGATATGATATTTTTGTACCGTAATCTCTATGAAATTCTGAATAACTAATCAATCAATACCATGAAACGCGGAAGAAATTTTTGCTTTTTACTTTTTTTGTTCTCCCTACCGTTGGCAGCTTATGAAACCCCCACTATGGGCTGGAGCTCCTGGAATACCTATCGGGTAAATATCAGCGAAGAAGCCATCAAGAAGCAGGCTCAGGCCATGTACGACAAAGGCTTGGGCAAAGCCGGATACCAATACATCAATATTGATGACGGTTACTTTGGAGGCAGAGATGCTGCCGGAAATTTATTGATTCATCCCACCCGTTTCCCGAACGGCCTGAAACCCGTTGTCGATTTTATTCACGGCCTGGGCTTTAAGGCCGGCATTTATTCGGATGCCGGCAGAAATACCTGTGGCTCTTTCTGGGATGCCGATAAAATAGGAGTAGGAGTGGGCATGTATGGACACGACCAGCAGGATGCGGATTTCTTCTTCAAGGAGTTGGACTTTGATTTTATCAAGGTGGATTTTTGTGGGGGAGACCCGGGGCAGAATACAGAGAAACTGGATCTGAACGAACAGGAGCGGTACACAGCCATTAGTCGGGCTGTAGAAAAGACCGGAAAGAAGAATGTCCGGATGAATGTTTGCCGCTGGGCTTTTCCCGGTACCTGGGTGCACGATGTGGCCACTTCGTGGCGTATTGATGCCGACATCAACATGTCTTGGGGGGCTGTGAAGAGAATCATTGGCAGAAACCTGTATATGTCGGCCTATGCCACCGAGGGAAAGTTCAATGATATGGACATCATGGAAGTGGGGCGCGGCCTTTCGGAAGAGGAGGACAAGACCCATTTTGGCATGTGGTGCATCATGAGCTCTCCTTTGATGATCGGGTGCGACATGACCCAAATAAGCGATAAAACGCTTGCCTTGCTGACCAACAGCGAACTGATTGCCTTGAATCAGGACCCGTTGGCCATACAGGCCGAGGTGGTGGAGAAACAGGGCAACTCTTATGTTTTGGTGAAGGATGTGGAGACACGCTTCGGAAAGGCCCGTGCCGTTGCCTTTTACAATTCCGGAGATATCGGCCAGACAATCCATATTGATTTGAAGAAGTTGGGACTGGGAGGAAAGGTACAGGTGCGTGATCTTTATGCGCATGCCAATTTGCCGCAGGTGACAGATTCCCGTTTTTCGGTCGAGGTTCCGGCACACGGTACCCGCATTTACCGCATGGAGGCCGAGGAGCGTCTGGAACAAAGCAGATATGAAGCCGAAAATGCCTGGCTGGAGCAGTATTCGGCCATCGAGCCCGGAGATTTTGCCCGTGTCATCAGCGATGCAAACTCTTCTTCGGGAGCTTATGTCGGTTATCTGGGGGATATCGACCGGGAAGACAACTATATGGAGTGGCGCACGGTGTACAGCAAAAACGGAGGCAAATATACCTTGAGAATTGCTTTTGCCAGTGCCGAGGAGCGCAACCTGAGCGTGAAGATCAACGGCAGAAAAACATACACTTTGTCCCGCCTGCGTTCGGCAGGATGGAACGATATCGCTTTTGCCGAAATTGTCGTGAAACTCCGTCCCGGAAAGAATACCATCCGTCTGTTTCAGAAGGGCGGAGCAGCTCCCAATATAGACTATATCGAGCTTCGCGGTGGGGCAAAAAACTAAGGAACGCCTCCTCTTTTATTGTTTTCGAAACACAAAAAACTTGAAAACAGGGTTTGGGCTCGGGTAATGTCTTCTTTTTTAGCTACCTTTGCACTGAATTTTTAATAAGATACGTATTTTGAAAACATTTGAAGAGCTTGGAGTTTCTGAGGAAATCCGTAAAGCTATTGAAGAACTGGGGTATGAGCACCCCATGCCGGTACAGGAGGAAGTGATTCCTTACTTGCTGGGAGTGAATAATGATGTCGTTGCCCTGGCGCAGACAGGTACAGGAAAAACCGCTGCCTACGGTTTGCCTGTTTTACAGAAGATTGATCCCAGCCGCACCGATACGCAGGCTGTTATTTTGTCTCCAACCCGTGAGTTGTGTCTTCAGATTGCCGACGATCTGGAGGCGTATTCCAAATATTTGCCGTCAGTACGCGTGCTGCCCGTTTATGGCGGTACGAACATTGAGTCGCAGATACGCACCCTGAAGAAAGGCGTGCAGGTCATTGTGGCTACTCCCGGTCGTCTGATCGACCTGATGGAGCGCGGAGCCGCTTCTTTGGGACAGGTGGAGAATGTGGTTCTGGATGAGGCCGACGAGATGCTTTCCATGGGATTTTCGGAGAGTATAGATACCATTCTGGCCGGAATTCCCGAGAATCACAACACGCTGCTTTTCTCGGCCACGATGAGCAAGGAGATTGAGCGTATCTCCAAGAAATATCTGCGCCATGCGCAGGAGATTGTAGTGGGCTCGCGCAACGAAGGTGCCGAGACGGTGAACCATGTCTATTATATGGTGCATGCCCGCGACAAATATCTGGCCTTGAAACGCGTGGTGGACTATTATCCCAAGATTTATGCCATTATCTTCTGCCGCACCCGTATGGAAACGCAGGAGATTGCCGATAAGCTGATTCAGGACGGATATAATGCCGAGGCCCTGCATGGCGAACTGTCGCAGCAGCAGCGTGACCTGACGATGCAGAAGTTCCGTCAGCACCGTGTGCAGTTCCTGGTGGCCACTGATGTGGCTGCCCGCGGACTCGATGTGGAGGACCTGACTCACGTCATCAACTACGGTATGCCCGATGATACGGAGAGTTATACGCACCGAAGCGGACGTACAGGACGCGCAGGAAAGAAAGGTACCAGCATCTGCATCATCAACACCCGTGAATGTGCCAAAGTGCGCGAGGTGGAGAAGATTATCGGCAAGAGCTTTGTCAAGGAAGAGTTGCCGAGCGGAAAGGACATCTGTGCCAAACAGTTGTATAAGGTGATTGACGACATTGAGCGTGTGGAGGTGGACGAGGAAGAGATCGAACAGTTCCTGCCCGAAGTATATCGCAAACTGGAGTGGCTGGATAAAGAAGAGCTGATCAAGCGCGTTGTGAGCCGTGAGTTCGGTCGCTTCCTGCAATATTATGCCAACGCTCCGGAGATTGAAGAGCCGGCCGAGAAAGCCAAGGGAGAGAAGGGCAAAGGCAAGCGTGGCCGCAATGCCGAAGAAGGATTCACCCGTCTGTTCCTGAACCTGGGCAAGCTGGACGGTTTCTATGCCAAGGAAATCATGAAACTGGTCAATGACCATGTGAAGGGAAAGGTCGAAGTGGGCCGTATCGACCTGATGAAGAGTTTCTCTTTCTTTGAGGTGGCCGAGGAAGAAGCCGACCGGGTAATTTCCGGTCTGTCCAAGGTACAGGTAAAGGGACGCAAGGTAGTTGTGGAAGTGGCTTCCAGCGACGAGAATGCAGACGATTCTTCTAAACGCAAGAGAAAGCGCAAGGACGACAATCGTGACAAGGAGACCCGTCGCGGCGAGAAAAAGGCGCGTGCCGACCGTAAGGAAGAACCAAAGGCCAAGGAGCGCAAGAAAGATAAAAAGGAAAAGCCTTCGCGCGAGGAGCGCGGATATACCGCACCGCGTGGAAAGAAATATACTAAGGATGACTGGAAACAGTTCTTCTCGGGAGGAAACTCATCGGATGAGCTGGTAGGCGAGGAGCCGGATTTTTCGGAAGAAGGCTGGGCCAGAAGATATCCTAAAAAGAAATAGTCTGCCTGACTATTCTTTTCAGTAAAGCAATAAAAGGGGCTGTACCGGTATGCACGGTACAGCCCCTTTTGTTGCTTTTTATTACTTCTTCTGTTTCCGGGAAACATTTGCACGGCAACAAAAAGAAAAATCATTTCGATGATTTCCGAAAACCATCGAAATGATTTTTCTTTTTGATCAGGATGTTTTTTCAGAATCTTCGGCAGAAAAGCTCAGAATGTATAATGTGCTGTTTCTGAAAGGCTTGTTTGGATAAGTGACCGATTAGGCCCGGAGGCCGATTCTGTAAGTATCTTTTTGGATGACAAATAAAAAAAGTCAGAGCCGGCATCATGCCGGCTCTGACTGAATGAGTGCTTTGTTATTTTGCATTTACTTCCTTGATCAGGTGGTCAGCCTTGCCCCACTGGTCGATGATGTAGAGCACATAGCGGATGTCCACACCGATACAGCGGGTCAGACTCTGAGTGAAGCTGATGTCGCTGCTCATGGCATCCCAGTTACCGTCGAAGGCCAGACCGATGAGTTCACCCTTACCGTTGAACATCGGGCTACCGGAGTTACCGCCGGTGATGTCGTTGTTGGTGATGAAGCACAACTGCATCTCGCCGGTTTTCTTATCCTTATAAGGACCGAAGTTTCCGGCTTTCAGCATAGCAGTGATGCTTGGTTCAACCTCGTAGTCGGCGATAGAATCGCTCTGCGCAATCTTGTCGAGCATGCTCTGTGAGGTGGTGAAATAGTTCTGACGGACACCTTCGTTGGTGTAATCGGCCACGATACCGTAGCTCAGACGCAGAGTGCTGTTGGCATCAGAGTAGTGAGCCTGATCCTCTTCCATCTCCAGGATGGCACGGCACAGCAGCTTCTCGTTTTCAGCGATGGCATAAGCCTGCTTCTCGTTCTTCTCAGTCAGTTTGTCGTTCAGGTCCTTCACCTGATTGATGTACGTAATCATGATATCCTTTTTCAGGGCATCGGCATTCAGGTTCTTCAGAACGGCTGCATCCGACAAAGCAGACTTCTGGAACAGGTCTTCCACAAACTTCTGATAGTCGCCCTTGAAATCGTTCTTGATGGTGGTGTAGAAGGCCGGCAGATATTCCGGAGCCACAGTCTTTCCGTAGTATTTCAGCAGAACGGCAGTAGCTTCCTTGTCCACATTCTCGTTGTAGTCCTTGAACTTCTTTTCCAGAACTTCTACCAGACGCTTCTTGTAGTCAGCATCCTTGGATTCCATCCAGGCATTGGCGGTGTTGGCAATGCTGAAAATGTCAGATCCGCCGAAGAAGGTCTCGCGCAGGAACATGTAAGCATAGAAATCAGACTTTCTGCCTTTGTAGGCTTCTTCCAGGTTCTGGAACAGATTACCGAATGTTTTCTTGTTCTTTTCATCTTTTCCGACCCATTCGCGGAGACGGTTTTCCAGTTCCTGCTTCTGCTCTACCACTTTCAGCTCTTTCAGAGCCTTGTTCATACCGATACTGTTCTTCCAGTAGTTAGAGCTTTGTGCATACTTGGCAGCATATTGCAGACCGATGGTTGCGTCCTTGTCCATCCACTTTTTCCATACATCCTGCTTGACACCACGCACTTCGATACGTGCGGCATTGATGCTGTTCATGCGCTCTTCGATACCGTAAGAAGACAGATAGCGGTCGGTGCTTCCCGGGAATCCCAAAGTCATACAGTAGTCGCCCATCTGGAATCCCTGGATAGATACCGGAGCAAAATATTTAGGCTGGTACGGACGGTTGCTGGCTGCATAGTCGGCCGGCTCGTTCTTTTCGTTGGCATAAATACGGAACACGCTGAAATCGCAAGTCTGGCGCGGCCACATCCAGTTGTCGGTCTCACCACCGAACTTACCCAGACTCTGTGGCGGAGTGAACACCAGACGGATGTCGGTGAAGTGCTTGTATACCGATACATAATAGGCATTACCGCTGTAATAAGAGCTTACCTCGGCACGGAGAGTCGGATCTCCCTTGGTGTATTCTTTCTGAATCTCTTCGAAGATAGAGTCGATATGCTCGTCGAGCACCTGGATTTTCCAGTTCTCACCGTAAGCTTCGCGCTGCTTCTTGGTGGTCTTCTTATAAATTTTGTCCATGGTTTTGTTGATGCGTGCCGTTACATCCTCTGTGTATTGCAGGATATCAACAAAAAGTCCCGGAGCAGGGATTTCCTTTTCCTTGCCAGATGCCACGAAACCGTTTTTCAGCATGTCGTTTTCTGGAGTAGACAGTGCCTGAATGTTGGCAAAACCGCAGTGATGGTTGGTGAACACGAGTCCTTCCGGCGAAACGATTACTCCGGAACAGAAACCGCCGAAGCTGACAACAGCATCCTTCAGCGAAGTGCCGTTAGGATTGTAGAGATCCTTCTCATTCAGCTGCAATCCCAGTCCGTTCATCACTTTCATACTTTGTGGAGTCAGGCTGTTGAGCATCCACATGCCTTCATCGGCCTTCATGTGCGTGCTTGCCATCAGCGACAGGGCAAGCAGGGTCATAAACTTTTTTTTCATAACTTGTATTTAAAGAATTGTTTTGTTTATTCTCATAAAGGATAAATCACCAGAGAGTCTGCCTGAATTCTTTGCTTGAGCCATTCTTTCAGCTTCTCCTCCGTCTTCCGGTTGATTCTTTGTTTGAGCCGGATGGAAATCAGCGTGACGGTGTCGGTTGGGGCAGCATCTTCCAGATGCATGTTTATACCGTAACCGATGTGCAGACTGCTGATTTCGGGAAACAGAACCCGGCATTCTTTCTGTACGCTTTCAGCCGAATTCAGCACCTTTTCCACGGGTTGCCACTGTTTCTCTATCTGCTCGGCTTTTTCCCGTTGCAGCTGTTCGGTCTGTATTTCCTCCGACAGGAGTCTGGCGTTTCCTTTCAGTATTGTCTGTATTTCTTTTGAGTTCAGGTTATTGCTGCCCTGAACAACAGATAGTCTGGTTCCTTCCAGTCCATGTTTGTCCAGTTTCTTCTGGATTTCGGCCAGTCTTTCTTTGCTCACCTCTTTTCCGAAAAGAACCACATTGATGGCCTTTTCCTTGTATCGGATGTCGCGGGTCACGATTTTGGTTGTATCCGACTCCAGCTCCTGCACGATAAAGTTGTTGGCCTTGTTTTCGAACACGGTTTCACGTACCAGCTGATAGGTGAGTATGGAGGCCGGCACCATGGTGACTACGGCAATGGCGGCAATGATTTGCTTGACGCGCCGCTCACGCTGGGCATCGCGAAACTCTTTCTTGCTGAAGTGCATGATATGCACTCCGATAACAGTGGCCAGACTGATGAAGATCGTGTTGATCATATACAGGTAAAAGGCTCCGGCTGCATAAAGCCAGTTGCCGGTGGCAATACCGAATCCGGTGGTACATATAGGCGGCATCAGGGCCGTGGCGATGGCTACTCCTGGAATCACATTACCGTTTCGCTGGCTGATACTGCAGGTGGCTATGATACCGGCCAGACCGCCGCACAGGGCGATGAACACATCGTAGATGGTGGGAGCCGTGCGTGCCAGCAGTTCCGACTGGGCTTCGGCCAGCGGAGTGATCAGGAAGTAGACTGTGGCTGTAAGCACACTGAATATGGTGGCCGTAATGAAGCTTTTCAGCGAGCGTTTGAACAGTTCAAAATCATTGATGCCGACTCCCAGTCCCATTCCCATGATGGGGCCCATAATCGGCGAGATCAGCATGGCGCCGATAATCACAGCCGTGGAGTTGGTGTTGAGGCCGAGTGAAGCCACAAATATGGCGAAAATCAGAATCCACAGTTTGGCACCGCGGAAGTCTACGCTGTCTTTGATGCGGGCGATGGTTTCCTGTTCGGGTGCTTTGTCCTCACCAACATAGAAAACTCTGCTGACCAGTTGTTTGATTGTTTTCATCAGATGTTTCTCCATGATATGCCGGTTTATAGGTTATTTGAAATATTTTCCGATTACCGGAAGGCTTTTCAGCGGGAAGTCTTTCTTGACAATGTAGGCGGCAAAGAGGATAACCAGAATGGTCTTTGCTCCCAAACGGGCCCAGATGTTCCAGTTTTCGGGAATGTAGACCATAACCAGAGTGAGCAGCAGCGCCAGTGCAATGTAGGTCATGATGCTGCGCATCGGATAGTTTATCGGATTCTTCTTCTGGCCTACGAGGTAAGAAAGAATCATGGAAGTGCCGTATCCGGCAAAACCTCCCCAGGCGCAAGCCATATATCCATAGCGGGGAATGAAGACAAAGTTGATGACCAACAGCACGGCGCATCCGGCCAGAGAGAACCAGGCGCCCCAGATGGTCTTGTCAATAAGCTTGTACCAGAAAGACAGATTGAAGTAGATACCCATCATGATTTCTGCGGCCATGACAATCGGTACCACCCGCAATCCGTCCCAGTATCCGGGAGCAATGATATATTTCAAGGCATCGAGCCAGGCCATGACGCACAGGAACGCCAGGAGGGTGAAGATGATGAAGAACTTCATACCCTTGGCATAAGTCGTCTTGCTGTCCTGATCCTTGGATTTACCGAACACAAACGGCTCGTAGGCATATCGGAATGCTTGGGTAATCATGGCCATGATCATGGCAATCTTTACGCAGGCACCGTAAATACCCAATTGCACCTGTCCTTCCTGAATATCACCGTAAACCAGCGGGAAGATGATTTTGTCGGCGGTCTGATTCAGGATTCCGGCAATACCCAGTACCAATATCGGCCAGGAATAACGCAGCATGCGTTTCATCAGTGCCACATCGAGAATGTATTTGAATCCCGTCAGTTCCGGAATGAAGAAAGCCACAATGGCTGCCTTGCACACCAGATTCAGTCCGAAAATATAGCCCACACCGACTCCCGGATTGTAGAAAAGTCCGATAACGTCCGGATAGAGCGGATAGAGTTTGGGCAATACCAGGAAATAAAGCAGGTTGGTCACGATGTTCAGGAAGATGAACAACAGATTCAGTGCGGCAAATTTTATCGGTCTTTTCTGATAGCGGAGCCAGGCAAACGGGATGGCCAGAAAGGCATCCAATGCCACACAGGCACCCATAATGCCGATATATTCCGGATGGGTGGCATAGCCCATTGCTTGTGAGATTTGGGGCAGAAAGCCCAAAACCATGCACAGGAAGAACAGCGAGATGGTGCCCACGATAATCAGAGTTGTGGAATAAACCACCAGCGGTTTTTCACCTTCCTTGTTGGCGAAGCGGAAGAAAGTGGTTTCCATTCCGAAAGTCAGAATCACCAGAATCAGTCCCACATAGGCATAAATGTTGGTCACCACGCCATAACCTCCGGAGCCGGCCGGCAGCACGGCGGTGTAAAGCGGTACGAGCAGATAGTTCAGAAATCGTCCGATAATGCTGCTCAGTCCATAAATTGCGGTGTCTTTCACCACAGACTTTAGTTCTGCCATAAAATGAATATCTTTAAGTTACAACTTGTTTATTCTTGTCTTATCCAAAGAAGAAGTAGGCCACGGCAATGGCGCTCAGTATTCCGGCGGCATCGGCCAGCAGACCGCAGGTCACGGCATGGCGGGTCTTGCGGATGCCCACACTGCCGAAGTATACGGCCAGAATGTAGAAAGTGGTGTCGGTAGAGCCTTGGAAAATACAGCTCAGACGGCCCACAAACGAATCGGCACCGTAGGTCTGCATGGCATCCACCATCATGCCGCGCGCTCCGCTTCCGCTCAGCGGTTTCATCAGAGCAGTGGGCAGGGCACCCACAATGCGGTCGTCGGCACCGCAACAACGTAATAAGGCGGCAACACCGTCTGTCAGAAGATCCATGGCTCCAGAGGCGCGGAACACGCCTACGGCCACCAGAATGGCAATCAGATAGGGGATGATGCGTACTGCGGTGGAAAAACCGTCTTTGGCTCCCTCGATAAATGCGTCGTACACATTTGTCTTGGCCCGCATTCCGGCAACAATAAAGGCCATGATGATGGAAAACAGCGAAACATTGGCCACTGTGGTGCTCACGGCATTCATCTGTTCGCGGTCCATACTGCTAAAGCCCCAAATGAGCAGTCCCACCAATAGGAGTGATCCGCCCAGGGCAGTAAGGATGGTCTTGTTCCATAGCGAGATTTTCTGATAAAGGGCCGTGGCGATAATTCCGACGAGGGTAGACATGAAAGTGGCCAGCAGGATGGGAATGAAAATATCCGTAGGCTGCGCCGCTCCCATCTGGGCGCGATACACCAGAATGCTCACCGGGATAAGTGTCAGTCCCGAAGTGTTGAGCACCAGGAACATGATCATGGAATTCGATGCCGTATCTTTTTTCGGATTCAGTTCCTGCAGTCCTTCCATGGCCTTCAGGCCGAGTGGAGTCGCTGCATTGTCCAGTCCCAGCATATTGGCTGCCAGATTCATAAAGATGTTGCCGATGACCGGATGGTTTTTGGGCAGATCGGGAAAAAGCTTGATGAAGAGCGGGGAGAGCCATCGGGCCAGTGCATTGACCAGACCTCCTTTTTCACCGATTTTCATGATTCCCATCCAAAGGGAAAGAACACCGGTCAGACCGAGTGAAATCTCGAATGCTGTTTTTGAACTGGAGAAAGTGGCATCCATAATGGCCGGGAATATTTCCAGGTTGCCGAAAGCAATCAGCTTGACCAATGCCGTAAGGAAAGCGATGCCGAAAAAGGCAATCCATATGTAATTAAGCACCATAATTTGGAATATCGTATGAATATCAGGGGGCAAAGTTACATTTTTTTCTGTTAATATCAGGCGCTTTTGTGATAAACGCTGTCTTTTTTGCTGAGAACTGTTTATTGTTGTATCTTTGCGATGAAATGGAAGAAGATTTTGATATAAGACAACAGCAACGGAATACCGGTGAACGGGATTTCGAAAACGCCTTGCGCCCGCTTCGCTTTGAAGACTTTAGCGGACAGTTCAAGGTGGTGGATAACTTGCGCATTTTTGTCGAGGCAGCCAAGTATCGGGGCGAGCCTTTAGACCATACTTTGCTCCACGGTCCTCCGGGATTGGGCAAAACAACTCTGAGTAATATCATCGCCAATGAATTGGGGGTTGGCTTTAAAATCACCTCCGGTCCGGTGTTGGACAAGCCCGGTGATCTGGCCGGACTGCTCACGTCGCTGGAACCGAATGATGTGCTTTTCATTGATGAGATTCATCGTCTGAGCCCTGTCGTGGAAGAGTATTTGTATTCGGCTATGGAGGACTATCGGATTGATATTATGATTGACAAGGGCCCTTCGGCACGGAGTATTCAGATTGATCTGAATCCCTTTACGCTGATCGGTGCCACAACCCGAAGCGGCTTGCTGACGGCACCGTTGCGTGCCCGTTTCGGTATCAATCTGCATTTGGAATATTACGATACCGAAGTGCTGGCACGCATTGTAGAGCGCTCTTCGGGCATCCTCAATGTACCGATTTCCTGGGAGGCTGCCGGCGAGATTGCTTCGCGCAGTCGCGGCACTCCGCGTATTGCCAATGCCCTGTTGCGCCGTGTGCGCGACTTTGCGCAGGTGAAGGGAACCGGAAGCATTGATGTGGAGATAGCCCGTTATGCACTTGAGGCTCTGAATATCGATCAGTTCGGACTGGATGAGATCGACAACAAGATTCTGCTCACGATTATCGACAAGTTCAAGGGCGGTCCCGTGGGAATTTCTACCATTGCCACCGCCATTGGCGAAGATGCCGGTACGGTGGAAGAGGTTTATGAGCCGTTCCTTATTAAGGAAGGCTTTATCAAGCGCACTCCGCGCGGACGTGAAGTGACCGAACTGGCTTATCGTCATCTGGGAGTGAACCGTTACGAGAGCGGCAGTTTGGGAAGTTTGTTTGATTAAACGGATTAAAGAATATGATTACTTATCATGCAGAGGGAGTGCGCATGCCCGATATAAAAAAGCGCGAAAACACGGAGTGGGTAAAGGCCGTGGCCGCCACTTACGGCAAGAGAGTGGGAGAGATTGCCTACATTTTTGTGGATGATGAGAAGATTCTGGAGGTGAACCGTCAGTATTTGCAGCACGATTACTACACAGACATCATTACATTTGACTATTGCGAGGGAGATCGCATTTCAGGAGATCTGTTTATCAGTCTGGATACCGTGCGGAGTAATGCCGAACTGGTTGGAGCCACTTATGAAAACGAACTGTACCGTGTAATCATTCATGGCATTCTGCATCTTTGCGGCATCAACGACAAAGGACCGGGTGAACGCGAGATTATGGAGGCTGCCGAGGACAAAGCTTTGGCTTTGCGTCAGGAAATGCATCACGAATAAAAACGTAATCAGCGAAGTGCAATCTGAATCGCACTTCGCTGATTTTTCTTTTATGAAGATGAATTGTTTCACGTTTTATGCAATATCCCTTGTCTGAAAAAGTTTCTTCATAAAAGAACTTTTATTTTATCCATGTTCCAAAGTAGAGCCGAACAGGCGTTTGCCTCCATTGCTGACCTCATCCATCGGAAAACGTGTTCCCGGTGAGGTTCTGTGGGGAAAGTCTGTCCATGGCTGAATAAAGAAGAGCCAGTCAAGGAAAGTTCCTTCTCCATTTCTGACGCCTCCGTTAGGCAAGAAAATCGGAACCTGCTGATATTGTTTGGCCGGTTTTAATGTCAGAGGATACATCACATTGGCAAATCGGCCATACCAGGCCCAGTCATTTCCGCTTGGAAGTGTTACTGCAATATTATTCTTAAACTGATTAAATATTCTTTTATTGATTGTTCCCATTTGGGCATCCAATATCTGATATTTACCCCCGTCAACTCTTTCCCGTTTTACCAGAATCATGGAGTGGTCTCCTCCATGCTGCATGACTCCTGCTTCACCACTTCTGTGCGATCCGATAGCAGCATAAGCATTGGTATGTGCCCCGTTATCAACTGCCAGAACATATTTGCAATATCCTTTGAATACGGCATTCGGCAAATAAAAAGAGTTGAAACACAGATTTCCTGTAGGGAAATACTTATATTGGTTCGGATGCCCTTTGACCATATCTAGTCTTGTTCCTCCTGCAAAGATCAGAATACATTTACCGGGCTCAAGCACGTGGTTATTTGTATAGCGCTGATCCTTGGTATTGTTTACGTACAAGAGTGCGAACAAGTTTCTTTTTACGCCAGATGTATTGATATTCTCCCCGCTGACAGTCCATATAGGGTCGTATTCTGTTGCCAGGTGCAAACTTTGTACCAACGCGTTATCGATTGAACCTTCGACATGTGCGTTATAACGATTTTGCCAGATTGCCACGTTGGGATCGCTGTTTGACGAATTCCAGTCCAATACTCGGATCAGTCCGTACTGCCACAGATCGATGGTTCTGTTGGTTGGATTGAATATCTCTACATACGAGTAATTCCAGCCTCCGGGATTTAGATGGCCAACTTCCGTAATCATCAAGTCAGATTCCGGCAACTTGATTCTCATTCTGTAGTTTCTGGAGTTTTCATAGCCGTTTGCCAGTGTTTTCTCTGACGCATATTCCGTGCTGTCTGCTCCGTCGGCCAGAGAAATCTTATAGAAGATATTAAACTCAGGCTTCACACTCTTCTTCATCAGTGGGATGCACCAAAGATAAGCCTTGACATCCTTTTTGTCTTTAGTCATTACGGGAGTCTTGAAACTCAATGTGCTTCTGCCTTCTCCCAAAGTTTTGGGCTTGATGTCGGGAATCCCCATTGTAGAATTTTCCTCACCGAAATTCAGAATGACGTTTCCTGCAACAACGTTGCTGTTGCTTAGTTTTATTTGTGTAAATGCCACATCGGTGTAGAAAGGGTCTGTCAGTGTTGCGGTGATTACAGTTCCCAGAGGGGCAAAATCCAGACGGAGCACCTTGCGGCCCTCGCTGTCGGTGGTTACATCCTGATACTTGCTATAGAGCGGAACTTCCATTTGTTCCAGTTCATTGTCAGAGACTCCACCGTTAGGGTTTAAATAGTCCAGAGTGTTGAACTCAATATTCTTGTATCTTCCGCTTTGCACTTTGTTCCGGTTGTCGATAAGGGCACATACTTCCCAAGAGCCGTCCTTGAAGAATCCCTTTTTCAGTTGCAGACTCGCGCTATGGCAAACTAATTTATAGACTCCATTGTCGAGTTCGATGCGTGCGTCGGTGATGGTCTTGTAGGTAATCTCGCGAGTCGTTTTATTGCGCAGGGCGATATGTACTGAGACTGCTCCCAGCATTTTGGAATAGTCTATCTGCAATACACCATTATCTTCTTTTAAGGCCCGTGTTGATGCCTCTGGTGTTGCTGACGCATTGGGTAACGTTGTTTCTATACCGATGCGTATGATTTCTCCGGTATATTGTGAGAAATCCTCAACAGAAGATTCAAGTGCCGGTTCGTTCCAGACTTCGTTCTCATCCTCACAGGCCGTGGCAAGAGCCAGCAGTGCCAGTAGGGGGAACATGTATTTATAAGAGGTAATCCATTTCATGATCTAATTGTTTTTGTGTTATCAGGAGGTGGTTATATCTCACCACCATCCGTAAAGTTTCCCAGATTGGTTTCGATGATAATTTTATCGTCCATTGAAATTTTATAGGTAACGGTTTTTCCCATGGGCCATGTCTTTCCGCCGATGCTGCTTGTTAGTGTGGTTTGTCCGCTCTGATCCTCAAAGACTATTTCAATTTGAGCATTCGCAGGCAAGGTTTGCGGTAGCATCATGAAGGTTTGCGAGGAGGTGGTTATTTCTTCGTTATTTGTTCCCGTAATATTTTTGTTCAGGAGTTGTTCGAAGGAGCCGGTCGCATTGGTTAGGGTCCATTGTTCTGTTCCCATATTATAAGTACCTTCGGTATATACGTTTTTCAGGCTGACTTTTACAAGTTTTCCGGCAGAGACATTTTCACCACAGGCGAACCGTATGGCTGTAAGCGGATGTTTAAATGCCAGAGGCACTGCCGCTGCACTGTTTCCAGAGTATTCATCGGTTGAGGCTACCAGAAGATCTTTCTGGTCGTTTACGCTGGCGGGAATGAGGGCATGTATTGTCGGTGAACCGGGTGTGCCGGCACCCGACAGTGTGTAGGCTGCGTCTCTTTGGGGAGCATAAGCAAAAAATTTCAGTTTATAAGAAGCCCCCGGCCAGTAGTACATGGATGGGAGTGCATATGCATTGCCCGTTTTTTGAACCGTGGCATCATATATATAGTTTGGGGTTTTGTTTTCATTCCATTGATCCGTATAGCAAAATGCCGATACACCGAATGAGGCATACATATTACTGGCTGTAACAGGAGTATTTCTTGTTTGAGCCTTGTCATTTTGCAAAGAGAACGGATTTGCATTGTTCCTGTCGCTGTAGATGGTATGTAAGTACAAGGCTTTCTGCCCTTCCTTATATAAGATGCTGACATGATTGTTGTTTGTGGTCTGCGATGTTGCAGATCGACCGGACTGTAACCAGGATTCTTGGATGCTTGGGATAAACAAAATCCCTTTCGAAGATTCCAATTTATCTGTGTTATCCTCCGAACAGGAAAGCAGGATGCCACAGAACAGGCTACAGATTATTCCGGAAAGGTAAAGACTTTTAGTGTTGGAAAGGGAAATCTTTTTCATCTGTTTTTGGGTTTTGTATTAAAAAGTAGAATCGGGGTGAGCAATACACCCCGATTCTGTTTCTTGGGAAAAGGTCAGGGACACATGAAGAAACTTTAACATAAACAATCGTATTTAAGAACGCGTCCCTGCCTTTTGCAGTTATTAATGGATGGTTGTTGAATTAGTTCATGATAATATTTTCAGAAGCATCTGTCCATTCGTCAACTGTAACTGTGAACTTGATCGGACCGTTCAGAACCGGATCACCACCGTTTGAACCTGGTTTTGGATTTGTATCAACTTCAGGGTCTGTTGTATCTGGGTTTGGATCAATTAGACCAGCTCCGCCTCCATTGGTCGCTGTAGAGCAGAAATCAAGAGTGTAGATATATTTCTTTCCTGGTTCCCAGTTTGTACCGATTGCAACAGAAGCGTATGCATACATTGTTTGCTCTGGAAGTATTACTGAGGCTCTGGTTGCAGGTGAAGTTTTAGGATACAGTAGAATTTCTTCGCTTCCAGACTTGCTATAGATTCGGCAAAGCACAGAAATATATGCTCCATCGTTATATCCTTTACCCTTCCATGCTGTCAAAGATTGAGGAATCAGCATAAAGTTCTTTTTTCCAAACATGATAGATTGAGCATTAGAAGTCAGTTCTACAATGTTTTCACCTTTTACTTTATAAGCTTCTCTGGTATCTTTTTCCTGTAAGTTAGACCATTGTGCTTGAGGTAAGGTATATGCAGAATTTGTTATTTCAGTAGGAAATGTAAAGTCTGCTTTTCTACCAGCATTGACAATACGGACTCCCTTAACTTCAATCTTAATATTAGGATTTGAATTCTTAGCTAAAATTTCAATCTGAGAAAGAGCATGCTTAAAGTTCATTTCTACTCCGTTGGCTTCATTGTTTGTTTTGTTTCCTGTGTTGTAGGAAATCAGCAAATCCTTTTGATCTGCAATTTCTGTAGCAGGTGCAAATCCGCTAATCGTTTGAGCAGTATGGTTTAAGGTTGCACTACCTGTTCCGAGGTTAGTAGGAGCATAGGCAAAAAATTTCAAACCGAATTCAGGCCAATAATATGTTGAAGCGGTGTTCCATGCTGAGGCTGATTTTGAAACCAATAATTCAGGCATATAAGTTGCACCATTTCCAATACCTGCAACTTTGAACTCTGAAAGATTATCTAAAGTGGTAACATTAGCAGCATTTGCACGTGTTGCCTTGTCCAGAGAAGTTCTGAAGGAGATGCCTTCTCCCGGGTTTACATCAATAATCTCATTGTTTGAGCAAGATGCCATGGCAGTAATGACTGCCGCAGCGAATAATAATTTTTTCATAAAACAAAATTTAGTTTAAAATAAAACAATATAATCATCTAATCTACATTGAAATGTCTATAGGTACGGTTTCTTCCCATTCGTCAACCGTGGGTTGGAATCCACCTTCACCCGGAATAGGCTGGGGCAGAGGAAGTCTGTCCAATATGATATGGACATTATAGGGGTCGGGAGCATTGTCCACCTGATCGGTAACATCAAACGTGTAGTATCTTTTATTACCGTCAGACATGATCGCATAGACAACCAGTTTGTGGGGTTGGGGATTGCTTGCATGTTGGCCGAAGGTATAGAAGTCACCCTTCAGAGTCGTGCTTCCGGTTGTTTTCAGTTCAAAAGGCATGGTGACCAGTTCGGTGGTCAGATGATTCTCTCCCAAATGAAATCCTCCGGCAAGTGAAGAGAGCGATCCGCTTATTCCATCCATAGAGATATGTCTTAGATTGGTTGCGTTTCTGATTTCCACATCATAGTGGCATATTGCCTTTTTCGGATAGAGTACAATCTGCTGTTTTTCTACATCGGATTTTATGATAATATCCGCATTTCGGTCGCTGTAAAGCATTTCCGGTTGCAGGGCGATGCGTTCTTTTTCCGTGCCTTCGGCCCGTGGAGCCAGAGAACCTCCGAGAGCCAGAATTCCCTTGAGGGCATAGGCTTCGAATGTTTCCATGCTTTCGATATTGCGGAATCCGATGGTTTCCGTATCGGAATTGTAGCAGAGAGCTTTGTATTCTCCAGGTTGTACTTTGATGATTCCTCCTGTTTTGTTGGGAAACTCATAAAGCAAGGGTTCTCCTCCTTCCTTCGGAAACAGATACAGTCGCATGGATTCCGGATGGGCCTCGGGAGAGTTTTTCCAGTCAAAGACCACTTCTACTTCCATGGCCGGAGAATGATCGAAACACAATTCCTTATGTTCGCAAGAGGCGAGCAGGCACCCGATGAGCAGCATCAAGGCATGATATATCTTTTTCATTGTTTTCCTCCTTTCGTGCGTCTGTTGATTTTGGTGTTTCCCAGCAACCATACCAGCGTGATTTCGGCTTTTGTGGGACCGATCCACTGCTGTTTCTTGGTGGCTTGCCACACATAATGGTCGTCTATGGGGAGGTATTCATAATATACGCCTTCAAGATAACCCACTCCAAGTGAGAAGTCCAGATTGAGGCGCCGACTGATGGCTTTTGAGTAACCATATTCCAGTCCTCCGCCGTAGTGAGCCTTATCGAAGATGCTACCGCCCGGTATGCCTCCGATGTAACCGCGTCCTCCCAATTCAAAATCATAGGTCAGCACTTGTCCGTAGATACCGATATGATGTCCGGTAAACTTTCTTGTTTGTGCGCTTTTGCCGAAATACTTGCGGATGCCCAAGTCGCCTCCGTAGATGCGCCAGTACAGGTGTCGTCTGTCATTCTTCCACCAGGAATACATCCAGTCGGCATTGAGCGACCATCCTTTTCCTAAATAGAATTCGGCGCCGATATTGGGAATCAGACAGGCATCGTACAAGAGATTCGATTTGACGGCCATACCGAAATTTCTTTCTTTAACGACCGTAGGTTCTGTTTTTATGATGATGGTGTCCCGCACTGTTTCCGTTATCCTTATAGTGTCGCGGAGGACCACGGTGTCGGTCTTTTCCAGAATGAGAGTATCTTTTCGGACGACAGGGATGGAGTCAAATTCGCAGTCAATGATAGAACTGTTGCGCAGTTCCGGAAAGAAATTATGGAGCATGTATTGCCATACGCTTCCCCCTTTCAGGCGCATCAGCTGTCTTTTTCTGCTGTCCTGCACCACTCCGTTGCGTACGACCCATTCCGGTGTTTCGCGGAGAATGCGGAGTGCTTCGTTGCGGTGGGTCATATTCGAGAGTTCCACCATTTGTGTCAATTCTTCCCAATCCTGTCCTCGGGATTCGATTGTAAAAGAAGAATCCGGCAGAGCGAGTTTTTCTTGCAGATAGGCCTGCAGACTTTCACCTCGATTTTGCGACAACCATTTGTTGTGACTGGTCCGCCCTTCGGGCGAAGCACCCGAGGTGATGCGGATGCGGCGCAGTTTTGCGTTTTTTTGCTTGTTTTGGATATGGATGACCAGGGAGTCTAATGTGACCTTGTTTTCCTTAAAGACAGGGTTGAGGATGATGCTTGCCGTAGGGAAGTATACCCTGTATCGGTTCCTCTCGCCTGATTCATAAGCTTTTGATTTTCCCCATGCCAAACATCCCAAAACAATGATGAATATAAATTTTTTCATTACGTTATGGTTTAGGGCCGTTTTCTGTTTTGTTTATTCCTGAATCAGCTTTAATTACATTTTAGTAACCACTTTATCTTTTCGCGGTTGCAAATGTATATCAGATTTACTTCACCGCTGTTTCCTTTTCGGCCACATTGATTGACAAAACGGTTTTGCCCTATTCTTTTTTCTTGACGCATATAAATAGGTGAAGTGAAAAAAAAATCATCAGGATGATTTGGAGATTTCATCCTGATGATTTGAAATTTTTATCGAAATGATTTTTTTGATTCGTTCCGGGGGCGCTTTTTATTTCTTTTCAAGCAGCTCTACCGCTTTCTGCACGGCTTCGTTTTCCTGATTCATTACCTCGAAGTACTCCGACATGTCCCACAAGTCACGGGCAAGCAGAGCTTTCAGCTGAAGTTTCAGCTGCGGCAATGTCTTGTTGCGCTCCTCTTCGTCTTTTGGTTTTACGGAGCGTTTTTCTGCCTCCTCTTTCAGAATTTCCAGTTCTTCGTCGCTCACCTGATAGTTTTTCAGGAACGAGTCAAAACTCTTGTAGGTCGATAGGATTTTCTTGCGGTTGCGGTCGCTGTATCTCAGGGTTGTGTTGGTGATGATACCCTTGGCAACCAGTTCGCGGTGGTACTTGGTGTACTTTGTTGTATCCAGCGGAATGAAATAGTCGGGCATAATGCCTCCTCCTCCGTAAACGATGCGTCCTTTCTTCAGAGTCTTATATTTCAGAGAGTCCGGGAAATGGATGCTGTCGGCATGTACCAGTTCTCCGCGGTTGTAACGGTTAATCACATCCATGTTATAGGAAGTGCGGTTGCCGTTTTCGTAGGGTTTCTGAATGCAACGGCCCACCGGAGTGTAATAACGGGCAATGGTGAGACGCAGTTGCGAGCCGTCGGGCAGGTCGAGCGGGCGCTGCACCAGTCCTTTTCCGAACGTGCGCCGTCCGATGACGATACCGCGGTCGTGATCCTGAATGGCACCGGTAACGATTTCTGCGGCCGAGGCGGTATATTCGTCCACCAGCACGGCTATTTTGCCATCTTTAAAACCACCGTTTCCTTTGGCTTTGTATTCCGTATAAGGAGTGCGGCGGCCTTTGGTGTAAACAATCAGGTCGTTCTGGTCCAGAAACTCGTTGGCAATGTCGATTGCTGCGCCCAGATAGCCGCCACCGTTCTGTTGCAGGTCCAGAATCAGGTTTTTCATTCCCTGTTCTTTCAGTTTGTTCATCGCCTGTTTCAGCTCTTCATGCGTTTTTGCGCCGAAGCTGCTGACCCGGATCAGACCCGTCTGCGGAGTAACCATATAGGCGGCATCTACCGAAGTCATCGGAATCTTGTCGCGTTTTACATCAAACTTCAGCACCTCGTCAATGCCGTTGCGCACGACGCCCAGACGCACGATAGAACCTTTCGGACCTTTCAGGCGGCGCATGATTTCCTCGCGGCTCATTTTCACGCCGGCAATGGCAGTGTCGTTTACGGAGATAATCCGGTCTCCGGCCAGGATACCGGCTTTTTCAGAGGGGCCTTTGCTTACGGGCTGTATCACGAACAAAGTATCTTCAAGCATGTTGTACTGCACGCCGATACCCTCGAAATTGCCTTGCAGCGGTTCGTTCATGGCCTTGGTGTCTTTGGCGTTCGAGTAGGCCGAATGCGGATCAAGCTCCTTGAGCATGCCCACGATGGCATCCTCTGTCAGTTTGTCGGTGTTCACGCTGTCTACATACAGGCTGCTGATGGCCAGATGCGCCATATAAAGCTTTTTGATGGAAGCCTCATAGGCAGCGGCCGTATTTTTTTGTTGGCTCCATGCCGGCAGACAGCATAATGCGGCAAGCAGGCACAGACAGATGTTTCTTTTCTTTGTCATAATGGTCTTTATTCTTCTATGGTAAACCCTTCGGGCAGGAATTCGGTGATGTCGCGGCCGAAGTGCATCAGTTCGCGCACAATGGTAGAACTGATACAAGCCAGTTCCGGCTCGGTGAAAAGAATCACGGTTTCAATGCCCGAAAGCCGTTTGTTGACATCGGCAATGGCCAGTTCATATTCAAAATCCTTGTGCGAGCGCACGCCCCGCAGAATGAAATCCGCCTGCTTCCGTTTGGCAAAATCCACGGTCAGGTCGCTGTATGCCTCCACAGAAATGCGGGGCTCGTTGCGATACAGATTCTTCAGGGCTTGGATACGCTTTTCCACGGCCATGATGCCTTTCTTCTTTTCATTGATGCCCACACCGATGATGATGCGGTCAAAAAGTTGCAGCCCCCTGCGGGCTATGGAATCATGTCCTTTGGTATAGGGGTCGAAACTTCCGGGAAAAATTGCTGTTCTCATTCTAGTTCTGTTTCTTCAAATGTAGGGTCTTCTTCGACCACCAGATTGTTGATGATGAAATTCTGGCGTTCCATGGTGTTTTTGCCCATGTAGTATTCCAACAATTCCTTTACCTGATCGCTTTTCTGAAGCGATACCTGCTCCAGACGCATCTCAGGACCGATGAAATATTTGAACTCGTCGGGCGAGATTTCTCCCAGTCCTTTGAATCGGGTAATCTCCGGATCCGGTCCGAGTATCTCCACCGCCGCCTGACGTTCTTCTTCTGTATAGCAGTATTGGGTGATGAAATCCGAACGGTTGGAAAGCACCACGCCCTTGTTCTTTTCCAGTCCGGCTATATATTCATCAATCTCACGGAGCTTGTTTTTGCCCAACTTGCTCTTTTTGTTACGCACACGGAACAGTGGGGTCTGCAGGATATATACATGCCCTTTTTTGATCAGATCGGGGAAAAATTGCAGGAAGAAGGTAATCATCAGCAGACGGATGTGCATGCCGTCCACATCGGCATCCGTGGCTACTATCACCTTATTATATCGCAGACCGTCGAGCCCGTCCTCAATGTTGAGGGCAGCCTGAAGCAGATTGAACTCTTCGTTCTCATAAACCACTTTCTTGGTTAGTCCGTAACTGTTCAACGGTTTACCGCGCAGGCTGAATACAGCCTGTGTCGTTACGTTGCGGCTTTTGGTAATGGAACCCGAAGCCGAGTCTCCCTCGGTAATGAAAATGGAACTTTCCAGACGCGGATCATTCTCCATGTCCTCGTCCTTCTTCGAGGTTTTCTGGTCATTCAAGTGAATGCGGCAGTCGCGCAGTTTGCGGTTATGCAGATTGGCCTTTTTGGAGCGCTCCCGGGCCAGTTTAGCCACACCGGCCATGGCTTTTCTTTCCTTCTCGTTCTCGGAAATCTTTTGGATAATCACTTCGGCAATGTCCGGATTGCGGTGCAGATAATTGTCCACCTGTTCCTTGACAAAATCACCGATAAACTTGTCGATGCTGATGCCGCCGTCGGGAATGGTAGTCAGTGATCCCAACTTGATTTTGGTCTGACTCTCAAAAAGCGGTTCCTCGATATTGATGGAAATGGCTCCTACCAGTCCGTTTCGGATATCCCCGAAGTCGAAATTCTTGCCCGAAAACTCCTTGATGGTTTCGGCGATATGCTTCTTGAAGGCACTCTGGTGGGTACCACCTTGTGTGGTGTGCTGTCCGTTGACAAATGAGTAGTATTCCTCACCATACTGGTTGGTGTGTGTAAAGGCAATTTCGATGTCCTCGCCCTTCAGATGCACAATGGGATACAGTCCGTCGTTGGTCATGTTGTCGTTCAGCAGGTCCACCAGTCCGTTGCGTGAGTGTATTCTCCGTCCGTTGAACATAATGGTCAGTCCGGTGTTCAGGTACGTATAGTTGCGCAGCATGTTTTCTACAAATTCATGGCGGAACTGATAGTGTTTGAACAATCCGTTGTCCGGCTCAAAGTAAATGTAGGTTCCGGTTTCGTCTTCTGTATCTTCGGTCGTGTCGCTGATGAGCACACCCTTTTCGAACACCGCCTTTCGTACGGTGCCCTCTCGATAGCTGTGCACTTCGAAGTGAGTGCTCAGTGCGTTTACTGCCTTAATGCCGACTCCGTTCAGACCCACACTTTTCTTAAAGGCTTTAGAGTCGTATTTTCCTCCGGTGTTCAATACACTCACCGCTTCAATCAGTTTTCCCTGAGGAATACCGCGACCGTAGTCGCGCACGCTGACGCGAAGGTTCTCTTCCAGAGTAACCTCGATGCGCTTTCCGGCATTCATCTTGAATTCGTCGATACTGTTGTCGATGACTTCCTTCAAAAGCACATAGATTCCATCCTCAGACTGTGATCCGTCGCCCAGCTTTCCGATATACATACCCGGGCGGGTACGCACATGTTCCATATCGGACAAGTGGCGGATGTTGTCGTCGGTATAAGCCACGGGAGCCTCTGGAGTCAAGGCTTCCTTTTCTTCGTTTATTTCTTCCATGAATCAGGGGGTTAGATTTTTTTCTGATAGCAGCGTCTTTTCTTGTGAATTTCGGCATCCAGATAAGCCCATTGTCCCTGACTCTTGTCGTTGGTTTCAAGCTGAGGATGCGTCTCGCCAAACTTGAATCCCATCTTCTGTACGATTGGAATAAGGTCGGCAAAAAGCATGGCGTTCACGCCCTTGTTCTGATATTCCGGAAGCACGGCTACCAGGAGCAGGTCTACAATGTCCGAACGCTTCACGTAAAGAGCTTTTGCCAGATGCACCCATCCGAATGGAAACAGGCGGGAATGTGCTTTCTGCAAGGCCGTAGACAGTGACGGCATACCGATACCGATGGCGATAGGTTGGTTGTCTTCGGTTTCGATTACCGTAACCAGCCGAAGGTCTACCAAAGGCAAATAAATGTTTACATACTGGTCAATCTGCCGTTTGTTCATTTCCGAAAAACCATACAGCGGTGCGTATGCCTTGTTGACCACATCAAATATTTTGTATCCGTATCCGCCTTCGCGCACCTCTTTCACGCTTTTGAATTTGCGGACATGCAGGTTATAGCGGCTGGCACTGATTTCGGCTACGCGGAAATATTTTGCGGAGCGTGCTTCGTGTTCAGAATCCGGTACGCGTACCTTGCGTTCTACCCAGTCCACTTCCTTCTCATAGCCATGAAGTTCCATGTGTTTGGGATAATACGGATAGTTGTAGATGGTAGCCATTGTGCTCAACTGGTCATAACCGTCGGTGAGCATTCCTTCCGGGTCCATGTCCGTAAAGCCGAGCGGGCCTACTACTCGGGTCATATGATGCTCTTTGCCCCATTGTTCCACAGCATTCAACAATGCTTTTGAAACTTCCGGGTCATCTATGAAATCAATCCAACCGAAGCGTGCGTCCTGTACGTTCCAGGTGGCATTGGCTTTCTTGTTGATGATGGCAGCCACGCGCCCTACAATCTTGTTGTCCTTGTAGGCCAGAAAGTAGTCTACATCACAAAAATCAAAGGCTGCGTTCTTCTTGGGATTGAACGTGTCAAGCGTATCTTCATAGAAATCAGGTACGGCAAAGGCATTTCCTTTATAGAGTTCGTAATTAAATCGAATAAAAGCTTTTAGCTCTTTCCGGTTGGTTATTTTTTTAATAATGACTTCGGACATAGCTGTTTATATCTTTATTAATGATTAATTGGCAAAGATAGTTTTTTTTATCTAAAGGGTAACTGAATGCCTCTGAAAAAGACCAAAAAGCCGGTAAAAAACTTATTTTCACTAGAAAAAAAAGAAAATATTTGCTAATCAGATATTAATATTTTATATTTGTTATACTTAGAAGGTTTTAAAATAATAGATTATGACAAAGTTTAGATTTTTATGTATGGCGGCTGCGCTGATGCTGGGCTGCGGACAGGCTGCTTGGGCACAAGGCACAACGACAGAGAAGAATTATAAATCTTATCCTCACATGTTCTTCGGGTTACATGGCGGAGGCCAGATTACATTCACAGATTATAAACCCTCTAAGTTGATTACTCCGTTGTATGGAGCATCTTTGGGAGGCTACTTTAACCCCGTGGTCGGAACTCGCTTGCATGTAAGCGGATATCAGGCTAAAGGAGGAGTCAGAGCCATCAACGAGACTTATGATTATAAGTATGTGACAACGGATATAGACGTAATTCTGAATTTGACCAACCTGTTCTCCAAAAAGCACGACCATCTTTTTAATGTACTTTTATTCGGAGGTGTCGGTTTGAACTATGCATGGGATAATGATGACATGCTGGCCTTGAATAGTGCGGGAAAGACTCATTATTCACAGGCTTGGGATGACAATCTTTTGTCTCACAATGCTCGTGTTGGTATGCAGTTGGATGTAAATCTTGCAAAGCATGTAGGATTGAATCTGGAGGTTATGGCGAATAGCTTGTCCGATAAGTTCAATTCTAAAATGAGTTCGCGTAATGACTGGCAGCTTACCGCTTCATTAGGCTTGGCCTTTAAGTTTGCTTATAAGGATAAGAAGGCACAGCCTGCTCCGGTTGTCGAGGAAGTTTGGGAAACCCGTAAGGACACGGTATGGTATGATGACGTGACTTACAAGAATGTTCCGGTGCAGGATAAGCTCGAAAGTCAGATTTATTATAACATCAGTTTGTCAGAACCTAAGCCGCAGGCCAAGATCAATGAAATTGTCGAGTTCGTGAAGAACCATAAGAACTGTAAGATTTCAGTGACCAGTTATGCGGATAAGGGAACAGGTAATCCAACCATTAATATGAAGTATTCTGAGGAACGTACCAAGAACGTAGTGGATGCTTTGGTAAAGGCTGGTGTAGATAAGAACATCATTACCGCAGAATCAAAGGGAGACTCCGTTCAGCCGTTTGCTGAGAATGACAAGAACCGTGTAACAATAACGGTTGTTACCGGTGAGGGAACCAAGAAGGAAAAGGTGGTAACCAAGAAGTTCCGCATTGAGGAGACACGTTATAGAGTGAAATAATTATTGTTTCTTAATTCCAATTGAAGGGAGGCCTGTTTCGAAGGCTTCCCTTTTCTTTTTCCGGTTCGGCTATCATTTGATATCGTTTATGGACACAAGTCCGTTGAGGATGGCGTGTATTGTCAATTCTGAGGATGAGTGTATTTCCAGTTTCTTATTGATATGTCTGCGATGGGTCAATACAGTGTTGATGGATATATTCAGTAATTCGGCTATTTGCCGGTTGGGAAGTCCTTTTGTGACCAGACAGATTATTTCCTTTTCTCTTTTACTTAACAGATTGAGCGTGTCTTGGGATTTCTTTGAATGACTGGTGTTGGAGATGTTTTTCAAAGAACGAGGTTGGTTGGCTTTTTCTTCCAATGCTTGAATGCTGGCTGTGAATATTTGTTCTTCTATCATGCTATGACATCTGAAATCCTCTTCCATGACAAAAAGCTCATAAAGCACATCATTCATTAACCGGTTTTTCTTTTGGTTCTTATAATATTTCACGATTACGTGTGTCAGATCGGATATTTTTTTTCGTATCAAATGGTGATGTTCTTTTTGTTTTTTCATTAAGAAACTGATGTTGTAATCTTGTGTAGGATGAACTCCTTGTATCAGATGATTTACGTAAGGATGAATATAGGTATTTTCATATAAAGCATGTTGCTCTACCTCTGCCGTAAATAAATCAAAGAACTTTAGAAACAGGTAAGGTACTTTGTCTTCACCGGAACAGTCTATGGCTTCAATCAGGCGACGGCGTGTGGCCGGCAGACGATAATGAAGAAAATAATCGTGCGACCTTTGTACATAGTTTTTCAAGGTGCATGGTGATATGTTTTGAGGAAAAGAGTTCTCAGGCTTCTTTTCATTTTGAGGATGATGAATGAAGTTGATTACCGAAAGAAATGTGGTCTGATCAATTTTTTGGCTGAAGCAAGCTTCCTGAACAGTCTGGTCGCCGAATCCGAGAGTAAAGCCGAAACTGTTGATTACTTGAAGCATGTGATGATCACTGCATATAATATCTTCCATGCGATCACTCTCTTTGTATTCCTTTTTCATTTTTATAAGGTTGATAATTTTGCGAATGCAAAGGACTGGATTTTATCAATTCCGGTCAATCGCCACGACTGGGTATTTTTAACTAAACATTAGGTAAATCCCGATACTTTCCTTGTAAAGATGGTCATCACTCCTGTTTAATTTTTCATCTTTTTTGTGTATTGGTTAAATTTAACAGGTGTCATACCTTTGCAGCGCAATAAAAAACTTGGAAAATGAAAAAGAAAGCTAGTTTGATTCTGTTGTCTTTTTGTTTGGGAGTTTCTCAGGTTGGTGCTGTGACAGAAGAAACAACTGATAAATCGGAGGAGCAGAAAAAGGGAGTTGCCGAGGATATGGACGGGTACAGAAAGTTTCGTGTCGGCGGATATGGTGAGATGCTTTATCAGAATTTTGATTACGGTCCGTATCGTTTTGGCGGTAATGGCAGCGGTTCTCCGGCTGACCGTCGTGGAGAGATTTCCGTGCCTCGCTTTGTTTTGGCTTTGGATTACAAGTTCTCGCCTTCGTGGATTCTGGGAGCGGAGATAGAGTTTGAATATGGTGGTACCGGAGCGGGTGTAGAAGTGGAGTATGGAGAGAATACCGAATATGAGTACGAATTTGAGAAAGGCGGTGAAGTTGCTTTGGAGCAGTTTCATATAACAAAGGTATTTAATAAAGCATTTTCTATCCGTGCCGGTCATATGGTGGTTCCGGTAGGCTTGACAAATACGCATCATGAGCCGATCAATTTCTTCGGAGCCGCACGTCCCGAGGGAGAAAGTACGATTATCCCCTGCACCTGGCACGAAACCGGTCTGGCTGTTTTAGGTGAGTTTAAAGGATTGGGTTATCAGGCAATGATTGTGAGCGGTCTGGACCCTTACGGATTCAGTTCAGAGAATTGGATACAGTCGGGCATGCAAAGCCGTTTTGAAAAAACGCAGATGAAGAATCCCGCTTATGTGCTTCGTTTGGATTACCGGGGCGTGAAGGGATTGCGTATCGGTGCTTCGGGATATTATGCACCCCGTATCAACGGTAATGCTACGAATCCTTCGACCACGACAAACTTTAAAGGTACGGTGTTGATCGGTTCGGCCGATGCCGAATATAAGGGATATGGTGTTACGGCACGGGCTAATGTGCTTTATGGTTATGTGGGCGATGCTACGGAAATTAACAAGCTTCGTCCGAACAAGTACACAGGATACCCCGGAACGCCGGTGGCCAAGAATGCCTATACCTGGCATGCGGAAGTTGGATATAACGTAGGACGTCATTTCCGCAACCGCACGATGCTGACACCTTATGTCAAATATGAGAAATACAATACGATGGCTAATGAGCAGACCGGTACCGTCGTGTCGGACAAACGTCTGAATGTGGGACTGATTTCAGCAGGAATCAATTACAGTCCCGCACCCGGTTTGGTGCTGAAGGCCGATTATAATCACCGGATTATTGACCATGGAAACTTCAATCCGGAGAACACTTTCCAGATCGGTATAGCCTATGCCGGATGGTTCTGGAGCAAATAAACAGAATAATCAAATCAATCAAATAAAAAATGAGAACATTAAAGAATTTGTTGTTGGCATCGGTCGTTGGCGGTGCCACATTGGGAATGTCATCTTGTAGTGAGAATTCAGGAAACGGAAATGGCGGAGGCGGTGCCGGAAACCAGACTATCGAAGCCACCTGGAGTAACTATTCGGGTTATACTCGCGTGGTGTCGGAAGTATTGGAGCGTGACGCGTTCAGCATCTATGCCTTGTGGAAGGGTACCAACAATCTTCCGGCCGACGAAGCAGGCCGTGTAGAAGAACTGGAGATTCCGGCCATGCTGGCCGACGGTTACGGCAACTTGTTCAAGAAACATCAGGCCGGCAGCACCTATCCGAATGCGAAAGTCTGTTTGCAGACCATTATTGCGGCCAGTGTGGATATCGCCACTGAAGTATCGGAACAGAAGATAGCGGCTCCTTATAATGAGAAGAATGTTTACGGTGTGGAATCGTGGTACAGTTTCAATTCATATACAGACTATGATGACAACATCGAATCCATCGAGAACGCTTATCTGGGAGGTCCGGAGGATAACCGTGACGAGGCAACCAGTCTGTATGCGGCAGTGAAGGCCGTGAACGCTACTTTGGCTGAGCAGGTGAAGAGCGATATCGAAGCTTCGCATCAGGCTTTGAAGGCGGCAAAGGAACAGGGTTGTTTCCGTGATGCGGTGTTGGCTTATGCCAATAACAATATCAAGAGCCCGCAGGTGGAACAAGCCATCACCACTATCGGCACATTGGCTCAGAGTCTGGAGCAGCTGAACGGTGCAGTAGAGGCCATCAGTGAAACCGTTGCCGACCAGGTAGTAACCAATTATGTGGACCGTACCGTGATTCCGACTTATACGAACCTGAAGAATGAAGCCGGAAAATTGGTTGAGGCGGTAAGCAAATATACACAGAATCCGACTCAGGAAAATCTGGATGCAGCCTGCCAGCAGTGGAAGCAGACCCGTATTCCTTGGGAGCGCAGCGAGGCTTTCCTCTTCGGTCCGGTGGCCGACCAGCAGTTTGACCCGCATCTCGATTCATGGCCTTTGAGTCAGCTGAACATCAAGTCCATCCTGCGCGGTAACTTTGACTGGGCCAATGAGGACGGTTCGTCTATGGGTGCCAACACTTTGGGCTTCCACACACTGGAGCTTCTGCTCTTTGAGAACGGTAATCCGCGCCTGGTGAAAACATTCATCAAAGACGGAATGGTAACGATACAGTAAAACAAAAAACATGAAGCATCAGGATATTTTTTCCGAAAAGAATCATTCTGTTGGGGGAATCACAAGAAACGGAATCCATGCCGGATTTCGTTTCTTGTGCATTGCTTTTTCGGTGTGTCTGCTTTCCTGCGAGGTGGATACACTGCCCGAAACGGAAATGATCAATACACTTACCGGAAAGAAAGCCAAATATGAAGAACTGTCTGCCGGTACGGCAACGATTTTCAATAACTCGAAAACGGCCTACGACACGAACGCGCCCTGGGTTACGGGCGAACTCTACAACCGGTTCCTGCAGGGAGATTTGCTGTACGACGACCGGCGCATTCCCGATATGGACGGTTTCGAGCAGGGAGGTCTGGGACCGGTGTATGCGGGTTTCTCCTGCGGCAGCTGCCATAACAATACGGGGCGTACAGCCAGTACGCTGTGGACTGAGGGAGGAAGCGGAAGTGCCGGCTTCTCGTCCTGTCTGATCTATCTCACCCGTAAGGACGGAGGGTTTCTGAGAAACTACGGTCGCGTGCTGCACGACCAGTCATCCATCATCGGTGTGAAGCCCGAAGGAAAACTGAAAGTAACCTATACGTATCAGACGTATCAGTTTCCCGACGGGGAAGAATACGAGCTGGCCACACCTTCTTACCGCATTACTGATTGGTATGCCGATTCGCTCGCTCCCGAGGATCTGATTGTGTCCGTTCGCATCCCTCTGCGTCATGTGGGTATGGGGCAGATGATGAGCCTCGACGAAGAGACTATGAAGCGCGTGGCGGCACAGAGCAACTATCCGGAGTATGGCATCAGTGGACGCCTGAATTACATCACCGAACGCGGCGTGCGCCGTATGGGCATTTCGGGCAACAAGGCACAGCATGCCGATCTGACCGTGGAGCTGGGCTTCTCGTCCGACCTCGGGGTGACCAACGACCGCTATCCCGAAGAGGTCTGTCAGGGACAGGATCAGTATGAGCAGATTTACGGCGACGGTGGGCACGAGATTCAGGTTTCTTCAGAAGATATGGAAAAGGTAGATCTGTATATGCAGTGTGTGGGGGTGCCGGCGCGTCGGGATGTAGACGATCCGGTTGTGCAGTTGGGTGAACAGAAGTTTATCGAGGCTGGATGCAATCTGTGTCATCTGCCCACGTTGCATACCAGCAACAAACGGACGGTGCTCATCAACGGTTCGGAGTTGCCTTGGCTCTGCGGGCAGACCATCCATCCGTACAGCGATTATCTGTTGCACGACATGGGACCGGAACTGAACGACCATTATCCTTCGGGATTGGCGGCCGGATATGAGTGGCGCACCACCCCTCTGTGGGGCATCGGTTTGCAGGCCATTGTCAACGGTCATACACAGTTTCTGCACGACGGACGGGCTCGAAATCTTGTTGAGGCCATCATGTGGCACGGAGGCGAAGGGGCCGCCTCGCGCGAAAAATTCCGTCGGATGAAGAAATCCGACCGCGACGCGCTGATCCGTTTTGTGGAGAGTCTTTAGCTCGCTTCCTTGTAAGATTCTTCCTATCATCCGAAGAACGCCGTAAATTTTATAGTTCACAATCAGGAAAACATCTGAAAATGTTTAGAAAAAAGATATGAAAAAAATACTATTGGGGGCAGTTCTGGCTCTGGGAACACCAGCCTTTGCCCAAAATGCTGATAACAATAATACGCCAAGCACCCGTGATTTCACAGCAAATCCTCGGAACGGATCAGATGAGGCAGCTAGTGCCCGCCCATCGGACGATGACAAATATGTGGAAAGTGATGTGGTACCTTTGGCCGGAAAGCAGGGATTCAGCTTTTCTACTCGTGCCGGCGACTTCCTTTTCAAGCCTTATGCTCTGATTCAGGCATCGGGCAATTTCAATTATTATGATGACGAAAATCTGAATCTGGCGGAGGTGGACCGTGTGGCAAACAGCGGTTTTGCCATTCCGAACGCAATTATTGGTTTCAGTGGTAAAGCGTTTAACAAAATTACTTTTAACTTTGCACTGAATGCGGCAAAGAGCGGTGGAGAACTGCTTCAACAGGCATGGTTTGATGTCAATTTCTGCGAGGCGGTGCGCTTCCGTGCCGGAAAGTTCAAGACCCCGTTCCAAACAGGTTATCTGACTACATTGGGACAGACCATGTTTCCGCAGCTGCCTTCGTCCATGACCACTCCGGTGCGCACCAATCTGAGCCTGGATGCCGTGCAGCCCAGTATCTATACTGGATTTGATTTGGGCGTTCAGCTTCACGGTGTGGTCAAGAACCGCTTAGGCTATCAGGTGGGTGTTTTCAACGGAACCGGTACCGGAGTGAACACCGCCACCAAGGGTACCAGCGACGATCATAAGGGATTGCCTTCCCTGTTGTATGCCGGTCGTCTGGCTTACATGCCCAAGGGAGTGATGCCTACTCATCAAGGTGATCCGGACGATTTGCGGAACGACAAACTGCTGTTCGCCCTGTCCGGAAGTGTCAATGTGGAAGGCAACAGCGAGAGCTCGAATGATTTCCGTGCCGGACTGGAGTTTGCCTGGCTGAAAAACCGCTGGTATGTTAGTGCCGAAGGCTATCTGCTGCGTATGAACTGGACCAAGAGAATGATGCGCGAAGGTGGTTTCACTTCATGGGGTGCCTATGGGCAGTTAGGCTACTTCGCTACGAAGAAGCTGCAACTGGCCGCCCGCTATGATTTCTTTGACCGTAACGGTACGGAGCTGGCCGGATTCCTGAACATGCCGGCTGTGGGATTCAACTATTTCTTTGCCCGTACGAACCTGAAGCTTCAGGCCATGTATCAGTACATCGGCAAGTGGGGACACGACACCCAGCTGGAACGTGACAACGACGATATGGGCATGGCCTATCACAGTGCTACGGTGATGCTGCAATACACCTTCTAATTACAGAAAAGGAGGCAAGTATATGAAACAGCATCTCAGAAAAATAAGTGTTGCCGTCTTTACAGTCCTATGCTGTATGGCTTGCGACAGCGGGGATATTGTTCCGAAGTCCGATAGTGGTAACAAGAAGATTGTGGCCACCGTTTCTTTCACTCATGTTGAAACGATTCCCGCAGTGCGCGAACGGAAACTGGCTTTTATGTCCTATACGCAACCCGGCGACGAGCAACCCAACCGCATTCATGTCATCACCTCAGCACAAGAGGGAACACCTACTGAGCTATCACTTACACAGGTGCCCGACGATACCCGTCAGGTGGTGCTGGCTCTGGTGGATCAGGACAATCAGATTATCTATCCTTTCTTCGAAAAGGAAATCAACTCCTCTTCCGATCGGGTGGATCTGGGAGCCGTGACGGTCAATCTGATTGCCTACGACCGGGTGCAGAAGCAGTTGTTCAATCAGAGTTGTCTGGACTGTCACAGCGGCGGTAATCTTTCCCGTGGTCTGAATCTGGGCGAGGGACAGAGCTACCGGGCCATTGTGAATGTGGAGAGCAAGGTGCCCGGTATGCCGATTGTCAAGCCGGGAGATGCCGAAGGCAGTCTGATGGTCAAGCAACTGACCGATTATGATACCGGTTCTTTCCACACCACGCTGACCACTTTAAAGGACAACGACATTACGTTGCTGAAAGCGTGGATAAGCGGTGGAGCACCGGTAAACTAACGTAAAAAATAAATCAAACAAGATGAAACAGAACCATATAGAAATCAAGTCTTACCCGTTTCAGGAAGGTGTGTCGGAGCACCATGTAATGATCCATGTGCAGGATCGTATGATCACTTATTCCGAACAACTGAAGCAGGTGTTCGGTGATTTTGTGCGAGTGTGCCGCGAAGATTTGGCGGGAGCACAGCCGGTGTTTGTCCGGGTATTCCTGAGCGACAGTGCCAATCAGTCGGAAGAACTCTCCGGATACTTGCAGGATGCCGCTTATGCCGTGTCCGTTATTGAACAGCCGCCGCTCGACGGCAGCAAGATTGCCCTTTGGGCCTATCTGCAAACCGACATGCAGCCATTTGCCTCTCCGGGCGAGTTGCACGCTTTCCAGCACAACAGCTACACCCATTGGTGGGGTGGAGACATGACCGCCGTCGGAGCGGATTCCGAGGTGCAGACCTATGATTTGCTGAACCGCTATGCCACGTTGCTTGAAGAGCGTGGAATGAATTTGTTGGAAAACTGCGTGCGTACCTGGTTCTTTGTGCAGAATGTAGATGTGAACTATGCGGGAGTAGTTACCGGCAGAAACCGCTTGTTTTGGGAAAAAGGACTCACAACAGCCACCCACTTCATTTCCAGCACCGGTATCTGCGGTCGCAAGCCCGATGCCAAGGCACTGGCTACGATGGATACCTATGCTGTGGAAGGACTGAAATACGGACAGATGCAGTTTCTCTATGCGTCCGACCATCTGAATCCCACTGCCGAGTATGGCGTAAGTTTCGAGCGCGGAACGTATATCGACTATGGCGACCGTCGTCATCTGTTCATATCGGGAACAGCCAGCATCAACAACCGCGGTCAGGTGGTGTATCCCGGGGATATCCGCAAGCAGGTGGAGCGAATGTGGGAGAATGTGGAGGCTTTGCTGGCCGAGGGTAAAGCCGGTTTCGGTGATGTGGCCCACATGCTGGTTTATCTGCGCGATGTGGCTGACTACGAACTGGTGAACCGTATGTTCGAGGAGCGTTTCCCGGATGTGCCGCGCGTGATTCTGTGGGCTCCGGTATGTCGTCCCGGATGGCTGGTTGAGATGGAATGTATGGCCTTGGTTCCGGAAGGTAATCCGGAATATGAACCCTTCTGATTTTTACTCCCTAAATGTAAGTATTTTCTGATGGCCGGACACTGAGTCCGGCCATCAGTGTTTTGAAAAGAATCATCCTTTTTGTGTATTGACAGTCAGATTCTTTTCTTCTATTTTTGCAACACAGAAAACAGAAAATCAGTGAGGCCGCTGTCCCTTATTCCTCGAAGTCTTTAGTAGTGTTTCGATTTTGAGGAAGGCAGCGGCTTTTCTCATGGTTACGGGAAAAAACAATCAGGCCGGTTGTGCGAAAAAATCATCCTGATGAAATGAAAAAGTCATTTCGATGATTTTCCAAAAACATCCTGATGAATTTTGGGAGAGGAGAGCGTGGCCGCTTTTCTTTTTCTGGCGGAACAGATTGATAGTGCAAGAATATGAATTGGAAGATTGGGTCGTTTGTAGGAATTGGGATTCTGGTGGTCATTCTGGCAGTGGCCACTTTTTTTGAGAAGTCGTTCGGAACAGATTTTGTGGTCCGTTATGTTTATCATTCCTGGTGGTTTGTCCTGTTGTGGGGATGGGTTGCTTTTTCCGGTTGTGCAGCCTTGTTGCATCGTCAGTTCCGTAGGTCGCTGATTGCCCTGCATGCCTCGTTGCTGCTGATTCTTTTGGGGGCTCTGCTGACTTTTCTGACGGCACGTCGAGGAGTGGTCCATTTACGGCAAGGAGTGCCGGCAGATTCTTTTCAGGAAGAAACACCTCAAGGTAAGGTTACAGTCCGTTTACCCTTTACGATGAGGCTGGAACAGTTCTCGGTACACTATCATCCCGGTTCCGAGATGCCCGCTGACTATGAAACCTCTTTTACGATTCAAGAAGAGCAGACCGGCAGTCCGGTTTCCGGAACGGTTTCCATGAACCGTATCTTTTCCTATCGGGGCATCCGTTTTTATCAGACTTCTTATGATGCCGACGGAAAAGGGAGTTATCTGAGCCTTAATGAAGACCGTTATGGCATTTCGGTGACCTATGCCGGATATTTCCTGCTATTTGTCTCGCTTATCTGGATACTTGGTGAGCGGAATGGCGGTTTCCGGAGCTTGTGGCGTAATCCGCGTCTGCACCGCCTCATGATGCTGTGCTGCTTGTTGGTGCTGGCCTCGGAAGCGCGTGCTCTGCCTACGTTGCGCGAAGACCGGGCACAAGAGTTTGGTCGCTTACTGGTTTCCTATCAGGGGCGGGTGTGCCCCATGCAGACATTGGCCTTGGATATGGTGCGTAAGTTGCACGGCAGCAACAGTTATCAGCATTATTCGGCCGAGCAGGTTATGGCCGGTCTTCTTTTTTATGCCGCCGAATGGGATGCCGAGCCGTTGGTGCGTGTGAAGGATACCGGTTTGAGGCAGGCCCTGCAATGCGACAAGTATGTGTCGGTAAACCAACTGGTGCAGGGTGGGGATTATGTGCTTCAGCCTTATGTGGAGGAATATTATCGAGGCAAGCACAGCAAACTCAACAAAGCGGCCGTGGATTTGGATGAACGCCTGCAGCTTCTGGCCTTGATGCGACAGGGGAGCATGATGCGCGTGTTTCCCGCAAGGCAGTCCGACGGTCAGATACGTTGGTACAGCCCCGTGGATTCCTTGCCTGCAGCCACGCCACGGGCGCAGCGGCTCTTTGTACGCGAAGCCTTCGGTTGGCTTTACGAGTATGGAGTGCGTCGGGAAGATGATGCCGTGCTGCGGGATATGCTTTCCAAGATCAAAAGCTATCAGCAACAGTATGGTGGGGATTCTGTACCCGCTTCGTTTCGTCTGCGTGCGGAACAATGGTACAATCGGTTTCCGGTGGTCGGAATGCTTTATAAGATAAATCTCACGGTGGGATTGCTTCTGTTTCTGGCTCTGATTTTTGCTTTGCTGAAAAATCGTCCGCTTCCTTATGTCCGTAATCCTTGGATGCGGGGTGGGGTATGGGTTTTGTTAGGAGGAGTTTTTGCCCTGCTGACAGCGCATATTGCACTCCGTTGGGTGATTTGCGGTCGTCTGCCTATGGGCAACGGTTATGAAACGATGCTCCTTTTGGCGTGGCTGGTGCTTCTGCTGCCTGTGCTACTTAATCGTCGCTTTCCGGCATTGGTGTCGTTTGGTTTTCTGTTGTCGGGTTTCTTTTTGTTGGTTTCCGGACTTTCGCAGATGGACCCCGTCATGACGCATTTAGTGCCCGTGCTCTCTTCTCCTTTGCTCAGCATTCATGTGTCGCTCATCATGAGTGCCTATGCTCTGTTGTCGTTTACCGCATTATGCGCCATTGTGTCGCTGTTGCTTCAGGTATTGCATCGTTTGCCGGACTGCCGTCTGGCTGAACGACAGGAGTCGCTGTTGCTTCTTTCCCGTCTGTTCCTTTATCCTGGTATTGCCTTGCTGGCTGCCGGTATCTTTGTGGGCGCCATTTGGGCGAATGTTTCCTGGGGGCGTTATTGGGGATGGGATCCCAAAGAAGTGTGGGCGCTGATCAATCTGTTGCTTTATGCCGTTCCGTTGCACGGATTCCGGGTGTTCCGTTCGCCGGTGCGTTACCATCTTTATATGCTGTTCTGTTTTCTGACGGTTTTGATGACCTACATCGGTGTGAATTATTTCTTGGGGGGTATGCACAGTTATGCCTGAAAACGGAGTTACTCCGCTTTCAGGCATTCCAGAATGATGTGCTGTTCGTTTTTTAGGGTGGTGACGAACAGATAACGGTCGCCCCCCTCTTTTATTTTCAGTTTCTTGCGGAGTTCCTGCACGGTTGACGGGAAGTTCCGGATGGTAATATTCGCCTGCGGAATATCTCGGGCGATTTGTTTCAGGTCCTGCTTGCTGAAGGTGCGGCTGCCCGTAACGCGGAACCGCCGTCCCGGAAAGTCGGCACACGGTGTGTCGGAGGTGTACAGATGACTGTTCGGATGCAGTTTGCGAACACCGAAACGCGCGCACAGACATTTATAGGCTCCGGCCTTGAGCAGCGAAGTGTTCGGTTCGTAAAGATAAGCGCCCGGCTGGTCGGTATAGACCGCTTCGGCCGTGGCTTCCTCCTGTGCGGTATATTCGAAGGTCTGTTGTTCTCCCTTCTGGAGATTGATACAGCAGATACGTATTTCTTCCGGTTTATTTACGGCGTTTCGTTCCGATTTTGAGGTTGTGCTTGCGCTTTCAAGCTTGTTTGCGGATGCTTCTTTACCCTTATCTGTTGCTGAAGCCAGATTACAGTCTGTTTCTTGTCTTTTTCCCGCCGTTGCAATTTCGGCTGTATTTTCAGTCTTTCCGGAGGCAAGAATCAGCAACAGTTCCTTGCATTCGTTGTCCACACTTACTACATGTACTTCGATTACTCCTTTCAATTCCTGAAGCGCCTGATGAATATCGAGCATAGGCGACAGTTTGGCCATGCAGAAGCGGCTACACGAACGTATACGTTCCTGAATGGCTCCTAAATCGGGAGTACAGTCGCTTAGTGCCACTGTTTTCTTTCCTTGCTGGTCACGGCGTGCCGGATCGATGAAGACCAGCGTGAGCGGAGCTTTCTCCGGCATTCGTTTTACACCGTCGCCATGCAGTACTTCGGCCTGCTCCAGTCCCAGCACTTTCAGGTTGTGCTCCGCAATGCGGCAGAGTACTTCCTGCTGTTCGATGTAATAGGCACGGTCGAAGAGTGGTGCCAGATAACTGAAGTCAATGCCGAAACCGCCGGTCATGTCGGCCATGCTCAGCGGACCGTTCAAGCCTTGCAGCAGGCGGCGCACCACCTGTTGTTTGTAGAGCGCCGTGGTTTCGGACGAGCATTGCTCCATGGAGATGCGCGGCGGATAGACCAGTTGCGGATTCTCCGCCCAGAGCGGCAGTTTCTTCCGTGCCGTCTGATAGCCCTCAATCTGTACGAGCGCTTCCTTTAAGTCCACATTCGGATTTGTCGGCCGTTTCAATGCCAGTTTGCGGACATCATCCTGCGCGTGTTTGCGGATAAAGTCCCAGGTATCTTGATGAAACATGAATTCTATTTTATGGGTTTGTAATAAGCTTTTGCCTGTGCGCGGGAGATGAGGTTAAAGTGCCACCATTCGGTGCGCAAGGGTTTGAAGCCCGCCTGCTTCATCACCGAGCGCAGCAATTCACGGTTGCGCTTGGCTTCTGCCGAAATGACCTTTTTCTGCACGAGCAGAGCCTCCTTGTCGATGTGTGCAGCCGGTCCCAGGTGATCGATGAGCGTTCCCATCGGAATGCTGTCTCCTTTGGCATCGGCCAGCGTCAGGTCTACCGCCATTCCGTAGTTGTGCATGCCTCCTCCGTTTTTGGGGTTGCTCACATAAATGTTTTTCGGGGTACCGGCCACCACGTTCCACATGATCTGTTGGATGTGCATGGGGCGTGCGGCATCATACACCTTCAGTGTGAGCTCCGGATGCGACTTCTTCAGAATCTGCTGCGCCTTGGCCAGAGCCTTGGCGGCCTTGGGATGGAGATATGCCTCTTTGAGGTCTTTATAGAGAACCTTTCCCGTGAAATTGTCGGCCCGTGCATACATCAGGCTGACCGGGATGTCCGGAGCCAGTTCATGGATATCCACCAGCCCCTGTTTGGCCATCGAACGGGCCGTGGCGCTGGGTTGCTGGGCATGGAGTGGGGCAGCCAGTGAGCCGAGCAACAGGCATAGTGTCAATAGTTGCTTCATACGAAATAATTTAGGATTCTCCGGGTGTTGCACCGAGAATCGGTTTGTCGGAAAAAAACAAGAGCTGTAAACAACCGTTTACAGCTCTTTGTTTCATTGTGGACCAGCCTGGGCTTGAACCAGGGACCTCCAGATTATGAGTCTGTTGCTCTAACCAACTGAGCTACAAGTCCAAAGGAATAATTCCCTTTTGTGTCTGCAAAATTAATACATTCAGTCGAATAAAGCAAATAAAAATTAGTAATTTTGCATCATCGTTTCTAAATATTTTTGATGGATAACTGTATGGATAAAAAGATAAGAAACCTGATTTTTGATTTTGGCGGAGTGCTGGTAGATTTGGATAAACAGCAGACAGTTCAGTCGTTTGCCGAACTGGGAATTGATGTGCAGGAGCATATCCGGGATTACGTGCAGGGAGGACCGTTTGCCCTGCTCGAGAGCGGTGCTGCAACTCCACAGGAATTTCTGGAAACACTGCGCCAGATGAGTACCCGGGCGGAGAAGCCCACCGACGAACAGATTGCCGGAGCCTGGAATCGGATGCTGGTGCGCATTCCGCAGCGCCGTCTGCAGGCGTTGAAACAGCTGCGCGAACACTACCGTGTCTTTTTGCTGAGCAATACGAATATGATTCACTGGGATTATTCTGCCCGATACCTGTTTACAGTGCAGGGCGGTCATGTCGAGGACTATTTCGACCATATCTATCTGTCGTGCGATCTGAAACTGATGAAGCCCGGAAAGGAGATCTTCCAGGAAGTGTTGCGACGCGAACAGTTGGAAGCTTCAGAAACGTTCTTTATTGATGACTCGGCTGCCAATTGTGCGGCTGCCTCTGCTTTGGGCATACAGACCTATTGTCCGGCCGAAGCTGACGACTGGTTGCCTTTATTTATTTCCTAACTCTAGAATATGAAGATTATTACCTCTATAGAACAGCATGACTTCCGCCCTTCGGTGGCTACTATCGGTTTCTTCGACGGGATGCACTGCGGACACCGTTTCCTGGTGCATCAGGTCACGACATTGGCCCGCGAACGGGGACTCGACTCTCTGTTGATTTCTTTCGACCGCCATCCCCGTCAGGTGATGCAGGCCGATTATCGTCCGCAATTGCTTTCTCCTTTTGAAGAGAAATGCCTTTTGCTGGAACAGTCAGAAGCGGATCATGCCGTATTGTTGCATTTTGATTTGGCGATGTCGGCCCTTTCTGCCTATGAGTTCATGCGCGATGTGTTGCTGAAACAGCTTCATGTGCGTGTGTTGCTGATCGGTTATGATCATCATTTCGGGCACGGAGCCTGCGATACTTTTGAGGACTATGTCCGTTATGGAAAGGAACTGGGCATCGAGGTGGTGCAGTCCTGTGAATATCAGGATGAGGGGCAGCATGTCAGTTCGTCGGTAATCCGCAAGGCATTGCTCTCCGGTGATCTGGATTTCGCTACGCATGCGCTGCAACGCTATTACTCGTTGTGCGGTACGGTGGTGCATGGCTTTCATATCGGTTCGTCATTAGGTTTTCCTACGGCAAACGTATCGGTCGATTCCGAGGAAAAGCTGATTCCGGCCGATGGTGTGTATGCAGTGTGGGTGGACTTGCCCGACGGAGTGTCCTATCCCGGTATGCTGAATATTGGAAACCGCCCGACAATGGATAATGGGGCACAAACGACCATAGAGGTGCATCTTCTGGACTTTTCCGGCAGTTTGTATGGACAAAAGCTTACGGTGCGTTTTGTGAAGTATCTGCGCCCGGAGCAGCGCTTCTCGAATAGGGAAGAACTGGTTGCCCAATTACAGAAAGACCGTATTCAAGTGGAACAATTATTAAAACGATAACAAGATGCGTATGTGGTGGCGATTGCTGGGACTGGTAGTCCTGTTTTTAGGAACACAGTTGCTTATGTCTGTTCTAGGAACAGTTGTCTGTTCTTTTTTGCAGATAAATCCGCAAAGTACCAATGTGTTGGCGGTACTCCTTTTGTTGAGTAATTTGCTGGTTGCGGTACTTCTTTTCGGATGCCGTATTTTATCTTTCCAGGAAACTTTCCGCCGTTATTCCTGGAATATGAAAGAAACGGCTTTTTTGCTTGGTCTCGTGTTGCTGGCGATTATTCCGGTTAACGGGCTGACCGAATTGCTTCGCTTGTCGGATATCATGCAAACCTCTTTTGCCGGCCTGATGGTTAATCCTTTGGGGGTTCTGAATATTGTGCTATTGGGCCCTTTGGTCGAGGAGTTGATTTTCCGTAAAGGTATGCTGGATATTTTGCGGAGAGGGCATTATTTCCCGGTATGGGCTATTGTGATTTCATCGGTGACTTTCGGGGTGATTCATGGTAATCCGGCACAGATTCCCGGCGCCTTCCTGTTTGGCTTGTTGTTCGGATGGATTTACTGGCGTACGAACAGCGTATGGACTGTCTGGATGCTCCATGCCTTGAACAACCTGATTGGCGTACTTACCTTTACCATTTGGGGAGAGGACCAGAAAATGATGGACTTCTTCGGCCCCTGGGGATTGGGGGCCTTGATACTTTGTTCCTCAATTGCTTTTGTAGGCTTGGCTTTGTCTTATCGAAAAGCCTTTAAAAGCAAAGCTCCTGTTTTCTTGAATGAAGAATAAGCAATTCTTATTTTAATGAAAAGAGACTGAAAGATTGCGGGATTCAGGTTCTGTGGAGATGGAAATTTGATTAAGATCCCGAATCTGCTTCTCTTTGATACAAAAGGCTCTGTCACGGCTTCTGGTTACGAAGTCTGACAGAGCCTTTTGAGTTATAGAATAGGTACTTTGTTGATAATATAGGGCAATCCCGTTGATTACAAAGGAGGCTTTATTTTAGATAACAGGGTTAAAATCGGGGAGGAACTGGGGAGAGAAAAAAGAACGACCGGCTCAAAAATTCTTGAGCCGGTCGTTCTTTTTATATTCAAAGGCTGTTTATTCAGCCAATACGCCCATTTCAGCACCAGTTGCGAAGTCCTGACCGTCCTGAGAACTCAAGCCTGTGAAGCGTACGTAGCGAGCTTTAACCGGCTTGCTGAACATCACGCGCTTCTCTTTTGCATTGTTCTCGAAAGAACCCTTAACCAGAACATCACCCCAAGTCTTACCGTCGTTGCTTACCTGGATCTGGTAATCTTTGATTCGTCCGTTCGGACTATCCTGACGAGGCAGATAAGTGAATCCTTTCAGAGTCTTTACTTCTCCGCAATCAAAGTCCACCCAGTGTGGATATTTGGCAACGGTTACTGAGTACATGGTGTGCCAGAATGTGTTCGGATCGTTGTCCACCAAATGGTTCGGATCACCTTCACCGCTTTCCACGCTACTTGCATACATAACTTCAACCGGCACATTCTCGATTTTCTCGAATGTCATGGTTGTCTTCAGCTTGTCGTTGCTCTTCTCCCAAACGGTAATGGTTCCGCCGTCGCGCATATTTACAGGTTCGCTGTAAGTCTGTACCTTCTTGCTACCGTTCAATGTGTAGCAGATTACGGCATCCTTCTTTTCGGTTGAGATAGTTACCTTACCGGCACGGTCGCGGGCAACGCCCAATGGCATGTCACCGGCAGCAGAAACCTTGGCACGCTCGCTCATATCGTCGCTCTTCTGAACCGGACGGATGATGAAGCCCATAGAATGATTGCTTGCCTTGATGCGGTCTTCTTCCAACGGACCACCCTGTCCGCAGCTGTTACCGCCCAGACCCATTACCTTCAAATCCAGGTGCAGATAGTTACCGTCTGACTTAGGCAACTGATAAGGATGCGGAGCTTCTACCATCTGCATAGCCGACCATGGCAAAGCAGAAGCCGAGAAGGTTGTGGTAGAAATGAACTGAGCACCGTTTCCGGCCTCGTCGGTCAAAGCACACCAACGAACATCTTCGCGGTTACCCATAGACTGAGGTTTCGGGAAGTGAACGAACTGATCCTGTACGGTGCTGTTATAAAGCTGTACGAAGGCGCCGTTCATACGGTCGTTGTAGTTGTTCTGTGGACCACGTCCATAGTAAGTATAGTTCTTCAGGTCTGAAGGAGTCTTCATGACATAACCCAAACGTGGCAGGTCGAGACCCGGTTCGCTTGAATTGATGTTTGCCTCCAATTCGATAGAGCCGTCCGGATAAACGGTCCAGATCTGGTTGGTGGTAAACTTGAAGTCGTCCGGACCGAAGTCCTTACTCTTGGTAATCTCGTACTTACCGGAGCTGATACCCAAGTCGCGGATATTCTGTCCGTATGGAGCCTGTGACTCAACGGTGTAAGCCAATACTACAGTTCCGTCTTCCTTAGTGTATACCTTAGAATCGAGCACCTTGTGCTGCAAGTTGTTCAATCCCTTGGCAAACCACTGGCGGTATGCCCAGTTGTCATTGTCGGTCATGGCACGGAACGCATCCAGTTTCGGACCGTTGCCGTCGGCAAAGATCACCTTGCTGCCGTATTGCAGACTGTTGATGGTACCGGTTGCATTGTTAAATACTACAGAGAAGCCGTTGCCCTTAACCAGGTTCTTGTCCTTAGTCTGTGACAAAGTCGGCTTGTCGCCCTTGGCGCTCTCCTTGATGCTGGCGAACTGTCCGGCGCTCTTCACCGGAAGCTGCTCTTCCATCTGCACATATCCCTTCTTGGCCCAAGGCATATCCTTAGCCAGCAGGAACTGTACTTTTACGAAATATTCGCTGTTGGCATCCAGTGCGCTGTAGTCGAACGGAATGGTGTAATTACCCTTTTCGCGCGGACCCAGGATGTTGCGCGGACCCTTGAAGGCGTTGCTTTCCTGAATCTTCTTTCCATCTTTCCACAGAGACCATACCATTTCCACATCGGTCATCGGCTCGAAATAGTTCTTGTTGAACACTTCGATCTGGCCTTTGGTGATGTCTACGGCCTTAACGCCTACATTCTGGTATACCTTCTTCACCTCATAATATTCAGGTTTCGGCTTGTGTCCCGGGAAGAGGATACCGTTCATACAGAACATACCGTCGTTTGGTTTCTCGCCGAAGTCGCCTCCGTAGGCCAGATATTTCTCGCCGGTAGTCTTGTCGTAGTTATAGAGTGACTGATCCACCCAGTCCCAAATAGCGGCACCGCAGAAGAAGTTGGTTGACTCCATAGCTTCCCAGTAGTCCTCCAGATTACCTCCGGCATTACCCATAGAGTGAGCATACTCAGAGATATGGAACGGATATTTCATGTTATATTTACCCTTAACGGCCTCACGAGTCCAAGCGATAGACGGATACTGGTTAGAACCCATATCCACGATATCGTTGTTACGCTCGTACTGAACCGGACGGCTGGTGTCGAACTCCTTGATGGCATTGTAGGCAGCCTTGAAGTTGTCACCCGGGCCGGCCTCGTTACCCAAAGACCAGATCACGATAGAAGGATGGTTCACATGAGCGTGTACCAGCTCCATAACGCGGGCTACGTGAGCGTCCTTGAATTCAGGAACATGAGAAAGAGATGCGTCGCCGTAGTAGTACTCATGGCTTTCCAAGTTCGCCTCGTCTTCCAGATAGATACCATATTTGTCGCACAGGTAGTACCAGTAAGGATCGCAAGAATAGTGAGAGTTACGCACGTGGTTGATGTTACCGCGCTTCATGATCATAATCTCCTCTTCCATCTGCTCGTGAGTGATGCTGTTACCGCTGTTCGGATTGATTTCCTGACGGTTCACACCCTTCAGTTTCACCGGCTTGTTGTTTACGTAGAAATAACGTCCGGCCAGTCCGAATTCATCATCCTCGGCCTTGGTGTCCTTGATTTCTACCTTGCATACACCGAAGTAAGAAGAAACGACGTCTACGGTCTTTCCCTTCTTGTCCTTCAGTTCAACAACCAAAGTATAGCGGTTAGGCTCTTCGGCTGACCACAACTTGGCGTTGTCGATATTGAATTTCGTGCTGATGGCTTTGTTGTCATCCTTTTCCAGAGTGAAGCTCTCTGAAGCAACCGGCTGGCCTACCTGACCCACGATGTCGTCAGAATAAAGCTTGTTCTCATAAACGCTGTAGTTCAGAGTATATCCCTTAGCAGCCTTCTTGCCCAGATTGCGCAGTTTGGCGTTCACCTCTACAGAAGCACCGTTTGCAGTCAAGTCGGTGTTGATCTTCATGTCGCGTACCTCAACCTTTGAAGTAGAAGTCAGATAAGTGTCGCGGAAGATACCCGGCAGACGGTACATATCCTGAGCTTCGAGGAAGGAACCGTCGGAGTTACGATATACCTCTACGGCTACTACGTTCTCACCCTTAACCAGATAGTCGCTGATATTGAAGGTAGCGGTATTTCTTGAGTTCTTAGAGAAACCTACATACTTGCCGTTGATCCACAGGTAGAAGAAAGAGTTCACACCGTCGAAGTTGATATAAACCTCGCGGTCTTTCCAATCCTCGGATACGGTGAAGGTGCGGCGGTAAGAACCAACCTCGTTACGATACTTGTAAGTGGTCCAGTCCTTGTTCGGCTCGCGCATCACGCCACCTTTCCAGTCGCCCACAGCCACTGTGTGCTTGAAGATAACCGGCTGGTTGCAATAGATAGGCACACCATACTTCAGGGAGCCGTCTTTCTGAATGCCCACTACATTCCAGCAAGAAGGAACCTTGATGTCGTCCCAACCTTCGGCGTTGAAGTTGGCCTCGTAAAAGTTTTTCGGGCGTTCGTCCGGATTCGGAGCCCAGTGGAATTTCCAGGTTCCGTTCAAGTCCTGCCAGTATTTGCTGGCTTCCGGATGCACCTTCTTGGCGCTTTCCACGTCACCGAAAGAGAAGAAGTAGGCGCGTGGTTGTTCCTTGTTCAAGGATAATTTTTCCGGGGCTTCCCATTCCGTACCCACCGGCTGTGATTCTATGCCATACAGAAAGCCGCCCAAAGGCTGCTGTGCATTGGCCGACCCTAAGGTCATGCAGCATAGAATGAAACTAAAGGTAATTTTTCTCATAGATATAAATGATTATTAATATTAGTTTCTGATTGGATCAAAAGAGTATTTGTTTGGAAAAACTATTTCACATGCTACAAAGATAATAATAAAAATACTATCCTCAATCTTTTAGCCTTAAAATTAAGAATTGAAATAGGAATGTAATATTTTACGCCTGTATGTTCGTTCTCAAAAATCATCATAATGATTTTAACAGATGATTGTGATGATTTTTTGCATTCATTATGATGAAATTTTGGTGTGGCGGGCAAAAGAAAAGGGCTGCCTCGGCGGCAGCCCTGTCCCACGTTAGTATGTTATGAAAAAATTGAGAGATTGAAACTTCACAGTTTCGTGATTGTTTTATTAAGCACTAACTTGTTTTAATATATAAAGCAAAAATTATTTCTGTTTACTTGTTGCCCGAAAGCACCCGGATGAACTCGTCGTCCATGTCACCGGTGAGGTTCACAATCGTGAAGGTTCCTGCGGCCGAATCCTTGTTCAGCATGATCAGTTCGATGATGAAATCCTCTTTCCGTCGGACAAAAATCTGGTTGTTTCCCCGGGCCGTAGACTGATTGAGCGGGATAAACCGCTGGCGGTTGTGCTTGAGCATCTTTTCGGCATGCAGAAAATATTTGGGTTTGTCTGCTCCCTGAATGATGCGTGCACTTTTGAGTTTGGCAATCAGTTGGCGGGCTTCTGCGCGTTCATTGTTCTTGCGGTGTACGTTAACCAGTTTTTCCATCATTTTCGGGCTGATGGTCTGGCAATGTATGGTGGTGTCCTTGCTGAAGTCCATCATAAACCGCGAAGCAAAGTCCTGCGCGCTGGCTGCCAGGCTTCCGGCCATGGTCAATACCAGCATGAGCGTTGCCTTTTTCATAAACGGCGCATGGTTATCGGTTCTTTCCTGCCGCTTTGGTATTCAGGGCGGCTGTTGAGTCGGTCATCACCGAGTCGTTCAGTCCCTTGGCTACCATCTGCAGAGCATAGGAAACCTGATCATAGGCCACCTCAGGGTCTTTGTAAGTGTCCTGATAATGGTCGTAGTTATATTCTTTTTGAGCGTTTTCTTGCTTGAAGGAGTGCTGTGCGGCATTGCCCAGAGTGAGCAGGATGGCAATGACTGCCGCTGCCTTGAAGAGCGGGCGTATGCGCTGGGTGAAGTTAATGGTCTTCGCCTTTACCGGTGCCTCCTCGCTTTCGATGAGTTTCAGGATTTTCTCGTCGAAGTCATCGCTGAGCCGTGCCTTCTTGATCGTCTGTTCGTAAGTGAACAGGGAACGGTAGCGAAGCAGATGCGCCGGTACTTCCTTCTGTGAGAAGAAAGTGCGCAAGATATCCTCTTCTTCAAGAGTTGTCTCGCAATTCCAGTAGCGCTCAAGCAGCTGTTCGATGTATTTATAATCCATATATCTCTATCTCTAAGAATCGTTTTTTAATTTTTTGTCGGGCCCGGAACAGGTTCACTTTCACCTGATCTTCCGTGAGCCGCAAAGTCTGAGCAATTTCCTTATAGCTTTTCCCCTCAATTTCTCTCTGTTCCAGAACCTGCTGTTGCGCCTCGGGCAGTTCCTCGAGCAGCTGGCGCACGATGTGCAGATAGTCTTTGTTTTCGAGAGTTTCCTGCGGGGTTTGTGCACTGGCGGGGTCGCTGCTGGCATCCTCCAGCCGGATGTTCTGGTTGCTCAGTCGCGCTGCGCGGTCCAGAGCCAGGTTGCGGCAAATGGTTTGGCAGTAGGCTTCTATCGAATCCATGCTGTTCCATTCTTCCCGTTTGTGCCAGATGCGGATAAGGGTTTCCTGCACAATGTCCTCGGCTTCTGCCGTATCCAATGTGATTCGTAAGGCCGTTCTGAAGAGTTTGTCCTTCAACGGGAGTATATCGTGCTGGAAACTGGTTTCTTTCATCTGCTCTATAATAAAGACGGGTGAGTGGCACAAATGTTACACTCACCCGTCGATTTTTTTGTACTTTTTTTATAACCTGTTGGCGGAATTAAATATGTGCAAATTTAATTCCGC
>NZ_QUEM01000090.1 GCF_003477995.1 Bacteroides sp. OF04-15BH
GAATACATGCAGATGATGGGCATCACCGATACCCAATTCATTATCGTAAGGCATCACAATACCGACAATCCACATTGTCATATCGTGTATAACCGCATCAATAACGAGGGCAAGCTCATATCAGACAGGAATGATTACAGGCGTAATGAGCAAGTGACCAAGGCTCTTAAATCCAAGTATGGATTTACCTACGGAACGGACAAGAGCAATACTAATACTCGCAAGTTACGCAATGCTGAGCGAGCCAAATATGAGATTCACAATGCTGTAAAGAGCGCATTGAGAATGGCAGATAGTTGGGACGAGTTCAAAAGCGAGCTTGCAAAACGAGGTATTCACTTAGAGTTTGTCTATAAGGATAAGGAGCGAACCAAGGTTCAAGGCATCCGTTTCTGCAAGGACGGATATAGTTTCAAGGGTACACAGATTAGCCGAGACTATAGCTTTGGCAAACTGAATGCGAGATTTGAGGGAACGGAGAACCTTTTATCAGCAAGAGCCAAATCTGCTCAGCAATATGAGTAGGACTGTCATAAGAATGAGCAGATGCCATTCATGTCGGAGAGCAGTCAGGATCCTTGGGGCGGTATTTCTTCCATTGGACTTTTTGCTCCAGCCAATGCTCAGACCTTTGAGCAATTCCCAGAGGATGAATCATCCAAGAAGAAAAAGAAGAAACGCAGAAGAGGCTTTAGCCTTTGATGCAAGTTACAAACCATTCAAACAACAAAAGAAATATGAAAGAAGAACTATTGGAAGCCATCTACGGCACAGTTGAGAGATTGGAGCAAAAAGTCGATGAACTTTCTGCCTCACCAAAGAATACAGAGGCGGAAAGCACTCCGGCCTCTGTAAGTGTTGATACTAGCAAACTTGAAAAAGCTATTCTTGCTATGGCTGTAAAAGAAGGGGAAGCTATTGATAAATTGGTAAGATTAAGAGAAGCTATCTGCATTTTTACCGACCTTACCAAAAAAGAAGCAAGCAAAGATGAACAGCGAAGTAAACTCTTGTTTGATACTGTTAATCAGGTGAAACAAGAGCTGAATGCCACATCAAAAGTTGTGCAGGACAAACTTCACGCAATGGATAACACACCTCTGAAGAAAGTAGTGACTCATCGCTTCGAGCCAACTTCAAAGTCTGTTCTTCTTTTCATTGGTGGCTTGGCTCTATCTCTTGTTCTCTCCATTTGGGGCAATCTCACCCAATGGCGAGCGCATCAAGATTGGGAGGAGGCAGACTTGAAGTATAGAGCCTTAAAAATGGTTCTTCCATCTGACGACCCGAATATTCGCTACATCGAAAAGCATTTCTCTGTTTGCCGAGATGAGAAAGTTATTGATGATGTGAGAAGTCGTGTTACTGTTTATGAAGATTCAATCTTTCGTTATCATAAAATGGTGGAGATAGCAGCATACAAAGATAGCTTGGCAAGAAAGTTGACAAACGAATCAAATGAAATCAAAAGGCTTATCAAGAAATAATAAGATGTTGTTTCTTGTGTTTGCACCATTATAGCAGGTGGAACACTAATCGAGTAGGAGGAAAACGAAGCAGTTTTCGGGGGTGTAATTTAAACTGTGTCAAGGCTTGTTCTTAACT
>NZ_QUEM01000091.1 GCF_003477995.1 Bacteroides sp. OF04-15BH
CCTCAAATCCGCAACTAAGCTCTTCAGCGTCCTTCTTGCGTCTAAACGTCCTCTCATCACTGAATTAGCAGATAAATTGAGGCTGAAATACCCACTTCTGCCCACAATATCCCCTTGCCCCACTATGCGACTTGAGGCAATACGCAGTATCATACCCATAAGTTGTAGGCGTTATCCAAAATCAGTCTGAAAAATATCTGCGTAAGCATTATTACAGGTATAGATATTCAGCACATACCGCCTTGATGTTCTGATCCACTTGGCTGGTACAGAGACAAACCTGAAGACAAACGCTTTTATGCGACTTGTTGCATTGAGTCCGAACCTCTTTACGTCAAGTCTGTGGATAATGGCCTTGTAGAAATTACGGATAAGTGCCGTAAGAAGAAGGAACACAGTGTTCTCTGCCATGAAGGATTTGGGCAATCTGTCCCACCCGAAACCATTGTTCATATCATCGAAGATACGTTCCTTTCCTCCACGAAGGTTATAGAACTCGACAATTTCTCTTGTGGAAGATTCATAGTCGTTAGTCAGGATACAACGGTATGTGTATTCTCCTTCCCAAAGATCCAGCACACCGTCCATCCGTTTCTGTCTTTGAATCACAAGTCGGTATGCTTTACCCTTCCACTTCTCAACAAGAATAGAGTTCAATTCGAACTCAATGCCATTGATTTCCTCAGTCTTCCAGCCTCTAAGAGCAAAGATGTCATTGTAGAGCGAACTGCAGCGGTTTGCGCGGATATAGAAGGATTTGCTGTGTTTCTCTATTTCCTCCACGATTTCCTCGGAACATGATCCACAATCAGCTCTGAAACGATTGATTGTAAGTCCGTTCTGCTCAAATCTCTCAAAGAATCTCTTCAGCGTGTCCTTCTGATGAAAACGAACGTTGGTGTTACCATCGCTATTCTCAATGCCAACAATCAAGTCGTCAATAACCGCCACGCCAGGGCGATAACCAAGGAACTTCTTGTATGTAGGCTTTGCATCATACTTCTCAGTCTCTATGAACTGATGGTCGAAATCAACATCATACATCTCGCCCTCTTTCAGTTGGCCGGATGCAAACATACAATTGAGCAGTAAGGTATTGAGTGTGTCAGCCGTGTTGAAATCGTAGTTCTTACCCGTATCTGATGTGTATGAGATGTTTCCTTGCGTCAGTTCCTTTATCGCTCTGAGGATAGTATCAGAACTACAAGTACGAAGTGTCGGATGGAGCGAGAGATGGTTCATCAAATGAGTAGTGACATCCTCAATGCATGAGCCACCACAGAAGTAGATACTCATGAGGGAACGGACGATTTCACTGTACTGATAACCGAACGAGCTACACCTTAGACCGAGTGTCGAGTCGATTACAGATGACAATGTGGAGTCAAATTGCTCCATGATTGAAAATATTCCTCCAAAAGGAGTGAGCTTCTCGGATTTTATTTGTATTTTTGCCATGCCTGATGAGGTTTTGTTTGATTATTTTTTTGCAACACTAAGTTAAGTGAATCCTCTGACATGGCAAAATCCTGAGCAACTTTTTGTTGCTCAGGTACTTAAAAAAAATATTTTATAATAGTGTTGCGGAATTAAGG
>NZ_QUEM01000092.1 GCF_003477995.1 Bacteroides sp. OF04-15BH
TTCCATAAAGGGAAGAAAGGCGCATTGTGCTTAGCCATTGGAACCGGCAAGACGCTGATCATGTGCGTGGCAGCGCACGAGATGAAGCGTCTGGGGCTGGTACACAAGCCGATGATTATCGGACTGAAGGCGAATGTAAGGGAGATAGCCGAATGCTACCGCACGGCATATCCCAACGCAAGAGTGCTGTATGCCTCGGAAAAGGATTTTGCCGCATCCGGTAGGGTACGCTTCTTCAACGACATACGGAACAACGACTGGGACTGCATCATCATGAGCCACGACCAGTTCGGGAAGATACCGCAGTCGCCGGAGCTGCAGCAGCGGATATTGCAGGCGGAGCTGGATACGGTAGAGGAAAATCTGGAAGTGCTGCGCTCGCAGGGCAAGGACGTGTCGCGTGCGATGCTGAAGGGACTGGAGAAACGCTAGTTCAACCTGCAGGCCAAGCTGGAGAAGGTGGAACATGCGATAAAGTCGAGGACGGACGATGTGGTGGACTTCAGGCAGATGGGCATCGACCACATCTTCGTGGACGAGTCGCACCAGTTCAAGAACCTGACATTCAACACAAGGCATGACCGTGTGGCGGGTCTGGGCAACTCGGAAGGCAGCCAGAAGGCACTGAACCTCCTGTTTGCCATCCGCACCATTCAGGAGCGGACGGGAAAGGATCTGGGGGCGACGTTCCTGTCGGGCACGACCATCAGCAACTCGCTGACGGAGCTGTACCTGCTTTTCAAGTACCTGCGCCCTAAGGAGCTGGAAAGGCAGGACATCCGATGCTTTGACGCATGGGCGGCAATCTTCGCAAAGAAGACGACGGATTTTGAGTTCAATGTGACGAACAACATCGTACAGAAGGAACGCTTCCGCTACTTCATCAAGGTGCCGGAGCTGGCGGCGTTCTACAACGAGATAACGGACTACCGCACGGCAGAGGATGTGGGCGTGGACCGTCCGCACAAGAACGAGATATTGCACAACATACCTCCCACGCCCGACCAGGAACATTTCATCAAACGGCTGATGGAATTTGCCAAGACGGGCGACGCCACGCTGCTGGGACGCGGAAAGCTGTCGGAAACGGAGGAAAAGGCGAAGATGCTCATCGCCACGGACTACGCAAGGAAGATGGCACTGGACATGCGCATGATAGACCCGGCGTATGAAGACCACCCGGACAACAAGGCGAGCCACTGCGCAAGGATGATAGCGGAATACTACCGCAGGTATGATGCACAGAAAGGAACGCAGTTCGTGTTTTCGGACCTGGGGACGTACCAGTCGGGACAATGGAGCGTATATACCGAGATAAAGCGCAAGCTGGTGGAAGACCACGGCATACCGGCACACGAGATACGCTTCATACAGGAATGCAAGAGCGAGAAGTCAAGGAAAGCGGTGATCGAAGCGATGAACGAGGGATATGTGCGTGTGCTGTTCGGCTCGACCTCGATGCTCGGAACGGGCGTGAACGCCCAGCGCAGGGCGGTGGCCATCCACCACCTGGACACGCCGTGGGTGCGACATGAAGTCGCATAGATAATTGTTGG
>NZ_QUEM01000093.1:0-255 GCF_003477995.1 Bacteroides sp. OF04-15BH
CTCAACTACCGCAACCTCGTGAACTACTACACCCGAAAGAACATATCCGTGTCCTACCTGCGGGCAAAGAAGAAGAACGACACAGACCGGGTGCTGGCTCTTTACGGCTCGGCGGATGAACGCTACTGGTAACATATAAATCGGTATGCCTATGTTATTAGCAGCGGTGGATTTTGACAACCTGCACCAAGTGTTGCGGGTGCTGTACGATGAAATGATGCCCTTGTGCAGCAACATGACGGGGGTAGCCAAAGG
>NZ_QUEM01000093.1:265-1539 GCF_003477995.1 Bacteroides sp. OF04-15BH
ATGACGGGGGTAGCCAAAGGAATAGCCGGGCTGGGTGCGCTGTTCTATGTAGCCGCCAAAGTGTGGCAGTCGCTCGCACGTGCCGAACCCATAGACGTGTACCCGCTCCTGCGTCCCTTTGCGCTGGGGCTGTGCATCATGTTCTTTCCCACGTTCGTGCTGGGGACTATCAACACGGTATTGTCGCCAGTGGTGAAAGGGTGCAACCAACTTATGGAAACGCAGACTTTCGACATGAACGAATACCGGGCACAGAAAGACCGACTGGAATATGAAGCCCTGATGCGTAGCCCCGAAACGGCTTACCTCGCTTCGGACGAGGAATTTGACAGGCAACTGGAAGAACTGGGCTGGTCGCCCTCCGATATGGTAACTATGACGGGTATGTATATGGACAGGGCGGCGTACAATATAAAGAAGTCCGTCCGGGACTGGTTCAGGGAACTGCTGGAAATGCTCTTTCAGGCGGCGGGGCTGATTATAGACACGCTGCGCACGTTCTTCCTAATCGTGTTAAGCATACTGGGTCCGCTGGCGTTTGCGATTTCCGTCTATGACGGTTTCCAAAGCACGCTGACCCAGTGGATTTCACGCTATATATCCATTTACCTGTGGCTACCCGTGTCGGACTTGTTCAGCAGCGTGCTGGCACGCATACAAACCCTGATGCTACAAAAAGACATCGAGCAGCTTTCAGACCCGAATTTCATTCCTGACGGGAGCAGCACCGTGTATGTAATCTTTATGATTATCGGCATCGTGGGCTACTTCACCATTCCAACGGTGGCAAGCTGGATAGTGTCGGCTGGCGGTACGTCTGCCTATAACCGCAACGTGGCACGGGCTGGGTCAATCGCCGGGGCGGCGGTCGGTGCGGCAAGCGGGAAAGTAACCGGGAAACTACTCAAATAACCAACATCAATATTTAGTATATGGAATTTAAGTCATTAACGAACATCGAAACGAGTTTCCGGCAAATCCGGCTCTTTGCGCTGGTATTCATCTGCCTGTGCGCACTGGTGACGGGCTTTGCCGTGTGGAACTCGTACAGCTTCGCCGAAAAGCAGCGGCAGAAGATATACGTCCTCGACAACGGCAAAAGCCTGATGCTGGCACTCTCGCAGGACATGGCGCAGAACAGACCCGTGGAAGCCAAGTCGCACGTGCGGCGTTTCCACGAACTTTTCTTCACGCTCTCACCCGACAAGGGGGCTATCGAAAGCAACATCAAACGCTCGCTGTTCCTCGCCGACAAGACCGCTTTCAACTATTAC
>NZ_QUEM01000094.1 GCF_003477995.1 Bacteroides sp. OF04-15BH
GAGACTGTCATATAAACTGTGTCATGACAAAAAAAGCATAACTTTGTAACGACACAAAAGAATTATGAACAGCAGTATGGATTTTAACGAGCTTGGTGCTCAAGTATTGGAAGAGTTAAAAGCCGGAAAACCACTTTTCGGCAAGGATGGTGCTTTAGCCCCATTGTTGGAGAATATCATTAATGCGGCCTTGGAAGGTGAAATGGATGCCCATCTCACGGAAGAATCCCGTCAGGCCGGCAATCGCCGCAACGGTAAGATGCAGAAGCAGGTTCAGACACCTGTTGGTGAAGTGACCGTTTCGACACCTCGTGACCGTGACAGTTCTTTTGACCCTCAATTTATCAAGAAACGTGAGACTATGCTTGCAGAAGGCATGGCCGAGAAAATAATCAGCATGTATGCTTTGGGAACCAGCACGCGTGCCATCAGTGATTGGATGGAAGAGAATCTGAGTTGCCGTGTTTCTGCGGAAACAATAAGCTCAATAACCGATCGTGTACTTCCGGAAATAAAGTCATGGCGTTCCCGCTCTTTAGATCCGGTCTATGCTATTGTCTGGCTGGATGCCATTCATTACAAAGTCATGGACGAGAAAGGTTTTGCTGTTACCCGTGCTATCTATAATGTGTTAGGAGTAGGCAAGGACGGAAAGAAAGACCTTTTGGGTATGTATATATCTAAAAGTGAAGGCTCTAACTTCTGGCTCAGCGTTCTTTCGGATCTCCAAAATAGAGGTGTAAAGGATATTCTTATTACCTGTATAGACGGTTTGAAGGGCTTTCCTGATGCCATCAAAAGTGTCTTTCCTGAAACCAATGTACAGCTGTGTATCGTTCATCAGATACGCAACTCCCTGAAGTATGTTGGCAGCAAGAATCAGAAGGTGTTTTTGGCCGATTTGAAGCGGGTATATTCCGCTGTAAGCAAAGAGGCTGCTGAAACTCAGCTTGACAGTCTGGAAACCAAATGGGGAGAACAGTATCCCATTGTCATCAAATCCTGGAGAGACAATTGGGAACGCCTTACCGAATATTTCCAATATACGCCCATGATCCGGAAACTGATCTACACAACCAATACGGTAGAAGGGTATCACCGTCAAATCCGGAAGGTAACCAAAAACAAGGGAGTCTTCCCAAATGATACAGCTCTGGAAAAGCTCGTTTATCTGGCCTATCGCAACATCCGTAAAAAATGGACCATGCCATTAGCCAACTGGGCGGAAATTTCACAACAATTAGCCATAAAATTTGGAGAGAGGTTTCAGTTGATGTAAATTTGCGCTCGTCGGGACGGGTGGTCCCGCCCCTTGCCGCGCGGGCGCTCCCCGACCGATGAGTTTTTAGGGATAAAACTAACCTTGACACAGTTTATCTGACACAACC
>NZ_QUEM01000095.1 GCF_003477995.1 Bacteroides sp. OF04-15BH
CGGGGGTGTAATTTAAACTGTGTCAAGGCTTGTTCTTAACTTTCATTCCCACTCCCTGCTGGGGGCATGCCCCCAGCAGGGAAACCTTTTCGGCTGCAAAGTTACATAATTTTAAATCTATCTCCAAATTTTATTGCCAATTGTTGAGAAATTTGTCCCCAATTTGCCAGTGGCATAGTCCATTTCTTACGGATGTTGCGGTAAGCTAAGTACACAAGCTTCTCCAAAGAATTATCCGTAGGAAAGACCCCTTTAGTCTTTGTGACCTTTCTTACCTGTCTGTGATACCCCTCAACCGTATTGGTCGTATAAATGAGTTTACGGATGGCTGGAGTATATTGGAAATACTCTGTCAGACGTTCCCAATTGTCACGCCATGACTTGATGACAATTGGGTACATCTCTCCCCACTTAGACTCTAACAGGTCTAAATTAGCAGCAGCGGAGTCTTTGTTTACTGCACCATATACTGTTCTTAAATCCTTGATAAACTCCTTTTGATGCTTACTGCCAACATACTTGATAGAATTGCGTATCTGATGGACAATACAGAGCTGCACAGAACTCTCAGGAAATACGCTTTGGATGGCATCTGGGAAGCCTTTGAGACCATCAATACAACAAATCAAGATGTCTCGAACACCACGGTTCTGAAGATCCGTAAGAACTTCTAGCCAGAAGTTAGCTCCTTCACTCTTAGACACATACATACCTAACAGTTCTTTTTGGCCTTCCTTGTTGATACCAAGAATGTTGTAAATGGCTCGTGTGACAGCTCTGCCATTCTCATCCTTTACCTTATAATGGATAGCATCAAGCCAGCAAATGGCATATACAGGATCGAGCATGCGAGACTTCCAGGCGGTGATTTCGGGTAATACACGGTCTGTTATAGAGCTGATAGTATCGGCTGATAGAGTTGTGTTGAACTCACGCTCAAAGTAGCTGCTGATGTCACGTGTGCTGGTGCCCATGGCGTACATCTCAATAATCTGGTCTGCCATGCCATTGGCAAGAATAGTCTCACGCTTCTTTACGGTCTCAGGTTGGAAAGTTCCGTCTCGGTCACGAGGAGTCTCTATAGTGACCTCACCATATTTTGTTTGAACCTTCTTACTCATCTTACCATTACGACGGTTGCCGGAAGAGCGTTCCTCTTCACTTAAATGAGCGTCCATCTCACCTTCGAGAGCTGAGTTGAGAATACGCTCTAACAATGGAGCTAATGCTCCGTCCTTGCCAAATAAGGCTTCACCACTACGCAACTGCTGAGCTGCTTTCTTGTAATCAATTTCTAAGTTGTCCATAATATAAAAACTGTGTTAAACTACTTTTATTGTAGCTTGACACAGTTTAGTTTACACTCTCCA
>NZ_QUEM01000096.1 GCF_003477995.1 Bacteroides sp. OF04-15BH
AAAAGTCCTTTGACGGCAACCTTTGGATAATCACCAAGCGGCAAAAGACGAATACGGACGTGAATGTTCCCCTGCTGGATATTCCCAAGATGATTTTGAAGAAGTACAAGGGCAAGTTGCCGGACGGCAAGATACTTCCCGTAATCAGCAATCAGAAGCTAAACGCCTACCTGAAAGAGATTGCCGATATATGCGGTATTAAAAAGAACCTGACATTCCACCTTGCGAGTCACAGTAAAAACTTTTATTGATTGAATATCAGCGAGTTAAGCACTATGAAGAATGTAACTGCTAACGATTTAGAAACGAGCTATATTCTTTTTCTTTCACAACCTTGCAATATACAAAGAACGCCTAAATTTGCGACAAAGATACGATATTTTTCTTAATATCCCATAATTTACAAGAAGAGAAATATAGAAATTAGGACTTTTTTACATGAAATCTCAAACTTGTGAACATAACCCCATCAAAAAATGAATAGCAAGTATTCCTGCTGAGTTTATCAAATCAGGGCCATTGTTGTTGATGATGACTCTACCATCAGCTCATATATACCTTTCCGACACAAGCATATAGTGCTTTCATTTGTACCCCGAGTGTGTACAGTTTCAAACCATGATTTACATTTTAACATAAGAAACTGAAGCCGTGACCATTTGTGAATTTTTGCCAAACTAACTCCAGTACATACAACAGATGTAAAAGATTTCTGCAAAATTGACCGAAATCATAAGAAAAAAACACCAAACCAGCAAATTTCTTAAAGATAATATCCGTTTATTAAGATTATTTTTGTATATTTGCAGCATTAGTTTGGTGGTAAAGCCTATTGGCCTGCCACGTGACAATAGGACCTTACGGAGCAAGCCTATATCACAATTCTTCTCCGTAGTAACAGTCCGTTCTCTCTCACTGGTCTCTCCCTGCGCGGCAGAGGCATACGTTTTTTATATTTTTCAAACACTCCAAATTGACAGCGCATGAGAAAGTTTACTTCTTTGTTACTGTTAGGCTTCGCTCTCGGCAGTTTCGCGCAAACGCCCGGAGGAGTCAGCGGAAGCGAACTGTGGTTCAAGACTGCGCCTTTGAACTCAGACCTGCAAGGTTATTACCGTTGGCAGGATTTCTCTGGGGATTCCATACGGCTGATGCTATTGGACAGCCGTGGCGTCAAGTCTGAACTTACTTTTCCGAACAGTTCAGTCCATTACTTCAACTTTAATCCGAGTCTCTGGCTCGCAGACGGATTCCGTAGTCTTAGTGCCAAACTCAAACACGGCAACCTCTCGCAGGCTACCGT
>NZ_QUEM01000097.1:0-268 GCF_003477995.1 Bacteroides sp. OF04-15BH
TTGCCAGCGTACTCAATCGAGGACACCAGTATGTCGAGCCGTTCGCCCTGCACCTTTGCCGTCCCCGCCACAAGGGTATTCTTCGGCACAACGATATTTCCCGCCTGCATGGGTTCGAGCAGCCGTAGTTTCACCGCCTGCCCGTCCACCAGCGTTTGGTCTTGGTGTATGCAGGCGGCTACCGTGTTCTTTCCCATAGCGTACCCCGTGCCTACCGCCGTGTTGAAGCCGTAGTTTCGTGGCTGGCTGTAAGCCCGGATGAAGTCGG
>NZ_QUEM01000097.1:278-1290 GCF_003477995.1 Bacteroides sp. OF04-15BH
GGCTGTAAGCCCGGATGAAGTCGGCATCGCTCATGGGCTGCTGCAATCCCGAAATGGTCGTTTCCCGGATAGCCTGCACCGGAATAGCCGGAGTGCCGATGCCGCCGCCGTTCTGCCCGGCTGTCGGTATTTGGGCAATCTGCCCCCTTTGTCCGTCCTGCCCGTTCATGTACTTTGCCGCCAGCTCGTAGGACTTTTCCAAGAGTGCCATTTGGTCGTCAGCCGTAGGCGTGGCGTTCTGCTGCTGTTTCAGTCGGTCGGTCAGTTCCGCCACCTGCCGTTTCAAGTCCTCTTTTTCCTCGTCCACAGGGGGCGTTTCGTAGAACGTGCTTAACTGGCGGTTGATGTCCCGGTAAGCCGCCCGTGAAGAAGTACCGCCGCCCCTTTGTGGCTTCGGATCTTCTTCCGGCAGCAGGTTGATTTCCTCTTGTGGTTCTTCCGTATCATCATCCAGCGTGAAACCGAAGTCCTGCAAGGATTGTATCTTGTCCTGCTGTTTGCGGCTTGTCACCGCCTGCTCGTAAGCCTTTTGCTTGTCGGCTATAATCCCGTCCTCTGCGGGCAGGGGTATGTCGGCGTTGAAGCCGCCCACGCTTTCCACGTTCACGTCCTCTTTGCCGGAGGGTGCGAATATCAGGTACATGCACCCTGCAAAGGCAAGGAACATCAGCGGGAAGACTATCATTTTCCTGCGCTGCTGCACCTGCTGCGGGGTAAGTTCCCGTTTGGGCTTATTTTCCTTTTTCGGCTTCCCGTCCGCCTGCGGTGCGGTCGTGCCGTTCTCATTCTTCTGTACTTCTTCCATATTGCGGTCTGTTTAACGGGTTGATACTTTGGGTTGTGTCATTGCCGTGCAACGGCAGTTGTCTGATGTGTTCTATTTGCAGCCTTTGCCCGTCCCGTTTCCCGATATTGTAGATTGATGAAACGGTGATGTAGATAGACAAGCCGCCGAAAAAGAAGAACATTAGGAGGATAACCGCCAGCCTTTTGCCCGGCGTAATCCGTCCGC
>NZ_QUEM01000098.1 GCF_003477995.1 Bacteroides sp. OF04-15BH
TGGAGGAAGGTCTGCTGATACTCCTCCAATGTCGCCTTGCGCTGCTTGCCACTGATGCGCTTCTGCGGATTCGGTGGCGATTGAGCCTCGTTCGTTGATGTTTCCTCTCTATAGGGAGTTGTTGCAGCAACTTTCTCTACAATTGCTCTCAACTCTGGGTTCTCTACATCATCATAGAGAGAATTACAACTACTTGGATTGGCTTTGTTGCCATACGTAGATGGTTTAACAAAATCCAAATACTCTTTTTCCATCAGCTCCTTTTGCCCAGGAGCCAAGACTGCATCTTTTGTTCTTGCCATAGCTTATGCTGTTTTATTTGTTAGTATAGTGGTCACGGTTTGCACCATTGACCGATTGTCGGGTGCAAAGTAAGTGTACTGAGTGCAGCCATGCAACTGATTGGGTGTAACGTGGCAATTTAGTTGTGGCTTGCTTATTTGCATACCGAGATAGTTGTGAGAACTTCAACGTATTTCTCAACTCATCATTGTTCATGTATTCGTTGCAGTCGTGCAAGTTTTTCTTGTTGTTTTTGGCGTTGAAGTCGGCAAACCCCGGCAACATACTGCCACAGAAATTGAAAACGCTTGTTTTTAGATTGCCGTGCCTTATCTTTGCACTCACAAACGTGGAGCACAGCATATGCGTGGAGCTTTGCGACATATAACATAGTATTAACTTAGAAAAAAGAAAAGTATGGGATTCATCGTATTCGAGGAAGAGGCATTCAACTATCTTGATGCCCAGTTGGAGAACTTCGTGAAGCGCATGGACAGAATCCGTGAGCGCAGTGAGGACAAGACCATGAACAAGTGGCTCGACACGCAGGACGTGTGTCAGACGCTCAACATCTGCCCACGGACAGTGCAGACGCTTCGGGACAACGGAACTTTGGCTTATACGCAAATCAGCCACAAGACCTACTACAAGCCGGAGGACGTGATGGCTATCGTAGCAGTAGTGGAGGACAAGAAAAAGGACATGCGCTTTCGCAAGCGCACAGGTTAGGCTGTCAATATACAACAGCCACTTAATCCAAAGCAGCAAGTAAACCGAGTAACGTAAGTATCAACAATAAAACGAGACAACTATGAGCAATGAAGTAATGACAAGAAACAGCGAGTGGATGAACCACATCGTGAACCACCTCAACCGAATG
>NZ_QUEM01000099.1 GCF_003477995.1 Bacteroides sp. OF04-15BH
ATGAATTTCAGTCCCAAAGATACCTGCGTGTGGAACTTGCCTATGTCCGAGCCGAACAACGCCCGTTCCCTTGCACTGACAAGCAAGGCTATCCGGTCGGTCAGGTAGGCTTCCAGTTCCAGCGTCAGCGCACCGCCGTAGATGAAGCAATCCTTATCCAGCAAGGTAGAGCCGTCCGGCAGCAGCTTTTCGCTTCGGTTGCTTGTTTCGTACCCGGCGAGAGCCGACAATCCCAATGAAAGGAAAAAAGTCTTTCGCCTGTCCGATAGGAATTTCAGGTAATAGCCGCCCTCTGCGGTGAACTGTTCCACGGGTATCTGCATATCCTTGTAGTCATACTTCTTGTGCAGGTATTCGCCGCCAATCACCCAGCGGTTGGCGTTCTTGGTGTAAACGCTGTACGCCGCCCCGATGTGGTAGGCAAAATCCGTGTCGGAGTTCCAATGCACCCCGTCCGCCATGCCCGCCGTGACTTGCAAGCCTTTCATGCCCGGCAGGTATCTTTGCGCATGTGCCTGAAACGAGGTCAGGCACAGCGCAAAGAGCATCATTATAAAGATGTGTCTTTTCATTCCCTATTTGATTTTTAGTTCGTCAATCACTTCTGCGTTCACGATGTCGGCGTTCTCCACCCGTATGGTCTGATGCCGCCCGCCGTTCTTCTCGTAGAGTTCCACGACCAGCAGCTTGTCGTCAGGAATGGTGAACTTCGGCAGGGCGTACACCGTGCGCACGGTACTTTTTCCTGCAATCTCTATCACCTCGTTGTAGCTACGTACCGCATCCAGCACCGTTTCCTGAATAGCCGTGCGCTTGGGTACTTTCTTATCGGTTATCTTAAACTTGATGAAGTCGGTATCGAAAGGCACGTTGGAACTGTTCTTTGTCTGCGTGTGTACATAGAGCATCCCGTTATAGGTGTAAATCCCCTTGATTAAGAACTGTATGCCGAAACGCTTGCTACCCAAGTGGCGCACTTTCCGGTCATTGTTCTTGTAGATGCTCTGCATTATCAGTTTCACCAATAGCGGGCTTTCATTCCCCAGTTCCCGGAAATAGATGTTCATCCGGGTATGTGAGAAGTCGGACGTATCTTCATTCTCCAAGAAGTCTTTCATTTCGATGTTGAGCATTTCCGGTTCACGGGCGTACTTGGCGTT